>JAZKGI010000013.1:0-66065 GCA_040385995.1 Pseudomonadota bacterium
GGACATCACCCTTTCACGGTGAGTACAGGGGTTCGAATCCCCTTGGGGACGCCATATAGCAAAAAGCCAGCAAAAAGCCGCCTCGTGCGGCTTTTTGCATGGCGGGTCCGACCGGGCCGGCCTAGCCGGGCAGCGCCGGGCCGTGCATTGCCCGCCTCTGCCGCTGGGCCGTGCATTGCCCGGCGCTGCCGCCGGGCTTGGCCGCGCTACCAGCCGGTGCCCCCGTAACCGGGGGTGCCGATGTTGACCTGCGAAAATGGCGAGCCGCTCAATTGCGGATACCACGGCGCCGTGTAGGCGCCATAGGCGGCGCGCGCCGCGTCCAGACCATAGGGGTCGAGCTGTTGCGGGGGCCGGTTGATTGCCGGGCCCATCAACGATTGAGGCGCCATGGCCGGCTGGCCCGCCTGCTGTTGCAGACCGACGGCGGTCAGCACGTCCGGCAAGCCGAAGCCGATCCGGCTCTGATCGCCCAGGCTGACGCGGCGCGCGCTCATGCGAATGATCTGAAACAGCCGTTCCACCCGTTCCGGGCCGCGCACCTTGTATTGATTCTGGAAGTCGGGGTGGTGGGCCAGCGTCAGGGCCGCCAAACCGGTGATGTGCGGGGTGGCCATGGAGGTGCCGTCCCAGGCCGCGAAATTATTGGGCGGCACACATGAGGTGATCGCCACCCCCGGCCCGCACACCGCCACTTGCGGACCATAACAGCTGAACTTGGCGGTGAAATAGCCGTAGGCGTCCACATTGGCGTCCAGCGTTTGGGCGTGATAGCTATCGGCGGGAAATTCATCGAACTTGCCGACCGCCGCCACCGCCAGCACATTGGGCGACGAGGCCGGGTACTGCACGGCGCCGCCCGAGTTGCCGGCCGCCACGATGCAAGCGATGCCGGCCCGCTTGGCCCGCAAAATTTGCTGTTCCAGCGCTTCCGACGTTTCGGCCCCGCCCAGGCTCAGGTTGACCACGTCGATTTGCTTGTCGATGCAGTATTCCAGCGCATCGATCAATTGGCTGATCTGGCCGCCCGGGAACAGTTTGCAGGCGTGTACTTCGGCGTCGGGCGCGAAGCCGCGCATGCCCGAGGCGATGTCGGCCGCCGCGATCACGCCGGCGCAGTGGGAGCCGTGGCCCAGGGTGTCATGGTCCCAGCTGTTCGGATCGGTGTTTTTGTTGAGCACGTCGAAGCCGGCCTTGATACCGCGCAAATTGTCGTGGCTGGTGGCCGCGCCCGAATCGATGATGGCGATCTTGATGCCCTGGCCCCGGTAGCTGCCGGGCAGCTGGTCCAGCCGCATCGCCTTTTGACCCCAGCCGTAGGCGCGCTGGCGGGGAAAGCCGGCCAACGCCGGCCAATCGGCCAGCGCACGCAGCGCCACCTGGTTCGCTTCGGTGGCGCTGATGTCGGGGTCGCGCTGGTAATAACTCCAGTAATCGGCCTTCGGTTTGACGTACAGGCCGCGCACGGTGTCGGCGCTCTCACCGTACAGCGACAAGGTGACCCGGCCATTGCTGTCGGTGATGCCGGTGGCCGGCAACAGACTGCCGAACAGGGATACCTCGGCCTCGGCCAGGGGCGTGCCGTCCTTGCCCAGCACCACGAAAGCGGCATTGAGCACGGGCCCGGCGCCCGGACCGAAGCCGCTCGGCATCACCCCGGTCACCATGGCCGGTTGACGCTGGGCCGCGTCCATCAGGTTCAAGTGCTGGTCGGGCTCGATCAGCAGGCGACCCTGGCCTTGCTGATGCAGCACGGCCGCTTTTTGTTCCGTCATGCGCGCCACCAGCACGCCGTGCTGACCGCCCCCCAAACCATCGGCCAGGGCGCTGACCACCGATTTGGGGCCGATCTTGTCGAGCACTTCGATATCGCTGCTGTTGCGCAGCGCCTGCTCGACCGCTGAAAACTGGAGCGGTTGAAAGTTCAGCGCATGCAAGCCTTCCGGCACGTGACGGGGCGCGATCACAAATTGTTTCTTGCGTCCGGAAACGGTGCGGCGGGCCGCGCCGCCGCCCGGCTGTTCGGCGCCGACACGGGCCGTGCCGCCGCCGGCGGCGCCGGCCGCGCTGCCCGTGCCGGGCAAGGCCGTCTCGCCCGCGTCGCCGGCATCGGTGGCGGCCCGGCCTTCACCCGGCAAGTCGCCATCGGCGGAGAAAGAGGAGTCTGGCGGTGCCGTGGTACCGCCAAGGGGATTCTTAGGCATATGCTATCCTTTCACATCGCCCCGGCCGGTCCGCTGTCAAACATCGACAGAGGACGGTCCGGTTCGATCGTCAATTGGTTGGTCGGGGGGCTGGAATTGCGAAAACGCTGGGCCAGGGCCAAGGCCTTGTCTGGACTAATCTCGACGACGACCGTGTGCGGTTGTCCGCGCGGGCCGATGGTATCGACCACGGCGATGTCCGGATCGGCCGCGGCTTCGTCCAGAAAGGCGCGTACCGGGTCGCCATCGGTGACCGCGTGGACCAAAAATCTGGCCTTGGCAGGCGCGCCTTGCGGGGTGCTCATAATATTCTCCTTTGATCGTGGCCTCGCGCCGCGGCCGGCATGCCGGGGCGGCGCGAGGCGAGTGCCCGACCGCCGAGGTCAGGCTAGGCAAAATTCAAGCCGTTAGTGCAGTGTCTGTTGGCCGCCATAGGCGCTTTGCCCTACTTGACCCATCTGGTTTTGCTGGGCCAGTTGCGCCAATTGCGCTTGTTGTTGTGCATAGGCGGCCGTGACCGGGTCGGCGCCAAACGGCACCATGTTGCCCAATTTGCCGGCGATGCCGCCTATCGTGTTGCCCAGGCTGGCGTTACCGAACATGCCGCCGATGGTGCTGCCCAAGGGTTGCGCGACATGGCCGATCAGATTGCCCAACCAGCCTTGCGGCGCGATCTGACCTTGCTGCCCTTGTTGTTGCTGGGCTTGCTGCATCTGTTGCAACTGCTGCAACTGCTGCAATTGTTGCAGCTGCTGAGCCTGTTGCGCTTGCTGCGCATACGCGGCCGCCACGGGATCGGCGGAAAACGGCACCATGCTGCCCAGTTTGCCGGCGATGCCGCCGATGGTGCTCCCCATGCCGGCATTGCCGAACATGCCGCCGATGGCGCCACCGAGCGGCTGGGCCACGTGGCCGATCAGGTTGCCGAGCCAGCCTTGCGGCGCCAAGCCTTGCATTTGTGCCTGCTGAGCTTGCTGTGCATAGGCCGCCGCGACCGGATCGGCCGAAAACGGCACCATGCTGCCCAGCCTGCCGGCCACGCCGCCGATGGTGTTACCCAATGCGGCGTTGCCGAACATGCCGCCGATGGCCCCGCCCAGCGGCTGGGCCACGTGGCCGATCAGGTTGCCGAGCCAGCCTTGTGGCGCCAAGCCTTGCATTTGTGCCTGCTGAGCTTGCTGTGCATAGGCCGCCGCGACCGGATCGGCCGAAAACGGCACCATACTGCCCAGTCTGCCGGCCACGCCGCCGATGGTGTTGCCCAGGGCCGCGTTGCCGAACATGCCGCCGATGGCCCCGCCAAGCGGCTGGGCCACATGGCCGATCAAGTTACCCAGCCAACCTTGGGGCGCCAGCTGGCCCTGAGCCTGTTGCAGCTGCTGGAGCTGCTGCAATTGTTGTTGCTGTAATTGTTGTTGCAACTGTTGTTGCTGGAATTGCTGTTGCTGGGCTTGTTGAGCATAGGCCGCGCTGACCGGATCGGCGCCCAGCGGAATGATGCTGCCGCCGATGCCGCCTGCCATTTGGCCGATCTGGCCGCCCAGCTGCGAATTGCCGAACATGCCACCGATGCCGCGACCGATCAGCCCGCCTAGCGGGGCGCCCAGCAAGCCGCCCAGGAAGCCCTGCGGAGCAAGCTGTTGTTGTCCATAATATTGTTGAAGTTCATTCATGTCGCACTCCTTTTTGTTCATTGACAGAGACAAACGCTGGCGCCCGTCCTGCCGACCGGGGCCAGTGGGGTTTGGACCGGCCGTGCGCGATGAAGTTTTGATATCTTTGGTAGCGGTGCCACTAACGGTTGGTTTTGGCGGCCGGTTCCGGGCTTGCCGCCCCTGGGCTTGTCCACCTAAGGCTAGCCACCACTGGCACCGGGCGCCGAATCGGTTAAGATGGCGCCCTGAACCCGCGGCCGCGCCGTTTTCCCTTGCCCATCGCCATGCTCTTGCCACGACCGCCCTCCCTGACCATCTTTTGCAAGGTGGTCGACAATTTCGGTGATATCGGCATTTGCTGGCGTCTGGCGCGCCAGTTGCGCCAAGAGCATGGCCTGGACGTGACCTTGTGGGTGGACGACCTGGTCAGCTTTGCCCGCATCTGCCCGCAACTCGACCGCCACGCCGAGGCCCAGTGCCTGGCCGGCGTCGCGGTGCGCCACTGGCGCGACCAGGACGGCGTGTTCGCGGCGGCCGACGTGGCCGATATTGTGATCGAGTTTTTTGCCTGCGATATCCCGCCCGGCTACATCGAGGCCATGGCGGCTCGCCTGCCGCGTCCGGTGTGGCTGAACCTGGAGGGCTTGAGCGCGCAAGACTGGGTGGAAGGTTGTCACCGTTTGCCGTCGCCCCACCCGCGCCTGTCGCTCACCAAACATTTTTTCTTTCCCGGATTTACGTCAAGAACCGGCGGCTTGCTGCGCGAGACCGGGCTCGGCGCCCAGCGCGTGGCGTTCCAGTCCGATCCAGCGGGGATGGCCGCCTTCCTGGCCCAATACGGGCTCACCGGGGCCGAACTGGCGGCCTTTAAAGTATCGCTGTTTTGCTACCCGCATGCGCCGGTGGCGCCCCTGTTTGACACCTGGCGGCAAGGCGCCACGCCGCTCGTCTGCCTGGTGCCCGATGGCGTGGCGCGACAGGCGGTGCAGGCATTTTTGGGCGCGCCGGCCACCCCGGGCGCCAGCGCCACGCACGGCGCGCTCACCGTGCGCGTGCTGCCTTTCGTGGCCCAGCCCGACTACGACAAACTGTTGTGGGCGTGCGATTGCAACGTGGTGCGCGGCGAGGATTCCTTCGTGCGGGCCCAGTGGGCCGGCCGGCCCTTCATTTGGCATATCTACCCGCAAGACGAGGATTTGCATCACGTCAAACTGCGCGCCTTCCTGGCCCGCTACGCTAGCGACCTGGACAGCTTGCAGGCGCTGTGCCTGGGCTGGAACGGGGTGGCGCCCGCCCCGCCGGCCCAGGCCAGCCCTTGGCCCGATCTGTGGCAAGCCTTTCACGCGGACTTGCCGGGCCTGCGCGCGCGCGCGCTCAGCTGGCAGACGGAAATGCTGGCCAATGGCGATCTGGCCGCCAATTTGCTCGACTTTGCCCGCTCGCTGCGGTAGGTGGCTGGCAAAAAATAAGGTATAATTTTCGGTTAATTTCCGAAGTATTTTTTTTCGATCAAACGTGAGCTGACGGCGTTGTTTGCCAGGAAGCGACAGATGATTTTTATGCAACCCACTTTTTACGTACACTCTTTATGAAACCCGCAAAAGAAATCCGAGTTGGCAATATCATTATGGTCGACAGCAAGCCTATGATCGTGTTGCGTTCCGATGTCAATGGTTCCAGCCGTACGGGCTTTACGTACAAATGGAAGATGAAAAATCTCCTGACTAACAGCCCGCAAGAAAACGTGTTCCGTGGCGACGATAAATTCGACGTGGTGGTGCTCGATAAAAAACCGGTCACCTATTCCTATTTCGCCGATCCGCTGTTTGTGTTCATGGACACCGAATACAATCAATACGAAATCGAAGAAGAAAATCTGGGCGAAGCGCTGCATTATTTGAAGGACGGCATGGAATGCGAAGCCGTGTTCTATGATGGCAAGGCGATTTCGGTTGAATTGCCGACCACCATCGCGCGCCAAGTGGTGTACTCCGAGCCTGCCGTCAAAGGCAACACCTCGGGCAACGTGCTGAAAGAAGCGAAGATCGAAAACGCGCTCGACGCCCACCGTCACAGCGTGCAAGTGCCTTTGTTCGTGGCGCAGGACGACGTGATCGAAATCGACACCCGTACCAACGAATACAAGCGCGTGGTGCGTAACTAAGTACGCGCGCCGGCGGCTGCGCCATCAAAAAACGCTGCCTTCGAGCAGCGTTTTTTTTCGTCCGCGCAGGCCGATTAATAAGACATTGGAACCGCTAAGGCATACCCACGATCAGGATCGAGCCGTCGACCTGGTCGGCAGCCTGTCGGACTCGGGCAGTCGAAGCGAAAATGAGCCGGGCGAGGTCAGATGTCGACGATGTCGATGCGCGCCGTTAAGCGGTGATGAAGCGCATCTTGAAACTGCGGCCCTTGATATTGCCGAAGTCGCGACCCAGCGGATTGCCGCCGTTCAGGCGCGCGAACGCGCTCTCGGCCACGCGCCGGTCGAGCGCCACATAAGTCATGAATTCAAACACATTGATTTTGCCCACTTGCTCTTTGCTCAAGCCGGCGTCGCCGGTCAGCGCGCCGAGCAGGTCGCCCGGCCGCAGCTTGTCCTTTTTCCCGCCCATAATGCACAGCGTGACCATCGGCGCCGGCAAGGCCGCGCCGCCGTCGCCCTCGCTGAGCTCCTTTAAATCGTGCCAGCGGGCCGGCGTGTCCTGATACTGCTCGATCAGCTTGACCCACTTCTTTTCGTTTGGCGCGCACAGCGACAGCGCCAGACCGTGTTCGTCGCCGCGGCCGGTGCGCCCGATGCGGTGGATGTGCACCTCGGTATCCTTGGACACGTCGACATTGATCACCGCTTCCAGGCTTTGAATGTCCAGGCCGCGCGCGGCGACGTCGGTGGCCACCAGCACCGAGCAGCTGCGGTTGGCGAACAGCACCAAAATCTCGTCGCGTTCGCGCTGTTCCAGTTCGCCATACAGGGCCAGCGCCGAAAAGCCCTGTTGTCGCAATTGCTCGGCCAGCTCACGGCAATGCACCTTGGTGTTGCAAAACGCCAGGGTGGAGACCGGCTTGAAATGCTTGAGCAGCTTGGCCACGGCGTCGTTGCGATCGTCGAAGCCCACTTCATAGAAGCGCTGCTCGATTTTGCTGTTGTCGTGCTGGGCCTGCACCGTCACCTCGGCCGGATTGTTGAGGAAAGAAGCGGTGGCGCGCCGGATGTCGTCCGGATAAGTGGCCGAAAACAGCAGGGTCTGACGGCGCGCCGGACAGGCGCTGACGATGCCGGCGATTTCATCGTAAAAGCCCATGTCGGTCATGCGGTCGGCTTCGTCGAGCACCAGGGTTTGCACATGGCTCAGGTCGAGCGTGGCCCGGCCCAGATGGTCGCGCAGGCGGCCCGGCGTGCCAACCACGATGTGGGCGCCATGCTCGAGCGAGGCGATTTGCGGGCGCATCGACACGCCGCCCGTCAGGGTCAGGATCTTGATGTTGCCGGCGCTGCGGGCCAGGCGGCGCAATTCATTGGCCACCTGGTCGGCCAATTCGCGCGTCGGGCACAGCACCAGGCCTTGTACCGCGAACCAGGCCGGATTGAGTTTGTGCAGTAGGCCGATGCCGAAGGCGGCGGTTTTGCCGCTGCCGGTTTTCGCTTGCGCGATCAGGTCGCGCCCGTCGAGCACCGCCGGCAGACTTTGGGCTTGAATTGCCGTCATCTCGTGGTAGCCCAGCAGGTCCAGATTGGCCAGAAAGGCGGGGGAGAGCGGCAGGCTGGAGAAGGAAGTCGGATTCATAGGTGCGGTTCAGGTAAACAAGAGGCTAACGGGCGGGACGCTTCGGCAGTGGCACAGTCTAACAGGTCTCACAGGCCCGGCGCGGGGAGCGGCGCGGCGCGGATCGCTCAGGCCGGGTCCCAGATCGGCAAGCCGGTCAGGTCGAGCCGGTCGTCGCGCGTCCACACCGGCAAGCCGCTGTTGTCGGTGGCCTCCAGCAGCTCAAGTTGAACTTGCTTGGGCGCAGGTTTCTTGACCCGGCCCGGGCGCGCGCTCGCCGGTGCGGCCGCGCCGACGCCGGCCGCATCGACGCCGGCCGCACCTACGCCGGCGGCACCGAAGCCGGGCAAGTCCAAGGTCGCGTTATCTTTTTTGTCTCTCATGTCGAAGCGGGCCGCGCAAAGCAAAAGCCCGGCTGTGCAAGTCGGGCTCAAGGATAGATCGATGCCGCAAGATCGGCCCTCATGAGCGCTCGGGCTACTAGCCTGAAGCGGGAATGCAGCCGACCCCGTCAGCAGGGCGGTCCGCAGTGTATCACACTCTTTTTTCACCGTGGGCGCCGCCTTGCGCATGCCGCTGCGGCGCATGCGGCGGGGCCGCGCGGCGCAACAGCAGGGCGACGCCGAGCGTCGCCAGCGCCAGCAGCAAGGGGCCGATGGTCTTGCCCGGATCGCCGCTGTGCCAGCCGATCAAGGCATCACCGAACTGGATCGCGGCCGTCAAATAGCATAACAGCAGCATGCGCGGCGCCGACCCGCCGCGCGCGACCAGCAGCGCGGCCAGCGCGACCGGCACGCTGCGCGAGGCGCCATACAAGGCCAGGGTGGCGCCATGCGTCGAGTACACGCTGGCGATGGAAAAGCCGGCGCCCACCAGCGCGTTTATCGAAGTCACTGCGGCGCACAGCAAAAAGCGTTTATTCGTTCTCATCATAAATCGTTCTAAAGCTGAATGATTTGTAAAGTGTACTATTCTCCGATGGAAGACACAACACACATCTCACACACTTGCGGTTATCTGCTGACCAAGCTGGGCCAGGCCGCGTTTGACGGTTTTGCGGAAAAATTGGCGCCCCTGGGGCTGCGGCCCAAGCACTGCGGCACCCTGGCGCTGCTGGCGGCGCTCAAGCAACCGTCGCAGCAGTCGCTGGGCAAGGCGCTCGGCGTGGTGCCCAGCGCCATGGTCGGGGTGCTTGACGATCTGGAAGGATTGGGCGCCATTCGGCGCGTGGCCGATCCGGACGACCGCAGGAAATTTAGCATCGAGCTCACGCCTTCCGGCGGCGAGCTGTTACGCAGCGTCACCCGGCTGGCCAAGGCGCTCGATGCCGAATTGTTGGTCCGCTTGAGCGCGGCCGAACAAAAGTCGCTGCAACGCCTGCTGGCCAAAAGCGCCGGTCTTGGCAGCGGGCGTGGCGGGCCTTGATCCGATGCGCCGTGCCGGCATCGGCGGCATGCCTGCGGCGCCGGGTCGTGATGGGTGGGACGTGGCGTGGCGCTTACGAGCGGAAGCTGAGCGCGCCGGTCAAGTCGCCGGGAGGCGCGGCCCCGCGCGCGGCGAAGGCGGCGTTGCGGGCCGCCAGCCCCTCCAGCAAGGGCAGATCGTGCAGGCGGGTGATCAGGCGCAGGATCGAGGTGGTGTCGTAAAAGTTATGGTCGACCATCCCTTTTTTCGCGTACGGCGACGCCACAATGGCCGGCACGCGCGAACCGGGCCCCCAGCGGTCGCCTTTGGGCGGCGCCACGTGGTCCCACCAGCCGCCGTTTTCGTCGAAGGTGATCACCACGATCATGTCTTTCCACTGCGGCGATTGCTTCAGGTGTTCCAGCACGTTGGCCACATGCTGGTCGCCCGACTCGATGTCCGAATAGCCGGCGTGCAGATTCAAATTACCCTGCGGTTTGTAAAAACTCACGGCGGGCAGTTTGCCGGCCACCACATCGGCTAAAAACTTGTTCGAGATCGGGCTGTCGCCGGTGCCGCCGTCGCGCAGATGGGCGGCCCGCGCCGCGCTGCCGGGGGCGAACTGCTTGAAGTAGTTTAGCGGCTGGTGGTGAAACTGGAAATTGGGCCGTTCGCCGCCGCCCTTGGCGTCCAGCGCCGCTTGCCAGGCGCCGCCATACCAGGCCCAGCTCACCGATCGCCGCGACAGCAGGTCGCCGATGGTGGCATAGGTCTGGGGTGGCAGGGTGCTGGCGTCGGCCGGATCGGCCAGCGCCGCGTCGCCGCCGGCGGCCGGCCGGATATAACTGGGCTGATAGGGCGGCGCCATGGTGTTGACGGCAAAGCCGTCGGGCGTGATGGCGCCGTCGTTGACGAACTTCGGCTTGCCATCCATGGCCGAGGCGGGACTGTCGGGCGCCAGCGCCAGGCGCATGCCGGTGGGGCCGTCGTCGAGCACCGCGATTTTTTTCTTGGCGGCGGTGGCGGGCGCGTTGACGTACTCCGGCGCGCGTCCCGAAATGAGGAATTGGTGGTTCAAGTACGATCCACCGAAAGCGGCCATGAAGAAATTGTCGCACAGGGTGAACTGGCGCGCGATTTGCCACAGATCGAGCGTCTCGCCCGTCTCGCCGTAATACCCCATCGGCATGCCGCCGGCATTGCCCCAAGCGGCGAAGCCGTCGTTCTTGCCGCCGTTGATCTGCATCTGGTTGTGGTAGAACAGGTGCCACAAATCGCGCGTGATCACCCCTTGCGGCAGCGCCTTGCCATCGGCGCCGGTCAGCTTGAAGGGCGCGTTCGGCAAATCCTTGATCTGCTCTTCGCCGATCTGGTACTGGGTGCCGCCGATGTTTTGCGCGGTCGGCACCATGCCGCCCCAAATCTTGGGCAAGCGGGCCAGGGGCGTGCCGTCGCGGTCCATTTGTGCGGCCGCGGCCGGGGTCACCGCCGACAAGGGCGCGCTGGTGCCGGGGAAGTTGGCGAACAGGTTGTTGAAGCTGCGGTTTTCCAGGTAAATCACGACCACGTGCTTGATATGCGCCTTCAGTTTGGCGTCCAGCGTGGCGTGGGCCGGCGCCGCCGCCATGCCGGCCGACGCCGGCGGCGTGGCGGCCGCGCCGGCGCCCAACCCCATCGCGGCGGCGGCCTGGAACATGCGTCTGCGAGAAGGGCTGCTGGGCGCCTCGGGTAGCGGGGCGGGCTGATTTTTGTTGTGGTCCTTCACGCGGATCTCCTGGTGGTCGTGGCGTTGGCTTGCGCCGGCGGGCGCTGATGGCCGCAGCCGCAGCCGAAGTTTGGTACATCGGTCGCATCTTGGTCAACGCGCCATGGGCACGACGGGCAAGGCTTTGCAATCATGGTCAACTTGCAGGACGACATGTGATCTTCTCGGTTATTTCAACACAGTTTTGGCTACCAAGCGCATGCGGCTAGCTGCGCGTCCGGGCGTGTGGACGCACTGCGCCCATTCGTGCTCCGACTTCCATCAGACGATCACAGCAGCCGCAGCGGCTTTCGTCGGCACCGCGATCACAGCCATTATCTCGGCCTGTACAGCGCGACACCAGTCGACGCCTTCGGCAGCCGTCGCTGTCGGATCGACCGCTTCGCGATAGATCATCATCACTTTCTCAAGGTTCACGGGGCTATTTTCCTTTAAGAGTTCAACACTTGTGCCGCCTGGCGACGAATACGGCCCGCTACGCGGTTCGAGGTCTGGCCTATCATGCTATGGTCGTGGTGCCACCAGGCGATAATGCCGGCGGCGGCCGTGCTATCCGGCGCCGCAATCAGCGCGTCAAGTTCAGCACTCACATCAGCCCACCACTGTACGCCCTGTTCGGCGCCCATCGTCGGGTCGACCGCGCTTTGGTCGATCTGAACTGCCAGGTCCTGTCGCATTGCTTGATTTCCTTGACGGGTTAGCGCAGGCCCAGGACGGCCTCAGCCTGCGCTGTGGAGACTGCCGCCGCCTTCGCAAATGCGACGACCGCGCGACACCGGCCGACGGCGCCTTGCGCGATCTGAGCTTTGCATTCGGCAAGCAGCTTTTCGTGCTTGGCGTTTTCCTGTTTTTGTTTAAAGTCGTTGGCCATGGTCAGAATTTTCCGAATCCTGTGTTCTCACCAACATGATCCGCGACAAGATGCTTGCCCCCGTCCTGAAGTAGAGGGTAAGAAATTTTGTGCCTACGGCAAACCCAAATAGCCCTTTACCGCTGGCACGATTACAGTCGTAACTTTATCCAAACCGATAGCCAATGCTCCTGTTGCTGCTCGCGAAACTAAACCTCCGATCCACGCTGTCACAGCAGCTACTTTCCCTTCTTTTTTATCGGCTTCGATGGCATCGTTTAATGATGTTACTTCGTTCTCCGGCACACCATTATCACGGAGATGTGCGAGCAAGCTAGGCAAGTCTGCTGTCTGTAGACCGGTAGTCACTGATTGGTTAAAGTCACGACTGCCGTTTGCTAAATTCTGGACAGTGCCATTGATGTTGGTATTAAAAATCTGTGTCAATTTTTCCTCCTTTAGTAGACGATTGGTGCCAGAAATTTCACCCGCATTCGGCGCCTCTTTCTCAATATCAAGCGCAAAGCCCAGCACTCTAGATTTAATTTGGTCTAGTGCTCCTGCCAATTCTGCGACTGAAATTTCACTCCATGCTTTGATGCAGTGAGCACCCTGAGCAATTTTTTGAAGATGTAAGAGAGTCAGCTCGGGAGGCCACGGCACTTGTAGACGACCGTCGCCTTGAGCAACGGACTCCAATAGATGCGCTAGCTCACCTACGTTATCTCGTATTTTAATGTTGCGATAACGCTCCCTAAGATTATCCGGCAAGAAACCTAGAGGAATTTCTAATGTTCTTCGATGAGCTAAATTTTCAAAGAGGCCGTTATTTATGCATCGAAATTCACGATAGGATGGAAGCGCAGCGTCTTGCGGATATCCCTCTAATTCATGCTGAACCCATGCTGTTAGCGGCAGGTGTCCAAGGCGTTTCCCGAGTAAAAGACACAGACGGAGCATTCTTGGCACATCACTGTGTTTTTCGGTCGCCTCTTGAATGACTTCTTGTAAAACGCCCATTTAGTTATCCATTTAATTTTTTGTGAGACAACTATATATCCCGGCGCCGGCAGTATCGGGGCGAGGGCGGCTGCAGGGGCGAGCCTGCTGCTCTGCCATGCCGCGCTGGAATTCGCTCTCTGCTTCTGTGTCACCTACACACTTCAACTTGAATTCTGCTTCCGCAGTTGCGTCACCTTACACAGCCTCTTGACCACATTGGTAGGTCCAGTGCAGATCAGCAGCGCGAACCATTTGTTCTTCGGTCATCGTTGCCATATTTTTTCCTCGGTCGGTCAGCACCATGCCTACCCTCTCATTGGAAATGCCGGCTCTTGGCCGGCGTGTGTACAACACAAAACTTTCCTCTATTTGCGGTAGGTTTGAACCGTTCGAGACTCCTCAAAAGGCGCTCGTGTGGACGTGTGGTCGATAACAGTTGCCGTACCGACTTCGTTACCAGCGCTGTCGAGGATGATGAGCTCGTATATGTCGTCGCACCCTTGGTGCCCACTCATGCGATATGAAGCTTGCTTGAGATGTTCTCCCGCGCGCAAACCAACCTCCTCCTCCAATGTCTTTCTTGCCATGTTTTTTCCTCGATCTATAGTAAGCGGCTAGCCGCTTACGTTCGTTCAGCATGCTCGTTTTCCTTATAAGTTTGCAGGCCATTGCTGGTTCACGAAGTCCATCGCAGCAGCAGCCGATCCAAAGCGGCGTTTCAACACCGCCTGGTCCACCCCGGCCTCAACATATGGCGGCCATGCCAGCCAGTATCGCGCCACCGGCGTTAGTTGCGCATCGTGCGGCTGCGTCACGGTGACCAGGTCTTTGCGGTGGAAGCTCGACACTTGCCAGTAACACCAATGCGTTAATCATTTACGAACGGACACTTACTGTACCCGAACACGAATTACTTTGGTCCATGAAGGGCTTGGCGACTCTCCCTCAAATGCTATTATCCGAACTTCGCCAGGCCGGGTAAATTTGAGCATCAGATCAGCAGTTCCGGCCTCAGCAACGAACGACTGACTACCGCCCAGCTCAGGTTCGTAAAGGTTAGCGGTCCAGTTGATGGGACCTACCCCGTAAGACCAAGATGGTCCGATGTCACTGGAGTTTTTAGGGGCTGGACCTTCTAGCTTGATGCGAAGCTTAGAGTTCGCCGGTACCACTGCACGGAAGGAATTATGTTCGCCAACCACTGCGTGATCGGTCGAGTTGGACAGTACATTTTTTCCGTGCCTACCTTCATTAGGATAGGTGAAAGATTTGCTGGCCTGGCTTTCAGGTTTAGTTTGGCGCTCTTTAAGCACGGCCATTCTTTCCTGAAAAAAGAGGGTGGCAGCGGCCCAGCCTAAGCCGAAGCACGTAGCCGCTAAGATCGCTGCAACCAATCCGTTAGAACTGATCCAGGCCCAGTTTTGCTGCACGAGTGTCATGGCGTGATTTTCCGGGAAATTTAGACAAAGTTGGCGATTTCGTCCAAATTAGCCAAGGCGGTCTGAATGCGATTTTGTTTTTGGGTCAACGCAGCATACTGACTTGAGCCCAGCTGGCAGTTGTCGAGTTCATTAATCACGCGAACCAACTGCGTGCTCAATTTTTTCAAAAAATAGTCATATGCTTCTTTGCAATCCATCGATTTACCTTTCACTCTATTTGGTATCCGGCCAGTAGCGGGCGCCACCGAAGCGCCATTTTCCTTGGTCAGTTTCGCTGAAGAAAATATTGGGCTTCCATACTCTGAATATCAATATCAGTCCAAAACGAGGATTTCAATTCTTGGTCGACTATAAACAGGCACGCGAACAGGTCTTCGTCAATGTCATAAACCACAGCCTCAACTTTCGGAGCGATCTCACCGTTTTGGGTCTCCCATAACCAAGTGCTTGTTCCTTTCTTGAACTGCATTCCAAGCGAAGGTATAAATGGCAAATTTAGTTCCCGAAAATAACCCCTCACAAACGCGCTGCCGGATTTAACCCAAACTATTAGCTTTACCTTATACATTATAATTTCCTTTAATGCTGGGACCGGCCAGCTTCCGGGTGCCGCCAGAGCGCAATATTTTCGTCTCCGCGAAATTTTCCGAGGCGCTGAAGTGCTGTTAGTTAGATTCGCTCCATCGAAGAGCAAATAATAAATATGGGTCGCGGATGTCTAGCACGTCTTTATCTGGATCCCATTCGATGATTGCGGCATTCGCTGCGTCGTTTGCCAGTGCAGACATATGGGCACAAGCTCCAGTCACACTCGACCCTTGAGGATGCTCTCGAAGACACACTTCCGAAATGCGTTTAAGTAAGTCGGGGTAACTTAACGTAAGCTGAGGAGGAGGGAGTGCGAGCGCTTTGACTAAAATTGGATAGACGTCGCTAGCAGTTTGATCTTTTAGCACGTAAGGTTTGCGATCTGTACCACGAACCTTGGGCCCCTCCTTCATCACTCGCATAACAGAACGGTAATCATTTGTTTGTGCGGTACGACGACAAACTCTATCAATTAGATCAATTGTACCCGTTACGACAAGTTTCTCAGGCCTCGTTTCCTTAGCGTCGATCTCAAAGCACAGATTGAGGCACAAGGATTGCATAAGCTGCGGAGAACCAGCAGCCTCCATCGCGAATGCAGAAATTATTGAATCAGAAACCTGCATGTTCAGTTCTGTGAAACCTTGTACTGCGATTTTTAAAAGTTCAGGTTCGTCCCAGTAATTGAAGTCGAGATTTAACATACGCCCGCGGAGATCGGCATTCGCAATTACAATGTCATCGGAGTGATATGGGACGGCTGCGAGTATAAACCGGGCCCCCTGCCGTACGGCTTCTTTTATTACCTCAGCAACATGAACTTGAATTTCTTTCCCGATATAGTGGAAGTCGTCAACAAAGACGACAAGCCCGCAACCCTTTAGCTCACTTACTAAAAGAGCTAAATAATCTGGACGAACGTCGTTCGTTGTGCTCCCTGTACTCGTCCACTTCCCCCCGAGACTTACCGATCCTTTGGTCACAAGGGGCACGCTACCTTCGATGCTTGCGTTGCTGTTTACCTCTGAAATTTTTGATTCGAGCGCGCTTGAAGGAATTGGAGTGCCGATGACCGTGAAAATTCGCCTCCATAGTTCCTCTGCATTCGTAATATTTGCTCCGCTTACATGAACCAAGTTATCTCGACCTAATACTGATTCGACAAAAACAGTTTTTCCAGATTTGGATGGTCCGGAAATTACAATTACGCTGCCGCCAATCTCAAGATTTTGCTCTAAGATATTAGTTTTCTCTTTCAAATGTTCACCAACTAAGGTCACAGTCGGCAGATCGTTTGGAGTAAATACTTCAGTGCGTTTCATGAAAGCCTTTGAAGAGTATCAGTTAGGCGTAGCTTATAGGTTTCTACGATGTTCGAGGGCTGGAAAAGAAAAATCGATGTTCTACCTTGCGCTAGTAGCCCACCAGGCGTGGACGCCACAGCGCGGCATTTTCCTTTTAGCGGCGTCGCACAGTCCAACCTGGTGGCAGCGGGAAGCGGCTGGCGAAAGTTTCGACCGCCAGGATATGCCGCACCTTGCCCTTGTCGTCGACGATTTCAATCATGGCTATTTTCCTATTTACTTGAGTAAGCAAAGGAGCCGAATCGACGCTTCGACCAGCGGCCGGATATGGTCGGGACACGGCTCTACGCGTTCGTTGAGAGAGTTGCGATTCGGCGCTGCTTTAGGCGCTAAGCCATTCAATTCCTTGACGTGCGCAATCCAGCAGTTATGCATCGTTTTGCCGGTTGAATTACGTACATCACAGCGGATCTGCTCGTATGTGACCATTTTTAATTTTCCTCAGTCGGTAATTGCGCGCAGACGTGCCAACGCATCTTCCAAAACGAACTGCGGCACTGTTTCAACCCGCTTCGCCTTCCTTGCCTCCAAGTCGAGCATGCGAATCTGATTGACAAGTGCCACGCCTTGCGTCTTAGTGCCTGCACCGTCAAGCGAAGCAGCAAATCCGGCATGACGAGCAAAGTCTCCGCCTTGCGTTATAGGAGCGACTAAAACCACGCCAAGTGCGTTAAATGCTGTAGCAGAGAGCACTAGACCAGGCCGTAGCCCGCGCTGTTCATGCCCTTCGGTCGGGTCGAGATTTACCATCACGATGTCGCCGCGCCCAAATTTACTGCGCCTCACCATGCTTCACGGCCGACAGGATGAACTTGGGACCAGGCAGCCATATCAGCCGGCTCCGGCGCAGACAGATCGCATTGCTCGATCAGAGCAGCGAGCGAATACGACGGACGCGCAGCTTTGAGCAATACCCCTTCTGGCTGCACATTGACGCTAAGCTTGTCGCCCAACTTTACTTTGAGCATGCCAAGCAACTCGGTCGGCAAACGGACCGCCGCGCTATTGCCCCACTTTTGAACTGATAATTCCATACGCCCTCCAAGATGCTGATACATTGTAGATTTTGTGGTGCGTACATGTCAATCGATCTGTTGATACATTGTAGCTACATGCTAGTTTATAAAACATCTGCGAACGCTTGACGTAGCCGTTCTTTTGTTACCTCTAAGTATGGATCGACGCATCGATTGGTCGGATAGATACGGCGCTGGCGACATTTTTTCGTCACGATGGCGCGGAGCGAAACTTCCTGCCTCAGCTTGCCGCTGGTGAACATGAAATCGCCCACCTCGACCTGTGCGTTCTCGGATACGCGCATGCCAATATGGATGCCCATCATTAAAACCAAAACGTCGCGCTCCGGACAGCGGCTGGTGGCTCTGGTGGCGCGGCTTAGATGTCGGCATTGACCCGGACGAAGGACCGTGGCTTGAGCCATTGAACACCTCTGAATATGGTTGAATTTGGTTTTGTTCAGAGTGAGAACCGTTGAGGCAGGCAACCATGGCGAGGCCAAGCAGGCTGGACTGCATAAAGCGCTTAATTGCGTTGCGCCTGTCAGATGCGGCAATCGCGCGCTTGCGATGCGCACGGTCGAATATGAATCAGGAAAATTGTATCATCCGGCAATGCGTATGGTAAAACTTCCATTGTTGCCGCCGGCCGGGCCGGGCACCGGGAAAAGCGTGGCGCCGCTGCGACAGATTGGCGCGCGGCCATGCGTGACGCCGGACCGGCCCAGCCGCGCGCCAGCGCGCCGCGCGCGGTAAGCTTGAATAAAAGATACCGTCCGGGGACATGTCCAAAAGCATGGTCGATATCGACATGGCATCGGTGGCCTTCATGACCATGCGCGCCCAGGTCTGGAAGCACATCGCCAGCCGCGAGGAAGCCAAACCGGCTATGGCGAAGGCGCTCGACACCACCACCGCCGATCTGGCCGCGACCCTGGAGCACTACGCCGCCCAGGCGCTCAGCGCGAGCCTGCTTGTGGTTCAAGGGCGCGGTGCGCGATATGCGGATGTTGCGCGTCGAGGAAAGTAATGACTTGATGCCAGCGTTGTAAGCCTTGCCACCGGGCGTTTCCGCTGGCCGCCTATCCCAGCCTTCATAGCGCACCCTGGATAAAAAACGAGCCCCAATAAGAAAAAGCCGCTGATTCCCAAAAGAATCAGTGGCTTGCCTTGTTGGTTGCGGGGACAGGATTTGAACCTGTGACCTTCGGGTTATGAGCCCGACGAGCTGCCAGACTGCTCCACCCCGCAGGTCGAATTATACAGAGCTCAAACCGTTTGCGCAATGATCAATCGTGCTCACGCTTTTGCGTCCGCGCAGACCGCCCTCACCAAGGCCGATTCAAGCCGCGCCCAGCCGCCACAACGATGTCATTTCAGCGGCGCGCGCCGCGTGCAGCGGATCGCTGGCGTCGGCCGCGCGCGGGTGGCTCGGTTTCACGTCGATCCGGCCCAGCACTGTCAGGCCGGCGCTGGCGACCCAGGTGAGCAGGTCGGCGCGCGGGCGCAAACCCAAATGCTCGGCCAGATCGGACAAAATCAGCCAACCCTCGCCGCCCGGCTCCAGATGCGCCGCCAGGCCGGCCAGAAAGCCGCGCAGCATGCGGCTGTCCGGATCGTAGACCGCGTATTCGATCGGCGAGCTGGGACGGGCCGGCAGCCAGGGCGGATTGCACACCACCAGCGGCGCGCGGCCAGGCGGGAACAGGTCCGCTTGCACCACTTCCACCTTGCCGCTCATATCGAGCCGGGCCAGATTTTCGCGCGCGCAGCTCAGCGCGCGCGGGTCCTGGTCGGTGGCGAGCACGCGCGCCACGCCGCGTTTGGCCAGCAGCGCCGCCAGCACGCCGGTGCCGGTGCCGATGTCGAAGGCCAGCGTGGCGCGCGGCGGCAGCGGCGTGTCGGCCACCAGGCCCACGTATTCGCTGCGGATCGGCGCGAACACGCCGTAGTGCGGATGGATGCGCTCGCCCAGCGCGGCCAGCTCGACGCCGTTGCGGCGCCATTCGTGGGCGCCGATCAGGCCCAGTAGTTCGCGCAACGACGCCACAAACGGCTCCTGGCCACGACCGTAGGCTTCATTGCAGGCCAGCTTCACATCGGGCGCGCGGCGCAGCGGTATGGTGTAGTCGGCGTCGAACGGCAGCAGCAGCATGGCCAGGGTGCGCGCGCGCTGCGACTGGGCTTGGCGATGCAGGTGAAACGCTTCGACCGGCGTGGGCGCGGGCTTGGGCGTACCGGTGGTTTTGGCGCGCTTGCCCGGTTTGTCGTGTTTTTGGTCAACCCGCCGCGCCAGCGCTTGCAGCAGCTGGCGCGCGTTCTGGAAGTCGCCGCGCCAAAGCAGGGCGGTGCCTTCGCAGGCTAGGCGATAGGCCACGTCGGCGGCGGTGCGGTCGTCGGCGATCACGACCCGCTTCGGCGCCGGCATGCCGCTCTCGGAGCGCCAGCGCACGCTGCACTGCGCGCCGTTTTCGGTCCAGTGGATCAGGGTGTGCGAAGCGCCGCTCATGCGGTCGCCCGCGTCATTGAGATGGCGACAGAAGGCGCCGCGGCTTGGGACGCGGCGAAATTGAAAAGCAAGGACATGGCGGGCAGTCGAAAAGAGGGGAAGGCCGCGACGGGTCGGGCCGCCGCGCACTAATGATCTCCCCATATTATACGTGGCGCTTGGCCCCGGTCCGGCCGGCGCGCTGGCGCCATGCATGGTGGGTCGGAAATGGTTAGCCCCGGCCTGGTGGGCGCGCTCAGGGTCGCGGCGGGGTCGCCGCGCGGTTGCCAACGCTGGCCCGGTCGCGCTGGCGTGGCTTACGCGGCCGGCGGGCGCTCTACGCTGTCGGGATCGAGCGCGATCGGCGTGGTGGTGGCGGGCGGCGTGACGCCGTAGGCGTCGGCCACGGTTTTGGCCAGCGCGGGCGTGTCGGCCGACGCTGCATCGCTGGCGTCGCCGATCAATTTGCTGCTGTTGAGCAGATTGAGCATGCGCAGGGTGAGGCTGCCGGCCTTGGCGCCGTTGTCGGCCGCGCCGGCGCCCGTCGGCTCGGCCGGCAGTTCGCCTTGCAAGGTGCGGCCTAGCAGTTTGAACAGGTCGTCCAGGCTGCCCGGGAAAGCGATGTCGGGCAGATCGACTTTCGGCAGGCCGGATAAATCGGTCGCGTCGTCCTCGGGCGCCTCGGCGGTGGTGGCGCGGTCGCTGGCGGCCGCCGCTTCGATACGCGATTCGTAGCGCACTTCGATTTCGAAGTCGAACCGCTGACCGTCGGCGGTGGTGATGCTGCCTTTGCCGATGAAGTGGGAGCTGTCGCTCAAGCTGAACGCGGCGCCGTCGCTGACCCCGTTGGCCCCTTCGCTATGCGCGAGCAGGCCGGCGAAGCGCGATTCGGTCTCCAGGCTGGCGGAATCGAAGGCCACCGTGGCGCCTGCGGCGGCGTCGCCGAACAGGCTGCGCGCGAAACTGCCGAGGAAGTTCTGCGCCACGTCCAGTGTGCTGTTGCCGAGCTGGTCGACCCGGTCGCTCAAGCCCTGGGCCGACAGATCGAGCCCGCTGCGCGACAGTGAGACGGCGTCGAACGGGGCGAAGCGGTCCAGCGCGCCGGTCCCGGTCGCGGCATTACCGGTGGCCCGACTTTCGTTTTGGGTGGCGCCGTTGGCAAGTCCTGGCGTCTGATATTGGCGTGAGCCGAGTGCGGGAAGTTGGGACATGGCGGCAACCCTGGAATGGACGGTACTACTTTTAACGGCAGCTGGCGCGATTCCTTTAGGCGATGAGGGTGGCGCCCGCCGGCGCTCTTGTTTAGTGGTGGTGCGACCAGCTGCCGTCGGCCGATTCCAGGTACGACTTGACGGTTTCGGCATGGCCCGTGGCATGGCGGCGCGGCTCGCCGCACTGGCACAAGCCTTGATAGGGCTGGATATGGGAGCAGGCCGACACTTTTTGCAAATAGACTTGCATCGATTTGGCACATTTCACGCATTTGAAGGTCAGACTACGCGCAGGTTTCATAATTGTTCCTTGATGGGATGGTGGCGCACGGCCGAGGCGGGGAAATCATGCCGACATGCCGTGGCCGCGTGATGGCCGCATTTTATCACCGCGCGCCGGCCCGCGCCGCGCCGCGCCGTCACCGTTGCGACGCCCAATTACGATGGCGTCTCGCCAACTGTGTTGTTAGATAGCCGCAAATTGTTGGAAAAATGCGCTTCGGACATGATCGTTATCATCTGTTACATCTTTGCCGTCAACTAAACGGGGCGGCTGGCGTTCTAAAGGTGGTAAGGCGTGAATCGGAAGTACATCCACTTTCAGACGAGGTATTCAATGGAAAAGCCCAAGCAACCGACCAAGGAAACTGTGCGCCGTTGGCTGCAATCGGAGGTTGAACAGCGTCGGCCGCCGCCCGACCCGAAACAAATTCGGCGCGAGCTCGGTTGGGACCTCGTTAAATTGGAACGCGAGCCCACCAAGCGTTAATCTTGAGCGTCAAGCGTCAAGCGTCAAGCGTCAAGCGTCAAGCGTGAAGAGTTGACTGCCGGCCGGCCCCGGCAGGCCGGGCGGCGTCACGTCACCGACACCGCGCTGCGCCCGCCCGCCGTCGGTCGCACCAGGATTCTGGTGGCGATGCGCTCCGTCATCTCTTGAACGTGCGAAATCACGCCGACCTTGCGTCCCATCGACTGCAAGCCGTCCAGCGCGTCCATCGCCACCCGCAAGGTGTCGGAGTCCAGGCTGCCGAACCCTTCGTCGATGAACAGCGATTCGACCCGCACCCGGTTCGACGACAGGGAAGCCAGGCCCAGCGCCAGCGCCAGCGACACCAGAAACGATTCGCCGCCCGAGAGCGAATGCACGGAGCGCAGTTCGCCTCCCATGTCCTGATCGCGCACCATCAGGCCCAGCGAGGGACTGGCGGGATGGTCGATCCGCTCGAGCTGATAGCGCCGCGCCAGCTGCTGTAAATGGGCGTTGGCATAACCGAGCAGCACGTCGAGGGTGAATTGCTGGGCGTAGTTGCGAAATTTCTTGCCGTCGGCCGAACCGATCAACTCATTCATGCGCGCCCAGCGCTGTTCGATGGCTTGCTGCTGATCGATCTCGGCCAGCATCGCTTGCGCGCCCTCGCGCCTGGCCTGATCCTGGGCGATGGTCAGGTGCAGCGCCGTCACCGCTTGCTGCGCGGTGCCGCGTTCGGCCGCCAGCAGCGCCAGCTGCGCGCCGACCCGTTCGGCGCCCGCCGCGTGCCATGGCCCGTCCTGATGCTCGGTCAGGGTCGCGGACGTGGTATGCAGGTCGCCGTCCGGCGCCGCAGGCGCGCCATTTAGGTCACGGTCTTGCGCCATCTCGCGTCGCGCCGGCGCCTGTTCGGCATGCTGGCGACAGCGCGCCCGACGCTCGGCCAGGACCGTGGCGGCGCTGGCCGCGCGCGCGTCGATGGCTTGCAGCTCCAGACGCTCCGCGCGCACTGCATGGTCCGGCACGGCCAACAGCGCGCGCAGCGCCGGCAGACCGTGCGCCGCCTGTTCGGGCGCCTGTTCGTGCCAGGCCAGCAGCCACTCGCTCAATGCGGCCGCCGCGTGCAAGGCTTGTTCGCGCAGCGCCGCCAGCCGCTGCGCCGCTTGTACCTGCGCCTCGTCGAGCCGGATGCGCGCCTGCTCGGCCTGCGCCGCCGCGTGTTGCTGCGCCAGCAGGTGGGCGCGGGCCGCGCCAAGCGTGGCCGCCAGCCCGGCCTCGACTTCGGCCACGGCGCGCCCGTCCCATAGCGTGCGGCGTTGCTCGAGCAGCGCGCGCAGCGCGGCGTCGGCGCTCATGAAGGTATTGCGCGCGGCGTTGGCGTCCTGGTCGGCCTTGGCCACCACCGCGCCGGCCGCTTTCAATTCCACCTCCGCCGTGGCCAACGCGGCGCCGCGCTCGTCGTAAGCGGCCCGTTGCGCCAGCCAGAGTCGGCTTTCGGCCAGCCGCTCGGCGTGAAAGCGGGCCGGCGCGCTGTGCCAGTTGTCTTTCCATTCGTCGTGGGCGAGGTCGGCGTGCCGGAACGCGCCGTCC
The DNA here is from genome assembly GCA_040385995.1 of Pseudomonadota bacterium. GTDB lineage: Bacteria > Pseudomonadota > Gammaproteobacteria > Burkholderiales > Burkholderiaceae_D > Janthinobacterium. The sequence continues at coordinate 23,098 of JAZKGI010000013.1, forward strand.
AGTTCGTCGAGCAACGCCGCCAGCTGAACGTCGAGCGCGGCGCGCTGTTGTTCCAGCGTGGCCAGCGCCGCCTGGGCCTGGGCCAGGCTCGCTTGCGCGGCGGCCGCCGCCATGCCCGCGCGCGCGTGCTCGGCGGCGGCCCGGTCGTAAGCTTGGTGCGCCACATCGTAAGCCGCTTGCGCGCGCCGTTGCGCCGTTTCTTGTTCTTGTACCGCTTCCAGGGCCTGCCGCGCCACCGCGTTGTGCTGCGCGAACCAGTCGCTTTGCGCGGCCGCGCCGGCCTCGATGCCCAGGCCGGCGGCATGCGCGGCCCAATCGGCGCTCAGGCCGGTCATGGTCTGCGACAGGGTGGCCGCTTCCGCCGCCAGGGCCGCCAGTTGCGCGCGCGCGGCGTCGGCCTTGGCGCGCTCCGTGGCCAGGCGGCCGATATGCCGCTCGGCCGCCGCGCGGCAGCGCGTCACTTCGTCGTCCAAGCTGGCCAGCATGGCGCGCAGGGCGCCGTCCTCATGTCGGTAAGGGTGCTCCAGCGCGCCGCACACCGGGCACGGTTGCTCGTCGCGCAAACTGGCGCGCAGCGTTTCGACGCTGGCCGCGCACGCCGCTTGCGCCCCTTGCAGCGAGCGCTCCGCTTGCGCCAGCGCGGCGGTCACACCGGCGGCCTGTTGTTGTTCCAGGAGTAGGGCGGCGCATGCCGCGTCCACCGTCAGCCGCAGTTGCGCCTGGCGCTCGCCCAATTGCGCCTGGCGCAGTTGCTTGGCGTCGAGCTCGGTCCAGCATTTTTCCGCCGCCGCCAGGTGCCCGCGGCGCGCGTCGAGCGCCTGCCGCCGGCGCTCGATCGCATCGCCGTCGAAACCGGCCAGCGCGGCGGCGGCCGCGCCGCGTTGCGTCTCCAGCGTGCCCGATTGGGCCGCCGCCGCGCGCATGGCGGCCGTGGCCGCGCTGTCCTGGCCGCTGGCCTGCTGGAGTTGTCGCGAACTGGCGCCATGGGCCTGCGCCACGCGGCCGGCCTGGGCGGCGACCTGCTCGGCCTGGGTAAACAATAGGTCCCAGCGCGGCCACGATTGCGCCAGCGCTTGCCATGGTTGATGCTGCGCCAGCCAAGTCGTCGCCGTCGCTTGCGCACCCAGCAATTGGCTGTGCCGGTCCTGCTGGCGTCGCAACGCGCTGCCGGCCGCGTCGCTGGCCTGGTCGGCTTGTTGGCGCGCCGCGTCGGCTAGCAATTGACCGGGACGCAGCGCCTCGATGCGGGCGTCGAGCGCCTTGGCTTGATCGAGCAGCGGCGCGGCCGCGCGCAGGGCCCCCTCCGCTTCCAGCGCCAGGGCGGCGCCGCGCTCCAAGGCTGCCGTCAATTGCTCCTGGGCGGCGCGCGCCAGCGCCGCGGCGTGTTCCCCGGCTGCCAGCTGGGTTTGCACCCGCGCGCTGTCGTCGTCGATGCGCGCGCTCGCCTCGGCCAGCGGGCGCGCGCCCTGCGCCGCCTCCAGTTGCAGCAAGGCCGCCCGGCGCGGCGCGGCCGCCCGCCATTCGTGGTCGATGCGCTCGACCGCCTGGCAGGCCAATTGTTCTTGCTGCGCCAGGCGCAGCGCTTCCTGGTGCCAGCGCAGGTGGGCGTCGAGCAGCGCCTTGCGCGCGTCCAGCCCGGCCAGCGTCGCCTGGGCCGCCGCGTGCTCGGTTTCCAGCGCGGCGCGCTCGGCCTGGTCGAGCGGCTTCTGGTCGGCCAGCCGCTCCGTCAAGCGCGCCAGGAGCGTCTGTTCGCGCTTGGCCCGCTCAAAGGCGCGCATCGAAATGTCGCTGTAGACGGTGCTGCCGGTGAGCGTTTCAAGCAGTTCGCCGCGCTCGTTGTCCTCGGTTTTGAGAAACGTGGCGAACTCGTTTTGCGCCAGCAGCACGGCGCGCGTGAATTGGTCGAACGAGAGTCCGATGCGGCGCTCGATTTCGAGTTTGACTTCGGTTTTGGTGGCGCCCACCGGGTGCAGCGCGGGCAGTTGATGCAGGCTCATGGCGGTCGGCTGAAGCAAACCGTCGGCCTTGTTGCGCGAACGCCGCACGCTCCAGCGCGCGCGGTAGGCGGCGCCGTCGTTGCCGACGAAATCGACTTCGGCATAGCCGTCGGCGGCGCCGCGCCGCAGCAGGGTGCGGGTGTCTTGCGCCGACACCGTCTCCTTGCCCACGTCGGGCAGGGCGCTGCCGCGGCCGGCCACTTTGAGCAGGCGCGGGGTGGCGTCGTACAGCGCCAGGCAGAGCGCGTCGAGCAGGGTGCTCTTGCCGGCTCCGGTCGGCCCGCTGATGGCGAACAGGCCGCTCGAGGCGAGCGGCTCGGCCTCGAAGTCGACCGTGAAGGGGTCGGCCAGCGAGGCGAGATTTTTACCGCTGATTTTGAGGATTTTCATCGATTCGGTAGGGCCGCGCCAGTGATCATCAATTCGCCGAAGGCGCGCAATTGTTCGGCCGGCGCCTCGCCGCCGAAGCGCTGCTGGTACAGGCGGCGGAAAATGTCGTCCGGTTGCAGCTGGCCCAGCTGGTCCAGGGTCAGCGCCGGCTCGGCCGGGCCGCGCCGGGCGGCGCTGGCGGTGTCGATTTTGGCCAGCCGCAGTCGCTTGCCTTCGAGCGCGGCCTCGATGCGCGCGCGCAGGCCCGGCTCGGGCGCGTCGAGCAAGACGCGCACTTCCAAAAACGGCCACGCCTGCTCCGCGCACGGGTCCGGTTCCAGCGCCGCCAGCGCCAGCAGCACCTCGGCCAGCGGCGCCGGCTTGGGCGGCACCCGCAACAGGGCCACCGCGCGCGGCACCGGCAGCGGCGCGATCCGGGCCGGGTTGTCGCCGTCCAGATCGACCCGCACGATCTGGTGCCGGTAACCGACTTCGGCAAACGAGAGCGGGATCGGGCTGCCGCTGTAGCGGATGTGCTGCTGGCGCCCGACCGCTTGTGCCAGGTGCAGATGGCCCAGGGCGGCGTAAGCGAGGCCCGGCTCGAAGATCCCGGACGGCAGCATTTCGGTGCCGCCCACCACAATGCGGCGCTCCGAGTCGTTTGACATTTCGCCGCCCACCATGTGGCAGTGGCCCATCGCCACGATGGCCTGGCCGGGCCGGCGCCGCGCCACGGCCAGCGCCATGGCTTGGCGGTACAGCAGGGCGATGCCGGCCAGGTAAGGGTCTTGCCCCTCGCCCAGGTCCGGCGGGCGCGGCACGTCGCCCGGGCGCAGGAACGGAATGGCCAGGCACCAGGCGTGCACCGCGCCGTCGCGGTCGGTGAGCGGCAGCACCAGCCGCTCCAGGTCGATGGCGCCGTCGGCGTCGCGCGCGGCGTGCCCGATCACGTGGGTGTTGTGGGCCTCGAGCAGCGGCCCGGGCGCTTCCAGCCGGCCGGGCGAATCGTGGTTGCCGGCCACGATCACCAGGTTCAGCTGCGGCAGGCGCTGCCTGGCTTGCTGCAAGAAGCGGTATAACTGCTTTTGCGAGGCGGAAGACGGATTGGCGTTGTCGAACACGTCGCCGGCCACCAGCAAGGCGTCGGCGCGCTCGGCGACGGCGGTCTCGAGCAGCCAGTCGAGAAAGCACTGGTGCTCGTAGCCGCGCTCGAAATTGTGCAGGGTCTGGCCCAGATGCCAGTCGGAGGTGTGCAACAGACGCATGACGGAAAGGAGTTGGCGCGACAGTGAAAAGGCGGTGCGAACGGCGGCGCCCGGCAGGCCGTCAATATAGCGCAATAATGGCCGCGCCTGCACACGCCGTGTTCAGGCGGGCAGGGCTTCGGCGCGGAAGGTGTCGCGTCCGGCCTGTTTGGCGTGGTATAGCAGCACATCGGCTTGCTTGAGCAGGGCCGCCGGGGCCAGCGCCTGATCGCAGTAAAAGGCCACGCCGATGCTGGCCGACACTTGCACGCTGGCACCCTCGAGCTCGAACGGCAGGCGCATCGCGGCCACGATCTGGGCCGCGCGCGCCTCGCCGTCGGCCCGCCGCCCCAGGTTTTCCATGATGATGGTGAATTCGTCGCCGCCCAGCCGGGCGATGGTGTCGCCGGCGCGCATGGCGTGGCACAGGCGCGCCGAAAAGGCCTTGAGCAAGGCGTCGCCCACGCTGTGGCCATAGGTGTCGTTGACCGGTTTGAAGTGGTCGATATCCATGTACATGACGGCCATCAAGCCGCGCTGCTGCTGGCACAGTTGCATGGATTCTTGTAATTTGAGCAAGAATCCGGCGCGGTTGGTCAAGCCCGTCAGGGCGTCGATCTGGGACAGCTTGAGCAGGCGCAGCTTTTCGTGTTTTTGGCTGCTGATGTCTTGCCGCATGACGTGAAAGCCCACCACGGACACGCCGTCCTCGCCCAGCTGCGGGATGTAATTGACTTCGATGCAACGCGCCTCGCCCAGATACTGGTCGTCTTCCTCGAAGCGCAACGTCTCGCCGCCCAGCACGCGCGCGATGTACGGTTGCAGCGCGGCGTAGCGCGCCTCGCCCACGGTGGCGCGGATGGTCTTGCCGTGCACGTGCAGCTGGCTGGCGCCAAATTCGCGCTCGTAGGCGATATTGTGGAAGCGGTACACTTGCTCGGCATCGATGTAGGCGATCATGGCCGGCAGCGTGTCGGCGATGGTGCGTAGGCGGGCCTCGCTTTCGAGCAAGGCCATTTCCGATTCGCGCAAGGTGGTGATGTCGTCCAGGCTGGCCACATAGCCGGCGATGGCGCCGTCGATCAGGATGGCGGCGATCTTGAGCGAAAGCCAGACCAGCTTGCCGTCCCGGTGCACGCAGCGCAAGGTGGCTTGAAACGGCTGACGCGTGCGCCTCAGGTGGAGCAGGGCTTGCCGCATCACGCCGCGGTCGTCCGGATGCACCGCTTGCAGCCATCCCCGGCCCTGCGCCGCGTCGCGCGACAGCCCGGTGATCGCCTCGAAGGTGCGGTTGATATAGGTGCAGCGGCCGTCGCCGTCGCCGCGCGCCAGGCCGTGCGGCGAGGCGTCGTTGACGGCGGCCAGTTCGGCCTGATTTTGGCGCAGCGCCAGGTCCTGGGCGCGCCGGCCCGTCACGTCCTCGCCGATGTAGAGCATGTATTCGGGCCGGCCCTGCTGATCGAGCAGGGGCACGGCGATGGTGCGCAGGTAGCGCAAGGTGCCGTCCGGTCGCAAGAAGGGTTGTTCCGGCAGGTCCGCCTCGGCGTGCGCATCTGCGTGCGGGTCGGTTTGTGAATCGGCTTGTGAATCGGCTTGTGAATCGGGGTCCGCTTCGGGGTCCGCTTCGGGGCCCGCATCGGGGCCCGCATCGGCGCCCGCATCGGGCTCCGCCTCGCCGAACAGGGCCGCCAGCGGCGCGCGCGCGCTCACGTCCTGCCAGAGGCCGATCGCCTGCGCCGCGCTCAGGCCGGTCACCGTTTCGGCGGCCCGGTTCCAGACCAGCATCTGGCCGGCCGTCTCGGCACGCCGGCTCTTGACGTAAATGAGCAATGGCAGATGGTCGATCAGCGATTGCAGGAAATTGCGGTTGTTGCGCAGCTCCAGCTCGTCTTGTTTGCGTTTGGTGATGTCGCGCGAGGTAATCGCCACCCCGTCCGCGATGGCCACCACCTGCCGGTGCAGCCAGCGCGTGGGCTTGCCGTCCCCCATGTCAACCTCGAATTCATCTTCGACCGGCAAGCCGCTGCGCAGCACCTGGAGATAAGTGCCGAGAAAGCGCGCTTGCTGCGTGACGGGCGCCACCTCGGCCATGCGCCGGTGCAGCAGCCGTTCGCGTGGCTGGTCCAGCATGTCGGCGCCGCGCTGGTTGACGTCGGCGAACACGAAGTCGGCGATGCAGTCTTGTCCCGGCCGGCGCCATGCCTTGAGCAAAAATACCCCGTCCAGGCTGGCGTCGGCCGCCGCGCGCAGCATCGCTTGCGCCTCGCGCGCGGCCACCGTGCTCTCGCGCAGGCGCCTGGCTTGCTGCATCAGCAGCGCCATGAAGCCCACCACCACCGCGCTGGCCAGCGCCATGGCGCCGAAGTACATGCTGCGGTGCTGGTCGAAGCCGGCCATGGCCACCTGCTCGGTCAGGCCAACCACCGCCAGCAGCCGGTAGCGCGGCAATTCGCTATAGCTGAAGATGCGCCCCAGGCGGTCGAAGCGCTGGTGCAGCAGCAGTTCGTCGGCGCCCGGGGTGGCCGGACGCGGAATGGTGAAGTCGATTTTTTCGCCGGCCAGCAGGCGCTGCCCGACCCGGCCCACCAGCAGGCCGGTGTCGCGGCTAATGAGCATGATGGCGCCGCCGGCCTGCACATCGAGCCGTTCTTCTTCGATAAAATAGGCGGGATCGATCAGCAACGCGATCACGCCGGCGAAGCGGCCGTCGCGGTCGTTCAAGCGGCGCGAGGCGCGGATCAGCCATTTGCGGCTGGCCGGTTGCAGCACCGGGGTGCCGAACAGGGCGCGGTCGGCGCCGTCGGCGGCGTGCTGAAGGAAAAAGTCCTGGCCCGCCGCGCTGGGCGGAAAGTGGCCGTTGACGCCATCGAGCAGGCGGCCGTCGGCGCCGTACAGGGCCACCGGTAGATCGAGTGTGGTCGGCAGCACGCTGTCGAGCAGCCCGTTCTTGCGCGTGAAGGGGGCCAGGCGCATGGCGCCGTCGCTCTCCTCGAATTTGAGTTTGAATAACTGGGTGGCGTGCTCGCTCTGGCGCAAGATGTAGTTGGCGTGGTCGGCCAGGGTGCGCGCCAGCGACTGGCTCAAGACCAATGCTTCCTTGCGCGCGGCGGCCCGGTCTTGCTCGATGTGGTACATCACGCCGCCCCATATGGCCGCCAGCATCAACAGGGCGAAGCCGGGCAGCAGCATCGCGCGATACAGTTCGTTGACGTAGCGTGTGGCGCTGCTGAGCGATGGATTCAATCTGCGCCATTTCAAGGGTGGGAGGGCGGCGCGCCGGGATGCTGGGCATCGTGGGCGCCGTGGCTCGTTCCATTCTGCACTTATTTGCATCAGTTGTGGCTTTAAAGCAAAGAAATAGGGTGCGCGCCACCCGTTAGCGCCCTGTGCTCGGGCGTAAACACGGCGCCGGCGTGGCATAAAAAGTACAATCGGCTATGCGCGCCGGACCGATGTGAAGCGTCTGGCATTGTTTTTCGATTAATTAGCGGCGCGGCGGCGCGGCGTCGCTGCCCTTTGAAAGTGCTTATGCAAAGTAAAAAACCGGATGCGGCCCGCCTGGACCAGATCGTGGCCGACGCGCGCCGCGCCGCCGAAGTGCGCGAGGGCGGTTACCGCGAACGCTCGCTCAAGATGTATCCCTGGGTTTGCGGGCGCTGCATGCGCGAATTCACCCGTGCCAATGTGCAGCAGCTCACCGTGCATCACCGCGATCACAATCACGACAATAACCCGCCCGACGGCAGCAATTGGGAACTGCTGTGCCTGTACTGTCACGACAACGAACATTCGCGTTACCTGGAGGCCGACCGCGGCCCGGGCTTGCAGTCGGCCGAGCTGGCGCCGGCCACCCACAATCCGTTCGCGGCGCTGGCCGGCTTGATCAAGAAAAAGGAGTAGGGCGGCGCTAGAAGGCAGGCGCGCCGCGATGGGAGGGTTTGTCCAATGTCAAATAGCCTACTGTCGGGTTTATTTACACTCTGTTCTCCAGGTCGGACATAGCAGCGTCGGCCGCCGCCCTTGGCATGGTCGCCACTCCCGCAAATGTACTTCCTGGAAACGAACCGCGTGGTCAAAAGCGTGTGGATAGACATTGGAGACAGCATGACATTGGAGCAAACATGTTAACGGCGACTTATACCTTGGTGGCATTATCGGTCGAACAGGCCAGCGTTCGCCTTGGCCTGTTGTCATTGCAACAATATGCGCGGGCCAATTTGCGGAATACGATTACGCTTGGGCAACTGCAATATGCGTGTGAGAGCCTGGACCGGCTGTACCAAGCTTGCCATTGGCGCAAGGTGGAGATTTACCTGATTCCAGCCCTGCGCCAGGCCACCCAGCAAGCCGATCAGCTGCTTGACGAGCTGAGCAGACTTAACAACGCCGCGCTCGACATATTAAAGACCATGCAGCAGCGCGCGCTCGACATGACCGGGCAGAGCGAACAGCACGTGAACCAGGTGTGTAGCCATATCGAATCGTTTTGCTCCGTGCTGTTGCAACGTCTGGAAAAGGAAGAGGCCGAACTGTTCGCCATTGCCCGCAGCGCCATCTGCGGCGACGCCTGGTTTTCCATCGCTAACAAATTTCTGTTGCATGACGCGTACGTGGTGGAGGCGCGACGCCGAAAGGCCACCGTGATCCCGTTGCCGCGCGCCGCCGCGCCGCTTGCCGTGGCCGTGGCCGATTCGGTGGCCCAGTCCGAGCCGGCCGCAGCGGCCGTCACCCCCGTTCTTCTGGAACAGCGCCACGGGAACAGTCCGCGCCGCGCGGCGCTGTGAGCGTGCCCGCTGGCGCGGCGTGCGGCGCCCGGCGGGCCGGGGCCGGGTGCCGCGACCGGGCCCGCGGTCCGCTTTTTGTGCCGTCGTCGTCGTCGCAGCGGTTTTCTGGGCAAGGCTTTGTTATGATGGTGGTTTTGACCCTTTCATAACACGCCATGTTCGATTTTCTCTTCAAGCGCTCCAGCGGCAAGCCGGCCGAACCCCAGGTCGACCTCAGCGCGCAAGCGGCCATCGCGGCCAGCGCGCAAGCGGCTTCGCGCCGCGCTGAACAGACCGCCCGGGCACAGGCCGTGGCCGGCGACGAGGCCGCTGCCGTGGCATTTATTTTGAGCTGCGAATTCGCCGACGCGCGCCTGAGCGCCGCGGCGCATGTGCATACCCAGCCGATGTTGGAAAAAGTGCATCAAGCCATGCGCAATACGGACCGGCGGGTGGCCAAGCTGATGCAGGGCCGGCTGGACTTGATACGCCACGCGAACGCCGAGCAAGCGCGCGCCCAGGCATGCCTGGACAGCGCCCGGCGCTTGCTGGCGGATGACAAGCTCAGCCCCAATCAGGTGGGCGAGCTCGATCGCCAGTGGCAGCTGATCGCCGCCACGCCGGAAGCGACCGCCCAATTCGACGCGCTGCGCGCCGACCTGGCCGCGCGCCTGGAAGAACAGGTGCGTTTGCAGCGCGCCATGATCGACGCCCTGCGCCAATTGCGCGCGATCGCGCACACCACCGAGCCGGCCGAGGCTGCGCAGCGCGTGACCATGGAGCAGGATTTGGCGCGCCTGGCTGACGACCACGCACGCCAGCGCGGCTCGCCCGAACGGGCTTCGCTGCCGAAAAACCTGCTGGCCGAATTCGATCTCGCTTACGCCGCCGCCGCCGACGCGCTGGCCCAGCTGGCGCGGCACGAGGCCGCTTTTGCGGCGCGCCAGGCCGCCTTGACGCAATGGCAGGAAGCCGATCCGGCCAGCCTGCAAGCCGATAGCCTCAAGCGCGCCTGGAACAGTCTGCCGCGTTTGTCCGAATCGGAACCGGCCGCCGGTTTGCAGCAGCGCTTCGAAGCCCTGCTGGCCGGCGTGACGCCGCCGCCGCCGGTGCGCGAAGTCCGCGTCGAGCGCGCCGATCGCATTGATCGCGTTGAGCGCGTTGAGCGCGCCGCCGCCAAGGCGGCCGAGCGCCCGGCCGACCCGCAATTTATCGAGGCGCTCGACGGCATGGAGGCGGCGCTCCAGCAAGGCTTGCTGCAAGTGGCGTCCGAACACGATAAGACCCTGCGCGAGACCAAGGGCGTGCGCCTGACGGCGGCCCAGTCCGAGCGCCTGAACGCGGTGCGGGCCGAGTTCAAGCGCTTGGCCGACTGGGCCCGTTGGGGCGGCAACGTCTCGCGCGAGGAGCTGGTCAAGGCGGCCGAGGAGATGCCGGCCCAGACCCTGGCGATGGCCGAGCTGGCGAAAAAAGTGGGCAGCCTGCGCGAGCGCTGGAAGTCGCTCGACACCTTGTCCGGTTCGGCGCCCAAATCGCTGTGGGAGCGCTTCGACGCCGCTTGCAGCGTGGCGTATGCGCCGGCCGCCGCCCATTTCAAGCAATTGGCGGAAGAACGCCACAGCAATGCGGTCAAGGCGCGCGAGTTGATCGCCGAAGCGGGCACCCTGGCCGCGGCGCCCGGCGACTGGAAGCTGGTGGCCGCAGCGCTGCAACGCTTGCGGCAAGCCTGGACCCGGCTCGGGCCAATCGACCGCAAGGATAAAAAGCGGCTCGATACGGAGTTTGGCGAAGCGCTGGCCGCGCTGGCCGCGCCGCTGGAGCAGGAACGTCAGATGGAAACGGCGCGCCGCGAGCAGTTGATCGCCGAAGTCGGTCTGCTCAAGCCGAACGAGCGCAACACGGTCGATATGCTGCGCGCGCTGCAAGACAAATGGCAGGAGCTGGCCAAGGCGCTGCCGCTGGAGCGGCGCCTCGAGCAAGCCTTGTGGCAGCGTTTTCGGGCCGCCTGCGACCAGGTGTTCGCCCAGCGTAAAGAAAGTGCGCAGGCGGCCGACCATGAGCGGCGCGCCCACCTCGAAGCGGGCGAAGCGCTGTGCGCCGGTCTGGAGCAGGCCGAGATCGCCGACGACAGCGACAAACGCCAGGCCGCCGCCATCGCCACCTTGCTGCGCGAGGCGCGCCAGGCCTGGGGCGCGCTCGGCCCCGTGCCGCGCGCCGCCGAGCACAAGCTCGAACAGCGCTTTCAGAGCGCGCTGGCCGGGTTGCAGGCGCGCGCCGACGCCATCGCCCAGCGCGCCGGGGCGGCCCAGGCCAGCGCCTTGCGCGACAAGCTGCGCCTGTGCCAGGAACTGGAAACGACGCTGCTGCGGGACGACGCCGGCGACCGGTCGGTCGACTGGGGAGCGCGCTGGAGCGCCTTGCCGCCGCTGGAAGCGCAGTTCGAGAAAGCCTTGGCGGCGCGTTTCGAGGCCGCGCGCCAAGCGCTGGAGGGCGCGCGCGCGCCGTATGCGGCCACGCTCGAACATAACCGCGCGCGCTTGCGTGACGAAGTGCTGCGGCTGGAGATCGTGGCCGGGGTGGATAGTGGCGCCGAGTTCGCGCGCGAACGCTTGAAGCTGCAAGTCGAGGTACTGCAATCGTCGCTCAAGTCGGGCCAGAAGCCGGTGTCGCACGCGGCCCAGCTGCTGGCGCTGGCCGCCATGCCGGCGCTGGCCGACGAGCGCACCACCAGCCGCATCGAAGTGCTGTTACGCCGCATCGGCGGTGGCGGCCGAGAGCAGGCATGAGCGCGGCCGGCACGGGCGACGCCCCGGCCCCGGTCTTAGCCCCGGTTCCGGGCCCGCGCGTGCGGGTGCAAACCGCGGACTTCGATGTGAGCGCCGAATTGGCCCTGCTGCGCGCTGCCAATCCCAAGGTGGGCGCCGTGGTCAGCTTTGTGGGCGCGGTGCGCGACTTGAACCAGGGCGCGGCGGTGGCCGAAATGGAGCTCGAACATTATCCCGGCATGACCGAGCAAGCCATCGACGCCATTGTGGCGCAGGCGGGCGCGCGCTGGCCGCTGCTCGGCGCGCTGGTGATCCACCGCGTCGGCCCGCTCAAGCCGCTCGACCAGATCGTGCTGGTGGCGGTGTGCGCGGCCCATCGGGGCGAGGCGTTCGCGGCGTGCGAATTCATCATCGACTATCTGAAGACCGACGCGCCGTTGTGGAAAAAAGAGCAGACCGCGCAGGGCGCGCGCTGGGTCGACGCGCGCGTCACGGACGACGCGGCGCTGGCCAAGTGGGGCCGGATGTGAATGCGCTGGCCGTTGGCGTGGGCGCGGCGCTGGGCGCCTGGCTGCGCTGGGGAATGTCGGTCTGGCTGGCCGGGTTCGACGCGCGTCTGGCCTGGGCCACCCTGGTGGCCAACTGGAGCGGCAGTTACATGATCGGCCTGGCCATCGCCTTTTTTTCCAGCCATCCGGGCCTGGCGCCGGCCTGGCGCCTGTTTGTCATCACCGGTTTTTTGGGCGGGCTGACCACCTTTTCCACTTTTTCGGGCGAGGCCATGGCCTATCTCCAGCGCGCCGAATATGGCTGGGCTTTCGGCCACAGCGCCCTGCATCTGGTCGGCTCGGTCGCTTGCTGCATCCTGGGCGTGGCCAGCTGGCGCGCCTGGGCCGCGTAGCAGCCTGTCGGACTTGGGATCGTCGGCTGCTGCCAGGGCCGCGCGCCGGCGCGGCCGGCACCTTGAAAACGCCCCCATCGTCCCAATTTTATTGTCAAGATAAAAATTCGGGAGTATGCGATGCGTCAAGATAAACTCACAACCAAATTGCAGGAAGCATTGGCCGATGCCCAGAGCCTGGCGGTCGGCAACGACAATCCGTATATCGAGCCGGTGCATTTGCTAACGGCCTTGCTGAACCAGGACGACGGCGGCGCGCGCTCGATGCTGCAACGGGCCGGCGTCAATGTGGGCGGCTTGTCGACGGCCTTGAAGTCGTCGCTCGCGCGCTTGCCCAAGGTAAGCGGCGGTGAGGTGCAGGTGAGCCGCGAATTCGTCAATCTGCTCAATTTGGCCGACAAGGAAGCCCAAAAGCGCGGCGACCAGTTCGTGTCCAGCGAAATGGTGTTGCTGGCCGTGAGCGACGACAAGTCCGATGCGGGCCAGCTGTCGCGGGAGAACGGTCTGAGCCGCAAGGCGCTGGAATCGGCGATCCAGACCGTCCGCGGTGGCAACAATGTCGATTCGCAGGAAGCCGAGGGGCAGCGCGAAGCCTTGAAAAAATACACGCTCGATTTGACCGAACGGGCCCGCCAGGGCAAGCTCGATCCCGTGATCGGGCGCGACGACGAGATCCGGCGCGCGATCCAGGTCTTGCAGCGGCGCACCAAGAACAATCCGGTGCTGATCGGCGAGCCCGGTGTGGGCAAGACCGCCATTGTCGAAGGTTTGGCGCAGCGCATTGTCAACGGCGAGGTGCCCGACACGCTCAAGGGCAAGCGCGTGCTGTCGCTGGATATGGCGGCGCTGTTGGCGGGCGCCAAATACCGTGGCGAGTTCGAGGAGCGGCTCAAGTCGGTGCTCAAGGAACTGGCCATGGACGAGGGCCAGACCATTGTGTTCATCGACGAGATGCACACCATGGTGGGTGCCGGCAAGGCGGAAGGGGCGATGGACGCGGGCAATATGTTGAAGCCGGCGCTGGCGCGCGGCGAACTCCATTGCGTGGGCGCCACCACGCTCGATGAATACCGCAAATATATCGAGAAGGACGCGGCGCTGGAGCGTCGTTTTCAAAAGATCCTGGTCGACGAGCCGTCGGTCGAGGCCACCATCGCCATTTTGCGCGGCTTGCAGGATAAGTATGAGTTGCACCACAAGGTGGAGATCACGGACGCGGCCATCATCGCCGCCGCCGAGTTGTCGCACCGTTACATCAGCGACCGCTTCTTGCCGGACAAGGCAATCGACTTGATCGACGAGGCCGCCTCCAAGATCAAGATCGAGATCGATTCCAAGCCGGAGGTGATGGATAAGCTGGAACGGCGCCTGATCCAGCTCAAGATCGAGCGCGAGGCCGTCAAGAAGGAAAAGGATGAGGCGTCGCAGCGGCGGCTGGGCCTGATCGACGAGGAAATCGTCAAACTGCAACGCGAATACAATGATTTCGAGGAAGTGTTAAAGGCGGAAAAAGCGGTGGTGCAGGGCAGCACCCATATCAAGGAGGAGATCGAGCGGCTCAAATTGCAGATGGAGCAGGCCACGCGCGAAAGCAATTGGCAAAAAGTGTCGGAGCTGCAATACGGCAGGCTGCCCGAGCTGGAGGCCCAACTCAAGCAGGCCGACAGCGGCGTGGCGCCGGCCGGCGACGGCAAGCCGCGCCTGTTGCGTACCCATGTGGGGGCGGAGGAAATCGCCGAGGTGGTATCGCGCGCCACCGGCATTCCGGTCGCGCGCATGATGCAGGGCGAGCGGGACAAGCTGCTCCATATCGAGCAAAAACTACACGAGCGGGTGGTGGGCCAGGACGAAGCCATCAACGCGGTGGCCGATGCCATCCGCCGTTCGCGCGCCGGGCTGGGCGATCCGGGCCGGCCTTACGGTTCCTTCATGTTCCTGGGACCGACCGGGGTCGGCAAGACCGAGTTGAGCAAGGCGCTCGCATCTTTCCTGTTCGACAGCGAAGAGTCGATGATACGGATCGATATGAGCGAATTCATGGAGAAGCATTCGGTGGCCCGGCTGATCGGGGCGCCGCCCGGCTATGTGGGCTATGACGAGGGCGGCTACCTGACCGAGGCGGTGCGGCGCAAACCGTATAGCGTGATTTTGCTCGATGAAGTGGAAAAGGCGCACCACGACGTGTTCAATGTGTTACTGCAAGTGCTGGACGATGGCCGCATGACCGATGGCCAGGGCCGCACGGTCGATTTCAAGAACACCGTGATCATCATGACGTCGAATCTGGGTTCGCAGAAAATCCAGTCGATGGATAGCGACGATCCCGGCGTGGTCAAGCTGGCGGTGATGGCCGAGGTGCGGGCCCATTTCCGGCCCGAATTTGTCAACCGGATCGACGAGATCGTGGTGTTCCATGCGCTCGATGAAAAAAATATCGGCGCCATCGCCAAGATCCAGTTGCACATCCTGGAGGGTCGGCTGGGCGCGATGGATATGCAGTTGCAACTGTCGGAGCTGGCGCTGCAAAAAATCGCCGAGGCCGGTTACGATCCCGTCTATGGGGCCCGGCCTTTGAAGCGGGCGATCCAGCAGCAAATCGAAAATCCTTTGTCGAAGCTGATTTTGCAAGGCAAGTTCGGTCCGAAAGACACGGTGTCGATCGACGTCCAGGGTAGCGAGCTGACCTTTAGCAAGGGGGGCGGCAAGGTCGAGACGGCTAAAGCCTAGTTATCCGACCTGGCATGGCGGCACTCAAGCGGCCGCCATGCCCAGCGCTTCCTTGACCCCGCGTATGAGCCGGTACATGGTGGGATAGTCGGTGCGCATGGCATTTTTTAAGTTGCCCATCAGCGAATGATGGTCGCCGTGCAGCAAAATCGGCACGTCGTTGACCGTGATGCTGTGCAGCAAGCGGTGACCCGTCAAATGGCGCGCGAAAGCGTGCGAGCTGGGCACGTAATGGGCCGTAAACGAGCGGCGCGAATGTTGAGCGGCCAGGGTGGGCAAGCTGCCGTGGATGGTGAGCGAATGCCATAGCAATACGTCACCCTGTTTCAAGATCGGCGCCACGCAATCGAGCGGGCCGTTGCGCACATAGTCCGCCATCGCCGCTTTGTAGCCGGGGCCATTCGGATGGTGGCGCTCGCCGGGCACTTGTATCAGATGGCTGGTTGGCACCACGAAAAACCGTCCCGAATCGGGGTGGATGTCCTCGGCCGCCACCCAGACGCCGATCATTTTGCCGCTGTGCTCGGAATCGAAGTAGTCGCCGTCGCGATGTACCCAGGTGGTTTGATTGCCATCGAAATACATGGTATGCACGATGCGGCCCGGTTCGGAAAACAGGACGCTCATCGCTTGCCGTATCCTGCTTTGCGTCAGCAATTCCAGGCCGCTCTGCTTAAATTGCGGGTAGCGCTTTCCCGAGATGTCTTGCAAATTCATGATTGGGTATTTCATGAAGCCATGTTCGGTATACACATGACGTTCGTGTTTGCCGGACGCGTGGCGTTCGAAATAGGCGCGCTTGTCGAGCCAGGTTTCCTTTAAAAACCCGCTCTTGGCCGATTCGCAGCAGGCGGCCGGAACGGCGTTGCGGATCACGATAAAGCCTTCGCGGTCGAAATAGTCGCGAAACGCGTGCCCTTGTTCGGGTGTGGGGTAGGCTTCCACCGCGTCCGGGCTGCGCGGGCAGGGCAAGACTTCGGCGCGCGGAAATGCTGGGTCGTTCGATACTGATGGCATGCTGACCTCGATCAAGGGCGCCCGCCGCGCAAGATGCCGGTCTGGCGGGCAGAGGGCTCGATTGTAGAAGCAGCCGGGCGCGGCGTAGTTGTGGCGCCGCAAGCGCGCGCCGCAAGCGGGCGCCGCAAGCGGGCCGCAAGCGGGCGCCGCGAGCTAGACTGCAATACAACAATGTGCGCGGCGACCGACCGGCTGCCACCCGATCGGCTTACAATCGACTGCTCAACCCCGACCACTAGCGAAGGACAGCCATGTTTGCCACCACCGATTTGTGCGACGACAACGCCGTTTTGCTGGGCGACGGACGGTTGGCCGTGCTGCCGCCCGTGTTTCGCCATTTTGGCAAGCATCTGCGTTTTTTCGGCCGGGTCACCACCCTCAAGGTGTTCGAGGACAACGCGCTGGTACGGGCCATGCTGGAAACCCGGGGCGAGGGCAATGTGCTGGTGATCGACGGTGGCGCCAGCCTGCGCCGGGCCTTGGTGGGCGGCCAGCTGGCGTTGCTGGCCCAAGACAATGGCTGGGCCGGGATCGTGGTCGACGGTTGCGTACGCGATAGCGAGGAAATCAATTCCTGCGAGATCGGCGTCCGGGCATTGGCCACGCATCCGCAAAAAAGCGGCAAAAAAGGCGCCGGCGAGCGCAATGTGCGCATCCATGTGTGCGGCGTGCCGGTCAATCCGGGCGACTGGGTGTATGCCGATGCCGACGGCTTGTTGGTGGCGCAGCAAAAACTGGCTTAGCCCTCGCGCGGCCCCGCGCCGCGTTTTGCCTGTGTTGGCGCAAAGCTGCGCGGTTCTCTTCCCTTATGCTGCCAATAGTTGCCCCGCTTCGACGGGGTTTTTTCACGATGCGCACACCCTATTTCACATCGTAAAAAGCGCAGCAATTCCGCCACAAAAATACCTCCCATCAGCAGGAATTTCATTTCACATTCTAAAACTTTGATACGATAGACTTGATTTTAAAGGGAATTATTTAACTCATCTGTCTTATATAAGAGTGTTGTTGCGGTGAACAATTAGTCTATGATTTGTCCAAGGGATCAGGTTTTTCAACTTTGTTTTTTTAACTTTGTTTTTAACTTTGTTTTTGACTGACTATTAGGAGAGCATCATGGCAACTCGTGAACAGCAAGTGACGACACTGCAAACCGACTGGGACAGCAACCCGCGCTGGAAGGGCGTGGTGCGCAGTTACAGCGCCGACGACGTGGTCCGGCTGCGCGGTTCTTTACAGATCGAACATACCTTGGCCAAACGCGGCGCGGAAAAGCTGTGGGATCTGGTCAACAATGAGCCTTTCGTCAATGCCTTGGGCGCGATGACGGGCAATCAAGCCATGCAGCAAGTGAAGGCGGGCTTGAAGGCGATTTATTTGTCCGGCTGGCAAGTGGCGGGCGACGCCAACGTGGCCGGGGAAATGTATCCCGACCAATCGTTGTATCCGGCCAATTCGGTGCCGCTGGTAGTCAAGCGCATTAACAATACCTTCCAGCGCGCCGATCAGATCCAGTGGTCGGAAGGCAAGAACGAGATCGATTTCTTCGCGCCCATCGTGGCCGACGCGGAGGCGGGCTTCGGTGGCGTGCTGAACGCCTATGAACTGATGAAGTCGATGATCGACGCGGGCGCGGCCGGCGTGCATTTCGAAGATCAATTAGCTTCCGTCAAGAAGTGCGGCCATATGGGCGGCAAGGTCTTGGTGCCGTCGCGTGAAGCGGTGGAAAAATTAACGGCGGCCCGCTTGGCGGCCGATGTGATGGGCACTTCCACCCTGGTGATCGCCCGCACCGACGCCGAGGCGGCAGATTTGCTCACCTCCGATGTCGACGATAACGACCGCCCGTTTTGCACCGGCGAGCGCACGGTGGAGGGTTTCTACAAGACCCTGCCCGGCATCGAGCAAGCCGTCTCGCGCGCGCTGGCGTACGCCCCGTACGCCGACCTGGTCTGGTGCGAAACGGGCAAGCCCGATCTGGCCTTCGCCAAAAAATTCGCCGAGGCGGTGCACGCCAAGTTTCCCAGCAAGATGCTGGCCTATAACTGCTCACCCTCGTTTAACTGGAAGAAGAATCTGGACGACGCCACCATTGCCAAGTTTCAAAAGGAATTGGGCGCGATGGGTTATAAATTCCAATTCATCACACTGGCCGGCTTCCATGCGCTCAATTACGGCATGTTCAATCTGGCCCATGGCTATGCGCGCAACCAGATGAGCGCGTTCGTCGAGTTGCAGGAAGCGGAATTTGCCGCCGCCGAGAAAGGTTTTACCGCTGTCAAGCATCAACGCGAAGTGGGCACCGGGTATTTCGATGCCGTCACCCAAGCCATCCAACAGGGCCAAAGCTCGACCACGGCTTTGCATGGGTCGACCGAAGACGAGCAATTTTTCGACAAAAAAGTGGCGTAACTGTCCCGCTTCCGCCCGGGCGCCGCGTTTGCCGGCGTCCTGACGACAGCCGCGGCGGACCCTGGTCCGGCTGCGGCTTTTTTGTTGGCATGCGCTTTCTAGTGGATAATGACGGTCATTGCGCGCGTCGCCTGGTTTCGTCTGCCGCCGCGTCACCCACACTTATAAAATATGGAAGTACCACGATGGAAGTACCACGCTTATGTTGAGTTACCGCCACGCCTTTCACGCCGGTAATCACGCCGATGTGCTCAAGCATTTTGTGCAAATCCAACTCTTGCAATATTTGAATCAAAAAGAGACGGCTTACAGTTATATCGACACCCATTCCGGCGCCGGCGTGTATGCGCTCGACGGCGGTTATGCCGCCAAGAACGCCGAATACGAGACCGGCATCGCGCCACTGTGGGACCGCACCGACTTGCCGCCCGCCCTGGCCGAGTACGTCAATCTGGTCAAGGGCATGAACCCCAGCGGCAAGATGCGCTATTACCCCGGCTCGCCGTATTGCGCCGATAAACTGATGCGCGATCAGGACCGCTTGCGCCTGTTCGAATTGCACCCGGCCGACGCCAAAATCCTGGCCGACAATTTCCGCAAGGTGGACGCCCACGCGGCGGCCCAGGGTGAGCGGCCCAGCGCGCGGGGGCGGCGTGTGATGATACAAAAAGCGGATGGCTTTCTCGGCTTGAAAGCTTTGCTGCCTCCGCCTTCGCGGCGCGCCCTGGTATTGATCGATCCGCCGTACGAAGATAAGCAGGATTACCGCAAGGTCAAGGAGATGCTGGCCGACGCCCTGGTGCGTTTCGCCACGGGGACCTATGCCGTGTGGTATCCGCTGCTTCAGCGTATGGAATCGCGCCAGTTCGCCGACAAGCTCAAGCAATTGCCCTCGTCCGATTGGCTGCATGTGACGCTGACCGTCAACACGCCGGCGCCGGACGGCTTCGGCCTGCACAGCAGCGGCATGTTCGTGCTCAATCCGCCTTATACGCTGGAACCTATCTTGCGCGAAGTGATGCCTTATCTGGTCAAGGTGCTGGGACGGGACGAGGGCGCCAAGTTTGTCATCGAAAGCGGCAAGCCGACCACGCGCGGCAGTGGCCGTCCGGTGCTGGCCGGCACGGCCGGCTTGCGCCCAGTGCGCGCGGGCGAGGCCCGGCCAGGGCAGGGCCGCCCAGGGGATGCCCGGCCAGGCGTGGCGCGGCCAGGCGTGGCCCGGCCAAGCGTGGCCCGGCCCGGCGTGGCCCGGCCAGGTGTGGCGCGACCCGGCAAGACGGGGCCCGGTCCCGGTACCGGTCCCGGTCCCGGTCCCGGTACCGCATCTTCCGACTCCGCTCACCCAGCCCGGGCGCAAGCGGGCAAGGGCGATTCCCAGGTGCGGCCGGCGCGCAGCAGAGCGGCGGCCCCGGGCAAGCCGGCCGGCGACCCCAAGCCCGCCACTTCGGCCAAGCGCGCAGCCGCTGCCAATCCCGCCCAAACGGGGGCGCCAGCCAAGCCGGCCCGCTCTCCCGCGCGCCCTGGCAGCGCCGGCGGGCGCAACAGTGGTCCGCGCAAGCCCTGATGGCTGCGAAAAAATACTGTTAAAACGCCAAGAGGGCGTATAGTTGAGTTGACGGGAGGACGGCGCCGCTGGCCTGCCGCGGTGACGTTTGCAAAAGCGTTGAGTTGGAGTACCCATGACAATCGATGCCGTAGCTTTAGCGCCTGTGCAAACACCATTTTTTAATCAATTTTTTCTGGCCCGCCAGCCTATCTTGAATCGCGATCAAAGACTGGTCGCCTATGAACTGTTGTTTCGCCAAGCCCATTCCGATACCGCCAACGTGGTTGACGATGTGCTGGCCACGGCCACGGTGATTGCCCACGCTTCCGAGCTGGGCATGGAGCAGGTGGTGGGCCAGCAGTTGGCCTACGTCAATGTCGACACGGTCGCCTTGATGAGCGACTTCATCCGATTCTTGCCGCACGATAAAGTCATCCTGGAAATTCTGGAGAGCGTCAAGGCCACGCCCGAGGTGCTGGAACGGGTGCGCGAGCTTAAGCTTGCCGGATTCCGCTTCGCGCTCGATGATGTGATCGCCATCTCCGACGACGTGCAACAGTTGGCCGAGCTGGTCGATGTGATCAAGATCGATATTCAGTTTATGACGGTGGCCGATTTGACGGCCCTGGCTGGCGCGCTGAAAAATCCGCGCAATAAATTATTGGCTGAGAAGGTCGAGACGCGTGCCCAGTTCGAACTGTGCCTCTCCCTCGGCTTCGAGTATTTCCAGGGCTATTATTTCGCCCGTCCCGTCATCTTGAGCGGCAAGAAGATCGCGCCTTCGGAATTGACGATCCTGCATCTGCTGGACTTGCTCAATGCCGATGCCGACAACACCGAGATTGAACGCAGTCTCAAGCACGATGCCGTGCTCAGTCTTAATTTGCTGCGCATGGTTAACACGCCGGCGGTGGGCGCGCGCACGCGTATCGATACGCTGGGCCAAGCTTTGATGGTGCTGGGACGGCGCCAGTTGCAGCGCTGGTTGCAAATTTTATTGTATGTGAAGCCGGGCGTGCGCCAGGAATTTTCCTCGCCGCTGCTGCAACTGGCCACCACGCGCGGCAAGCTGCTCGAATTGATGATGGAAAAGCGCCGCCCCGGGCAGCGCAAGTGCGCCGAAATCGCTTTTACGGTGGGCATCATGTCGCTCATGGATGCCTTGTTTTCCATTGAAATGAGCGATGTGCTGGGCAACGTCCAGGTGCTGGACGAAGTGCGCGACGCCTTGCTGCACCGGCAAGGCGATTACGGCAACATGCTGAGCCTGGTCGAGCAAGTGGAAAAAGCCGAGTCCGGCCCAGCCTTGCTGTTGGCGCTCGAACAACTCAATCTGTCGGCGGCCGAATTAAATGACATTCAGCTGGCCGCTTTCGATTGGGTAAATGGTTATGTGCAGGGCGTGTCCGGCCCGGCGTAGGCGGCGCCCTATTGTCCCAGTAACAGAAATACCGTCGGTTTCTTGTGGAAATCCGGTCCCTGGCCGCTACCCAGCGCGCTCTTCCATTGCGCCGCGCTCATGGTGCGGATGGTTTCGCTCTCCAGGCTTAAATCGGTCGCCACGCATAGCAAGGTGGCCGGCTGGCACTGGGTGATGAGCGCGTCGAGCATGGCCGCGTTACGATAGGGCGTTTCGATGAACAGCTGGGTTTGTTTTTCCGCGCGTGAGCGCAGTTCCAATTCCTTGATGCGTTTGCCGCGCAGGGCCGGGTCGGTGGGCAGGTAGCCGTTGAAGGCAAAACTTTGCCCGTTCAAGCCGCTGGCCATCACCGCCAACAATAAGGACGATGGGCCCACCAACGGGCGCACCGTGACGCCGTGCTGATGCGCCAGGCGCACCAGGTCGGCGCCCGGATCGGCCACCGCCGGCACACCGGCTTCCGACACCAGACCGGCATCGCGCCCGGCCAGCAAGGGCGCGAGCAAGCCGTCCAGCGCGTGCGCGGGCGTGTTGACGTTCAATTCGGCGATATCGATTTCTTGCAGCGGCTTGGACAGGGGATGGTCGAGCGCGATCAGCTTGAGAAAGGCGCGCGCGGTCTTGGCGTTTTCCGCCACGAAGTAGTCGAGCCGGGCAGTCAGGGCGCGTACTTGCTGCGGAATAATGTGCGACAAGGCGTCGCTGTCGGGCGCGCACGGCCCCAGGGTGTTGGGAATGAGGTAGAGAATGCCAGGCATGGTGCTCGCTATGTCGATGTGATGAATTGGTGAAATGCGGCGACGTGCCGCATCAAGTCCCGAAAAATCCCACGCCGGCGCGCCGCAGCATGCCGCACAAGGCGATCAGGGGCAGGCCGGTGAGGGCGGTCGGGTCGCTGCTGTCGATGCTTTCCAAAATCGCGATGCCCAGGCCCTCGTTTTTGGCGCTGCCGGCGCAGTCGTATGGTTGCTCCAGGCGCAGGTAGGCATCGAGCTCGGCGTCCGGCAAGTCGCGCACGGTCACCACGGTGGTGATGTCGTCGAGCTGGGCGCTGGTGGCGGGGTCGCTGTCGCGCCCGTCCCACAGGCACAGCGCGGTGTGAAACAGCACTTGCCGCCCGCGCATGGTTTGCAACTGGCGCAAGGCATTGGCATGGTTGCCGGGTTTGCCGATTTGCAGCCCGTCCAGCGTGGCCACTTGGTCCGAGCCGATGACCAGGCAAGCTGTCCGGCCGGCGCCGACCGCGGCCGCTTTGGCCAGCGCCAGACGCCGCGCGGTGGCGCGCGGTTGCTCGCCGGGCCGCGCCGATTCATCGATGGCGGGATGGGCCACCTCGAAGGGCAGGCGCAGTCGGCCAAGCAGTTCCTGCCGATATGGCGATGAGGAAGCGAGTATCAAGCGCGGAGCGGGGGAAGTTGGTATCATTGCATCGGTGGCGGCAGTATGTGCCGCTGGTGGGGAAGAAATGGTCTGCTTGCGGCCGCGCCGCCACGGCGCGCGCAAAAAATATGCACCGCCCTTTGACGGGGCCCGCTCAACCCTGTTATTATCGCAGGTTTTCCGGGGAAATTTCTGCAAATGAACGCTTTTGTGATCGACGCTTTTGAATTTAGTCGCATCAACGGGAGCCGCGAAGGCGTCACGCCTGTCGCTGAAATGACCCGCTTGACCAAGGATTGTGCCGACGCTTCCGGCGAAATTTCCTGGAAGGTGACGGGCGGAGCCAGCCAACAAGGCTATCCGCAACTGCGCCTGTCGGTCGCCGGCAGCGTGAATTTGATTTGCCAGCGTTGCTTGACTGCGTATGCGCACCGGATCGATTCGTCGACCGTGCTGGTGCTGGGCAAGGATGACGAGCAGGCCGACGAGATCGAAGCCTTGCTCGACGACGAAGCGATCGATGTCATTGTCGGCAGCCGCAGCATGCATTTGGGCGCTCTGGTGGAAGATGAGGCCTTGCTGGCCTTGCCCCTGGCGCCGAAACATGCGGTGTGTCCCGATAGCAGCGCGCTGGACGCGCTGGCGTCGGAGCCACCATCGCCTTTCGCCGGGTTGAAAGGCTTGAAGGTTCAGTAGCGAAACACCGAACAAGTAACATGCCCGAACAAGTTACAAGCCCGAACAAGTTACAAGCCCGAACAAGTAACAGGCCCGAACGTGTCAAACGCGTGTAGTAATCGAGTATGGCAGTGTGTAGTGAAATGTAGTAAACGTTAAACGATGTCGGCATGGTATTTACTTTGCCGCTGGGATACTCGATTCGCATGTATTTGCCTGTCGATTGTGCTAAAATTTTAGAACTTATGTATTAGGAGTCATCATGGCAGTTCAACAGAACAAGAAGTCCCCATCCAAGCGCGGTATGCACCGCTCGCACGACTTTTTGGTCGCGCCGCAACTGGGTATCGAGCCAACCACTGGCGAAACACATTTGCGTCACCATATCAGCCCTAACGGCTTTTATCGTGGTCGTAAAGTCTTGAAGACCAAAAACGACGAGTAATCGGCGTTGGTAGGGCAAGACGAAAGCGGCGTTACGTGTCTTTGTTGGGCGTGGCGCCGCTTCTTTCTTTTCATCGGCTGCAATTGACTTTTGCACACCGTCATTTTGAATCACGCTGACTCTGGCCGGCTCCCGTCCGACTCGCATCTTGCCGCAGCTTCCCTTCGCGGTACTGAATCAAAACAATGACAATCAAAATAGCTATCGACTGCATGGGCGGAGATGTCGGCCCCGCCGTCACGATTCCCGCAGCAATTTCCTTTCTAAAACGCGAACCCGAGGCCGAGTTGATTCTGGTCGGTCTGGCCGATGTGATCGGCGCGGAATTGAAAAAACACAAAGCCGAAGCGATGCCGCGCCTGTCGGTGGTGCATGCCTCCGAGCACATCACCATGGACGATCCACTGGAGGTGGCGCTGCGCCGCAAAAAAGATTCCTCGATGCGGGTGGCGATCGAGCAAGTCAAGCACGGCAAGGCCCAAGCCTGCGTTTCCGCCGGCAATACCGGGGCCTTGATGGCGGTGTCGCGTTATGTGCTCAAGACCATGGCCGGGGTCGACCGTCCCGCCATTTGCAGCATCATGCCGAATCAAAAAAACGGCCCCACCTATATGCTCGATCTGGGCGCCAATGTCGATTGCGAACCCCATCATCTGCACCAGTTCGCCATCATGGGCTCGGTGCTGGTGTCGGCCATGGAACACATCGCGCGCCCCAGCATCGGCTTGCTGAACGTGGGCACCGAGGATATCAAGGGCAATGAGCTGGTCAAGGCCACCGCCAAGTTATTGCAGGCCGATCATGAACGGGGCGCCTTGAATTTCCACGGCAATGTCGAGGGCAACGATATTTTCAAGGGCACCACCGATATCGTGGTGTGCGACGGTTTCGTCGGCAATGTCACCTTGAAGGCGGTGGAGGGCGTGGCGCGCTTTTTTTCCGATACCGTGCGCGCCGAGTTCAAACGCAACGCGCTCACCATGCTGGGCGCGCTGCTGGGCGGCGGCGCCTTGAAGGCCATCCGCAACCGTCTTAATCCCTCGCGCTACAATGGGGCCAGCCTGCTCGGCTTGCGCGGCCTGGTGTTTAAAAGCCATGGCGGCGCCGATGCCTATTCGTATGAATGGGCGATCCGGCGCGCCTTCGAGGCGGCCAAGCATGATGTGCAGGCGCATTTGTCGACCAAGATCGCCGAATTGATGCCGCGCGCGGCAGCGATGGAAGAACCAAGCTCAACTATTTAGCGGATGGGTAACTGCATGACTTTGTACAGCAAGATTATCGGCACCGGCAGTTATTTGCCGCAACAGCGCGTGACCAACCAGCAGCTGACCGATCAGCTGGCCGCCAAGGGCATCGAGACCTCGGACGAGTGGATCGTCAGCCGCAGCGGCATTGCGGCGCGCCATTACGCGGCGCCGTCGCAAAACGCGTCCGACCTGGGGGTGGAGGCGGCCAAGCAAGCGCTCCAGATGGCCGGCTTGCAAGCCGACGACATCGACCTGATCATCGTGGCCAGTTCCACCCCCGATTTTTTCGGCAGCTTTCCCAGCACCGCCTGCATCGTGCAAAACAAGTTGGGCATCACCAACCATTGCGCCGCCGTCGATGTGCAAGCCGTGTGCAGCGGTTTCGTCTACGCGGTGGCCACGGCCAACAGTTTCATCCGCTCGGGCGCGCACAAGAACGTGCTGGTGATCGGCGCCGAAGTGTTTTCCCGGATTCTCAATTTCAACGACCGCAGCACCTGCGTGTTGTTTGGCGACGGCGCCGGCGCCATCGTGCTCACGGCTTCGTCCGAACCGGGCATTCTGGCCACCAAGCTGCATGCCGACGGCCGCCATGCCGCTATTCTCAGTGTGCCCGGCAGCATGGCCGGCGGCGCGCTGGCCGGCAGCGCCTTTCTGTATATGGATGGGCCGGCCGTGTTCAAGCTGGCCGTCTCGGTGCTGGAAAAGGTGGCCCACGAGGCACTCGAGGCGGCCGGCATGCAGGCCGGCCAGATCGACTGGCTCATCCCCCATCAAGCCAATATCCGTATCATGAACAGCACCGCCAAGAAGTTGGGCTTGCCGCTTGAAAAGATGGTGGTGACGGTCGACCAGCATGGCAACACGTCGGCCGCCTCGATTCCGCTGGCGCTCGATCTGGCCATGCGCGATGGCCGTATCCAGCCCGGTCAGCACGTCATGATGGAAGGGGTGGGCGGCGGCTTCACCTGGGGCGCGGTATTGGCCCGAATGTAAGCGGCCATTTAACAAGTAAATAGGTATCAGTATGCGTGAATTTGCATTTGTTTTCCCCGGTCAGGGTTCGCAGGCGGTGGCCATGCTGGACGGCTTCGCCGGCAACCCGGTGGTGGCGCAGACGGTGGCCGAAGCCTCCGACACGCTCCAGTTCGACCTGGCCAAATTGATGGCCGAAGGTCCCAAGCAAGAGCTCGACTTGACGACGAACACCCAGCCCGTGATGCTCACCGCCGCCGTGGCCGTGTACCGGGCCTGGCTCGCGGCCGGCGGCGCCCCGCCAGCGGTGGTCGCCGGCCACAGCCTGGGCGAATATTCGGCCCTGGTGGCGGCCGGCGTGATCGCGTTCAAGGACGCCCTGCCGCTGGTGCGGTTCCGGGCCCAGGCCATGCAGGAAGCGGTGCCGGTCGGGCAGGGCGGCATGGCCGTGGTGCTGGGCTTGAGCGACGAGGCGGTGCGCGCGCTGTGCCTGGAGGCGGGCGGGCCGGGCGCGGTGGTCGAAGCGGTCAATTTCAACGCCCCGGCCCAGGTGGTGATCGCCGGCCATCTGGCGGGGGTCGAGCGGGCGTGCGAACTGGCCAAGTCCAAGGGCGCCAAACGGGCCATGAAGTTGCCGGTGTCGGCGCCGTTTCACAGCTCGCTGTTGCAGCCGGCCTCGGACCGCTTGCGCGCCTATCTGGACACGCTGCACTTTTCGGCCCCGCAGATCGCCGTGATCAACAATGTCGACGTGGCGGTGCAGCATGACCCGGCCGCCATCAAGGATGCCCTGGTGCGCCAGGCCGCCAGTCCCGTGCGCTGGGTGGAAACCATGCAAAAAGTGGCCGCCGACGGCATCGTGCACGTGCTCGAATGCGGTCCGGGCAAAGTTTTGACGGGCTTGACCAAACGGATCGATCCGGCCCTGATGGGCGAGGCGATCGTCGATCAAGCTTCCCTGGAGCGCTTGCTCGGCCTGCTACAGTAAATCTTATCGGCGGCGCCCTCGCCGCTATTTCTCTAAGTGAAAGACAGTCATGAATTTAATCAATCAAGTGGCCCTGGTCACGGGCGCCTCGCGCGGCATCGGCCGCGCCATCGCCGAGGAGTTGGCGCGCCAAGGCGCCAAGGTGGTGGGCACCGCCACCAGCGTGGCCGGGGCGCAAGCCATTTCCGCCTATCTGGCCGACATTGGCGCTGCGGCCGGTCACGGCGTGGTGTTGAATGTGACGGACGCGGCGCGCTGCGCGGCGGTGGTCGAGGAGGTGCAACAGCGCTACGGTTCGCTGTCGATCCTGGTCAATAACGCCGGCATCACCCAGGACCAGTTGGCCATGCGCATGAAGGACGAGGAGTGGGACAATGTGCTGGCCACCAATCTGACGGCGGTGGCGCGGCTGGCGCGCGCCGTGCTGCGCCAGATGATGAAAGCGAAAACTGGGCGTATCATTAATATCACCTCGGTGGTGGCGTCCACCGGCAATCCGGGCCAAATCAATTACGCCGCGTCGAAGGCGGGAGTGGAAGGCATGAGCCGGGCCCTGGCGCGTGAAATCGGCAGCCGTCACATCACCGTCAATTGCGTGGCGCCCGGCTTCATCGATACCGACATGACGCGCGCCTTGAGCGCCGAGCAACACGCCGCGCTGTTGACCCAGATTCCGCTGGGGCGGCTGGGCGCGGCGCACGATGTGGCGGCCGCTTGCGCCTTTTTGGCGTCGCCCCAGGCCGCCTATATCACGGGCACCACCTTGCATGTGAATGGCGGCATGTATATGAATTAAGGTCTACGATTAGTGCTTGGATGCATGAGTCGGGGCCGTCGCCGGGCTGTGCTTGCGCTGGCATTGGCGTCTTTTAACGGTGGCTTCGGCCCTGTTAGCGGCAGACGCTGAAATTAGTATTCGAGCGCGCAAACCTGATAAAATGCGCGCACTTTCTGTAACACACACAATGGAGCCATAACATGTCGGATATCGAACAACGCGTTAAGAAAATCGTCGCTGAACAACTGGGCGTCGCCGAAGTGGACATCAAAACGGAATCGTCGTTTGTGGACGACCTGGGCGCCGATTCGCTCGATACCGTCGAGCTGGTGATGGCTCTGGAAGACGAATTCGAAATGGAAATCCCGGACGAGCAAGCCGAGAAAATCACCACCGTGCAGCAAGCGATCGACTACGCGACTGCGCACGTCAAGGCCTAAGCCTGTCCGACCGACTTCAGGAGAATCGCTTGAGCCGTTCAACAAACCGTCGTGTGGTGATTACCGGCCTGGGCTGTGTTTCACCGGTCGGTAATACGATCGCCGAGGCGTGGAGTGCCATCACCGCGGGCCGCTCCGGTATTGCCACCATTACCAAGTTCGACGCCCAGCCGTTTACCACCCACTTCGCCGGCGAGGTCAAACGCTTTCAGATCGAGGATTACATCCCCGCCAAGGAAGCGCGCCATATGGATAGCTTTATCCATTTCGGCATGGCCGCGGGGATTCAGGCGGTGCGCGACAGCGGCATCGTTGTCACCGAAGAGAACGCCGACCGGATCGGCGTGATCATCGGTTCGGGCATCGGCGGCTTGCCGATGATCGAAGAAACCAAGGCCGACTACGACAAGCGCGGCCCGCGCCGCATTTCGCCGTTTTTCGTGCCGGCCTCGATCATCAACATGATTTCCGGCGACTTGTCGATTCATTACGGCATGCGCGGACCGAATCTGTCGATCGTGACCGCCTGCACCACCGGCTTGCACAGCATCGGCGTGGCCGGCCGCCTGATCGAATACGGCGACGCCGACGTGATGATCGCCGGCGGCGCCGAGTCCACCATCTCGCCGCTGGGCATGGGCGGTTTCGCCTCGGCCCGCGCGCTGTCGACCCGCAACGACGACCCGGCCGCCGCGTCGCGCCCTTGGGACCGCGACCGCGACGGCTTCGTGCTGGGCGAGGGCGCCGGGGTCATGGTGCTGGAAGAGTATGAGCACGCCAAGGCGCGCGGCGCCACCATTTACGCCGAATTGCTGGGCTTTGGCATGAGCGCCGACGCCTACCACATGACGTCGCCGCTCGAAGACGGCAGCGGTGGCAGCAAGGCGGTGATCTCGGCCCTGGCCAATGCCGGCCTCAATCCGGATCAGATCGATTATCTGAACGCCCATGGCACTTCGACCCAGCTGGGCGACCTGGCCGAAGTGATGGGCATCAAGCGCACCTTTGGCGAGCATGCGGGCAAGCTGGTGGTGAACTCGACCAAGTCGATGACGGGCCATCTGCTGGGCGGCGCGGGCGGTCTGGAATCGGTGTTTACCGTGTTGGCGCTGCACCATCAGGTGTCGCCGCCCACCATCAATATCGACCAGCAAGACCCGGCCTGCGATCTCGACATTTGCGCCAACACGGCGCGCGATATGCCGATTAATTTCGCCGTGAAAAACTCGTTTGGTTTCGGCGGCACCAACGGCTCGCTGATTTTCGGTAAAGCGTGAACTTATAGCGCTCACTTCGGTCCTACCGAGTGGGCGCTAATTACGTGTCGGCCTACGCCGGCACGTGATTTGCCCGGCATGGTGCCGGCGCGTCTTGCAGTGATTCCCTAATTTGAGCCTGCCCGATGTCGATCGCGGTGTCCCTGGTGCTTCGCCCCGCCTTCGGCATGCGCTGCTGCATGGCCTTGTGGTGCGGTGGCGCGTGCGCGGCCGCCGTGGCGTTGGGCCGCGGCGCCGCTGTGGGCGCCTATGCGCTGGCGTGGCCGGGGGCCGCTGTCAGCGTGGCGGCCGCCCTGTTTTTGCTCACTTGTCTGTGCCAAAACAGGACTGCCTACCAGCTTGATATTTCCGGTGTCGGGCAGCTGAGGCTCGCGGTATACCAAGAGGGTGGCAGCGCGGCGGGACCGCCGGCCGACTTGGTGCGCTTGATGCCGGGCTCGACGCTGTGGCCGGGATTTTTATTATTACGCTTCCGTACCAGCAGGGGCGCGCTGGCCGTGCCGGTGTGGCCCGGTGCCGTGCCGGGCGATGGCTTTCGCGCGTTGTCCCTGGCTTGCCGGGCGATCGCCGCGCGTGGCGGGGACAGCGAATAAAAAAATCGAAAATATTGAACTTATTGCAGACGGCCAACTCTATCACTGGAGGCGCCCACGCTGCATGCTACCAAGGACATTGGGAGTGAGGACAGAACGTGAGTGTGATCAACTGCTGGTCGAGCGTGTCCAGTCTGGAGACAAGCAGGCCTTTGATGTCCTGGTGTCAAAGTATCAGCGCAGGCTGATGCGGTTGGTGTCGCGCCTGGTGCACGATCCGGCGGAGGCCGAAGATGTGGTTCAAGAGACATTTATCAAGGCTTATCGGGCGTTGCGGCATTTCCGCGGCGATTCCGCATTTTATACTTGGTTGTACCGCATCGGCATCAACACGGCAAAAAATTTTTTGGTCACGCAGGGCAGGCGAACGCCGACCTCCACCGACACCGATGCGGAACAGGCGGAGGCGTTTGACGATGGCGACAACTTGCGTGACATTAACACCCCTGAATCGATGTTGGCCAGCAAACAGATCGCCGAGACGGTCAACGCTGCCATGGACCTGCTGCCAATGGAACTGCGCACGGCGATCGTGCTGCGTGAAATTGAAGGGCTCAGTTACGAGGAAATTTCTGACATCATGGCTTGTCCCATCGGCACCGTGCGCAGCCGAATTTTTCGGGCCCGTGAAGTCATTGCAGAAAAACTGAAGCCTTTGTTGGATATGCCGGGCGACAAGCGGTGGTAAAATAGTGATTATTGGCAATAATTACCATGCTTGCGCACTCTGGCACGGATGTTCTTGAGATGGCAGGGGGATGTGATGGACGCGAAAAAAAAACTGCACGAAAATATTTCCGCGCTGGTGGACGGCGAACTGGCCAGCAGCGAGATGGAGCTGGTGTTCGCCGCGCTCGACACGCCCGAGGGCCGCGCCGCCTGGAACGTGTACCGGCAAATCGGTGACGTGCTGCGCTCGGACCATTGCGGCGCCGAGCTCAGCGACAATTTCGGCGCCCGCATGGCGGCTCGGCTGGCGGCCGAGGAGTCGGCCCATCCGCAGCCCGTGCTACGCCACGCCGGCCCCCATCCGGCGGCCCAGGAGAGCGATAGCACGGCGCCGGCCGCCGCCCCCAGCCTGCCCTGAGCCCTGGGGCGGCGCTGGACCGGCGCGAATCGGCGCCCGCCAAGCGTGTGTTGGCGCCCGTGCCCCGGCAAGGCGCCGCCGGCGCCATGGGCCCGCGCCGGGCAGCGCGTTGCCGAGCCGGTGTCCGCCCATTTTTGCCGGCCGCGCCGGCTGGTCGCCTGCCGCCCGCGCGCCTCCGGCTTGCCATTGCCTCTTGAAAAACGGTCGATGCACAGCATCTTGTGCGGGCGATTCGCGCTTTTTCGCTTACCATGGCTAGCCCGATGCACTGGCTAGTCGTGCGCGGCCTGCCGCATTTTCGATCCCATACAATACTCAACCGATATTCTTTATGAAAAAAAAATTTACTGCCGGTAGCAAGACCCTTTCCGCGCTCTTGATCAGTACCGCCGGTGTCTTGTTTGCGCCGGCCGTGCTGGGTCTGGCGCCCGTCGCGCATGCCGCCGCCGTGGCCGGTTTGCCGGACTTTACCGACCTGATCGATAAAGTCGGTCCCGCCGTGGTCAATATCCGCACCACCGAACGCTTGAAGATGGCGCCGGGCGGACCGGGCGCCATGGGTGACGAGGAAGCCCAGGAATTTCTGCGCCGCTTCTTCGGCGGCGCCGCGCCGGTGCCGTCGCCCCGTCAGCAAGGGCCGCGCCCGCGCCGCTCCGTGCCGCAAGAGGAAGAAGTGCAGCGCGGGGTCGGCTCCGGGTTCATCATTTCCACCGACGGCTATGTGTTGACCAACGCCCATGTGGTCGACGGGGCCGACGAAGTGTATGTGACGCTCACCGATAAGCGCGAATTCAAGGCCAAGGTGCTGGGCGCCGACGCCCGCACCGACGTCGCTTTGCTCAAGGTGGAAGGGGCCAGCTTGCCGGTGCTCAAGATGGGCGACTCGAACAAGATCCGGGTCGGCGAATGGGTGATCGCGATCGGTTCGCCTTTTAATTTGGAAAACACGGTCACGGCCGGCATCATTTCGGCCAAATCGCGCGATACCGGCGATTACCTGGCCCTGATTCAAAGCGATGTGGCGGTCAATCCCGGCAATTCGGGCGGTCCCTTGATTAATATGCGCGGCGAAGTGATCGGCATCAATTCGCAGATCGCCACCTTGTCCGGCGGCTATAACGGCATTTCGTTCGCCGTGCCGATCGACGAGGCGATGCGGGTGGGCGAACAACTGAAAAAATCGGGCAAGGTCACGCGTGGGCGGATCGGGGTCCAGATCGGCGAGTTGAGCAAGGAAGTGGCGGAATCGCTGGGCTTGAAAAACGCCCAGGGCGCCCAAGTGTCGCTGGTGGAGCCGGGCGGGCCGGCCGATAAGGCCGGCATCAAGGCTGGCGACATCATTCTCAAATTTAACGGCGTACCGGTGGAACGCTCGTCGGACTTGCCGCGCCTGGTGGGCGGCAGCGCGCTCAACAGCAAGGCGGTGGTGAGCGTGTGGCGCAAGGGCGCCCAGCTGGACCTGCCGGTC
This sequence comes from Pseudomonadota bacterium, assembly GCA_040385995.1. Taxonomy (GTDB): domain Bacteria; phylum Pseudomonadota; class Gammaproteobacteria; order Burkholderiales; family Burkholderiaceae_D; genus Janthinobacterium. Next base: position 55,618 of record JAZKGI010000013.1, read on the forward strand.
ACCATTGTCGAGCTCGAATCGGACAAGAGCGCCAAGAAGGGTGGTTCCCGCACGCCGCCGGCGGAACAGGCGGCCAACGCGCTCGGCCTGACGGTGAGCGACTTGACCGGCGTGAAAAAGAAAGAGTTGCAGCTCGAAGCCGGTGTGCTGGTCGAAGCGGTCGATGGGGTGGCGGGCCGGGCCGGACTCCAGCCGGGTGACGTGATCTTGCAAATCAATAATACCGAAGTGCGTGACGCCAAGCAATTTAACGCGCTGGTTAGCAAACTCGACCACAAAAAGCCCTCGGTGCTGCTGGTGCGGCGCGGCGATGTGTCGCAATTCGTTTCCTTGCGCCCTACGCTCAAGTAAGCGTCGCCAACGTTCACGCGGCCGGCCCCACCACGCGGCGCCGGCCGCTTTTCATCCCTATCGGACATGCAATTTACCCTGTACAGCCGCGCCTATTGCCATTTATGCGATGACATGCTGGCCGCTTTGCAAGCCTTGAATGGACCGGAACGGCCGTTTTCGGTGCAGGTGATCGATATCGACCAGACCGGCAATGTGGCCCTGCTGACCCGCTTCGATGAACTGGTGCCGGTGCTGTTTGGCGACCTGTCGCAGCCGGAACTGTGCCATTATTTTTTCGACGAGCAAAAGGTGCGCGCCTATCTGGCCAACGCTGGCGCCTGAGCCGCGCGGCGGCGCGCGCCAAAAGTTCCTGGAAAACTTTGCCAAAAGGCATTTTCAATGGCCCGCCGCATAAGTCGGGCTTTCTACCTTGAAATCCGGTAAAATGGGGCGGTCGAAAAGCCGCCGTTTGAACCGGCGGCTTATGTCGCTTCAAAGGCGCTCGCCTGGGGCATCCACCCCGCTCGGAGCGCTTTTTTTATCATGCTGCGGAAGCGGCCACGCCCTTTCGCTGCAATGATCCCCGGTCAGCAGTGTCGTCTTCATCATTCGTTTTTATATTTTGTTAATGAACAACATACGCAACTTTTCCATCATTGCCCATATCGATCACGGCAAATCCACCCTGGCCGACCGTATCATTCAATTGTGCGGCGGCTTGTCCGACCGCGAAATGGAAGCGCAGGTGCTCGATTCGATGGATCTGGAGCGCGAGCGCGGCATCACCATCAAGGCCCAGACGGCGGCGCTGCATTACAAGGCGCGCGACGGACAAGTCTACAATCTGAACTTGATCGATACCCCCGGTCACGTCGATTTCAGCTACGAAGTGAGCCGTTCTTTGTCCGCTTGCGAAGGCGCGCTGCTGGTGGTGGACGCTTCGCAAGGGGTGGAGGCGCAAACGGTGGCCAATTGCTACACCGCGCTCGACCTCGGGGTCGAGGTGGTGCCGGTGCTCAATAAGATCGACTTGCCCAACGCCGATCCACCGAACGCGATCGCCGAAATCGAGGACGTGATCGGCATCGACGCGGCCGACGCCGTGCATTGCTCGGCCAAGACGGGCTTGGGCGTGATCGATGTGCTCGAGTCGCTGATCGCCAAGGTGCCCGCGCCCAAGGGCGATCCGGACGCGCCCTTGCAGGCGCTGATCGTCGACTCCTGGTTTGACAATTACGTGGGCGTGGTGATGCTGGTGCGTGTGATCAACGGCACCGTGCGTCCCAAAGAAAAGATTTTGCTCATGGCCAGTGGCTCGGTCAATCTGGTCGAGAGCATCGGCGTGTTTACGCCCCGTTCGGTGTCGCTGCCGGCGCTGTCGGCCGGACAGGTCGGCTTCATCATCGCCGGCATTAAAGAGTTGAAGGCGGCCAAGGTGGGCGACACCGTGACCCTGGCCAGCCGCCCGGCCGCCGCGCCTTTGCCCGGCTTTAAGGAAGTGCAGCCGCAAGTGTTTGCCGGCCTGTTCCCGGTCGAGGCCAACCAGTACGACGCGCTGCGCGACTCGCTGGAAAAACTCAAGCTCAACGACGCGGCCTTGCAATACGAGCCGGAAGTGTCGCAGGCGCTCGGTTTCGGCTTCCGTTGCGGCTTCCTTGGCTTGCTGCACATGGAAATCGTGCAAGAGCGGCTGGAACGCGAGTTCGACATGGACTTGATCACCACCGCGCCAACCGTGGTGTATGAAGTGGTGATGCGCGACGCCAGCATTTTGAAGGTCGACAATCCATCCAGAATGCCGGACCCGTCAAAAATCGAGGAAGTGCGCGAGCCCATCGTCACGGTCAATCTGTACATGCCGCAAGAGTACGTGGGCTCGGTGATCACCTTGTGCATCGCCAAGCGCGGCGTGCAGCTCGACATGAGTTACCACGGCCGCCAGGTCAAGCTGGTGTATGAAATGCCAATGGCCGAAATCGTGCTCGATTTCTTCGACAAGCTGAAATCGACCTCGCGCGGCTATGCCTCGATGGATTACGAGTTCAAGGAATACCGCGCGGCCGACGTGGTCAAGGTCGACATGCTGATCAATAGCGAGCGGGTGGACGCGCTGGCCATTATTGTGCATCGCGCCAATAGCCAGTACCGCGGACGGGCGGTGGCCGCCAAGATGCGCGAGCTGATTCCGCGCCAGATGTTTGACGTGGCGATTCAAGCGGCCATCGGCGCGAACGTGATTTCACGCGAGAACGTGAAAGCCTTGCGCAAGAATGTGCTGGCCAAATGTTACGGCGGCGATATCAGCCGTAAGAAAAAATTGCTGGAAAAACAAAAAGCGGGCAAAAAGCGCATGAAACAAGTCGGTTCGGTGGAAATTCCGCAAGAAGCCTTCCTGGCAATTTTACAAGTGGACGAGAAATGAACTTGCAAGTCATCTTAGGAAATTTCGCTTTAATTTTGTTTGTGCTGATGGTGATCACCGGGGTGATCTGGTTCCTCGATGTCTTGGTGCTGGCCCGCCAGCGGCGCGCCGCGGCCGACCGCGCGCTGGCCGATTACGATGCGCGCAGCGCCAAGTTGAGCGCGGACGGCATCCAGGCCGACCATGCGGGCAGCCGCGCCGCGATCGAGGCGGCCTTGTTGCGCCAGCCCACCTGGATCGAGTACTCGGGCAGCTTTTTTCCCGTGATCGCGCTGGTGTTCGTGCTGCGCTCGTTTTTGTACGAGCCGTTCAAGATTCCCTCTTCCTCGATGGTGCCGACCCTGCTGGTGGGCGACTTGATTCTGGTAAACAAATTTACCTACGGCATACGTCTGCCTGTGATCAATAAAAAAGTGATCGAGGTCAACGATCCGCAGCGCGGCGATGTGATGGTGTTTAAGTATCCGAAAGACATGAGCCAGGATTACATCAAACGTGTGATCGGCGTGCCAGGTGATAAAATCACCTATGAAAACAAGCGCTTGACGGTGAACGGCCAGCAGGTCAAGTACACCGCGCTGGACGATTATCTGGACGACGAACGGCCCCAATACCATAAACAGTTCCAGGAAAACTTGCTTGGAGTGCAACATCGCATCTTGAACGACGAGCGCGCCCAAACCTTGAATTTGTCTGACGTCAAGGATTTTCCCAACAAGGATGCATGCGATTACAACGAGGACGGATTTACTTGTGTCGTTCCTAGTGGCAATTACTTTATGATGGGCGACAATCGGGACAATAGCGCCGACAGCCGGTATTGGGGTTTTGTACCCAATCAAAACATCGTCGGCAAGGCCTTCTTTGTCTGGATGAACCTAAGTAATCTGAAGCGTATCGGTGGCATACACTAATCCTGGAGAACAAGTACATGCGTAACAAGCACTATAAAAATAGCAATAAGCAACGGGGCTTGTCCCTGGTCGGCTTGATCATCGTCATCGCCTTCTTTGGTTTTGTGGCCTTGCTCGGCATGAAGATCTTGCCCACCTTTACCGAGTACCGCGCCATTGTGAATGCTATCAAAGATGCCAAGGCAAAAAGCAACACGGTGCGCGACGCCCAGGCCGCATTCGATTTGGCCGCCAGCGCCAGCTATATCGACAGCATTACCGGTAAGGATTTGATCATCGGTCGCGAAGATGGTGCGCTGGAAATTAGTTTTGCTTACGAAAAGAAAATTCCGCTCGTGGGTCCGGCCAGTTTGTTGATCGAGTACGCCGGCACAACCGCGAAAACGGCTGCGCCGACCAAGGCGGCCGAGTAACCGGCCAGAGGCACAAAGATGAATCTTCAGCTATTGCAAACCCGTTTAGGCTACACGTTTCAGGATGCTGGCCTGTTGCAGCAAGCCTTGACGCACCGTAGCCACAGCAGTTTGCATAACGAGCGGCTGGAGTTTTTGGGCGACTCGATCCTGAACTGCGTGGTGGCCTCCATCTTGTACGAACGATTCGGCACCATCGACGAGGGCGATCTGTCGCGCCTGCGCGCCAACCTGGTCAAGCAGCAGTCGCTGTACGAGATCGCGCAAAAATTGGAATTGTCGCAATTTCTGCGCTTGGGCGAGGGGGAATTGAAGTCGGGCGGCTTCCGGCGCCCCTCGATCCTGGCCGACACGCTCGAGGCGCTGTTGGGCGCCATTTTTTTGGACACCGGCTTTGACCCCGCGCGCGACGTGATTCGCGCCTTTTACATCCCGATACTCGATTCGGTCGACCCGCAAACCTTGGGCAAGGATGCCAAGACCCTGCTTCAGGAATTTTTGCAGAGCAAAAAAATCTCCTTGCCCCAATACAATGTGGTGGCCACCCATGGCGCCGCCCACAGCCAGGAATTCGAGATCGAATGCCTGGTGCCGAAATTGGCGATCCAGGTCTATGGCCGCGGCGGCAGCCGGCGCGCCGGCGAGCAAGCGGCCGCCAAGCTGGCGCTGGAAGTGGCCGAGCAAGCCTTGCTGAAAACCCCGGCCGCGGGCCGCAAAACCAAGCCGCGCGCGGCCCAGCTCAAGCTGACCGGCATCGCCACCGTGCAAACCGATGGCGCGCAGCCGTCCGCCGCGCCCGCCAAGCTGGCCGGCGAGCCCGACAGCGGCCACCCAGGGGCGGCAAGTTGCGCTCCAGAACATCACTCCAAACAGAATCGACATTAGCATGCCAGTCACACCTATGCCCGCCCATTTCCGCTGTGGTTATATCGCCATCGTGGGTCGCCCCAACGTGGGAAAATCGACCTTGATGAACGTCTTGATCGGGGCCAAGGTCAGCATCACCTCGCGCAAGGCGCAAACCACGCGCCACCGCATCACCGGCATCCAGACCGTCGACGACGCCCAGTTCATCTATGTCGACACGCCTGGTTTTCAAACCCGCCATTCGAACGCGCTCAACAAGACGCTCAACAAGACCGTCACCAATACCCTGATCTCGTCGGATGTGATTTTGTATTTGATCGAGGCCGGTACCTTCGGCCCGGCCGACCAGCAAGTGCTGGAGTTGCTGCCGAGAGAGGTGCCGGTGATACTGGTGATCAACAAATCGGACCGCGTGAAAGACAAGGCGGTGTTGTTGCCATTTGCCCAGCAGATCGCGGCCAAGCGCGATTTTGCCGCCATCGTGCCCGTGTCGGCCAAGTTGCACTTTCAGTTGGACGGCTTGCAGCGTGAAATCAAGCGCTTCTTGCCGGAAAATCAGCCCATCTTCGGGCCGGACGATATCACCGACCGCAGCGAAAAATTTCTCGCCTCGGAAATCGTGCGTGAAAAATTGTTTCGGTTCGTGGGCGACGAGTTACCTTACACTAGCACCGTACTGATCGAAAAATTCGAGCAGGAAGGTAATTTAAGGCGCGTGTTCGCCGCCATTTTGGTCGAGCGCGACACCCACAAGTCCATGATCATCGGCAACAAAGGCGCGCGCCTGAAAGATGTCTCGACCCAGGCCAGGCTCGACATGGAAAAACTGTTTGGCGGTCCCGTGTACCTGGAAATCTGGGTCAAGGTGAAATCGGGCTGGGCCGACAACGAAGCCGGCTTGCGCGCCTACGGCTACGAGTAAGCGAGCCGGGACGCCGCCCTGCGCATGTCCATCAGCACCATCCCCCCACTGGCGCCGACCGCCGAGTCGGTCCCGGCACCGGCCGCCCGCCGCGGCCGGCCGCCCCAACGCGACGGCAAGGTCAACGGCCAGCCCGCTTTCGTGCTGCACAGCTACCCCTACAAGGAAACCAGCCTGATCGTCGATCTGTTTACGCGCGATCACGGCCGCGTCGCCCTGGTGGCCAAGGGCGCCAAGCGGCCCCATTCGCAGCTGCGCGGCGTGTTGCAAACCTTTCAGCCGCTGGCCACCGGCTGGACCGGCAAAGCCGAGTTGCGCGTGCTGACCGGCGCCGAGTGGGTGGGCGGCATGCTGCCGCTGGAAAAAACCGCGCTGCTGTGCGGCTTTTATTTAAACGAATTGCTGGTCAAGCTGCTGGCGCGCGACGACCCGCATCCGGTGCTGTTCGACCACTATGTGGCGACCCTCAATCAGTTGGCTCATCAAGAACCGGCGCCCATCGTCTTGCGAAAGTTCGAAAGGGCCTTACTTAAAGAGACAGGAGTCGCGGCCGACTTGGGCCGTTGTAACGTGAGCGGGCAAGCGGTGCGGGCGGAGCTGCGCTATGTGGTCGATCCCGAGCGCGGCGCGCGGCCCGAGCGGGCCGGCGATCAGTGGCCGGCGGTGGCCGGCAAAACCCTGCTCGACATGGAGCGCGACGACTACGCCGACCCCCTCACCCAGCTGCAAAGCAAGCAGCTGATGCGGTTTTTGCTGGCCCACCATTTGGGCGGCGCGAGCTTGAACACGCGTCAGATTTTGATCGACTTGATGCAGTTGTAGCGATTTTTTTGCGAGAGATGAATACCATGAGCTTTTTGCACCCCAGCGGCCCGGTGATCGACCTGGGCGTCAACATCGACCACGTCGCCACCTTGCGCAACGCGCGCGGCACGGTCTATCCCGACCCGCTGCGCGCCGCGCTGCTGGCCGAACAGGCCGGCGCGGACGTGATCACCTTGCACCTGCGCGAAGACCGGCGCCACATCAAGGACGCCGACGTGATCGCGCTGGCGCCGCAACTGATGACGCGCATGAACCTGGAAGCGGCGCTGACCCAGGAAATGCTCGATTTCGCCTGCGCCGTCGGCCCGGCCGACGTCTGCCTGGTGCCGGAAAAACGGCACGAAGTCACCACCGAGGGGGGCCTGGACGTGGTGCGCTACTTCAAGGAAGTGCAAGCGGCGGTGCGTCAATTGCAGGCGCAAGGCATCCGCGTAAGCCTGTTTATCGACGCCGACGGCGACCAGATCGCCGCCGCCGCCGAAGCTGGCGCGCCGGTGATCGAACTGCACACCGGGCGCTATGCCGACGCGGCGGGCGAACTCCAGCTGCAAGAGCTGGCCCGTATCCGCGCGGGCGCGCGTTGGGGCGTCGAACGCGGCTTGAAGGTGAACGCCGGCCATGGTCTGCATTACAGTAACGTGCAAGCCATTGCCGCCATCGCCGATATCGGCGAACTCAATATCGGCCATGCCATCGTCGCGCATGCCGTGTTTGTCGGCTTTGAAAACGCGGTGCGCGAAATGAAGGCGATCATGGTGGCGACCCGCTTGGGCCAGCGCGGGCAGGGGGCATGACGTGCCCGCGCCGCGCCGCCCCTTCCACCACCCCACCGCGCTAGGCCGACCTATCCCATGACCGAGCCGATTTCCCCCGCCAGCGGGCCCGATGCGCGCACCCAGGTGCTTGCGACCGTGTCCAAGCTGCCCAACCTGCCCGGCGTGTACCGCTATTTCGACGCCAGCGACGCGGTGCTCTATGTCGGCAAGGCGCGCGACTTGAAAAAACGCGTCTCCAGCTATTTTCAAAAAAATCTGGCCAGCCCGCGCATCGCCATGATGGTCGAGCGGATCGCGCGCCTGGAAACCACCGTCACCCACAGCGAGGCCGAAGCCCTGATCCTGGAAAATAACTTGATCAAGGCGCTACAGCCGCGTTTTAACATCCTGTTCCGCGACGATAAATCGTATCCCTACCTGAAAATCACCGGCGGGGCGGCGCCGCGCATGGTGTATTACCGCGGCGCGGTCGATAAAAAGAATCAGTATTTCGGCCCGTTTCCCAGCGCCTGGGCGGTCAAGGAGTCGATGCAGATTTTGCAGAAGGTGTTCATGATCCGCACCTGCGAGGACAGCGTGTTCGCCAACCGTACCCGGCCCTGCCTGCTGCACCAGATCGGGCGCTGTAGCGCGCCGTGCGTGAAGGCCGTCAGCGACGAGGATTACCAGCTCGACGTCGACAACGCGGCCAAGTTCTTGCGCGGGCGGCAGAGCGAGGTGCTGGCCGGGCTGGAAGCCAAAATGCACGACTATGCCAGCGAGCTCAAATTCGAGCAGGCGGCGGCGGTGCGCAACCAGATCGCATCGCTCTCGCGCGTGCTGCACCAGCAAAGCATGGACACCGGTGGCGACGCCGATGTCGACATCATCGCCGTCATCGTTCAGGGCGGGCGCGCCTGCGTCAACCTGGCCATGGTGCGCGGCGGGCGCCACCTGGGCGACCGGGCCTACTTTCCCAGCCAGTTGAACGACGCGGCGGCGATCGCCGAGGCGCCGATCGAGATCGAAGTGCTGACGGCCTTCCTGGTTCAGCACTACACCGAAAAATTCATCCCCGGCACCCTGATCCTCAATCTGGAATTGGACCAGCCGGCCTTGATGCTGGCACTGATGGAGCAGTGCGGCCACCGCATCAATTTGCTGTTTCAGCCGCAGGGACAGCGCCGTCAGTGGCTGGAACTGGCGCAAAAAGGCGCCGAGATCTCGCTCGCGCGCCTGCTGTCCGAGCAAGGCTCGCAGCAGTCGCGCACACGCGCCCTGGTCGAGGCGCTCAGGCTGGAGCCGGACGACATCGACACCCTGCGCGTGGAATGCTTCGACATCAGCCACACCCAGGGCGAGGCGACCCAGGCCTCCTGCGTGGTATTCCACCACCACGCGATGCAAAACGGCGAATACCGGCGCTACAACATCAACGACATCACGCCCGGCGACGACTACGCCGCGATGCGCCAGGTGCTGATGCGGCGCTATGAAAAGGTGGCCAATGGCGACGGCGTGATGCCGGACGTGGTACTGATCGACGGCGGCAAAGGCCAGATCGAAATGGCGCGCCAGGTATTTGTCGAGTTGGGGCTCGACATCGGCCTGATCGTCGGCGTGGCCAAAGGGGAGGGGCGCCGGGTCGGCCTGGAGACGCTGCTGTTCGTCGATGGCCGCGCGGCCCAGGAGCTGGGCAAGGAATCGGCCGCCCTGATGTTGATCGCCCAGATCCGCGACGAGGCGCATCGCTTCGCCATCACCGGCATGCGCGCCAAGCGCGCCAAGGCGCGTCAAACCTCGCGTCTGGAAGAGATCGAGGGTATCGGCGTCAAACGCCGTCAGCGCCTGCTGGCGCGCTTTGGCGGCTTGCGCGGTGTGGTCAACGCCAGCGTCGAGGACTTGATGTCGGTCGAAGGCATCTCGACCCAGCTGGCCGAAGAGATCTACAAGCAGCTCCACTAAGGGCCGGGTGTGGAGGGGTTGGCGACGTCCGCGCCGTCGGTCGCGCCACGCCACCGACGCGCGCGGTACGGCGGCTCGCTGGTTTAAAGTGGGCGCGCGATGTAGACTAGCGGCGCGGCGCTGAATTGTCAGCTGTGGCCCCCATTCTTATATTCTATGCCCTTCAATATCCCGATTTTACTGACTTGGCTGCGCGTGGCGCTGATCCCTCTGGTGGTGGGCGTGTTTTACCTGCCGCCGCCTTGGTTGCCGCAGGCCGACCGCAATCTGGCGGCCACGCTGGTGTTCATCGTGGCCGCCATCACCGACTGGTTCGACGGCTTTCTGGCGCGGCGCTGGAACCAGACCTCGGCCTTCGGCGCCTTCCTCGATCCGGTGGCCGACAAACTGATGGTGGCCGGCGCGCTGCTGGTGCTGGTGCAGCTGGACCGGGTCAACGCGATCATCGCCTTCATCATCATCGGCCGCGAGATCGCCATTTCGGCGCTGCGCGAATGGATGGCGCAGATCGGGGCGGCCAAGTCGGTGGCGGTCAGTTCGCTGGGCAAAATCAAGACGGCGGCCCAGATGACGGCGATCCCCTTGCTGCTGTTTCACGACGTGCTGTTCGGCGCGGTCGACACCCACGTCTGGGGCGAGCGCCTGCTGTGGGTGGCCGGCGTGCTGACGGTGTGGTCGATGTTTTATTATTTGCGGCTGGCCTGGCCGCTGATCAAGGAAAAAGCCGGCATGCTCGATTGAAAAGTCGATTGAATGTTCACCCTTGACAGCAACCTTGGATGATCTATAATGCTGGCCTGTTGTTGATGACGCGGGAGTAGCTCAGTTGGTAGAGCGCAACCTTGCCAAGGTTGAGGTCGAGAGTTCGAGACTCTTCTCCCGCTCCAGTTTTTCGGAGCGCATCGGCGGCAAACAGTAGTAGGCGGTGAAAATTATTGCTGGAGTTGTAGTACGGTTTCTGCGATAATGCTGTTCCAAACGCGGGAGTAGCTCAGTTGGTAGAGCGCAACCTTGCCAAGGTTGAGGTCGAGA
>JAZKGI010000014.1:0-6711 GCA_040385995.1 Pseudomonadota bacterium
GATGCTGCTGTCGCCAATTTGTCCACGCAAAAGACGAGAGTAAACCTGAATCGCGGCGAGTTTACAAGGGGCGCGTTAAGTCCTTGAATATAAAAGTGTTTTCACGCCGGCTGGGTGACGGTGCGGACTTGTGTATAACGAGGTGCCTCTAAGCCCCCCGCTTGTGAAAGCCTGGAGAATTCCGGTGTATTTGCCCCAACAAGCGAAACACCCTGATCGCCGAAAGTTTCTATCTATTTAGAGCGGCTGCAAAAATACTTCGACCCTGACTTCGCCAGTCATTCGACTCACCTTGGCGCAGCTGATTACTTTGCGTCTTGGGGGCGGTCTGATGGAATATACAATTCGGAAATTTCCTCCGTATAAGTAACCGCCTACACGGTACCGTCTGGCTGTGCCTCGCCTATCCGTTTACTTGCGTATCAAATCACTTTTTCGATTTGTTTTGATGAGAGCGCTACTTGAGCAATCGTTTCACCTGATTCGTTACAAAATTCCACTTCGTAAGCCTCATCAGGCTCACTGAATTCTGCAACCACAACGCCGACAACTCCTTTCGTCAAGGATTCCGATGGCATATCGTTGATAAGCTTAACCAGGTCATTAATTTTGAAATACATCTGAGCCACCTTCATTTAACGAATACTGTTGCAAGTTCCGGGACATTTGAACTCGGTTTGTAAATCCAGCCACTCCGAACAGTGGCATTTCCAGCGGGGCCGATCACAGGGATATCGACCGTAAATCGGGAGCCGTACTGATCGACCTTCCCGACGATGGGCGTATTTTCCATCACGCCGAGCCGCAGTTGACTCATTAGATCAGCAGCGTTTCCTTGATTGAACCCCAATGCAGAATCAAAAACTTTCGCTTTATTTCCGCCAACAGGATGGGCCGGATTCAAGGCGTAATCTGTGATCTTCCTAGGATCAATTACAGCGCGATTGGCACCTACTAGAGAGTATGCTCCCTCAACTAATTCTCGTGCCTTATTTGCCCCATATTCAGCCATCCTCTCCGGTGCGGTTTTCGTGTCGAGCTTGGTTCCGCCCGATGTGCCACCTTCTGGTTTTCTGATGGGTTCGCGCCTCGGTCTGGCTGGCGCCAACTCTTCGCTGGCCAATACCCCCCGCCCCCGTGTTCGGTTTGCAAGATGCTGGCGCAGTTTCTCTTGGTTTTCTTCGACCCATTTCACCACCTTCGGCCCCAGGCGCGGGCTTTGGCGTATCTTGTTGAGCATGTCGCTCCGGCCCGCGGTGACATAAGCGGCGAACACCGCCACAATGGTGCCGATCAGGATCACGTGGCCCCTGGCCAAGTGAAATGCGCCGGACGACGGATCGCCTCTGGCGCCGTGACCGACCCTTTGGTGGTGTTCTTGCCGGGTTGGCCCCCACGCTTCCTGGAAACCTTTTGCGTAGTGTTGCAACGCCTCGGGAATGGCGTCGGCCACGCCGCCGACCAAGGATGTCAAGCCCAGCAACCCCAGCGCCCAGGTGCCAACTTGGGCGCCTGCCGCCGCGCCCATCGTCATGCCGGGCACCGCGCCCACGCCCGCCAGCAGCGCTCCGCCGGCGCCACCGATGAAGCCGCCCGCCACCGCCGAGCCACCGTAATACAGCGCGATGTCTTGGCAGGCTGCAATGAGAATATGCCAGATCGCCGACAATTCAATGTCAGAGAGCGATTGCGCGATCATCCGCTGCGACATCGGCCCCGAGTCATCGAGCGCGCGGCGCACCCGATTCACCCGCCCCATCTGCTCGTTTCCCCAGGCGAAACCGAAGGTGGACGATGCGTTGGCGGGCCGGCCCATGCTGTCGTAATGGTTACCGAAGCCTGGTGTCTGTCCGCCCCATTTCAAGCCGTCTTCTTTACGTTTGAGGTCGCTCCACACGCGCCCGACATCGTCCATATCATAAATCATCGACGCTCCACATCCCGTTAGTGAACAGCTCGGCCTGCGATCTGGCCGAGCTGTTCTGATCGAGCGCAAATTATATATTACACAACTGCATAGCAAACCTATTTGGCCGGCAATGATGCCTCATCTCAAGCCGCGATGGGCCTGTCTGTCTCCTTCGCAGGCGTAAAAAAACCCGGCACGCATCGTCGCCGATGCGGGCCGGGTCTTGACCACCGCGCCGCGTGTCAGGCGGTGGCGCCCAAACGCATTTCCGTGGTCGGATCGAACAGGATCGCTTTCGACAAGTCGAACGCGAGCGCGATGCGCGCGCCGGGCAGGGCGCCGGCGCGTGGATGGGTACGGCAAGTGGCACGCACGCCGTTAAACCAGGCAAACACCAGGGTGTCTGGACCAGTCGGCTCGGTCATCTCGATCAAACACTCGACCTCGGTCGGGTGGTAGCTTTCGGTGGTGGCCGATTTGCGCGCGCTCAAGGCGTCCGTCACGTGTTCCGGGCGGATGCCCAGAATGATTTCTTTGCCGTGGTAAGCCTTCAGGGTGCGGCTGTCGAGGGCGTCGTCCGGCAGCGGTAGCAGGCTGGTGCGGCCGCCCGTTTCCAGCGAGAAGGCGCTGCCCGAACCTTGCGCCACCAGTTTGCCGCGCAAAAAGTTCATCGAGGGCGAACCGATGAAGCCGGCCACGTACAGATTGTTGGGACGGTCGTAAATTTCCTGCGGGCTGCCAAATTGCTGGACCACGCCGTCGCGCATGACGGCAATGCGGTCGCCCAAAGTCATCGCTTCGATCTGGTCATGGGTGACGTAGACGATGGTGGTGCCCAGGCGCTGATGCAGCAACTTGATTTCGGCGCGCATTTCCACGCGCAGTTTGGCGTCCAGGTTCGACAGCGGTTCGTCGAACAGGAACAGCGACGGGTCGCGCGCGATGGCGCGCCCCATGGCCACGCGCTGGCGCTGGCCGCCCGACAGCATGGCCGGCTTGCGGTCAAGCAAGTGGGTCATTTGCAAGGTGTCGGCCACCCGCGCCACAATCTTGTCCTGCTCGGCCTTGGCCACTTTGCGGATGCCTAAGCCGAAGGATATGTTTTCCCGCACCGTCATGGTCGGGTACAGGGCATAAGATTGAAACACCATGGCGATGTCGCGCGATTTGGGCGGGATGTTGTTGACGACTTTGTCGCCGATCAAGATCTCACCCTGGGAAATGGTCTCCAGACCGGCGATCATGTTCAGCAAGGTCGATTTGCCGCAGCCGGAGCCGCCGACCAGGATCAGGAACTGGCCATCTTCGATCTCGAGATCGATGCCTTTTAAGATTTCAGCGCCATTCGGGTACACCTTGCGCACGTTGCGGATCGATAAACTAGCCATACAATAAATCTCCTGACAGTGCCGACCGCGCGCGAGGCGCCGCCGCCGGCATGGTGGTAATGGAATCAGCCTTTGACGGCGCCGGCGGTCAAGCCGCGCACGAAGTATTTGCCCGCCACCAGGTACAGCAGCAGGGTCGGCAGGGCGGCGATGATGGCGGCCGCCATGTTGACGTTGTATTCGGTCACCCCGGTCGATGTATTGACCAGGTTGTTGAGCGCCACCGTCACCGGTTGCGCCTCGGAACCGCCGAACACCACGCCAAACAGGAAGTCATTCCAGATTTGGGTGAACTGCCAGATGAAGCAAACCATGAAAATGGGCAGCGACAGCGGGAAGATGATGCGGGCATAGATGGTGAAGAAGCCGGCGCCGTCGATGCGCGCCGCGTTGACCAGTTCTTCCGGCACCGACACGTAGTAGTTGCGGAAAAACAGGGTGGTGAACGCCACGCCATAAATGATGTGCACCACCACCAGGCCGCTGGTGGTGTTGGCCAGTTCGGCCAAACCCAGCAGACGCGCCATCGGCAAGATCACCACTTGAAACGGGATGAAGCAACCGACCATCAGGGCCGTGAAAATCACGTTGGAGGCCGGAAAGCGCCAGTGCGCCAACACATAGCCGTTGAGCGAGCCGATCAGGCTCGACACCAGCACCGCCGGCACCACCATCTTGACCGAATTCCAAAAGTAAGGTTGCAAGCCGTTGCAGGTGACCCCGGTGCAGGCGGTGCCCCAGGCTTTGGCCCAGGCCGACATGTTGGGATGCATCGGAAAGTCCAGCAGGTTGCCGCTGCGGATTTCGTCAAGCGATTTGAGCGAAGTGGTCACCATCACGTACAAAGGCGCCAGGTAATACATTGCCACCAGCACCAGCAGGGCGTAGATGGCCACGCGCCCGAAGCTGGGGCGGCTGTGGTCGGATTCGATATTAGCGGCCATGGCGGGTTCCTTTGGTTTCCAGATACATCAGCGGCACCAGCACGGCCAGCACGGTGGCCAGCATCATCATGGCCGAGGCGGCGCCCAGGCCGAGCTGGCCACGGGTGAAAGAAAATTGGTACATGAAGATGGCCGGCACGTCCGAAGAGGTGCCCGGGCCGCCGGCGGTGAGCGCCATGACCAAGTCAAAACTCTTGATGGCGATGTGGGCCAGCACCAAAATCACGCTGAAAAACACCGGCCGCAGGGCGGGAATCACGATGCGGCGGTAAATGGTGGGCAAGCTGGCGCCGTCGACCATGGCCGCCTTGATGATGGCGTCGTCCACCCCGCGCAAGCCGGCCAGAAACAGGGCCATCACGAAGCCCGACGATTGCCACACCCCGGCGATGACCACGGTGTAGATCGCCATGTCGGAATTGACCAGCCAATCGAATGTGAAATTGGGAAAACCCCAGTCGTGCACCATCTTTTCCAGACCCAGGCCCGGATTCAAGATCCATTTCCAGGCCGCGCCGGTCACGATGAACGACAGCGCCATGGGGTACAGGTAAATGGCGCGCAGGGCGCCCTCGGCGCGGATGCGCTGGTCGAGCAAGATGGCCATGATCATGCCGATGGCCAGGCAAAACAGGATAAACAGGCCGCCGAAAATGCCCAGGTTGCTCGCCGCGACCCACCAGCGGTCGATGCCGAACAGGGTGGCGTACTGGCCGAAGCCGCTGAAGGTGTAATTGGGCATGATGCGCGATTCGGTCACCGACAAGAACGCGGTCAGGGCGATGAAACCGTAGACGAACACCAGCGAGGCGATGATGGTCGGCGCGAGCACCAGACGCGGCAGCCAAGCGTCGGCCAGCGCGCCGAAGCGACTGGCGCCGGCCGCTGGCGCGGCGCGCACGGGTCTGACCGCGGCCGGTGTGGGCGGTGATAGGGGTGTAGCTGACATGCAAATTCTCCAGAACAAGGATGCGAAGCCGTGAAACCACGCCGGGGGCGTTGGCTGGTGGCCCGGGCCGGGCCGGTGGGACCCAAGCCGGCGTGCCAAAGCGCTGGCACTATGCCTAGGGCAGGGCAACGCGGCGCACACAGCTGTGCGCGCCGCGCACCGTCAGTGTGGCCATCCCGGGCGGGACCGCCACACTGGCCCTCATGATGACCTTACTTCGTTTTTGCCGCTTTCGCCAAGGCTTGTACCGCCGCCTGTGGGGTCATGCTCGAGTTCATGAACTTGGCCACCACGTCTTGGATCGCGCCGGCTTTGGCCGAATCGATGGCCATGCCGTGCGCCATGCTTGGCTCCAGGCCGCCCGCTTTGGCGCTGGCCGCCATGTCGTCCATCGACTTGGTGGCGCAGCTGTCGAACTTGGTGCGCGGAATACCGGAACGGACCGGGATCGAACCCTTGTTCAGGTTAAACACTTCCTGGAACTCGGGGCTCATGATGGCGCTGGCCAAGGTGAGCTGCGCCTTCTGTTCGTCGGCGCCCTTGACCTTGAACATGGCCAGGGAATCGATGTTGAAGGTGAACGCTTTTTCGGTGCCAGGCGCCGCTACGCAGAGGAAATCCTTGCCTGGTACTTTGCCGGCGGCGGTGAATTCGCCTTTGGCCCAGTCGCCCATGAATTGCATACCGGCTTTGCCATTGATGACCATGGCGGTGGCCAGGTTCCAATCGCGTCCGGCCGCATCCTTGTCGATGTAGGTCTTGATCTTGGCCAGCGTTTCAAACGTCTTGACCATGGTCGGGCTGGTCAAGCTGGCTTCGTCCAGTTGCACCAAGGCTTTATGGTAGAAGGCGGCACCGCCCACGCCCAAGGCCACGCTCTCGAACACGGTGGTGTCTTGCCATGGCTGGCCGCCGTGGGCAATGGCGATCAAGCCGGCTTTTTTGATTTTTTCAGCGGCGGCGAAAAATTCGTCGAAATTGGTCGGCGTGGTGGCGCCGGCTTTTTTCAGCACTTCCGGGTTGATCCACAACCAGTTGACGCGATGCACGTTGACCGGCGCGGCCACATAGTGACCCTTAAATTTCATCACGTTCGACACCACCGGCGGCAGCAGGGAATCCCACTTGCCTTCAGTGGCGGCTTGGTCGATATTGGCCAGCACGCCTTCTTGGCCCCATTCCTGGATGGCCGGGCCCTTGATCTGGGCGGCGGTCGGCGAGCTGCCGGCGATCACGCGCGCTTTCAATGCGGTGGTGGCGTTTTCGCCCGCGCCGCCGGCGACGGCGAAGTCTTTCCAGACCACGCCTTTCGCTTCCATCATTTTTTTCAATTCGGCGATCGATTTGGCTTCGCCGCCAGAGGTCCAGTAGTGCAACACTTCAACTTGGGGGGCGGCCAGGGCCGCAGGTGCCAGCGCGAAGGCGCTCGACAAGGCCAGGGCCATCTTCAGGTAATGCAGTTTCATACTCTCTCCAATAAATGCGGGCAACGCTATTTTTATGTACTGCCGGGGCGGCGCG
>JAZKGI010000014.1:6721-13388 GCA_040385995.1 Pseudomonadota bacterium
AAGCGCTGGATCGCCTTGGGCAGGAGTGCGATCAGGGGCGGCGCGTGCGCCGCCCCGGCACGTTGCTACGAGAACTTAGAACCAGGCTTCCACTTGCACGCCAACCGAAGTACCGCTGGTGTTGTTGCCGTACACAGGGCCGGAATTGTTGAACGCGTTCACCAGGGCGGTGCTGGCGTCATTCCAACGGGCGTGGGTGACGAACAGACGCAACTCCGGACGCGACCAGTAGTCTTCGGCGACCGCGATGGTCGGAGCGATGGTCAACTTGGTCAAACGCGCGGTGTCAGGTTGCAGGCTCGATTTCAGGCGGGTCACGCCCAGTTCGGCTTGCAGCTTGAAGTTTTCCGTGAACGCATACACTGGACGGGCACCGACGGTGGTCCAGGTGTTGTTGCCCATCGCATCGGACTTGTCGCGCTGCCACAGGCCAGCGATTTCCATGCTAAATTGTTTGGTCGGCTGCATCACCAGCTCGTTAAACACGCGGGTGCGCTTGACATCCGAACCGAGCAGGGTGTCGCCGGACGCACCCATTTGCAGGTTGCCCACGCCGATACCGGTGCCAGGACCGACGCCATATTGCACGCCGAAGGTGTTTCCGCCGCCCAGTACTTTATTTTGCTTGTGGAACACGGACAATTGCCAGCCGTTATGGGTGTTGTCTTCGCCTTCGGCGTGGATCAGGGTCAGCGCCGCGTCGACGGTGCCGTCCGGATTGACCGGCAAGCCCTCGTACACCAGATTTTGACGCAACGCCGCGGTCGAGTCGACTTTGGTGTTGGTGACAGGATCGATAATGTTTTTATCCTTGTCCTTGAACACAGCGTAGCTCAGTTTGCCAGGGCCGACCGGCAATTGGTCGATACCGGCGCCGTCGCCGTTCAAGTTGATGTATTGCAGATCCAGGAAATGGATGTCAGGACGGAAGTAGAAGCGACGACCGACCCAGACCGTGGCGCCATTCATGAACGGCAGGTTTTTCGCTTCGATGTAAGCCTTGTTGATGCCCAGCTTGGCATCACCGATATTGGAACTTGGGGTGTAGCCATTGGCCCAGATCGTGCCTACCCAGCTGGTGCCGTTGGCCGATTTGGCCAATTCTTTGGTGTAGCCGAATTCAGCGTAGCTGTCGCACTCGTTGCCGAGGCGGTAAGACATGGTTGGACCACCCAGACCGTAGCAGCTTTGTGGGCCGTGGGTCGAGCTCGAACCGGCGCCGGCGCGGAAATAACCGTGGAACCCTTCGGTGTCGTGGGCGGCGTCGGCACTTGCTGCGCCGCAGGCAAATGCCAGGCTCAGTGCGACAGGAAGAGTTTTCAGGACGGTACGTTTCATTGCGGTTGTCTCCTTCTTGGTTTTAAAAGTGTGGTCTCGGACGCGACGCTAACAATCCCGCTTGTCTCGAACTCATACCGTCGTGCCGACCACACCAGGTGTCACTGCTGGCAAACGCACTTATGTTTTATGCCACAGCGAGGCAAACATTAGCATTGGGAAACATGTAGTGCTAGCATTAACTCAAAACTGTTGCACTTTTTGTTAAGTGTATGATTTTAATGCGAAAACAAATTTTTATCTGCCAATATCGCTTACATAAACTTACAAAGTGAAACGCTTAACAGACCGATTTTTGCTATGAGAAAGGGGAGTGTGCTATCGTGCTCTGGCACAAGTGTCTTGCAACACTTCGCAACAAAACTAAATATATCATTGCAAATTGCTGTGCATATTTACCAACGTTTCTTGCAAATCTTGAGTTATAGTGCCGCAACTGGGAGAACAGTCAGTGCCGATATCGACGACAAATGGGCGCCCCCCGGCGGTGCCCGACCGCAAGCGGCGGCGCCTGTTGCGCGCGCTGGCGCTGGCGCCGCTGGGCGCGGCCGCGGGCACGGCTGCGGCGGCCGGTGAAACGGGCGCGGTGAGCCTGCCGTTGGCTGGCGCCGAGGGCTTGCAGGTTTTGCATTGGTGGAATTCGGTGGGCGAACGCAAGGCGGTCGAGGTGATCTCGACCCGCTTGCAGCAAGAACATATTATTTGGCGCGACGGCTTGATCCCCAACGGCTCCGGCGTGGGGGCCGGCATCGTGTTGCGCAGTCGCATGCTGGCGCGGGACGCGCCCGAAGTGGCGCAGCTCAACGGCATCGTGATCCGCGACTGGGCCAGGCTGCATCTCTTGCTCAATCTGGACGCGGTGGCCGATGCCGATCGCTGGCAGCAGCAATTGCAGCCCACGGTGGCCGAACTGATCCAGCAAGGCGGGCAGGTGGTGGCGGCCCCGCTGGGCATCCATCGCATCAATACCCTGTTTTATAACCGTGCCCTGTTTTCCCGCTATCACCTGTCCGCGCCGCTCAGCTGGGACGATTTCGAGCGCGCCGCCGAGCGCCTTCAGCGGGCCGGCGTGGTGCCGCTGGCGCAAAGCAGCGAGCCGTGGCAGGTGGCCACCCTGTTCGAGACGCTGGTGCTGGCCGAGGGCGGCGCGGCCGGTGGCGCGCTGGGCGGAGCGCTGGCGGGGGCCGCGTTTCACCGTGACCTGTTTCAGCACCGCAAGGCGCAAGCCTTCGCCGATCCGCGCCTGGGCGCCGCCCTGCAACGCTTGCGCCGCCTCAAGCGCTGGATGCGCCAGCCGGTGCCGGAACGGTCCTGGGACCAGACCACGCGCGAACTGGCCGAGGGCACTGGCGCCATGATGGTGATGGGCGACTGGGCCAAGGGCGAACTCAATGCCTGGGGTTTGGCCACCGACATCGGCTTCGGCTGGACCCCGGTGCCCGGCACCGCCCGCGTCCACCTATATAATGTGGACACCTTGACCATGCTGGCCACGCGCGAATCGCACCGGGCCGCGCAGCTGACCTTGGCCGGCATCGTCATGTCGCCCGCCGTGCAAAGCGAATACAACTTGATCAAGGGCTCGATCCCGGTGCTGCGCTATCCGGCCTTGGGGCGCATGGACAGTTGCTCGCTCGCATCGTACAAGCTGTTTTCCAGTAGCCGCGCGGCCCAAGTGCCCAGCCTGGTGCACCGGATGGCCGCCGACGAGACCGTGCGCGACGCGATGGTGGCCGAGTTGCATCACTTTTTTATGGACGAGACGGTGACTGTGGCCGATGCGCAACGCCGTCTGAGCGCGATCGGCCGTACCTTAACCAAGACACGATAGGCAAGCGATGCGAAAAGTACTGATCGTCGATGACGACCAAAAAACCCGGACCCTGCTCAAGACTTATCTGGAAAAAAACCAGTACGACGTGAGCCTGGCGCATAACGGCGAAGCGTTTTTGGCCGAGTTCAACCGCTATGCCGATGAATTGTCGCTGGTAATCCTCGACGTGATGCTGCCCGACACCGATGGTTTCGCCCTGTGCAAGACGGTACGGCGCCGCTCCAACGTGCCCATCATCATGCTCACCGCCAGTTCCGATGAAACCGACCGCGTGGTGGGCCTGGAACTGGGCGCCGACGACTATATCTCCAAACCGTACAGCCCGCGCGAGCTGTTGGCGCGCATCAAGGCGATTCATCGCCGCACCGGCATCGACAACGCGGTGGCGCCCCGTTTTTATCGGTTTGTCGGCTTCACCCTGGACACCGTGGAACGTACCGTGACCGACCGCGACGGCCAGCCGGTGGCGTTGACCGGGCTCGACTTCCAGCTGCTCAAGTATTTTGTCGAACACGCCGGCGACATTCTCGACCGCAGCGTGCTGTGCGAGGGCACGCGCGGGCGCGACGCCGGCCCGCTGGACCGTTTCCTGGACGTGCAAATTAGCCGCTTGCGCTTGCGCTTGAACGATGGCGGGAAGCAACCCTTACTGATCAAGACCGTGCGCGGGGCCGGTTACGTGTTTGCCGCCGACGTCAGTAGCGGCAATGTTTAGCGGCGTGCGCACCCTGCGTTTGCTCAACCGCATACTGCCGCCCTCTCTGCTGGGCCGGCTGTCCATGGTGATGGTGGCCGGTGTGCTGCTGGCCCAGCTGGCCGGCAACTTCATTTGGGCCACCCAGCGCCGCGCCGAATCGGAAGTCGAGGTCAGCACCGCATCCCAGCATCTGGCCCACAGCGCGGCGAGCGCCGTGCGTTTTTTCATGAGCTTGCCGCCCAATTACCGGCCCCTGATCATCCAGCAATTTCGCGAGATGGGCGGCACCCGTTTCCTGGTCAACATCAACCGGGCGCCGGTGCCGATCGACGGCATCGGCCGCCATGCCATGGCCGAGATCGCGCTGCGCCAGGTGCGCGGCACGCTCAAGGAAGATTTGCCCAACCATGCCAATATGCGCATCGATTTCGCCTGGCCCGACCAGCTGGTGGTCAACGACGAAGGCAGCAAGATCAGCGACTTGCCCGACAGCTGGGTGCAGCATATTGTGCTGACCAAACCGGTGCCGGCGCCCATCTTGCTGATCCAGGCCGAGATGGACCCGGGCAATTGGCTGTATCTGGCCACCTTGATGCCCAATCCCTTTTTTCTCGATGGCGGCAACCCGCTCACGCGCGACCGGCTGCTGTTGCAGGCGCTGTCCCTGGCGGCGGTGCTGGTGTTGTCGATCCTGGTGGTGCGCTGGACCACCCGGCCGCTGGCGGCCTTGTCCGAAGCGGCCACCGCCTTCGGCAACGGCGAGCGCATGCCGGCCTTGCCGGAGACGGGCAGCCGCGAATTCGTCAAGACGGCGCGCGCCTTTGGCGCCATGCGCGAGCGCATCCAGCGCTACATCGAAGACCGCGAGCGGCTGTTCGTGTCGATTTCGCATGATTTGCGCACCCCCATCATGCGTTTGAAACTGCGTGCCGAGTTGCTTGACGACGACCAGCTGCGCAGCGAATTCCACGACGATCTGGACGAGTTGGACATGATGGTCAAAGGCGCGCTGCAATTTGTCAAAGATAGCGATATCCATGAAAACCCGACCGAAGTAAAACTCGACGCCCTGATCGAGCGCATGGTGCGCGACGCGCGCCTGGCAGGCCATGAAGTGTCGTTCGCGCCATCCGAGCTGAGCGTGAAAGCCAGGCCGCTGGCGTTGAAACGGGCCATCGGCAATCTGCTCGACAATGCGCTCCATTACGGCCAGCACGCCGAGATCGCCGTGCACGGCAACGGCCCCTACATCGCGATCCAGATTCGCGACCACGGTCCCGGCGTGCCGGAGGAGGCGTTCGCCAAGCTGTTCGAGCCGTATGTGCGGCTCGAACACGGGCGGCAGCGTAATAGCAGCGGCATGGGCTTGGGCTTGGGCATCGCGCGCGGCATCGTGCAGGCGCACGGCGGCGAATTGCTGCTGCAAAACGACCCGGCCGGCGGTTTTCGCGCCACCTTGCTGCTGCCGCGCGCCGCGTTCAGCAGCGCCACCGAAGCCGCGCTTAAACCGGCCTGAGCGCAGCCTGCCTGCGCGTCGGCCGGTTGCGTCGGCGTGTTGCATCGGCATGGTGCATCGGCGGTGGTGCGACGGCGCAACAGCCGGTCGCGGCCGTCCCCACGCTACGATGCTCCCGGGCGCCGTGATCGCGGCCGTGCTTGCCATCGCCTTCCCGTCCGCCACCGCCCGCCATTTCCGGTTCCGCCCGCGTCGTCGGCGTATTCGGTATTCTGGTACGCGAAAGGTGCAGTTCGTCGCAATCGGCGGGTGCCCGCGGCCGGCCTTCGATATAGTGCATGCATACCACAACGCTCTTGAAGGAATGTCATGAATATCGCGAAATACATGGAAGCCATTTTTGTCGTCGCCGCCGTGGTGCTGGGCGCCAGCAGCTACGCCGTTGCCGCGATCGCGCCGGTGCATGCCCGTCTGGCGCCGGCGGCCGAGGTGTCGATGCCGGTGGTCCACGTCAGCGCCAAGCGTCTGAGCGTCGCTGAAAAAGCGCGGCTCGCCCACTAACATCGGTGCGGACGGCATGGCCGGGATCGTTTGTGGCGACCATCAATCGTAAGGAAATAAGATCATGAAATTATTCCGTTTAGCCCTGGCGCTGCTGCTGTTGCTAGGCGCGGCCGGCGGCGGCGCCCTGGCGCAGGACATGGCCAGCGAAAAGCGGCCGATCGACGCCCGTGTCACTCATGTCAAGCTCAGCGGCGTGATCCACCTCAATGTGCGGCAGGGCGATGCGCCGTCCCTGCTCATCCTCGGCGAGCGCCAGCTTGTCGATCATGTGGAAACGGTGCAAACCGGCGATACCTTGCATATCGATACCGAGGGCAGGGGCGCAAGCATGAAGCGGTCCCATTTGCGCGCCGAGTTGGTGTTGCCCAAGTTGCGAGAATTGTGTTCGGACGGCATCGGCAACAGCGAAGTGAGCGGATTTAGCGGCGACGAGCTCGAGGTCATGTTGGACGGCACCGGCTCGATGAAGTTGACGGTCGATGTCAAACGCCTGCGCGCCAACCTCGGCGGAGTGGGCGGCATCCAAATTTTTGTCACCGATGGCGACAGCGTGGAGCTCGATCTCAATGGCGCCGGGTCCGTCGACTTAAATGGGCGTAGCAAGTCATTGAAAGTGGACATGGGCGGCCTGGGCAGTGTTAATGCGCAACATTTTAAGGTGGAATCGGCGCAGTTGGACGTGAGCGGACTGGGTAGCGCCAGCGTCTACGTCACCCGTAATCTGGCTCTATGCCGTTTTCAGTGGAAATGGACGGCCGGCACGGTACGTGGTAGATCG
>JAZKGI010000015.1:0-87311 GCA_040385995.1 Pseudomonadota bacterium
AAACAGATTTTTCAGGCGCCGCCTGATCAGCTCAGAGTTGTGTATAACGATATGGCCTTAAATATGCTGCATTTTTTTGCAATATTGGTAATATTGGCAATCCCAAATCAAAGAAAGCGATTGCCATGAAATTCGCACTCAAGGCCAGTTTAACGACTTTCGTTTTTGCCTTAATAATGCCGCTCGCGGCAACTGCCGACGTTACCTACACCTATACCGGATCGAATTTCACCGACGTCAGCGCCATGATTATTCATTATCCCAATTGGCCAACGGGGGAGGTGTACGAGGACGTGGCGGCGGAAGCCGCTGTCAAAGAATCGCTGCTCAGCCGGGGCTTATACCTCAGTCTTACCACCCCAGTTTATTTGCCCGCCGGCTGGAGCACGTTCAGTACCGCTGGCGGCTACAGCGGGGCCTTGTTGACCTCCATGATAAACCTTGAACAGCATCACGGTATGGATAATCCAGGCATTTCCTGGTCCGCCAATTCGGGGCTATGGAATGATCATGGCAAGGTGGCCCTCCACAACGACCCGGCAAACGTTGAGTGGGACCTGTCAACGTCGTTGCACGTAAACGCCAGTGGTATCATCGATGCATGGGAATTTTCTTTGCTATCGAGTGACGCTTATGCAATCGCGAATGCCATAAATCAGACAAATATGGGCGGGTCGAGCAGCAACGGTGACGCCATCGATTGGGACGCATCGGCACCGCGTTGGCTTACTGATCATCGAGCAGCTTCCACCGCTGCCATCGGCAGTTGGGCGAGCGCCGGCAGTCCCGTACTCGCCGTACCGGAGCCGGCTACCTATGCCATGTTGCTGGCCGGCTTAGGATTGATCGGTTTTACGGCGCGGCGCACACACCGGCGACCGGCGTAGTGATGCCACGCCGAGGGCGGCCGCCGTCACTAGATGATACTGGCCGCGCGCGCAGGTGTCGAGCGGGTAGCCGTGGCGCGTGGTGTCGATATTGTCGTGGAGAATGCCGAAGTTTTTGCGGTTGAAATAGCCACAGATGCGTCGAACAGGCTGGGCTGGTCGGCGATATAGCGGCTCTGGTACTCACCGCTAACGGCCCTTGCGGCTGCCTTCCAGCGCACCGATCAAATCCTGTAATTGCGCTTGCATGGCTTGCGACAGATTGACGAAGCGGCAGCCGATTTGCACCTGCTCGCCTACCAGGAAGGAGCGGAAGGTGCGCGACAGTCGCACTTCCAGGTCGGCGACCATCACCTTGTCGCGCCCCAGTTCCAGGCGCACGCGCGACAGTTTGCGTCCAACGTACAAGCCCATGGTGTCGCGCGGCGGCGCCCGCATGCCGACCCCGCCCAGCGAAAAGTCGTAAAGCTGGAGTTCGTAGGGACGCCCGTCAAGCACGAAAGCGGCCACGTAATACACGCCCAGCGGGGTTTCAAGACGGGCCGATTCGCGCCGCTCCAGCACCAGGCATTCGAGCGGGAACCGGGCCGGCAAATGGTCCGGTTGGTCGGGCGCGGTGCGCCATTCCTGGTCCAGGCTAAATTGCAGTTTGGCGTTGTGGGCCCAGGCCACGAACATGGCCGGGCCGGGCGCCAGGGTGACCCCCGGGTTCAGTTCCACGATGAAATCGGGCTGCTCCTGGTCGACCCATAAAATGCGCGCCATCACCGGCCCCGGCACGCCCTGCTGGTAGACGGTGACCGGGTCGCCACTGGCGGCCAGTGCCGACAGCACCTCGCCGATGTCCCAGGCGTCCGTCATGTGGTGTGGCCTGGCGCCCGCATCGATGGGATCGATGGCGTCGGTCATGCGGGGCGGTCCCCTTCGGATTGGAATCGGGAGCGTGTCGTTCACCACAACATATCTCTTTGGCAATGGCAGAGTGCGATCAACTTAGTTTACAGACTAATCGACGCTCCCGCTTGCCATTCAGCAATATGGAATGGGCGCTGTGGCGTAAATACGTCCTTCGCCGGCCGCGACCGCGTTAGAACTGCTCATCCTGGCGCAGGTAGCGCCATTGGCCGGTCGGCAAGTCGCCCAGTTTGATCTTGCCAATGCGCACACGTTTCAAACCGATCACACGCAAGCCGACCGCCTCGCACATGCGGCGGATCTGCCGTTTTTTGCCTTCGCGCAGGGTAAAACTGAGCTGATCCTCGTTTTGCCAGCGTACCTTGGCCGGCAACAGGGGCTTGCCGTCCAGCCACAGCCCATGGTTAAGCTTTTTCAATTCGCTGTCGGGTAGGGTGCCCGGCTTGCTGTATTGCACCCGGACCAGATATTCCTTGTCGATCTCGGTGTCCTGGCCGATCAGCTGCTTGGCCACGCGGCCGTCCTGGGTCAGCACCAGCAAGCCGACCGAGTCGATGTCGAGCCGGCCGGCCGCCACCAGGCTGCGCAATTGGGTGGGGTGGAACTGCTCGTCGGCGGGATCGTCGGGCCAGCGCGTTTCGGCCTTGATCAGGGCGATGGCGGGGGTGTAGCCATCCTCGGCCTGGCCGCTGACATAGCCCATTGGCTTGTTGATCAGGATGGTGACCCGCTTGGACTGTTCGGCGGCGGCCTGGCGCTCGACCGTCACCTGCTGGCTCGGATACACTTTGCTGCCCAGTTCGGATATCACCTTGCCGTCGACCCGCACCCAGCCGCGCGCGATCCATTCGTCGGCTTCGCGGCGGGAGCACAGGCCCAGTTCGGACATGCGTTTGGACAGGCGTAACAATTCTTCAGTCATGATTCTACAAGTTGGTTAAGTGAGTGCGGCACGCGGTCACACCTTGAGCGCGTCGAGTAAGTCCGTTTCCAGCTGGATTTGGCTGCGGGCGTTGTTGAGCGTGGGGCCGTCGACCAGAAACACGTCCTCGACCCGTTCGCCCAAGGTCATGATTTTGGCCGTGTGCAGGTTGACGCGGTATTTGGTGAGTACCTTGGCGATCGCGTACAGCAGGCCGGTGCGGTCGTTGGCGGCCACCGACAGCAGATAATACTGGCCGCGCTCGTCCGGACGCAGGTCGACCGTGGGCTGGATCGGGAAGGTGCGCGACAGGCGCGACAGGCGGCCCTGGCCGGGTGCCGGCAGCGGCGCCTGCGATTGCAGCAGTGCGCTCAGCTCGTGCTCGATCAGGCTGATGATGTCGCGGTAGCTGTTGGCGAAACTCTGCTCCGTGACCAGGAAGGTGTCGAGCGCGTAGCCGTGGCGCGTGGTGTGGATTTTGGCATCGAGGATGCTGAAGTTTTTGCGGTCGAAATAGCTACAGATGCGGGCGAACAGGTCGGGCTGGTCGGCGATGTAGACCGCCACCTGCAAACCTTCGCCGATCGGCGCCAGGCGGCATTTGACCACCGGCTTGTCGCTGCTCAAGCGGTCGTGCAGGGCCCGCGTTTGCCAGGCGATGTCGGAGGCGTCGTGGCGCAGAAAATAGGCCACGTCCAACTGGCGCCACAGCGCCTCGTGGGCGTCGGCCGGCAAACCGTACAGGCGCAGCGTGGCCAGCGCTTCCTGCTGGCGGTTTTTCAGCTCGCGGTCGGCCGAATGGGGCTCTCCGCCCAGCACCCGCAGGGTGACCCGGTACAAGTCTTCCAGCAGCTTGCCCTTCCAGGCGTTCCACACCTTGGGACTGGTGCCGCGGATGTCGGCCACCGTCAGCAGGTATAAGGCGGTCAGGTGGCGCTCGTCGCGCACCGTGGCGGCGAAGGCGGCGATCACGTCGGGGTCGGACAGATCCTGTTTCTGGGCCACTTGCGACATGCTCAGGTGATGCTCGACCAGGAACACCACCAGTTCGCTGTCCTCGGCGCCGATGCCATGCTCCTGGCAAAACTGGGCCGCGTCTGCCGTGCCCAGTTTGGAATGGTCGCCGCCCCGGCCCTTGGCGATATCGTGGAACAGGGCCGCCACGTACAGCAGCCAGTGGTGGGGGAAATTGGCCATCAGCTGGCTGCAAAACGGGTATTCGTGGGCGTGCTCGGGCATCGAAAAGCGCCGCATGTTACGCACCACCATCAAAATGTGCTGATCCACCGTGTACACGTGGAACAGGTCGTGTTGCATCTGACCGACGATGCGGCGGAAGTTGGGCAGGTAACGACCGAGGATGCTCAAGTCGTTCATGCGCCGCAGCGCGTGGATGATGCCGACCGGCGCCTGCAAAATGCGCAGAAATTGGGCCCGGTTGTGGGGGTCGTGGCGGAAGGCGGCGTCGATTTTAAAGCGCTCGTGCCACAGGGCGCGCATGGCGCGCACCGCGATGCCCTTCAATTCCGGGCGCTCCGTCATCAGCACGAAAATTTCCAGCATGGCCGAGGGAACGCGCGCGAACAGGTCGTCATCGACGATGTCGATAAAGCCGCTCACCTCGTGGAAGCGGGCGTTGATCGGCTGCGCTCCGCCCGCCTGGGGAAACAGCTGGGCTTCGATATTTTGCAGCAGGATGGTGTTGAGCTGGGTGACGGTTTTGGCGGCCCAGTAGTAGCGCTGCATCAGGTATTCGCTGGCGCGCCGCATATTGGGGCCGCTGCCGGTGGCTTGCAAACCGAGCGACCCGGCCACCGCGGTTTGCACGTCGAACACCAGACGGTCTTCGCGCCGGCCCGCGTGCAAGTGCAGGCGCACGCGGATATCCTTGAAGGCACGCTCCTTTTCCATCAGCTGGCGCGCTTCGGTCTGGGTGATCAGCCCGCGCGTGGCCAGGGTGCGCCAGGAATTGGCCAGCCCGGCCGCCTTGGCCACCCACAGTATCACTTGCAGGTCGCGCAGGCCGCCCGGGCTTTCCTTGCAGTTCGGCTCCAGGCTGAAGGCGGTATCCTCGTATTTGGCGTGGCGCTGGCGCATCTCGGCGGTTTTGGCGTGGAAGAAGGCTTGCGCATCCATGCTGTCCCAGTAGCGCTCCTGCAAACGCCCATACAGCGCCTCGTCGCCGCACACCAGGCGCGCTTCGAGCAGACTGGTTTGCACCGTGATGTCGGCCTTCGCCTCGCTCAGGCATTCGTCCACGGTGCGGATGCTGTGGCCGATTTCCAGGCCCAGATCCCAGAACAGCTGCACCAGCTGTTCCAGCTTGCCCTGGGTTTCCGCCTCTGGCGCCTGCGACAGCAGGATCAGCAGGTCGACGTCGGAATAGGGGAACAGTTCGCCGCGCCCGTAGCCGCCCACGCCCACCAGCGCCGTATCGGCCGGCAGGCCGGCGTCTTGCCAGGCCGTGGCGAGCACCGTGTCCACGCTGTGGCGCAGGTTGCGCAGCAGCTTCTCCGGCTTGCCGTCGGCCTGAAAGGCGGCGATGACGACCTGCCGGTCGGCCTTCAGTTGACGTTTGAGCTGGTCTTGAAGCTGCCTTTTGAGCGCGACGTGGGGCATGGCGCTAGGCGCTGTGCGCGGCCAGCGCGGCGGCGGTGATGAAGGCGGGCGGAGGCGGCGAGCCGGCCGACAGGGTCAGCACTTCGTAGCCGGTTTCCGTCACCAGCACCGTGTGCTCCCATTGGGCCGACAGGCTACGGTCCTTGGTCTTGATGGTCCAGCCGTCGCCCATTTCGCGGATGTCGCGGCGGCCCGCGTTGATCATCGGCTCGATCGTGAAAATCATGCCCGGCGCCAGTTCCTCCAAGGTGCCGGGGCGGCCGTAGTGCAGCACCTGCGGCTCTTCGTGAAACACCTTGCCGATGCCATGACCGCAGAATTCGCGCACCACGCTGTAACCCGATTTTTCGGCATGAACCTGGATCGCGTGGCCGATGTCGCCCAGGTGCGCGCCCGGCTTGACCTTGGCGATGCCCAGCCACATGCATTCGTAGGTGATGTCGGAAAGGCGCTTGGCCAGGATCGACGGTTCGCCGACGAAGAACATGCGGCTATTGTCGCCGTGGTAACCGTCCTTGATGACGGTGATGTCGAGATTGACCACGTCGCCGTTCTTGAGCACCTTGTCGCCCGGGATGCCGTGGCAAATCACGTCGTTGACCGAAGTGCAGATGGCTTTCGGGTAGGGCGTGTAGCCGGGCGGACAATAGTTGAGCGGGGCCGGGATGGTGCCTTGCACGTTGACCATATATTCGTGGCACAAGCGGTCCAGTTCGCCGGTCGTGACACCGGCCTTGATGAAGGGGGTGATGTAATCGAGCACTTCAGACCCGAGCCGGCCGGCAACCCGCATGCCGGCGATATCGGTTGCGGTTTTAATATGGGTGGAGGACATGGTTGGTCGCAATCAGCAATAAGCGCAGGGAAGACGGGCAAACGCCCACAATGATGCATTATAGACGAGGAGTGGCATCGACTGCCCTTGGCGGTGGCGGAAAAATAGGCGCGGGCGCGCCGCTTGGCTGGCTCTACGCCGCTCGTTGCTTGCGCTACGGTTAGGCCCATCGAGGTTGGGAAATGGAATGTAGTTGCCAGAAAGTATTAAATAATATATACTTAAATTATTAGCAATAAATCTTATATCGCCGGCAACGGCCCCGCCCCTCCATGTCCACCTCTCTCCTTAGCGTCGCGGCCTTAGCCGCTGGCCGGCAACACCGACGGATTTTGCGTCTGTCCTTTCCTCATCATGACGGACCCGATGATATCTTGCTGGCCAACCGGCTTGAAGGCGACGAGGCCTTATCGCGCGATTTCACGTTTACCGTCGAAGTGCTGGCCGATAACGCCCGTATTCCCTTGAAGTCGATGCTGGGAAAAATGGTGTGCATCGCGTTGGTGCGGGGCGATGGCAGTCTGCGCTATTGCACCGGCTACGTGTTCGAATTCGCGCTGCTCAAGACCGATGGCGGCATCGCGTTTTATTCCATGGTCCTCAAGCCCTGGCTCGCGTATCTGCGACTGCGGGACGACAATTACCTGTTTCATAATCAAACCTTGCGCCAGCAAACGAACACGGTGTTTCAGGATTACGGCGCCCATCCCGATTGGGATTGCCAGCTCGGCGGCGCCGACCCGGCCATGACCATGGCGTGTCAATTCGGCGAAAGCGACTACAACTATCTGCATCGGCGATGGGAGGCGGCCGGCTGGCACTATCGCTACGAACATACCGAAAGCGGACATAAATTGGTTTTGTCGGACGATTCCACCTATGCCCTGCCGATCGATGGCGCCAGCGCCGATATCGCGTTTCAGCGTCACGCCGGCTCGAAGGTAGAGGAAGCGATCGGCGACTGGAGTGCGGTGCGCCGCATCGTGGTGGGCAAGGTGGCCTTGTCGGCCTTCGATTTCAAACGGCCCCGTCCGATTACGGCCGAGATTCCCACGCTCAATCGGCAGGGAACGGCGCCATTGATCGAGTCGTACGAATACCGGGGCGCCTATGGATTTGGCGCCGGCCTGGACGGCGACGCCCAGTCGCGTCGACGCATGGAAGAAATCGAAACGGGCGCCAAGCATATCGACGCGCAGGGCAATAACCCTTATGTGGTTGCGGGGCGTTGGTTCCGTCTGACCGGTCACTTCCACTTCGATAAAAACGAACAGCGACCGGGCCAGGAAAAGAACGAGTTTCTCGTCGTCGCCGTGCGCCACCAAGTGACGAACAATTATTTGCAGGCCGACGCGTCGCCTGACTACCGCAATCAATTTACCTGCCTGCGCAAGACCGTGGCGTGGCGTCCGCAGCGCGGTTTTAACAGCATCGCGACCAAGATCATGGCGCCGCAAACCGCGCTGGTGGTGGCGACCGAAGGCCACGATATCGATACCGATCAATATGGCCGCGCCAAGGTGCAATTTCACTGGGACCGCGGGGAGGGCGACGAACAGCACCGTTCAACCTGGTTGCGGGTGATGCGCCCGGCCGCTGGCGCCGAGCAGGCCTGGGGCGGCAGCGTGCGCCATCTTCAAGAAGTGGTGGTGGCATGGCTGGGCGGCGAGCCGGACCTGCCGTTTATCATGGGTAGTGTGCCCAACGCCCGCAACATGCCGCCGTGGCGCCTGCCGGCGCAGCAAGCGCTCAGCGGCATCCGCAGCCGCGAGTTAGGCGCTGGCAAAGGCAATGCGGCAGGCGGACGCAGCAATCACTTGGTGCTGGACGATACCGCCGGAAAAATCCAGGCTCAGCTCAAGAGCGACCATTTGCACAGCCAATTGTCGCTCGGCCACATCACCCGCATCGAAGACAGCGCCGGGCGCAAGGACAGTCGCGGCGAAGGGTTTGCGCTGGAAACCGAAGGCGCCGGCGCAGTGCGTTCGCCCAAAGGTTTGCTGCTCACCACCGATGGTCGTAGCCGCGCCGTGGGCGGCACCCTCAGCCGCGACGAGCTGGTGCGCTGCCTGGAACAGGCGCTCGACGTGGCCAAAGGCTTGGGTGGCGCGGCCGCCGCGCATTTGGGCGCCAAGCGCGACGCCCAACCCCAGCAAGCCTTGAGCGCAGCGGTCGATGCGCTGGGGCACGGCGTCGGCAACGAAGCCGAAGCGCGCGGCCCGGCGCCCGGCGGTCAGCCGGTGGTGGCCATCAGCGGCGCCGGCGGCATCGCCAGTGCCACGCCGAAGGATCAGCTGCACTATGCGGGCGACAATTTCGATACCATCGCCGGGAAAAATCAGCAGCACTATGCGATGGGCGACATCTTACATACGGCGGCGAAAAACATCGAACACTTCGCTGTCGATGGCGACCTCAGCATGATTGCCAATAAGGGTAAGCTCATCCAGCAAGCGCAACACAATGCGATGGAACTGACGGCCGACAAATCGCTGACCATCACCTCCGTCAAGGAAGGGGTCATTATCAAGGCGGAGCAATATCTCTTGTTCCAGGTCGGCGGCAGCTTTTTGCGCATGACACCGGACCAGATCACGATCGACGCCAAGACGCTCAATTTGCAAAGCGACGCGCCCAGCATTACGGCGGCGCGTGGCGCCAGCTTCGAAATGCCCAAGTTCGATGTGGGCAACGCCGAGCGCAAATTCGTCGCCCATTTCGATGGGGACAAGGCGGCCGTCGCCGCCGGGCATAATTACAAATTAAAGATGAAGGACGGCCGGGTGATCGAAGGCGTCACCGATGCAGAGGGCCGCACCGTATTGGCGCAGGAAGACGCGATTCATATCGCCGAACTGGCATTTTGGAAGACAGCGACATGAGCGATACCGCACCAAATATAGTCGTCAAGGGCAAGGAAATGCAATTTTTGCTGCCCGGAGGCGGTGTTCAGTATGTGCCGTTGACCCGACCGGCACCTTGCATCGTCATCCTGATCCATGGCGTCAACGACATCGGCGAAGCGTTTCCGTTTCAGGAGCAGGGCATCTGCGCCGGTTTGAACGCCAGGCTTGATCGCGGCGACAACCTGCAACCGGCCAATTACACCCTGCCGCCGGTGCTCAAACCGGGCGAAAAGTTCGCGGCCGCCGATGTCAGCGCCGATCCGGATAAAGTGTATTTCGCGCGTGCTTCGGACAGCACCACGTCGCCCATCATTCCGTTTTTGTGGGGCTTTAGGGAAGAAAGCGAGAAAGCGAAAACCAAGGAAAAGCACGGCGAATATCTTGACCAGTACGGCAATCGCATCGATAAACGGTTTGCAAAAAACGGCGGTCCTTTCGCTAACGCCACCAACAATGTGCCGGACATGTTCGGACGCGGTTTTGTGCGCAACGGTACGATCAGGAAAGCCGATCCCGAGGGGCCATCCCATGCGCTGCTAAACGCACCACCGCGCAATTACATGGTGCTGGCCGCGCAGCGCATGGCATCCCTAATACGCATCATCCGTAAAAAGTCGCCACATGAGCCGATCAACATCGTGGCGCACAGCCAGGGCTGTTTCGTCACCATTTTGGCCCATGCCATGCTGGCCAAGGAAGGCAAGGGTATCAAAGCCGATACCCTGATATTGAACAATTGGCCTTACAGCGTCGATGAACCGGTGCTGGAGCGGATACAGTCCGGCGACGATCAGCAAACCAGGGCCGCGCGGGAGGAAACGCTGATCAAGATCATCAAGGACTTCATCACCAGCGCGCCGGCCACCGAGCCAGCTTTTGCCACGCTCAAGGAAACCTCCGGCGTGGTCGGCGCGAAGTGGCGCCACGAAGGCAACCTGGAGCGCGACAACCGGGGCAAGGTGTATCTATATTGCAGTCCGGACGACTTGACGGTTGGCCTGGGCAATATCGAAGGCATCGGATGGTGGGGCTTGTATGATGAGATGCTCGAGCGTCTGGGCGGGCGGTTCATGCAGCGTGTATTTGCCTCGCCCGATGGCCCGACCGGGGCAAAGGATAAAGATAAGCAGGAGCAGGATAAAAAACATGTGGGGCACGCGCCCCATTCCATCAAATTGCATTTCACTTGGACTCTGGGCGGTCAGGCCACCGTGCCACGCAAACGCCGGGTCAACGCGGAAGCGCTGCCGCATCCATTTTTAGCGGCGATGGGACCGTCGGCCATGCTCAACTCGCCGATCGACGCGGCTATTGCGGTGGCCAACCCCTATCACGGCAAAAACAAGGACGGCATGGTGGGCGACGAGACGCCGGAGCAGGCCAAGGCGCGCTGGATGAACACGTTTGACCAAAACTCTTATCACTCCAGTATCGTGAGCAATCCCATGCACTCGCAGTTTGCCACCGCTTATGACTTGTGCATCGGCGTGAGCGGCATATTGGTGGACGGTGACTTGACCTGGATCCGGTTTTTGAGGGCGGCGGCCGATTGGCGCAGCAATTGGCGAGGAACAGGAGAGGACTTCAAAAAGGGCGAAGATCCCTCATTTCCATCCCCTTCTCCAGAATTGATCGCGCTGCTCGATAATGCTGATGAAATCGATCCGGCGGAAAGAGCGATCATTGAAGGGAATTCCAACTACTATTGCGTCAAGGGTGAGCATCCCGGAGTTTTGCCTGCGTTTGCAAAAAATTGTACTTTGAGCAGTTTGGCGCCTTATGTTAAATCTGAGACAACCCGGCAAGTTAGGGAGGCGCAGGAAAAATTGTACTAAAGCTTTGGCTGTAGATAATTATGAATAACTTTTGAGACGACAATGAAAATTTTTGAGCTAGCCTACGCCAAGCGCCTATCTCGCATGATCGCGTGCGGCTTGGCTGCCGGGTTTTTCCTTCCCAACCTTGTCAGCGCAGCACACCTAAGCCCGCTGACCGAAAACGATTTTTTTATGACTCAAGCTAAAAGCCGCGCCAATCCTTCAGTCGATGCGCTCGAAATCGTTGGGATAGGCGTCAGCTTAGAGACTTGGCGCATTCACTCTGACTACCCGGAAGCCAACCTTTGGAGTGCGGTAGAGCAGAGCAAGGGAGGTTATATCATATCGACGGATCCCGGAAAATATCCAAAGGACTTAAACGGATTTAAGATGCTGGACTCCAAGCGTCTTAACGACACGGTGGACGCGGCCATGCGCGATTTCATGGATATGTACCCTATACCGACCGCCGTCGTGGCGCCGACCGTATCGGCGCCAACAGGCCAAATAGAGATTCAAATGAAGAATGCCCGCAGCGGCAACGCGGACAGTTTCGTTGTAACGCCGAGTAGTGGGCCGTATACCGCCGTTGGTCAATTTCCCGGTTTATTGACGCAACGCGGGCAGGTAATGAATTCTTACTTGAACGACAACCCTGATAAGTTGTGGAATACCGTGTTCATGACCTTTGACGAAAACGGTGATGTGCCGGCTGTTGGCGTGGGGGCTATGGATGGAGTTTTACAACGCGCTGCGGCGTTTTCAAGAATTGACCGACCTAAATTCGATACCCTCATGGAACCCGCTTACCATCCAAAGCATCCTCGTGTTATCAGCGAAAACATTGTTTTCCTGGCGATGGTAAAGCGCGGCCGTATCGATTGGCTGCGACCGTTTGCGCCCTTCATCAAGGACAATATGAAGGTGGAAACATTTGGTGACGGCGACCCGTCGCGCAATTCCTCCGCGTTTGACGGCTGGAAAAAAGAGCCGCCGCAGCCTTTCGTGCCGACCCGGTTCATCGCCAAACCCTGGACCGCGTTTCAACTCGACCAATACGATCACCTGGAAAACCTGGGCACCTTGTACCGCCCGCAGGTGGTGTCCTATCTGGACGAGCACGGCAAACCGATCAAAGCAACCGAACGCAAGGTGCGCATGGAGGCGGCCTTGCGCGCCGCGCTGGCACCCCTCAAAGGAAAGATGCCGGCCCGCATACTCTACGATTACGGCAGCGTTTTGGACGACCGCAACAGCGCCACGCGGTTTTTGCCGTTGGTGCAGGGTTTGCGCGCCATCGATGAGGAATTCGATCTATTGGACACCAAACGCGGCTACGACTTGGCGCGCATTCTGGGCGACACCGGCGCCGGCAGCCCCTTCGTTGGCGTCGCGCTGGCCAGCATGGCCGGGCGCCAATCCGGTGGCGCCACCTTGGTGGCCAATATGCGGCGCGACGATGGCGCCACCCTGTTGCTGGTCACGCCGCCCAGCGCCGAGCAGGTGGCCAAAGACGCGGCCATCAAACGTCCGTTCTGGCCGCGTCCCGGCCAGGGCCGGCAACCTGACTGAAAGCGAATCATGACCCGGCCCATTTGCCGCGAAGGCGACGCCACCACCCACGGTGGCAAGGTAATCAATGTGAGCGGCAATTTTCCCGTCAATGGCTTGCGCGCGGCGCGTGTCGGCGATTGGGTCAGTTGTCCGAGCCACGGCGACAACCAAATCATAGAAGGCGGTGGCGCGACCACGGAAGCTGGCATCGCGATCGCATTGCATGGTTGCCGCACCGAGTGCGGCAGCGCCGTCATTGCCGATTCCGCAACCGTGGTTGCCGTTTGACGACCACATATTTATTCATTAGAGCTTATGTCAACCGAACCAATTCTTTGCATGCAAGATAATTTCGAGGGCGGCTTGCCCGCTCCCGGCGGAACCGACCATATCGCCCCGGTCGGCGGTGTTGCTCCGGCTGGGCCGCCACAGCCCGCCGCCGGCATACCAGTGCCACTGCCGGCCGCAGCCGGGCCGGGTAAGCTGGCGATAGCATGGTGCGCTTCGTCCTGCCTGGCGCTGGTCGGGACGATCTGGGTTAAATGGTTCAGTTAAGGTGACCGGTTTCAATCATCGCGCGTTGGGAAAACTGCATTAACGTTGGCGCTTCGCCGCCGTCTGCGCATCAGCGCGATGCACGCCAGACCGGCCATCAGCATGGCCCAGCTTTGCGGCTCCGGCACGACCCCGGGCGGCGCGCTGGGAAACAGCGGTGGCGGCGCGAACGGCGCATTGCAGTCGGCGCAACCGGTAATGGGCGGCGCGGGCGGCAGCAGCGGGCGCGGCACGCCGGGCGGCGAGTTGCTCGGCAAAGCGGGCGGGGCGGGCGCGGCGCTGCCGACCGCGGGATAGGGGCCGCCCGGCGGCACGAAGCCGCCTCCTTCGACCACCGGCGCCGCCTCCGTAACGGCCGGCGCCGCCGCTTCGGGGGCGGGGCCGCGACGCGGCAAGAAGCCTGCCGGCGGATAAGCCTGACCGGGGGCGCGTTTGATACGGCTCAGATTGCGGCAAATGGTCGGCAAGACCAGGCATTCCGATTGCTCGCAATACACCAGCCCGCGTTGCTCCGCTTGCGCCGTCCACTTGCTGCGCGTGACGCTATTGCACACCGTGCCGCTACCGAAATGCATGGCTTTTAAGGCGGGGTCGTAGCGGTGCTTGCCGGTGATGCTGTCGCGCCGGATGCTGACGATGTCGTCGTAATCGTGGCGCGCCATGCGCGCTTTGAGCGCGCTGCGCACGTCGGGCGGGATGTCGCGGTAGCGGTCGACCGCCGCCACCACGTCGCCCATGAAGGGGTTGACGCCCGGGCGGTCCCAAGAGCAGGGGCGGGGCGCCGGCGCGGCGCCGGCAAGGGCGAGTGCGAGGAGGAGGGACACGGTTGTGCTTCCTTAGTGTAAAAGCAAATGATGGTCGTCAACGCGTTCAATATTTCCTATTTGCAACCTTGTGTAATAAAAACATATTGATGACGATCTTACGCTTCATTGCCGCCGCGCTCTATTGTCCGATGAGATATATTTCATTTCCGTATGAGAAACCACAAAGCGTCACTGCGCCGTGTCATCAAGGCACTTGATCGGGGTCGCCCTGGTGGTGTACAATCTCGGGTTGCTTGAATTCGGTTTCGGGCAATGTTGTAAAAACAATGAAAAACCGCGATTTGACGGCCGTTCCGCCTTGGTGCGGGGCAGGCGAGTTGAACGATTTTAGTAAATATGCGAATCCGGTCGACAAGGGTGCCTATAGGTGACTGATCGGATTCCAGACCCAACCCTGGAGTTTATAATGTCTGTAACAATGCGTGAAATGCTGGAAGCCGGTGTCCATTTCGGTCACCAAACCCGTTTTTGGAATCCAAAAATGGCCCCCTTCATCTTCGGCCATCGCAACAAGATCCATATCATCAACTTGGAAAAGACGATGGGTATGTATCAGGAAGCCATGAAGACGATCAAGCAGGTCGCTTCGAACCGCGGCACCATCCTGATGGTCGGCACCAAGCGCCAGGCGCGCGAAATCATCGCCGCTGAAGCGGCACGTGCTGGCGTTCCTTTCGTCGACCAGCGCTGGCTCGGCGGCATGCTGACCAACTTCAAGACCATCAAGACCTCGATCAAGCGCCTGAAGGACATGGAAGCCCAGATCGAAGACGGTTCGGTCGAGAAGCTGTCGAAAAAAGAAGGCCTGATGTTTCAACGCGAAATGATCAAGCTGCAAAAATCGATCGGCGGCATCAAGGAAATGGGCGGCGTGCCTGACGCCATTTTCGTGGTCGATGTCGGCTACCATAAAGGCGCCATCACCGAAGCGGCCAAGCTGGGCATTCCAGTGATCGGCGTGGTCGACACCAACCACTCGCCAGAAGGCGTCACCTACGTCATTCCAGGCAACGACGACTCCTCGAAAGCGATCATGCTGTATGCGCGCGGCGTGGCCGACGCCATCCTCGAAGGCCGTGCCAACGCCAGCAATGAAGTGGTCGAAATGCTCAAGAGCGGCGCCGGCGACGAATTCGTGGAAGTGAACGAACAGGCTTAATCGCCGGCCTGTCGGAATCGATAGGCTCATCAATATTGCAAGAAGGGGTGGCAGCGGCTCCCCCTTTTTTTTAACAGCAAACAGATCGATATGGCAGGGATGGGCAAGGCGCCCCGCGCCGGCCCGTATGCCCGTAGCAATCGGTCTTCGAACAGGAGAAACACATGGCAGCGATTACAGCAGCGATGGTAGGCGAATTGCGCGGCAAGACCGACGCACCGATGATGGAATGCAAAAAAGCCTTGACCGAGGCCGAAGGCGACATGGCGCGCGCGGAAGAGATCTTGCGCGTGAAACTGGGCGGCAAGGCTTCCAAGGCCTCGTCGCGCATCACCGCCGAAGGCGTGGTGGCCACTTATATCGCCAACGGCGTCGGCGCCCTGGTGGAAGTCAATAGCGAAACCGATTTCGTGGCCAAGAACGACGATTTCCTGGCCCTGGCCAATGCGGCCGCCCGTCTGGTGGCGGAACACAATCCGGCCGACGTGGCCGCTTTGCTGGCCCTGCCGCTGGACGGCAAGACCCTGGACGAGGTGCGCGCCGCCCTGATCGGCAAGATCGGCGAAAACATGTCGATCCGCCGCTTTCAGCGTTTCGATACCACCGCCAAGCTCGCATCTTATCTGCACGGCACCCGCATCGGCGTCATGGTCGAGTATGACGGCGCCGACGAGCAAGTCGGCAAGGACGTGGCCATGCATATCGCCGCCATGAAGCCGGTTTCCCTGTCGTCCGAGCAAGTGCCGGCCGAACTGATCGAAAAAGAGCGTTCGGTTGCCAAGCTGAAAGCGGAAGAGGATGCGGTCAAAGCCGCCGCCGAAGGCAAACCGGCGCAATCGGCCGAGATCCTGGCCAAGCGTCTGGAAGGTTCGGTTCAAAAGTACCTGAAAGAAGTGTCGCTGCTGAACCAAGCGTTCGTCAAGAACGACAAGCTGTCGGTCGAGCAAATGCTCAAAGCGGCAAACACCAGCGTCAAATCGTTCACCATGTATGTGGTGGGCGAGGGGATCGAGAAGAAGCAAGACGATTTCGCGGCCGAGGTCGCGGCGCAAATCGCCGCTTCCAAAGACGCGTAATGCAGCAGCGGGCCGAGAGGCCCGTTTTTTTGATGCGCCGTCTTGTCCAGGCAAGCGCGGCGCGGGTCGGTCCAGCGGCTTGACCCAGCCCTCGTTTCCGTCCGATGCCGATCCGGACGGCGGCGCCGCGGCCGCCACCGCCCGCGGCCGGCGCCGATGTCACACTCAATCTCATATTTATGGAGCCCCAGCTCATGTCAAAACCAGCCTATAAGCGCGTCCTCCTCAAACTGTCCGGCGAAGCCCTGATGGGCGACGATCCGTACGGTATCAACCGCGCCACCATCGAACGCATGGTGGCCGACGTGGCCGAGGTGGCGCAGTTGGGCGTGGAACTGGCGATCGTGATTGGCGGCGGCAATATCTTTCGCGGCGTGGCGCCCGGCGCCCAAGGCATGGACCGTGCCACCGCCGACTATATGGGCATGCTGGCCACGGTGATGAACGCGCTGGCCCTGGCCGATGCCATGCGTCAAGCCGGCATCGTGGCGCGCGTGATGTCCGCCATTGCTATCGAGCAAGTTGTGGAGCCCTATGTGCGGCCCAAGGCGCTGCAATATCTGGAAGAAGGCAAGGTGGTGGTGTTCGCGGCCGGCACCGGCAACCCGTTTTTCACCACCGACACCGCGGCCGCCTTGCGCGGTTCCGAAATCAGCGCCGAGATCGTCTTGAAGGCGACCAAGGTCGATGGCGTCTACACCGCCGATCCCAAGAAGGACCCGCACGCCACCCGCTACGAAAGCATCACGTTCGACGAGGCCATTTCCAAGCACTTGCAAGTCATGGACGCGACCGCCTTTGCGCTGTGCCGCGACCAGAAGTTGCCGATCAAAGTATTCTCCATCGTCAAGCCGGGCGCGCTCAAGCGTGTCATCATGGGCGAAGATGAAGGTACACTGGTGCACGTTTAATATTCACTATTGCAGTTTTTACAGAAACAGGAGAGCAGCATGTCCTTAGCTGACGTCAAAAAGAATGCGCAAGACAAAATGACGAAGTCGATCGAGACCCTGCGCGCCGATCTGGCCAAGGTGCGCACCGGGCGTGCCCACACCGGCATCCTCGACCATGTGACGGTCGAATACTACGGCTCGCCCACCGCGCTGAGCCAAGTGGCCAATGTCACCTTGATGGATGCGCGCACCATCGGCGTGCAGCCATTCGAAAAGAAAATGGCCGCCACCATTGAAAAAGCCATTCGCGATGCCGACCTCGGCCTCAATCCATCGAGCCAGGGCGACATGATCCGTGTGCCCACCCCGGCCCTGACCGAGGAACGCCGCAAGGAAATGGTGAAACTGGTCAAGAGCGAGGCGGAAGACGCCAAAATCGCGGTGCGCAATATCCGGCGCGACGCCAATGAAACCTTGAAAAAATTGGTCAAGGACAAGGCGTGTTCGGAAGACGAAGAGCGCCGCTCGTCGGAAGAAGTGCAAAAACTGACCGACAAGTTCATCATCGACATCGACAAGATGGTGGCTGAAAAAGAGAAGGAAGTGCTGACCGTATAGTCCGCCGCCCGGGCCCGCCCTTTGTCATACGCGGCGCTAACCCGGCCCGGCCACCAATCGGTGGACGGGCCGCAGTATTCACTTGGTATTTGTGTTTTCATGAAATATTCCAGCTCGACCACAGCGGTACCCGACGTGGGCACGGTGCCGCGCCACGTCGCCATCATCATGGATGGCAACGGGCGCTGGGCCACCAAACGCTTCCTGCCGCGGGTGGCCGGTCACGTCAAGGGTGTCGAAGCGGTGCGGGTGGTGGTGGAAGCCTGCGCCCTGCGCGGCGTCGAATACCTGACCCTGTTTGCTTTCAGCTCGGAAAACTGGCGCCGCCCGGAAGAGGAAGTGTCGCTGCTCATGCGCCTGTTCGTCACCGCGCTCGAGCGCGAGGTGGCCAAGCTGCACGCCAACGATATCCGGCTCAAGGTGGTGGGCGACCTGTCCCGTTTCGACGCCAAGCTGCAAGGCATGATCGCCAACGCGGAACGCCGCACGGCCGGTAACAAGCGCTTGACCGTCACCGTTTGCGCCAACTACGGCGGGCGCTGGGACATCATGCAGGCGGTCAATAAAATGATGGCGCAGCAACCCGGACAGCCCGACGGCCAGCCCGCCTACACGGAAGCGCAGCTGGCGCCCCACCTGGCCATGGCGTACGCGCCCGAGCCCGACCTGTTCATCCGCACCGGCGGTGAGCAGCGCATTTCCAATTTCCTGTTGTGGCAGCTCGCCTATGCCGAGCTGTTTTTCACCGACACTTACTGGCCCGATTTCAACGTCGCCAGCCTGGACGACGCGATCCTGTCCTATCAACAGCGCGAGCGCCGTTTCGGCCGCACCAGCGCCCAACTGGCGGAAAAGACAAAATAATGCTCAAAACTAGGATACTCACCGCCCTGGTCCTGCTGGCGGTCTTGCTGCCGGTTCTGTTCTTACGTTACTTCCCCGCCTTCGCCGCGATCGTGCTCGTCAGTTTCGGCGCCGCCATCTGGGAAAGCTTCCGCCTCTTCATGCCGGACCCGGCCCGCGCGCGCAGCAATATGCTGATCGCCGCCGTCTGGACCGCCATGTTCGCCATTAACTTCTTTTGGCTGGACGCGGGCACGGTCGGGTTCTGGTTCGCCCTGGCCACGTTTTTTTGGCTGATCCGCTTCGTGCCCTCGTTGAAACTGGGCTTGCCGCCGCTGGCCGGCCTGGGCAACACCTGGCTGGGGGTGATGTACGCGGTGGCCATCGTCGCCTGTTTCGCCGCCATCATCGCCCTGTTTCGCCAGTCGCCGCTGTACCTGCTGTCGGTGATGGCGCTGGTATGGATCGCCGACATCGGCGCCTATTTTTCGGGCAAGGCGTTCGGTAAGCGCAAGCTGGCGCCATCGATTTCCCCCGGAAAATCGTGGGAAGGGGCGATCGGCGGCGGGGTCGCCGTGCTGGTCTTGTCTAGCCTCAGCATCATGCTGTCGGCCAAGGCGCCCTGGTTGCTCGACACCTTCGCCGTGCGGGTGCAGGCGCGCCTGGGCTGGGCCGCGGCGCTGGCCGTGCTGCTGCTGATGGTGGCGGCCAGCGTGGTGGGCGATTTGTTCGAGTCGCAACTCAAGCGGCGCGCCAAGCTCAAGGACAGCAGCCATCTGCTGCCCGGCCATGGCGGCGTGCTGGACCGGATTGACGCCTTGATCCCCGTGTTGCCGCTGGCGGCCCTGATCGGCTTCTGGCTCTGAAAAACATGCCTATTCAAAATATCACCATCCTGGGCGCCACCGGTTCGATCGGCGTGTCCACCCTGGACGTGCTGGCCCGTCATCCCGAGCGTTACCGGGTTCACGCGCTCAGCGCCCATAGCCGGGTCGAGCAACTGGCGGCCCAATGCCTGCGCTTTCAACCGGCGCGCGCCGTGGTGGGCACGGCCGCCGCCGCGCAGCAATTGACGGCCCTGCTGCGCGCGGGCGGCGCGCGCACCGAGGTCGAGTATGGCGAGGCGGCCCTGTGCGCGATCGCCAGCGACAGCGCGGTCGACAGCGTGATGGCGGCGATCGTCGGCGCCGCCGGTCTGGCGCCCACCCTGGCGGCGGCCCGCGCCGGCAAGAAAATCTTGCTTGCC
The DNA here is from genome assembly GCA_040385995.1 of Pseudomonadota bacterium. Taxonomy (GTDB): domain Bacteria; phylum Pseudomonadota; class Gammaproteobacteria; order Burkholderiales; family Burkholderiaceae_D; genus Janthinobacterium. The sequence continues at coordinate 19,673 of JAZKGI010000015.1, forward strand.
AATAAAGAAGCGCTGGTCATGTCGGGCCAGCTGTTCATTGACGCGGCGCGCCAGCACGGCGCCGTGCTGCTGCCCATCGATAGCGAGCACAACGCCATCTTCCAATGCTTGCCGCACGACTACGGTCGCGCCGGCGACGGGCGCGCAAGCGGGGTGGACAAGATTGTGCTGACCGCCTCCGGCGGCCCGTTTTTGACGCGCGCGGTCGACACGCTCGGCAGCGTCACTCCCGATCAGGCTTGCAAGCATCCGAACTGGGTCATGGGCCGCAAGATCTCGGTCGACTCGGCCACCATGATGAACAAGGGCCTGGAAGTGATCGAGGCGCACTGGCTGTTCGGCGCGCCGGCCGAGCGCATCGAAGTACTGATCCACCCGCAAAGCGTGATCCATTCCATGGTCTCGTATGTGGACGGCTCGGTGCTGGCGCAACTGGGCAACCCCGACATGCGCACCCCGATCGCCCACGCGCTGGCCTATCCCGAGCGGATCGCCTCGGGCGTGGCCGCGCTGGACTTGAGCGCCATGGCCAGCCTGCAATTCGAGCGGCCCGACCTGCTGCGCTTTCCCTGTCTGGCGCTGGCCTTCGACGCCTTGCGCGCCGGCGGCACCGCGCCGGCCCTGCTCAACGCGGCCAACGAGGTGGCGGTGCAAGCGTTCCTCGACTTGCGCATCGGCTTTCGCCAGATCGAGCGCGTGATCGCCCAGGTGATGGAACGGGTGCCGCATGGCGCCGCCTCCAGCATCGAGGCCGTGATGGAACAGGACGCGCTGGCGCGCGCCGCCGCCGCCGCTTGCATCGGCGCCGGGCTGGCCGCATGACTTTGCTCGGCACGTTGTTGGCCTTTTTGGTCGCGCTCGGTTCCCTGATCGTGATCCACGAGATGGGCCACTACTGGGTGGCGCGCTGGTGCGGGGTGAAGGTGTTGCGTTTTTCGGTCGGCATGGGCAAGGTGGTCTGGTCGCGCCGGATCGGCCCCGACCAGACCGAATGGGCGGTCTCGATGCTGCCGCTGGGCGGTTACGTCAAGATGCTCGACGGGCGCGACCCCGAACAGGATTTGCGTGCGCTGCCGCCCGAGCAATTGCGGCGCGAATTCACGCGCCAGAGCGTGTGGCGCCGCATCGCCATCGTGGCGGCCGGCCCGCTGGCCAATTTTCTGCTGGCGATCGCCTTGTTCGCCGGCTTGGCCATGTACGGCAGCAGCGAGCCGGCCAGCCAGATCCGGGTCGCCACGCCGTCCAGCGCCGCTTACGTGGCCGGGCTGCGCAGCGGCGACACGGTCTTGGCCGTCAACGACGAAGCGGTCGCGCTGTGGTCGGAACTGCGCTGGCAGGTATTGCAGGCGGGGCTGGACAAGCAGGGCGTGCGGTTTGATCTCGAGCGGCCCGGCCACGGCCGCGTGCACGCCGAGTTTGCCGCGGCCCAGATCGCGCGCCTGGATCTGGACGGCGACATGCTCGACGCGCTGGGCATCGGCCTGGCCGCGCCGCCCGCCCGGCTGGGCCAGATCGTGGCCGGCGGCGCCGCCGAGCGGGCCGGCTTGCGCGGCGGCGACTTGATCGTGCAGGTGGATGGCCAGCCTGTCACCGATTTTCTCACCCTGGTGCAACTGGTGCGGGCCGCTCCGGCCAAGCCGCTGTCGGTGCTGCTGATGCGCGACGGCCGCGAACTCGCGCTGCGCCTGACGCCCGACCCCGAGCGCATCGCAGCTGTAACAGTTGGTAAGATCGGGGCCGGCCCGGCCCAGCCGCCGGCTATGATCCTGGTCAGGTTGGGGCCGGGCGCGGCGCTGGCCAAGGCCGCTTCCAAAGTGTGGCAAGGCGGCCTGACCAACGTGAAAATGATCGGCAAGATGCTGACCGGCCAATTGTCCCTGAAAAACTTGACGGGACCGATCACCATCGCCGATTATGCCGGCCAAACCGCGCGTAACGGCGCGCTCAGTTATTTGAACTTCATCGCTCTTATCAGTATCGCTCTAGGCGTGATGAATTTGCTACCTATTCCCGTTCTAGATGGGGGCCTTTTGCTGTATTATTCGCTGGAAGTTTTGACTGGGCGCCCCTTGCCGGAACGGGCCACCGAGATCGCGAAATACATCGGTATCGGTTTGCTGCTGACCATGATGTCGCTGGCCGTGTTCAACGACGTGGCGCGCCTGATGCAATAGGCCCTTGCCTTGGCATCGCCGGCAGCGCCCGGGCCGTGCCGATGCGCGGTCCCGCCCGCTGGACGGGGCCGTCGCCGGCCCCCCGATGTCGTCCTACGATTGACCCATTGATTTAGCCAATGAAATTATATTCTCACCGTGTTACCTCGCCCTTCCTCCGCCGCAGTCTGATCGGCGCCGCCGTGTTGGCCCTGTGCGCCGGCCGCGCCTTGGCCGTGGAACCGTTTACCGTCAAGGATATCCGGGTCGAGGGCATCCAGCGCACCGAGGCCGGCACCGTGTTTAGCTATCTGCCGGTACGGGTGGGCGAAACGTTTAACGATGACAAGAGCGTGGCCGCCATCAAGGCGCTGTACGCCACCGGTTTTTTCAAGGATGTGCGCCTCGAAGTCGATGGCGACGTGCTGGTGGTGCTGGTTGAAGAACGGCCCGCCATTGCCGCCGTCGAGTTCACCGGCGCCAAGGAATTCGAGAAAGATATCCTGGTCAAGGCGTTGAAAGAAATTAACGTCGGCGAAGCCAAGATTTTCGACAAGGCTTCGGTCGACCGCGCCGAGCAAGAGCTCAAGCGCCAGTATCTGTCGCATGGCCTGTACGGGGTGAAGATCACCACCACCGTCACCCCCATCGAGCGTAACCGCGTCAATGTGGTGTTCGCCATCGACGAGGGCGAGGTGGCCCGCATCAAGCAAATCAATATTGTCGGCAATAAGGCGTTTTCGGATAAGCAATTGCGTGAGCAGCTGGCCTTGAACACGGGCGGCTGGTTTAGCTGGTACACCAAGGCCGACCAGTATTCGAAAACCAAGTTGAGCGGCGATATCGAGTCGCTCAAGTCGTTCTATCTGGACCGCGGCTATATTGAAATGCAGGTCGATTCGACCCAGGTGTCGATCACGCCCGATAAAAAAGACATCTACATCACCATCAACCTGACCGAGGGCGAGAAATACAAGGTGGCCGGCATCAAGTTCGAGGGCGAAATGTTCGGCCGCGAGGAAGAACTCAAATCGCTGGTGCTGCTGCGCCCGGGCGAGACCTATTCGGGCCAGGCCTTAACCGCCAGCAATAAACGCATTTCGGACCGGATGGGCACTTTCGGTTACGCCTTTGCCAACGTCAACGCCAATCCCGACATCAACCGCGAAAAACGCGAAGTCGGTTTTACCTTTTTTATCGATCCGGGCAAGCGGGTCTACGTGCGCCGCATGAATATCGCCGGCAACAGCACCACCCGCGACGAAGTGATACGGCGCGAATTCCGCCAGTTCGAATCGTCCTGGTATGACAGTAACAAGATCAAGCTCTCGCGCGACCGGGTCGACCGCCTGGGTTACTTCAAGGATGTCACCATCGACACCCCGGAAGCGCAGGGCACCACCGACCAGGTGGATGTCAACTTGACCGTGGTCGAACGCCCGACCGGCAGCTTCACCGTCGGCGGCGCCTTTTCGCAGTCGGAAAAGCTGACCTTTTCAGCCTCGATCTCGCAGGCGAACTTCGCCGGCAGCGGCAACACGGTGGGCCTGGAACTCAATACCAGCAATTTCAGCCGCACCATCGCCTTTTCGCACACCAATCCGTATTTTACGGATGAAGGCGTGTCGCGTTCGTTCGAACTGTACCTGCGTACCACCGAGCCGCCCGCGCTCAATATTGGTAGCTACCGCATCAAGCAAACGGGCGGCAAGATCAGCTTCGGCGTGCCGTTTTCGGAAACGGATACCGTGTTTTTCGGCGTCGGCCTGGAACGCTCGATGATCGAAACCGATGCCACCAGCCCGAGCCGCTTCTTGCAATACATCCGCGAAACGGGCGGCCCGGAAAACGGCATCGGCAGCGTCACCACCAACGCGGTGCCGCTGACCGCTTCCTGGCAGCGCGACAACCGCGACAGCGCCGTCACGCCCAGCATCGGCCGCTATCAGCGCGCCAATCTGGAGCTGGACTTGATCGGCAGCCAAAAGTATTACCGCGCGATTTACGAGCAGCAGTATTACCGGCCCCTGTTTAGCAATGTGACCCTGGCCTTGAAGGGCGAGCTCGATTACGGTCATGGCATCGGCAGCAGCCGGTATCCCGTGTTCAAGAACTTTTACGGCGGCGGTATCGGCTCGGTGCGCGGCTATCTGAGCTCCTCGCTGGGCGCGGTCGATCCGACCACGTCCGACGCGCTGGGCGGCTCGTCCCGGGTGATCGGCAATATGGAGTTGCAATTTCCTTTTCCCGGTTCCGGCAACGACCGCAGCTTGCGCTGGTTCGGCTTCGTCGACGGCGGCCAGGTCTACCAGGAAGGCCAGCAGATCCGCGCCTCCGAGCTGCGTTACTCGGCCGGCTTGGGCATCAGCTGGATTTCGCCGGTCGGTCCGCTCAAGTTGAGTTATGCTAAGCCTCTCAATGCCAAACCGGGCGACCGCCTGGAGGGTTTCCAGTTCCAGATGGGCACCGGCTTCTGATCGGCCGACCAGTACAACCAGTTCTAGACCATGGAGTATCAAGTTGACTATCGCATCCGCTACCTTGCCGAAGTATGTCGGCGCGCTGGCACTGTGCCTGTGTTCGATGGCATCGGCGCCGGTTTTGGCGCAGACGCAAGACTCGAAGATCGCTTGGCTCAGCACCGAACGCATTTATAACGAGTCCAAGCTGGCCAAGCTGGCCGGCGAGAAGCTGGCCGACGAGTTCCGCGCCCGCGAAAAGGCGGTCACGGAATTGGGCGCGCGCTTAAAGACGGCCAGCGACAAGCTGGAAAAGGAATTGCCCGGGTTGGGCGAGGCCGAGCGCGCCAAACGCCAGCGCGAGTATTTTGAGCTGGACAAGGAATTGCAGCGCCGCCAGCGCGAATTCCGCGAGGATTTGAACCAGCGCACCAATGAAGAGCGCTCGGCCATCTCCGACAAGGCCACCAAGATCATCAAGCAGCTGGCGCAGGTCGAAGGCTTCGACATCGTGCTGCAAGACGCGGTCTGGGCCAGCCCGCGCATCGATATCACCGACAAAGTGCTCAAGGCGCTCGATAAATAACCGCACCGGCTCCGCGCATCAGGCGCGCGCCGGCGCCATGATATGAATAGGATGGACCAGCATGGGCACGCGACTGGGACAATTGGTCGAACGCTTCGGTGGGCAGTTGCTGGGCGACCCCAACGTCGAAGTGGACGGCATCGCGCCGCTTGGCGAAGCCGGCGTGGCGCACATCAGCTTTCTCAGCAATAGCAAGTTTCGCGCGCAGGCCGCCCGCAGCCAGGCCGCCGCCTTGATCCTGTCGGCCGCCGATCACGCCGTGCTGGGCCCCGATTACGCCGGCGCCCGCATCGTCAGCGCCAACCCCTACGTCTATTTCGCCCGCGCCGCCCAGTGGTTCGCGGCCTTGACCCATGTCGCGCCGGCGCCCGGGATCGACCCGCGCGCCAGCGTGGGCGCCGGCGCCACAATCGACCCCAGTGCCCATGTCGGGCCGCATGTGGCGATCGGCGCCGGCGCCACCATCGGCGCCGGCTGCGTGATCGAGGCCGGCTGCGTGATCGGACCCGAAGCGGTGATCGGCGCCGATTGCCACCTGTTCGCCAACGTCACCTTCCACGCCCGCTGCCAGATCGGCGCGCGCGGCATCATCCATTCCGGCGCCGTGATCGGCACCGACGGCTTCGGCTTCGCCAACGAGGGCGGGGTGTATATCAAGATCCCGCAGACCGGGCGCGTGATGATCGGCGCCGACGTCGACATCGGCGCCAACACCACCATCGACCGCGGCGCGCTGGCCGACACCGTGATCGAAGACGGCGTCAAACTCGATAACCAGATCCAGATCGGCCACAACTGCCACATCGGCGCCCACACCGCCATGGCCGGCTGCGTCGGCGTGGCCGGCAGCGCCCGCATCGGCAAATACTGCACCTTCGGCGGCGCCGCCATGGTGCTGGGCCACCTGGAGATCGCCGACCGGGTCCACATTTCTTCCGGCAGCCTGGTGTCGCGCTCGATTCTGGAAGCGGGCCAGTACACCGGCTTTTACCCGCTGGCCAAAAACGCCGAATGGGAAAAGAGCGCGGCCATCGTGCGCAATCTGGACGCCTTGCGCGACAAAGTGCGCAGCCTGGAAAAAACCATCAAAACACTGACCAATCAAGAGCAAAAATGACCACCAACGACAAGAAGAGCCTCGACATCCACCAGATCAAGCAGTATCTGCCGCACCGCTATCCGATGCTGCTGGTCGACCGGGTGCTGGACTGGGAATCGGGCAAGACCATCAGCGCCATCAAGAACGTCACCGTCAACGAAGAATTTTTCAATGGCCATTTCCCCCACAAGCCGGTCATGCCCGGCGTGCTGATGATCGAGGCGATGGCCCAGACCGCGGCCATCCTGTCGTTTTTGACCATGGATGTGAAGCCGGACGAAAATTCGGTGGTGTACTTCGTCGGCATCGACAACGCCCGCTTCAAGCGGCCGGTGGAGCCGGGCGACCAGCTCAAGATGGATGTCGAAATCCTGCGCGTGTCGCGCGGGATCTGGAAATACAAGGCGGTCGGCACGGTCGACGGCAAGGTCGCGGTCGAGGCGGAACTGATGTGCACCATCCGCAGCGCCACCGACGCCAGCCAGCCGGCGGGCTAAGCATGGGCAGCATTCATCCAAGCGCCGTGATCGATCCGCGCGCCCAGCTCGACAGCAGCGTCGCGGTGGGCGCCTATTCGGTGATCGGCCCGCACGTGCGCATCGGGGCCGGCACCTGGGTCGGCCCGCACGTGGTGATCGAGGGCCACACCACGATCGGCCAAGACAACAAGCTGTTCCAGTTTTCCTCGATCGGCGCGCCGCCCCAGGATAAAAAATGGGCCGGCGAGCCGACCCGCCTGGAAATCGGCGACCGCAACACCATCCGCGAGTTTTGCACCTTTAACACCGGCACCGTGCAAGACGCCGGGGTGACCCGGCTCGGCCACGACAACTGGATCTCGGCCTATGTGCACCTGGCGCACGACTGCCAGGTCGGCAGCCACACCATCTTTTCCAATAACGCGCAGCTGGCCGGCCACGTCCAGATCGGCGACTGGGTGATCATGAGCGGCTTCGCCAACGTCCACCAGTTTTGCAAGATCGGCGCGCACGCCTTTGTCGGCATGAGCACCAGTCTGACCCAAGATGTGCCGCCTTTCGTGCTCTTGTCGGGCAATCCGGCCGCCGCCCACGGGGTCAATATCGAAGGCCTCAAGCGGCGCGGCTTCAGCCGGGTCCAGATCGACGCCATCCGCGCCGCCTACAAGACCATCTACCGTTCCGGCCTGACGCTGGAACAGGCCAAGGCCGGCTTGCTGGCGCAGGAAGCGGCCAGCCCGGAGGCGGCGCCGCAGATCGGCGCCATGCGTACATTCTTGGATGGCGCCAGCCGTGGCATTGTCCGCTGAGCTGAGCGTGGCCATGGTGGCCGGCGAAGTGTCGGGCGACCTGCTGGCCGCGCGCCTGCTGGCGGGCTTGCGCGCGCATCTGCCGCAGGCGCGCTTTCACGGCATCGGCGGCGCCAATATGGCGGCTCAGGGCTTCACTTCGCACTGGCCGCTGGAGCGGCTCACCGTGCGCGGCCTGTTCGAGGTGATTCCACGCTACCGCGATATCAAGGGTATCCAGAACGCCTTGCGCGACCAATTGCTGGCCGAGCGGCCGGCCGTGTTCATCGGCGCCGATTACCCGGGTTTCAATCTGAGCCTGGAAATGCAGCTCAAGGCGGCCGGCATCCCCACCGTGCATTACATCGGGCCGCAGATCTGGGCCTGGCGCGGCGGGCGCATCAAAAAAATCGTCAAGGCCGTCTCGCACATGCTGGTGGTGTTTCCGTTCGAGCCGGAGATTTACCGCCGGGCCGGCGTGCCGGTGACCTATGTCGGCCACCCTTTGGCCGAACTGGTGCCCATGCAGCCGGACGAGGCGGCCGCGCGCCGCGTCCTGGGTTTGCCGGAAGAGGCCAACGTGGTGGCGCTGCTGCCGGGCAGCCGGATGGGTGAGCTGAAATACAATGTGGCCGCCTTCGTGGGCGCGGCCAAGCTGCTGCATCAGCGCGACCGCTCGCTGCGCTTCGTGGCGCCGATGGCGGGCGAGCGTCAGCGTCAGTATTTTCTCGAACTGGTGGCCGAAGCCGGCCTGGGCGAGGTGGAGATCATGCTGATCGACGGCCAGTCGCACACGGCGATCGCCGCCGCCGACGCGGTGCTGGTGGCCTCGGGCACCGCCTCGCTGGAAGTGGCGCTGTTCAAAAAGCCGATGGTGATCGCCTATAAGATGATGCGGGCATCCTGGGAAATCATGCGCCACATGGGGTATCAGCCCTGGATCGGGCTGCCCAATATCCTGGCGCGCGAATTCTTGGTGCCGGAGCTGCTCCAGCACGCGGCCCATCCGCAGGCGCTGGCCGACGCCGTATGGCGGCAGTTGAGCGATGTGCCGGGCCGGCTGCGCCTGGTGCAGCGCTTCACCGACATGCATCACAGCCTGCTGCGCAACAGCGCCGAGGAGAGCGCGGCGGCGGTGCTCGAGGTGATTGGCGCGCCTCATTAAAGCATGCACAACGCGTTTCACCTCATCGCGTAAATTGACACTATCGAGCCATAAAGGCGCAATGAAAAACATCTATCCCGGCTTGTTCGATGAACTGCCATTTTCTCTCGACCAAATCATCTGCGGCGTGGACGAGGCGGGGCGCGGACCGCTGGCCGGCCCGGTCTTCGCCGCCGCCGTGATCTTGCATCCGGCCCGGCCGATCGCGGGCTTGCGCGACTCGAAAAAGCTGAGCGCGGCCCGGCGCGACCAACTGGCGCCGCTGATCAAGCGCGAAGCGCTGGCCTGGGCCGTGGCCGAGTGTTCCGAAGCCGAAATCGACCAGCATAATATTTTGCAGGCCACCATGCTGGCGATGCGGCGCGCGGTCGAGTCGCTGCACACGGTGCCGGGCCTGGCGCTGATCGACGGCAACCGCTGTCCCGTGATGGCGATCCAGACCATGGCCATCATCGAGGGCGACGACAAGGTCGATTCGATTTCGGCCGCCTCGATCCTGGCCAAGACCGCGCGCGACGCGGCCCTGGTGGCGCTGCACGGGCGCTATCCCCAGTACGGTTTCGACCAGCACAAGGGCTATCCCACGGCGCTGCATCTGGAGCGGCTGCGCCTGCATGGCGTCTCGCCCGTGCACCGGCGTTCGTACGCGCCGGTGCGCGAACTGGTCGAGCTGGGCAGCTATCTGGCGCAGGCCGGCGCATGAAGCGCATCGCCTCGCGCGAGAACGCGCAATTCAAGCAATGGAAGCTGCTGGCCACCAGTTCGCAGGCGCGGCGCAAGGCCGGCCTCACCCTGCTCGACGGCGTGCATTTGTGCCAGAGTTATCTCCAGCTGCGCGGCGCGCCGCCGTTTTGCCTGGTCGGCGAGGGCGCCCTGGCCGATCCCGAGGTGGCCGACATCGTGGCCCGTTGCGAGGCCGCGCGCGGCCATTGCGTGGCGCTGCCGGACGCGCTGTACGGCGCCCTGAGCCAGGTCGAGCATGGCGTGGGCGTGCTGTTCGTGATCGCCACCCCGGAACTGGTGCTGCCGGTGTCGCTTTCGTGTTCGGCGGTGCTGTTAGATAACGTGCAAGATCCCGGCAATGTGGGGTCGATCTTGCGCAGCGCGGCGGCGGCCGGCATCGCGCGCGTGTTTTGCAGCGCCGGCACCGCGTTTTGCTGGTCGCCCAAGGTGCTGCGGGCGGCCATGGGCGCCCATTTCGTGATCGAAATCGTTGAAAACGTGGACTTGGCGGCCCTGATCGCCGCCGCCCAGGTGCCGGTGCTGGCCACCAGCGGCTATGCCGAGCGGCGTTTGTATGAGCTCGACCTGCGCGGCCCGGTGGCCTGGCTGCTGGGCCATGAAGGCCAGGGCGTGGCCCACGATCTGCTGGCACTGGCCACCCACCGGGTCGTCATTCCGCACCTGGGCCAAGTGGAGTCGCTCAACGTGGCCGCTTGCGCAGCGGTCTGTTTCTTCGAACAGTTGAGGCAAAATCAAAGTTGAGCGCGTTGTTCTTTGCTAAGTTCAAATCCTTGATCATGCGCATGACAGGGGTGAGAAATGGATATCGCACACTGGCGGATTCTGGTGGCGGAAGGCGATCACGGGCAGCGCCAGGAGGTGACCGCCATGTTGGGCCGGCTGGGCGCGGTCGGCTTGAGCGAGGCGGCCGATGGCCATAGCGCCTTGCGCGGTTTCCACTGCGGCTTGCCGCAGGCGCCAGACATCGGCATTATCGACCTGGCCCTGCCGGGGCTGGACGGGCTGGGGCTGATGCGCCAGTTGAGCGAAGCGCAGTGCCGCTCCGGCCTGATCGTGTCCAGCGTGCACAGCAGCGCGGTGCTGTATTCGGTTGAAACCATGGCCGAGGCCTACGGTCTGGATTTGCTGGGCACCCTGGCCAAGCCGGTCACCGAGTATCGGCTCGCGACCCTGATCGGCAATCATCAAGGCGCGCAGCCGGGTCCGGCCCCGTGCCAAACGCCCCTGTGCGACTTCGCCGACATCGGCCGCGGTTTGCTCGACGGCCAGTTCGTGCCGTATTTCCAGCCCAAGATCGAATTGGCCAGCGGCCAGGTGACGGGACTGGAAATGTTCGCCCGCTGGAACCATCCCCGGCATGGGTTGCTGGGGCCGGCCGCCTTCATGGGCGCGCTCGAAGAGCGCGGCAGGGTTGATTTTCTCGACTGGAGCATGATCGCCCAATCGGTGGCCGCCTGCCGCCAGATGCATGAACGCGGTTTGCCGCTGTCGGTATCGATCAATGTGGCGCCGTCCACCCTGGCGCAACCATCATTCATGACGCAGATGAGCGCTTGCCTGGAACGGCACCGCATGTTGCCGGATTACCTCAGCTTCGAATTGCCGGAGGCCGCCATGTTGCATATCGATCCCCATTTTCTGGAGCGGCTGCTGCGCTTGCGGATGATGGGTTTCGGGCTGGCGATCGACGATTTCGGCACCGGCCATTCCAATTTGCAGCTGCTGGCCAGCATTCCATTTTCGGAATTGAAGATCGACCGCAGCTTCGTCGATGGCGCCGCCCGCAAGCGCCCGCTGGGCACGGTGCTCGCTTCCTACCTGGGCCTGGCGCGCAGCCTGGAACGTCGGTCGGTGGCGGTGGGGGTCGAAACCCGTTCCGACTGGGAGTTTTTGCAACGCCTCGGTTGCGACTGCGCCCAGGGTTTCTATATCGCCCGGCCCATGCCGATCGAGACGTTTCCCCACTGGCTGGCCGACTGGCGTCATTACTTTTGATGGACCGCCGTGCCAGCCGCGCGCGCTGTATTTTTGTCAATATTCACGCCGGTTCGGCTTGATCTCTTGCAGCACGGTGGTGGAAATTTCTTCAATCGATTTGGCGGTCGAGGACAACCAGCGTATGCCTTCCCGTTTCATCATGGCTTCGGCCTCGTTGACTTCGTAGCGGCAGTTTTCCAGCGATGCATATTTGCTGCCGGCCCGGCGCTCGTTGCGAATTTCCGACAAGCGTTCGGGCGTGATGGTCAATCCGAAAATCTTGCTTTTGAACTCATATAAGGCGCCAGGCATCTTGCCGCGCTCGAAATCGTCCGGTATCAAGGGGTAGTTGGCCGCCTTGATGCCATACTGCATGGCAAGATACAGGCTGGTCGGGGTTTTGCCCGAACGCGAGACGCCGACCAGGATCACGTCGGCCGAGGACAGATTTTTATGCGATTGGCCGTCGTCGTGCGCCAGCGAATAATTGATCGCCTCGATGCGGTTTTTATATTCCTCGCTATCGACGATATTATGCGAGCGGCCGATGGTGTGGGTCGACTTGACCCCCAGTTCTTGCTCCAGGGGCGCGACGAAGGTCTGGATCAGGTCCATATGCATGCCGCTCGATTGCCGGATCACGTTCGACAGCTCGCTCTTGACCAGGGTGGAGAAAATGATCGGGCGCTGGCCGTCGTGGGCAAAGGCTTCGTTGATCTTGCGGGCCGCGTCGTAAGCCTTGTCGAGCGTGTCGATAAACGGCACACGGATCTGGCGAAAGCGCAGGTCGAATTGGCTGAGCACCGAATGGCCGAACGCTTCGGCCGTGATGCCGGTGCCGTCGGAGACGAAAAACACGGTGCGCGCGGCGGCGGGCAGGGGCGGGCGGGTTTCTTGGCTCATGGAGTGGGGCTCATGGTTCTATATCGCTTGTTAGAATTGGGCGTCGTCAATCTCAGCCGCGCAATGTAAAATGAATGCAACGCCATGATTGTGCGGCACCCCGCCTAGAATAACAAGAACACCGCGGGGCCCGCGCCGTGTAGCCGGCCGCCCCGGCGTGAGAGTCGCGACCGATTCCGCCCGGGCGATCGGCAAGTGAAGATTTCTATCATCAGTAAGGGTGTCATTATGACCAGCTTGTCCAACGCAGCATTGCAGCAGCACAGCGGGGCGGTGTACGTCGCCGCGTTCGACCAATTGCGCATGACCGATGTCGAATCGGTGGGCGGTAAAAACGCCTCGCTTGGCGAAATGATCAGCCAATTGACGGGCGCCGGAGTGCGGGTGCCGGGCGGTTTCGCCACCACCGCCCAGGCTTTCCGCGACTTTTTGTCGCATAGCGCCGATGGCGGCCCGCCGCTGGCGCAGCGCATCGCCGGGCGCCTGGCCGGGCTCAATACGGACGACGTGCGCGCATTGGCGGCGGCCGGCGCCCAAATTCGGCAATGGATCGTCGACACGCCGTTCCAGCCGCGCCTGGCCGCCGAAATCGGCGAGTTTTATCAGCGTCTGGCGGCCGATTCGGCCGTCGAGATGTCGTTCGCGGTGCGTTCTTCGGCCACCGCCGAGGATTTGCCGGACGCTTCCTTCGCCGGCCAACAAGAGACCTTTCTCAATGTGGTCGGTATCGATAACGTACTCGACGCCATGAAGCAGGTGTTCGCCTCGCTGTATAACGACCGCGCCATTTCCTACCGCGTGCACAAGGGTTTCACCCATGCCGAGGTGGCCTTGTCGGCCGGGGTGCAGCGCATGGTGCGCTCGGACCTGGGCGCGGCCGGTGTGATGTTTACCATCGATACCGAGTCCGGTTTTCAGGACGTGGTGTTCGTCACCTCCAGCTACGGCTTGGGCGAGACGGTGGTGCAGGGCGCCGTGAATCCGGACGAATTTTATGTCCACAAGCCGATGCTGGAATTGGGTAAATCGGCCGTCATCCGCCGCAATATCGGTTCCAAGCTGCTGAAAATGGAATTTACCGACGAGGCGCGCGCCGGCCGTTCGGTGAAAACGGTCGATGTGCCGGTCGAGATGCGCAACCGCTATTCGCTCAGCGACGCCGAAGTGGTGGAACTGGCCAAATACGCGGTGATCATCGAGCGCCATTATGGCCGCCCGATGGACATCGAATGGGGCAAGGATGGGCGCGACGGCAAACTGTATATTCTCCAGGCGCGGCCGGAGACGGTCAAATCGCAGCAAAAGGCGAGCGACGCGCAGCAGCGCTTCAAGCTTAAAGGCAGCGGCACGGTGCTGGCCGCCGGCCGCGCCATCGGCCAAAAGATCGGCGCCGGTCCGGTGCGCGTGATTCATGACGCGGCCGATATGGAGCGGGTGCAGCCGGGTGACGTGCTGGTGGCCGACATGACCGATCCGAATTGGGAGCCGGTGATGAAACGGGCCGCCGCCATCGTCACCAACCGGGGTGGGCGTACCTGCCACGCCGCCATTATCGCGCGTGAGCTGGGCGTGCCGGCGGTGGTGGGCTGCGGCGACGCCACCGACGTGCTCAAGGACGGCACCTTCGTCACCGTGTCGTGCGCCGAGGGCGACGAGGGCAAGATCTACGACGGCTTGCTGGAGACGGAAGTGTCGGAAGTGGCGCGCGGCGAGCTGCCCAAGCTCAATACCAAGATCATGCTCAACGTGGGCAATCCGCAGCTGGCCTTCGATTTCCAGTCGGTGCCGAATGCCGGGGTCGGGCTGGCGCGCTTGGAATTCATCATCAACAACAATATCGGCGTCCATCCGCGCGCCATTCTGGAATACCCGAACATCGACGCCGACTTGAAAAAAGCGGTGGAATCGGTGGCGCGCGGGCATGCCTCGCCGCGCGCCTTCTATGTCGACAAGCTGGCCGAGGGCATCGCCACCATCGCGGCCGCGTTCTGGCCCAAAAAAGTGATCGTGCGCCTGTCCGACTTCAAGTCGAACGAGTATAAAAAGCTGATCGGCGGCTCGCGTTACGAGCCGGACGAGGAAAATCCGATGCTGGGCTTTCGCGGCGCGGCGCGCTATTTGGCGTCCGATTTCGCGGGCGCTTTCGAGATGGAATGCCAGGCCATGAAGCGGGTGCGCAACGATATGGGTTTGACCAATGTCGAAATCATGGTCCCGTTCGTACGCACCCTGGGCCAGGCCGAGAAAGTGGTCGATCTGCTGGCCAAAAACGGTCTGGTGCGGGGCGAAAACGGGCTGCGCCTGATCATGATGTGCGAGGTGCCTTCGAACGCCATCCTGGCCGACCAGTTTCTCGATCATTTCGACGGCTTCTCCATCGGCTCCAACGACCTGACCCAGCTCACTTTGGGTCTGGACCGCGATTCCGGCATGGCCTTGCTGGCGGCCGATTTCGACGAGCGCGATCCGGCCGTTAAGGCTTTGTTGTCGATGGCGATCAGGGCCTGTTTGGCGCGCGGCAAATATATCGGCATCTGCGGCCAGGGGCCGTCCGATCATCCCGATTTTGCGGTCTGGCTGATGGAGCAGGGCATCGAATCGATGTCGCTCAACCCCGACTCGGTGATCGATACCTGGCAAAAGCTGGCAGCCCTGCAATAACGGGCTGGCGTGCGTGCCACGGCGTCCGGCCCAGGCCCGGCTTGACGCAAGCCGGTTATGCGTTACACTGTTGATATGCTAATTAACTGTCAATAGATTATTTATACTCTGCCCAGACAGTCCAACCCTCGTCGCCTTTAGCGGGCAACGGGGGTTTTTGCATTGTGCGGGCGGATAAACAAGGAGCGACGATGAGCGATTCGATCAACTGGTTTGCGGCGGCCGGGGTGGTGCTCACCTTGGAATTATTCACTGGTACTTTTTACTTATTAATGGTCGCCATCGGCTTGGCGGCCGCTGGCCTGGCCGCGCTGGGCGGCGCCGCCTTGCCGCTGCAAACGATATTGGCGGCCGCGATCGGCGTGCTGGCCACGGTGGTGTTGCGCGCGCGCGGTTATGGCAAACGCGGCGGCCCGGGAGCGGAACGCGATCCGAATATCAATCTCGATATCGGTCAGCGCGTGCAGGTGATGCAATGGCAGGATGGCGCGGCGCGGGTGATGTACCGCGGCGCCATGTGGGATGTCGAGCTGGCGGCCGGCGCCGATCCGCTGCCGGGCAGTTTTATCATTCGCGAGATTCGCGGCAGCCGGCTGGTGGTCGGTTAAATTTTCATGTACATAAAGGAGAGGTTTTATGGAAATTAGTATCGGTAATGTGACGCTGGTGCTGTTTGTGCTGGCTTTGGTGTTCGTGTTTAAGACCATCAACGTGGTGCCACAGCAGCACGCCTGGGTGGTGGAGCGGCTGGGGAAGTACCACGCCACCCTGGGACCGGGTTTGAATATTGTGGTGCCGTTTATCGACCGCATTGCCTATAAACATTCGCTCAAGGAAATCCCGCTCGATGTGCCGCCCCAGGTGTGCATCACGCGGGACAATACTCAGCTTCAGGTGGACGGGATTCTGTATTTTCAGATCACCGACCCCATGCGCGCCTCCTACGGATCGTCCAACTATATCGCCGCCATCACCCAGCTCGCGCAAACCACCTTGCGCTCGGTGATAGGGCGCATGGAACTCGATAAAACCTTCGAGGAGCGCGACCATATCAACACCGCCATCGTCAATGCCATCGACGAGTCGGCGGCCAATTGGGGCGTCAAGGTATTGCGCTATGAAATCAAGGATTTGACGCCACCCAAAGAGATTTTGCACGCGATGCAGGCGCAAATTACGGCCGAGCGCGAAAAGCGGGCATTGATCGCCGCTTCCGAGGGACGACGCCAGGAACAGATCAACATCGCCAGCGGCGAAAGGGAGGCGTCGATCGCCCGCTCCGAGGGCGAGCAGCAAGCGTCGATCAACCGCGCCCAGGGCCAGGCGACCGCCATCGTGGCCTTGGCCCAGGCGAGCGCGCAGGCGCTGCGCGAAATCGGCGGCGCCATCCGCGAGCCGGGCGGGGCGGACGCGGTCAGTCTGAAAGTGGCGGAACAATATGTGAACGCCTTTGCACAGCTGGCGAAAACCAACAATTCGATTATCGTACCGGCCAATCTGGGCGATATGAGCGGCTTGATCGCCAGCGCCATGCAAATCATCAAAACCCAAAAATAAGCCCTCAGATGCCGGGCGGCGCAAAGCTGCCCGGCCAAGCCTACCGGCCTTTCAATACTTTTGGTTACTAACTAAATTTGTATTCTGGTTAAAATCACCACCGCGGGTACGCGGTTTTGCTTTTTCTGTGGTTCAGTACATGGCGCGTTATTGTCGGCGCAGTATGCTGCCATTTACACTTGGCGCTTCGCCATCCCTTCCGTTTTAAAACCGCAGGCTGTATATACAAGCTGGCCAGTGCCGGCTTGATACTCGTCATGTGCATGCCGGGGGCCGGTCGGCGAATCGGCGTCCGGCGTCGCTCATAACGCGCTGCTCTTGGGCTCATAACATGCGGTACCAACATGATTAATGCGCTACCATTGTTCCGGGTGGCGCCCAAAATAATACGGTAGTGCTGATTTTGATGCGGCGCAACACCCAGCCATTGCATGGCGCTTATACGGCGTGGCTTCCCCGCTGATTTTGCGCAGCGTGTTGCAAGTTAGTCGACATTTGCGGTACGCTGCGCGAAAATTTTGCGTTAGCTTACAAAAAGAACGCAAAAAAAAATAAAATCGCCAATAATAGCGTTACAATTGGATAGAATTCAGTTTTACCGGTTTCACCGTTCAACTTCACCTAGGAAACATCATGGATTTATCCAATCTCTCACTGTCCGAGCTGCGTAAACTGCAAGAAGACATCAAAAAGCAAATGAAAAAACGTGAACAAGACGATCTGACCAAAGCCCGTGAACAAATCCTCGCCATCGCGCAAAGCGTCGGGGTTTCGGTAAAGGACCTGGTAGGTACCGGTATCCGCGCAAAAACCGGCACGGTCGCGGTTCGTTATCGCAATCCAAGCGATGCGTCGCAACAGTGGACTGGCCGCGGCCGTCAACCGAAATGGGTCAAGGAATGGACCGATGCGGGAAAATCGATGGACGCCTTGAAGGTTTAAGAATGGCAAACGGATGCGGGTCCATTGAGGTGGCCGCATCCGTGCTTGGCAAGGCGGCACTGTGCCGCAATATACGTCGTCGCGTCTGCCGATCAAGGCTGATGCCGCAATCATCCATTCGGACCGATACAGAATTCGCAAGCAAACCGATATGCAAACCGATTCGCCGTTGGTCGCTCGCGGCATTCAACCATGCCAGGCGCGATGCGCGCTGATCGGCTAACGTCGCGTTCCATCCCGTCTCTATTACATGGCATATACAGACCGCCTGGCACGCGCAATGGTCCCGCCTTGGCGCATGGGCTCGCGGCGCGGGTGCGCGCCACCAGGAAATATCCCGCCAAGAGCGGCCCGTAGATTTGACCGGCGCTGGCCCGGTTTCGCTTAGCGGCGGTTCGTTTTCATGGCAGCTTGCACTTCGCGCGCGCCATCGCGGTCTTTTTCGGACGCGCGCTTGTCGTGTTGTTTCTTACCTTTGGCCAAGCCGATCTCGCATTTGATGCGGCCGCCCTTGAAATGCAGGTTGATCGGCACCAGCGTGTAGCCGGAGCGTTCCACTTTGCCGATCAGTTTATCCATTTCCGCCTTGTGCAGCAGCAGCTTGCGGGTACGCACCGCTTCCGGGTGGATATGGGTGGAGGCGGTGGGCAGGGCGCTGATGTGGGCGCCGAACAAAAACAGCTCATCGCCCCGCACCACCACGTAGGCTTCCTTGATCTGCACGCGGGCGTCGCGGATGGCTTTCACTTCCCAACCTTCGAGCACGATGCCCGCTTCGTAGCGGTCTTCGATGAAGTAGTCGTGGTAGGCTTTTTTATTGTCAGCTATGGTCATGAGAGGGTAAACAGGTGCCGGTCGGTTAAACTACTGTCTCGCGCGGACGCGAAAATTCACTGAAATATTCAACATCATAGCAAACGGTTCTTCAATGGCAGTAGTACATAAATCAGTCTTTCTGGGCTACAGCGCCGAACAAATGTTCAGCCTGGTGGCAAAAGTCGAGGATTATCCCAAATTCCTGCCCTGGTGCGGAGGGGTCGAGATACGTGAGCGCAGCGGAAACACGGTGGTGGCCAGTTTGGGCATACATTACCACGGCGTGCGGCAAAGCTTCACGACCTCGAACGAGAACAGCGCGCCCACTTGCATCAAGATGCGGCTGGTGGACGGTCCTTTCAAGAGCCTCGATGGGGTGTGGACTTTCAAGGCCTTGCGCGACGATGCTTGCAAGGTCGAGTTGGACCTGCATTACGAATTTTCCAGCCGGGTGCTGGAGCAATTGATCGGCCCCGTGTTCGGCG
The DNA here is from genome assembly GCA_040385995.1 of Pseudomonadota bacterium. Lineage (GTDB taxonomy): Bacteria > Pseudomonadota > Gammaproteobacteria > Burkholderiales > Burkholderiaceae_D > Janthinobacterium. The sequence continues at coordinate 38,487 of JAZKGI010000015.1, forward strand.
TGATCGCCAACAGCATGGTCGATTCGTTTTGCAAACGGGCGGAGACAGTGTATGGCTGAACAAGTGCGGGTGCAAGTGTGTTATGCCACCCCGACCATGGAGTTCTTGCGCGAATTGCATCTGGAGGCCGGCGCCACGCTGGAGCAGGCCATCGTGGCCAGCGGCTTGCTCGACGAGGTGAGCGGCATCGATCTGGCGACTTGCCCGGTCGGTATCTATGGCAAGAAAAAACCGCTCGATACGGTACTGCGCGAGCATGACAGAGTCGAGCTATATCGGCCATTGCTGGCCGATCCAAAAGAAACCCGGCGCCGGCGCGCCGGCAATCGTCCCGCCAAGGGTTGATCGGGCGGTGGCAGCAGCGGCAGCGGCCGGCCCGTGTGGGCGCGGCCGCTCCCGGTGACGGCCGCTTTTAGTTGCACTCGCCCAGGGCGCGTTTATTACGGGCCGTTTCTGCCGCGCGCTCGTCGTCACCCATGTAATTGCGTTCGCCGTTCTTGTCGGTGCGGGTGATGCGCTCACCGGATTCGAGGGTTCTTTGCGCGCGCCGCATTTCATCGCAATTGCGCGCGTTCGCTTCCTTGCGTTTGGTTTCTTCCGCAGTTTTCTTTTCTTTTTCAGCCGCGTCGGCCTTGCGCTTGTTGTAGTCGGCATTGCGCTCGGCCAAACTGGGCGGCGCCTTGCTTTTGCCCGCGTCGGCGGGCGCCACGGCCTCGCCGTCGGCTTCGGCACCGGCGGCGCTTTGCTGCTCGATCGCTTTTTTCAATTCGCCAGGCGCTTTCAAAATGCGTTTGAGCGGCACCGACGGCGGCGGCGGCTGATCGGAAAATTGCTTGATGCCTTTTTCATCGACCCAGACGTATTGCGCGTGGGCCAGGGCGGCCACCGCGAACAGGGCGGCACCGGCCAGCAGACGGGCGGTGAGGGAACGGCGGGAGGTGTGTTGTGTCATGTGCTTTTTTCCAGGTTGGCGATTCAGGCAGATTTCGCCATGTTTCCAAGCGGAAGTCAATCGAAGACGGGCTTTTTGCTTGATTTTGCCGCAATGCAAGGACGAAAAGATCGATCTTCTGTATAATTCACTTTTGCGCCAATAGGAAATGCTATGCGTCTACTTCAAAAAGCACTCACATTCGATGACGTGCTGCTCGTCCCCGCTTATTCCAACGTTTTGCCTGCCGACACGTCCCTCAAGACACGCCTGACCCGGCGCATCAGCCTCAACATTCCACTGCTGTCGGCCGCGATGGACACCGTGACCGAGGCGCGTCTGGCGATCGCGATGGCGCAGGAAGGCGGCATCGGCATTATCCACAAGAATTTGGCGCCGCGCGATCAAGCCAAGGAAGTGGCGCGCGTCAAGCGCTTCGAAGCGGGCGTGCTGCGCGACCCGATCACCATTCCGCCCGAGATGAAGATCCGCGACGTGATCGCCTTGACGGTGCAGTACGGTATCAGCGGCTTTCCCGTGGTGCAGGGCAAGGAAGTGGTCGGCATCATCACCAACCGCGATTTGCGCTTCGAGGAAGAATTGGACGCCGAGGCGCGCGCCAAGATGACGCCGCGCGAAAAACTGGTGTTCGTCAAGGAAGGGGCCGAGCTGGCCGAGGCCAAGCGCCTGATGAATAAACACCGGCTCGAGCGCGTGCTGGTGGTCAATGACCAATTTGAATTGCGCGGCTTGATCACGGTCAAGGATATCCAAAAGTCGACCGAGCATCCGTTCGCCTCCAAAGACCAGCATGGCAAACTGCTGGTGGGCGCCGCCGTCGGTGTCAGCGCCAAGGACGAGGAACGGATCGAGCTGCTGGTCGCCGCCGGGGTCGACGTGTTGGTGGTCGACACCGCCCATGGCCATTCGCAAGGCATCTTGGACCGCGTGAAATGGATCAAGACCCGTTTCCCTCAAGTCGATGTCATCGGCGGCAACATTGCCACCGCGGCGGCGGCCAAGGCCCTGGTCGAATACGGCGCCGACGCGGTCAAGGTCGGCATCGGCCCGGGCTCGATCTGCACCACCCGCATCGTGGCCGGGGTGGGGGTGCCGCAAATTACCGCCATCTCCAACGTGGCGGCGGCGCTGGAAGGCACCGGCGTGCCCTGCATCGCCGACGGCGGCATCCGTTTCTCGGGCGATATCTCGAAAGCCTTGGCGGCGGGCGCCTCCACCGTGATGATGGGCAGCATGTTCGCCGGCACCGAAGAGGCGCCGGGCGAAGTGATCCTGTATCAGGGCCGCAGCTATAAATCGTATCGCGGCATGGGCAGCCTGGGCGCCATGGCGGACGGCTCGGCCGACCGTTATTTCCAAGACGCCGCCATGAAGGCCGATAAATTCGTGCCGGAAGGTATCGAGGGCCGGGTCGCCTACAAGGGCAGCGTGCTGGCCATCATTTTCCAGCTGGTGGGCGGCGTGCGCCAATCGATGGGCTATTGCGGCTGTTCGACCATCGATGAATTGCGGGAAAAAGCCGAATTCGTTGAAATCACCTCGGCCGGCATGCGCGAATCGCATGTGCATGACGTGCAAATCACCAAGGAAGCGCCGAACTACCGTTCCGGCGAATAAATTATCTGGCCGGGGCCGCGTTATCGCGGCGCCGGCCGCGCTGCCCCGGGTCCCGGGTCGCCTCGTCCATTTCCGCTTCGCGCCCCCGATTTTTCTTTAAAAGCACTCATCCATGCATTCTAAAATCCTCATTCTCGATTTCGGTTCCCAGGTCACCCAATTGATCGCGCGCCGCGTGCGCGACGCCGGGGTCTTTTCCGAAGTGTTCCCCTACGATGTCAGCGACGAGTTCGTACGCAACTATGGCGCGGCCGGCGTGATCTTGTCGGGCAGCCATAGCTCGACCCTGGAAGGCGACGCCCCGCGCGCGCCGCAAGCGGTGTTCGAGCTGGGGGTGCCGGTGCTGGGCATTTGCTACGGCATGCAAACCATGGCGGCGCAGCTGGGCGGCAAGGTGGAAAACGGTGTGTTGCGCGAGTTCGGCTATGCCGAGGTGCGCGCGCGCGGCCATAGCGCCTTACTCAATGGTATTAATGACTTCGTCACCGACGAAGGCCACGGCATGCTCAAGGTCTGGATGAGCCATGGCGACAAGGTGCTCGAGATGCCGCCCGGCTTTAAGTTGATGGGCAACAGCGCCAGTTGTCCGATCGCGGCCATGGCCGACGAGGAACGCCGTTTCTACGCTGTGCAGTTTCACCCCGAAGTGACCCACACCTTGCAAGGCAAGGCCATTCTGGGCCGCTTCGTGCATGAAATCTGCGCTTGCAAATCGGACTGGAACATGCCCGATTATATTTCAGAAGCGGTCGAGAAAATTCGCCAGCAAGTCGGCAGCGACGACGTGATTTTGGGCTTGTCGGGCGGCGTCGATTCAAGCGTGGCGGCGGCGCTGATTCACCGCGCCATCGGCAAGCAGCTCACCTGCGTGTTTGTCGATCATGGTTTGTTGCGCCTTAACGAAGGCAAGATGGTGATGGACATGTTCGCCAAGAACCTGGGCGTGAAAGTCTTGCGCATCGATGCCGAGGACCAGTTCATGGGCCATTTGGCCGGCGTGGCCGATCCGGAAGCCAAGCGCAAGATCATCGGGCGCGAATTCGTCGAAGTGTTCCAGGTCGAAGCCGGCAAGTTGAGCAATGCCAAATGGCTGGCCCAGGGCACCATCTACCCGGACGTGATCGAAAGCGCGGGCAAGGGCAAGAAAGGGCAGACCATCAAGAGCCACCACAATGTGGGCGGTTTGCCGGAAACACTGAACTTGAAGCTGCTTGAACCGCTGCGCGAACTGTTCAAGGACGAGGTGCGCAAGCTGGGCGTGGCGCTCGGTTTACCGCACGATATGGTATATCGCCATCCGTTCCCGGGACCGGGTTTGGGGGTGCGCATCCTGGGCGAGGTGAAAAAGGATTTCGCCGACTTGCTGCGCCGGGCCGATGCCATCTTCATCGAAGAGCTGCGCAACACGCCCTACGAATTTATCGCCGGCCAGGCCGTCGATCACGAGCACATGCCGAAGAATTGGTACGAGGCGACCAGCCAGGCTTTCGCGGTGTTTTTGCCGGTTAAGTCGGTGGGTGTGATGGGCGATGGACGCACCTATGAATACGTGGTGGCGCTGCGCGCGGTGCAGACGCAAGATTTTATGACGGCGCACTGGGCACACTTGCCCCATGCGCTGCTGGGCAAGGTGTCGAACCGCATCATCAATGAGGTGCGCGGCATTAATCGGGTGGTGTACGATATTTCGGGCAAGCCGCCCGCGACCATCGAGTGGGAGTGATGGATGGTTCCTCGGTCCTAACATGGTTGGTGGCAGGATAGTTGCCAGATCTATGTGCCCATGTTGATATTGGATAAATCGGTGCTGCCAGCATTGAGTACGATGGCGTAAATGGGGCCTGGTTGTCACTTGACAGCCGGTTCAATCGTCCCCATTATGGAGATGCCGATGGCCCGTTCACCTCATCCAGATAAAGAGGTCGAGGAAGCTGTTAAGCACGCTGAAAAACAGGGCTGGCGCGTCCAGGTCGGCGGTAGCCACGCTTGGGGGCGGATATATTGTCCGTACAATGACACGCAGTGCCGCTGCGGCGAGTTTTGTATCACGTCGATATGGAGCACGCCGAAGAACCGGGGCAACCACGCGTGCGCCTTGCAGCGTGTCGTGAACAACTGCACCACGCACCGTAAGCAACAGGATGCGGCCGACCGTGTCGAGGAGTAGCATGATGGAATACATCTTTACTTTGAAATACCAGCTTTCCGGCGATGGCTGTGAGACAGATACTTTAGTCGAGCGTCTGGGCGCGGCCGGTTGCGATGATGCCTTGGTCGGTATCGGTCAGCCCGGGCGGCTGGCACTGGAGTTCACCCGTGCGGCCGACAACGCTGACGCGGCCGTGCGTAGCGCCCTGCTCGACGTGCGTAGCGCCGTCCCCTCGGCCACCTTAATCGAGGTAGCCCCGGATCTGGTTGGCTTGACCGAGGTGGCGCAATTAATCGGTGTGTCGCGACAAAACATGCGCAAGTTAATGCTGTCCCATCCGGGGAGCTTTCCGGCGCCAGTGCATGAGGGCAGTGCGTCGATCTGGCACCTGGCGGACGTGTTGGTGTGGCTGCGGACCAAGGGTGGCTACCAGCTGACCGAGGATATATTGGAAGTGGCGAGCGTGGCGTTGCAGGTCAATGTGGAAAAGGAAGGGAGAAGGTTAGCGCGTTCTGGTTCCAGAGAACTGAACGCCCTGGCCGGATGAATTCGCGGCCGGTCTCGCTGGTGGCCTCAGCCCGCCCGAACGTGAAGCGTTTCCCGCAAGCGCAGGTCCGGCACAAGGCGCTATGATGCGATCGCTTTGTTCGGCAAAGCGACGCGAGCTTGTTCTTGTCGCGCACCGACGGCCAAGGCCACCAGCGGTGTAGAGGTCGTATCTGCTGGCGCGTCGGCCTTTTTGCCTATTGCTCCAGATCGAGCATGCCCTCCTGCAAATAAGTGGCGTAAAATCTGCACATGATAGACACTTTGCTCGATGCGGTGAAACAGTATGCGCAAGCGCACGCCGATCCCCTGGGCGTGGCCGCGACGCCCGTTCCCGGTTTGGCCGCCATTAGTAGCGTCACCCGCACCGAAATAGCGTATGCCATACAGCGGCCGTTGCTTTGTTTGGTGCTGCAAGGGTGCAAGCACGTCACGATGGGCAAACGCTCTTACACCTTTCGCGCCGGTGACTCGCTGCTGATCATGGCCGATGTGCCCACCGCCAGCCAGATCATCGAAGCCGACGCGCGCACACCATATTATTCCCTGGTGCTGGACCTGAGTCCGGCGATCATCGCCGAACTGGCAACGGAAATGACCACCGTCGAGCCGGCCGATCATCCGCCGCTAGGCTATGACCACACCGAGGCCGAGGTGAGCGACACGGCGCTGCGGATCATGCGCTTGCTGCACAGGCCGGCCGCGATGGCCTTGCTGATGCCGCAGCTGTTGAGGGAATGTCACTACTGGTTATTGGCGGGCCGGCATGGCCCGGCCATCCGCCGCCTGGGTTCGCCGAATGGCCATATGCAGCGTGTGGGACGGGCCATTGCGCTGCTGCGCACGCACTACGGGCGCCGGCTGCCGGTGGAAAAACTGGCCGAGGTGGCCGGCATGAGCCCCTCTTCGTTTCATCAACATTTTCGCGCCATCACGTCGCTCACCCCGCTCCAATTTCAAAAGCAACTGCGTCTGATCGAAGCGCGGCGTTTGATGTTGGCCGAGGGGTTCAACGCCAGCAGCGCCGCGTTCTCGGTGGGCTACCAAAGCGTGCACCAGTTCACGCGGGAATATGGCCGCATGTTCGGCTCGCCACCGGCACGGGACACGGCCGCCGCGCACGGGCATGCGAGCCGTTAGTTCCACCGTCTGGCGGCGCTGCTGATTGCGCGCGTCAAATAAATTGGCCGCCGGAGACTTCGATGCGCTGAGCGTTAATCCAGCGATTTTGCGCGCCCAGCAAGTTGGCGATCATCGGACCGATGTCGTCGGGCACACCCACCCGTCCCAACGCGGTCATGCCGGCAAACACCGCATTCAAATCCGGCATGTCGCGCACGGCGCCGCCCAGGAAGTCGGTCTCGATCGCGCCGGGCGCCACCGTGTTGACGGCGATGCCGCGGCCACCGAGTTCCTTGGCCAAGTACACGCTCAATACCTCGATGGCGCCTTTCACGGCGGCGTAAGCGGCGAAGCCCGGGTGGGACACGCGTGTCAAGCCGCTCGACAAATTAACGATGCGGCCGCCATCTGCCAACAGCGGCAACAGGCTCTGGGTGAGGAAAAACACGCCCTTGAAGTGAACGTTGACCAGATGGTCGAACTGGGCCTCGCTGGTGTCGGCGATCATGGCCATTTCGCCGTGACCGGCATTGTTGACCAAGTGATCGAAACTGTCGCGTTGCCAAGTCGATTGCAGCGCGGCGCGCAGCTTGGCGGCGAACGAGGAAAAGCCGGCGCTGTCGCCCATGTCGAGCTGGAAGGCCAACGCTTGACGGCCCATCGACTTTATTTCCGATACCACCGCCTGGGCTTCCTCGGCGCGGCTGTGGTAAGTCAGGATCACATCGCCGCCGCCGCGGGCGATGTGCAGCGCCGTATTGCGGCCCAAGCCACGGCTGGCACCCGTGATCAGTGTTATTTTGGTCATGATATTGCTCCTTCGTTGAGAGAGCCTCAGTATCGGAGCAGGGCAGGGTGGCAGGTTGCATGAAGCTGGGTGTTGTTTGCCTATTCCTGTATAAGGCGCCGGCGCGGGTTGCTCGACAGCGGCCGGAACGCGTGTCTGCCGTGTTAGCGTTGCGCGCTAAAAGTGTTACATTCCTGCTTTAATCAAAGGAAACTTCATCATGAAAAAATTATTGGTCCTCATTCCGGTCGCCCTGGCACTGTCGAGCAACGTTGCCTTGGCGGCGGGCTGTCTCAAGGGGGCGGCGGTAGGCGCGGTCGGTGGTCACATCGCCGGCCACCACTCGGTGGCGGGCGCGGTCGGCGGTTGTGTGGTGGGGCGTCACATGGCCAACAAAAAAGCCAAGCAAGAGAAAGCGGCGGCGCAGACTCAGGAGCAAAACCGGGTGCAGGCGCCAGAGGCCGCACCGGCACCGGCGACCGCAAAATAATTCACTGTCTGTTTAAAAATCGTAATGTTTCAGGTGGCCGCGCCAGAGTCACCCATCGGCTGTGTGTGGCGGCAGCTCAAGCCTGACTATTGATCAAGAATCCCTTCAGCTTGCCCAGATCCTTGCCAATTTCAAGCGCTTGCTCCGAGGGGAATTGGCGCAAGATTTCTTTCGATTCCGTATCGACCACCTTGATCACCGATTTGCCGCTCGCATCGTCAATGCTGAACTGCACCTCGCTATTGACCTTTAAAAATTTATTGATCGCCTCGACCGAGTACTTCAGTGCCGCCGGATCGACCGGTGGGGCGACCTTTTCGGCAAACGCGACCGACTGCGGCGCGCCTGATGTTGTCACTTCCCTGCCGGGCTGAGACACTGTGGCGGCGGCCGGCGCCAGCAGAGGTGACGCGAGCGCCGATGGCAGGGGTTTGATGGTGTCCATGAGCTTACTTTCTGTATCGAATACGGTGGAGTAGCTCAGGCGAGCCGCTTCCTCACACTGATAACGGCAGCAGTTCGGCGCATTTGAGGGTAGGCGCGATATTTATTTGTTACCTGTGACATTGTACCAATCCATCCAATCAATGTAGCCATAGACGTGCCCGGTGCACGGGGCCGCCGGCGGCGGCGGACCGCATGCCTATGCACAGGGCTGTGAATGGGCTGTGTATACTGAGCCCATTTTGGGTCGAAAAACCATGGTGCGACCTCTGGAACTGCGCGCGCACGCGCTGCAATGCTTGCTTGAAACAGACCCCGTCGCCAAGGCCGAGGGTGTCGCCACCGTGGCGCAAGCCTTTCTGGCCGGCGGCTGGGAAGTCGATGCCGCGGCGGTCTTCACGCCGGCCGGGCCGATTCCGGGCCGCCCCGAGCGGCCGCCGCTGGTGCCGCCGCGCCTGGTGGGACGGCGCTCCATGGTCACCCAAGAAGGACGGGCCATGCTGATCCATTCTCTGGCGCACATCGAATTCAACGCCGTCAATCTGGCGCTCGACGCGCTCTGGCGTTTTCCCGCCATGCCAGCCGAGTATTACGTCGACTGGCTGCGCGTAGCCCAGGAAGAGGCCAAGCATTTTTCCCTGCTCACCGCCCATTTGCGCACGCTCGGTTACCAATATGGCGACTTCCCCGCCCACGACAGTTTGTGGGAGATGGTCGAGAAAACCCGCGGCGACATCGTGGCCCGTATGGCGTTGGTGCCGCGCACCCTGGAAGCGCGTGGCCTGGACGCGATTCCCCCGCTGCGGGCCAAGCTGGCGCAGGCGGGCGACATGGCGGCCGCCGGTATTCTCGACATCATCTTGCGCGATGAGATTGGGCATGTCGAAATCGGTAACCGCTGGTATCGCTATTTATGTCAGCAGCGCGGGCTGGAGCCGGGCGCCACCTACGACAGCCTGGCGGCCCGGCACGAGGCGCCGGTGCTCAAAGGGCCGTTCAACATCGCGGCGCGGCGCCTGGCCGGCTTCACCGAAACGGAATTGGCGCGCTTGGCTTGACGCGCGTGACTACCATCCAGGCCGAAGGTACGATGTCGAACAGTCCGACATCGCGGTCGATGTCATAATTGAAATAATAAAGCATGTGATCGGCCTCAGTGCGGCCACGTTCAATGATGAAATGATGGGAGGAAGCAGATGGACCATCTCAACGATGTCAAGCTTTCCCGGCGCGATTTGTTAATCGTCGGCGCCCTATCGGTGACGGCCGCTGGCGTGCCGGCCGTCGCCGCCGCCGCGCTCGAGCCGGCGCCCGCCGCCGCCGGCCCGGCCCCGGTACGCGCCAGCGTCACCCTGCACGTCAATGGTCAAGCCCAGGTGCTGGAACTGGACCTGCGCACCACCTTGCTCGACGCCTTGCGCGAACATGCGCACCTGTCCGGCACCAAGAAGGGCTGCGACCATGGCCAATGCGGCGCCTGCACCGTGATGGTGGACGGGCGCCGCATCAATTCCTGTCTCAGCCTGGCGGTCATGCATGACGGCGCGCGGGTGACCACCATCGAAGGCTTGGGCAACCCGGACCAGCTCCATCCCATGCAGGCCGCCTTCATCAAGCATGACGGTTACCAGTGCGGCTACTGCACCCCGGGCCAGATCTGTTCGGCGGTCGCCGTGCTCGACGAGATCCGGCAGGGCATACCGAGCCACGTGAGCGCCGACCTGAACGCGGCGCCGCGTACGAGCGCCGACGAAATCCGCGAGCGCATGAGCGGCAACCTGTGCCGCTGCGGCGCCTACTCCAATATTGTGGACGCCATCGCCGAAGTGGCGGGGAGGACCGTATGAAGGTGTTTACCTACGAACGGGCCAGCTCGCCGGCCCAGGCGGCGGCGGCCGCCATGCGCACCGGCGGCGCCAGATTTATCGCCGGCGGCACCAATTTGCTCGACTTGATGAAGCTCGAGATCGAGACGCCGACCCATCTGATCGACGTCAACGCTCTGGCGCTCGACAAGATCGAGGAGGCCGATGACGGCGGACTGCGGATCGGCGCCCTGGTGCGCAACACCGATCTGGCGGCCGACCCGCGCGTGCGGCGCGACTACGCCGTCTTGTCGCGCGCCCTGCTGGCGGGCGCCTCGGCGCAGTTGCGCAACAAGGCCACCACCGCCGGCAATCTGCTCCAGCGCACCCGCTGTCCCTATTTTTACGACACCAACCAAGCCTGTAACAAGCGTCAGCCGGGCAGCGGTTGCGCCGCCATCGGCGGCTTTAGCCGGCAACTGGCGGTGCTGGGGACCAGCGAGGCGTGCATCGCCACCCATCCGAGCGACATGGCGGTGTCCATGCGTGTGCTCGACGCCCGCGTCGAAACGGTGCGCCCGGACGGCACGACGCGGGTGATACCGATCGCCGACTTCCACCGTCTGCCGGGCGCCACCCCGCACATCGACACCACGCTGCAAGCGGGCGAATTGATCACCGCCGTGACGCTGCCCAAGCCGGCCGGCGGCCGCCACATTTATCGCAAGGTGCGCGACCGCGCCTCCTACGCGTTTGCCCTGGTGTCGGTGGCGGCCATCGTCGGGCCCGACGGCGGCGCGCGGGTGGCGCTGGGCGGCGTGGCGCACAAACCCTGGCGGGTGGAGGCGGCCGAGCAAACGGCCGCGCGCCACCCGTCCGGCGACCCAAAAACGGCGGCCGCCACCCTGGCCGATCATTTGCTGGCCGGCGCCACGCCGGCCGCCGACAACGGTTTCAAAATCCTGCTGGCGCGGCGCATACTGGCCGATGTGCTGGCCGAAGCGAAGGAAGGTTGAAGCCATGAGATTCGATACGCCCGCCACCACCAATCCGATTGACCAGCTCAAAGTGATCGGCCAGCCGGTCGACCGCATCGACGGCCCCCTCAAAACCACGGGCAGCGCCCCCTATGCGTATGAACAGCACCAGGCCGCGCCCAATGCCGCTTACGGTTATGTGATCGGCGCGGCAATCGCCAAGGGCCGCATCGCCTCCATGGAACTGGGCCCCGCTCGGCGCGCGCCCGGGGTGCTGGCGATCGTCACGGCCGCCAACGCCGGCAAGCTGGTCAAGGGCAAATTTAACACCGCCACCTTGCTGGGCGGCCCCGCCATCGAGCACTATCATCAAGCCATCGCGCTGGTGGTGGCCGACACGTTCGAGCAAGCCCGCGCCGCCGCCAATCTGGTGCAAGTGAAGTATGTCAAAGAGCAGGGCGCCTTCGATCTGGCCCGCGCCAAGGATGGCGCGCGGGTGCCCAAGGGCGACCAGCCGGACACCAAGGTGGGCGACTTCGCCGGCGCCTTCGCGGCCGCGCCGGTGCGGCTCGACGCCCATTACAGCACGCCCGACCAGTCGCACGCGATGATGGAGCCGCACGCCTCCACCGCCGCCTGGGAGAACGACACGCTCACGGTCTGGACCGCGAATCAGATGATCGATTGGAGCCGGGGCGATTTGGCCAAAACGCTGGGCATGCCGAAGGAAAAAGTGCGGCTGGTGTCGCCCTACATCGGCGGCGGCTTCGGCGCCAAGCTGTTCGTCCGGGCCGACGCGCTGCTCGCGGCCCTGGGCGCGCGGGCGGCCAAGCGGCCCGTGAAAGTGGCATTGACCCGGCCCCTCATCTTCAACAACACCACCCACCGCCCGGCCACCATCCAGCGCCTGCGCATCGGCGCCAGCCGCGACGGCAAGATCACCGCCATCGGCCATGAAACCTGGTCTGGCGATTTGCCGGGCGGCGCGCCGGAGGGCGCGGTACAGCAAACCCGCCTGCTGTACGCCGGCGCCAACCGGCTCACCACCACCCGGCTGGCCGTGCTCGATCTACCGGAAGGCAATGCGATGCGCGCCCCGGGCGAGGCGCCCGGCCTGATGGCGCTGGAGATCGCGATGGATGAAATGGCCGAAAAGCTGCACATCGATCCGGTCCAGTTCCGCATCCTCAACGATACCAAGGTCGATCCGGAAAAGCCCGGCCGCCCGTTTTCCCAGCGCCGCCTGGTGGACTGCTTGCGCACCGGCGCCGAGCGCTTCGGCTGGAAGGCGCGCGATGCGCGGCCCGGGGTCACGCGCGACGGACCCTGGCTGATCGGCATGGGCGTGGCGGCCGCCTTCCGCAACAATCTGGTCATGAAGTCGGCGGCCCGGGTGCGGCTGGACGCGGCCGGGGTGGTGACGGTGGAAACCGACATGACCGACATCGGCACTGGCAGCTACACCGTGATCGCCCAGACCGCCGCCGAAATGATGGGCCTACCCTTGGACAAGGTGGTGGTGCGTCTGGGCGACTCGCGCTTTCCCGTGTCGGCCGGCTCGGGTGGGCAGTGGGGCGCCAACAGCGCCACCGCCGGGGTGTACGCCGCCTGCCTCAAGCTGCGCGAGACGGTGGCGCAACGCTTGGGTTACCCGCCGGGCGAGGCCGATTTCGCCGGCGGCATGGTGCGCGCCGGGGACCGCTCCGCGCCCTTGAGCCGCGCGGCCCAAGCGGGCGAGCTGGTGGCCGAGGACCGGATGGAATACGGCGACCTGGACAAACGGTTTCAGCAATCGACCTTCGGTGCCCATTTTGTCGAAGTCGCGGTCGACAGCGTCACCGCCGAGATTCGGGTGCGGCGCATGCTGGCCGTGTGCGCGGCCGGGCGCATCCTCAATCCCAAGTCGGCCCGCAGCCAAGTGATCGGCGCCATGACGATGGGAGTGGGCGCGGCCCTGATGGAGCATCTGGTGGTCGATCAACGGGGCGGCTTCTTCGTCAACCACGACCTGGCCGGGTACGAGGTGCCGGTGCATGCCGACATCCCGCACCAGGACGTGATTTTTCTCGACGAAACCGATCCGATCTCCTCGCCCATGAAGGCCAAGGGGGTGGGCGAGTTGGGCATTTGCGGCGTGGCTGCGGCGGTCGCCAACGCGGTGTATCACGCCACCGGCGTGCGGGTGCGCGATTACCCGCTCACGCTCGACAAATTGCTGGCGAAAATGCCGCCGGTGCGGTAGCGCCGGTGGCGCGGCCGGCGCGCGCGATGCTGTAATATGCCGCCGTGCGCGGCATATGCCGCGGCGCGCGCGTCCCGTGCCGGGTCCGCTCTTCTCCATCTTCATACAGGTTTGCCATGACTACCATTTTCGCCGTGCCCATCTTCGACGCTACCGTGATCTTCGAAGGAAACGAATTGTTCAAAGGGCAGGGCGCCGCCAACGGCTGGGCCAGTAAGCTTGCCGCCGAAATCAAATCGGCGGTCACGGTGCGCAAGTTGGGCACCGGCTGGGTGCTGTGCGGCGAGGTGGATGGCGTCGATTGCATCTGGGGCATCCACGGCCAGCGCCTCAAACGCATCACCTGAGAGCGCCGCCGGGCCGCCGCGGCCGGTGTGATAAGCCGGGGGCCGCTTGATGTCCAGCGATGCCGAGCGAGAATGACAAGCGCCGGGGCCAGCGCCGAGTATAGTATCCACACCCTCCAGCGGCAGGTGGGAGCATCACGGGGCAGCGCCGACCAGCTGCAACGGTGGAAGCGGACACAGCTTAAACTCGCTGAATAATTGTCTTGACCGGTGGGTCCACTTTAATATCCCTTGACGAGCAAGCTGGCTTTGGTGCGTTTACTTATAGAACGGAATTCCGATATGCTACACTCTGCATTCATGTCAGATAATTAACATAAGGAAATGAACGGATATGTTTAAACGCGCTTCAGCACTACTCGGCGTCACCATGCTGTTTTTTTCGGCAGCTGCGCACTCAACGGATTTCAGGTATGAGTTCACAGCTACAGGATCATTTGTTAAGTATGGAAGCTTCCCCACTTCAGATACCCGTGCGAGCATCTCTTTTGTTTTATGGGCGCCCTCGCCGCAAGAGGTCCCCACCTTGGTAAAGTCGGTCTCTGCCGTGCTTGATGGTCACACCTACAGCTTATCGGAAGTCGGAATACAGGCCGCCGGCCCTGGCAATTTTTTCATCGGCGGCAGTCTAAACGGCGTCACCGGAATGAATTATGGCACTGATGACTTCTACACCTATACCAACTTTCGCAACTTTGATTTTTCGGTAGCGGGTGGCACTGCTCTAGGTGGCCCGTATCCTGGACAGGGTACCGGACTGTTCAATTTCACATCAAGCAAACATCCCGATGAAGTATGGGATTGGACAACTTACTCACAGTCCTACGGCCAGATAGCCGCAGTCCCAGAGCCAGATACCTATGGGATGCTTCTAGCGGGCTTGGGCGTTATCGGTTTGTTTTCACGCCGTCGCAAGTCCGTATAAAAACCCAGATCTGGCGCGTTAGACAAATATACAACAAATCTTGAAGGACGCCTGCGCCGCTGCTCAAGGACAAGAAGAACCCTCAATCAACGGTTGCGCGGAAATTCGGTATAAGTCGCGAAACCATGTACCAATACTTGAGGGCTGCGCCAACTACTGAACCCGGGTTTTCCGTTCCGCCGCACTTCAAACCACCACCCCCTCTATCATCCTCCCGTCTCCCCATATTTATACTGCTGAGCAACTCGGCAGACACGCCCACATCGCCGGCACACGTGTCAAGCGCGCTGTCAACAGCGGTCCCGACATGTAATGTGCGGTCGCGCTTGACACGGCGGACGTCAAAATCTCCCCGAAATAGCCGGTAGCGCCCTGGCACGCGCTTTGCAATAGAAGAGCCATGGCAGCGGCGCAGCACAGCCGGTGCCGCAGCGGTTTGGCCAATGCCATCGCCCCTTCGATTTTGCAGAGAGCCCGGAAATGCACACGTTCGACATCGTCACCTTGTTAGAGGAACTGGAAACGGCAGCGCCATGCGGGCCGGACCTGGAATACGATCCCGACTATATGGCGCTCGAACGCGAAGTGCGCGGCAAGCCCGACGTGCAATACGGCGGCACGGTGACGGCCGCCGTGAGCCCGGACTGGCCGGTGGTGCGGGCGCAGGCGCTGGCGCTGCTGGCCCGCAGCCGCGATCTGCGCCTGGCGATGCCGCTGCTGCGTGCCAATCTGGCCCTGCATGGCGTGGCCGGCCTGGCCGACAGTATCGCCCTGCTAGAAGGCTTGCTCGAGTCGCGGTGGGACAGCGTCCATCCGATGCTGGACCCGGAAGACCATATGGACCCCACGCCGCGCATCAACGCGCTGGCCGAGCTGACCGACCACGCCACCGTGCTGCGGCAAGTGAAGGAGGCGGCGCTGCTGGCGCTGCCGATGCTCGGCCCGCTGACCCTGCGCATGCTCGATATCGCCAGCGGCGAACGGGACCCGGCGCCCGGCCAGGAGAAAATCGCCGGCGCCACCATCGAGGCGGCGCTGGGCGATGTGGAGGACGCCAGTCTGGAGGCGGCCACCGCGGCGCTCGAACGCGCCCATGCCGGCGCGCGCGCCATCGAAGCGGCGCTGCTGCGGCGGGTCGGCAGCGCGCAGGCGCTCAATCTGGACGAGTTAGCCCGCATGCTGAAAAAGGGCCGCGATTTCCTCGCGCCCCACGCATCGCGGCGCCGGTTCGGCCTGACGCCAGCCGACGCGGACGGCGCCGCGCCGGTCCCGCCGTCCGGTTCACCCGACGCGCCCGCCGCCTCCAATGCGTCCGCCCCGTCCAATGCCTGCGCCGCCCTAGGCACCAGCGACGTGCCAGGCGCCAGCGCGGGCGGGCCCATTAGCAACCGGGGCGAGGTGCTCCACGCGCTAGACCGGCTCTTGCAGTACTACCTGCATCACGAACCGGCCAGCCCGGTGCCGCTGTTTCTGGGACGGGCCAAATGGCTGGTGCCGAAGAGTTTCATGGAAATCATGGCCGATCTGGCGCCCGAAGGGCTCACGCAAATAGCCGTGATCCGCGGACGCCAGGCGGAAAACCAGGACGAATAAGCCAAGACGAATAAGCCAAGACAATCGGCGCACAGTTGTTTCATACAAGGGGGTAATCATGGGCAAAGAAAGCAGTCAGAAATTTATCGCGCGCAACCGGGCGCCGCGTGTGCAAATCGAATACGACGTGGAAGTCTACGGCGCCGAAAAAACCGTCCAGCTGCCATTCGTGATGGGGGTGCTGGCCGATCTGTCGGGCCAGCCGGCCGCGCCGCTGGCGCCCGTGGCCGAGCGCAAATTCCTCGACATCGATGTCGACAACTTCGACGACCGGCTCAAGTCGATGAAGCCGCGCCTCGCCGTGCAGGTGCCCAACACCCTCACCGGTGAAGGCAATCTGAGCGTCGAGATGACGTTCGAGAGCATGGACGACTTCACCCCGGCGGCGGTGGCGCGCAAGGTCGGCCCGCTAAACCAACTGCTGGAAGCGCGCGCCCAGCTGTCGAATCTGCTCACTTACATGGACGGCAAGACCGGCGCCGAAGACTTGATCGCCCAGCTGCTGGCCGAGCCGGCCCTGATGCAGGCCCTGAGCGCCGCGCCCAAGCCCCAAGAATGACACAGGAGACCAGACCATGACCGAGCTCATCGCAGAAGCATCCCCGCAGGCCGCCCCGCTTGAAATGAGTGAATTCGGCAGCCTGCTGCAAAAGCAGTTCAAGCCGCAGTCCGACAAGGCCAAGGAAGCGGTCGAGCAAGCCGTGCGCACACTGGCCGAGCAAGCCCTGATCGGCAGCGCCGTCATTTCCGGCGACGTGCTGGCCACCATCGAAGGCTTGATCGCTCAGCTCGACAAGAAGCTGACCGAGCAAATCAATCTGATCTTGCACACGCCCCAGTTCCAGTCGGTGGAAAGCGCCTGGCGCGGCTTGCATCATCTGGTCAACAACACCGAAACGGACGACACGCTCAAAATCCGGGTGATGAACATCGCCAAGCCCGAGCTGGGCAAGTCGCTTAAGAAATTCAAGGGCACGGCCTGGGACCAAAGCCCGATCTTCAAAAAAATGTATGAGGAAGAATTCGGCCAGTTCGGCGGCGAGCCTTTCGGCGCCATCGTGGCCGACTATTATTTCGACAATAGCGCGCCCGATGTCGAGCTGCTCACCAGTATGTCCAAGGTGGCCGCCGCCGCGCACGCGCCCTTCATCGCCGCCGCCGCGCCGTCCGTGATGCTGATGCAGTCGTGGCAGGAATTGTCCAACCCGCGCGACTTGAACAAGATTTTCCAGACGCCCGAGCACGCCGCCTGGCGTTCGCTACGCGAATCGGAGGACGCGCGCTACGTCGGCCTGGCCATGCCCCGTTTTCTGGCCCGCCAGCCCTACGGCGCCAAAACCGACCCGGTGGAAGACTTCGATTTCGAAGAAGACACGTCCGCCGCCGGCAGCTTGAACTACACCTGGTGCAACGCCGCCTACGCCATGGCGGTCAACATCAACCGCTCCTTCAAGCAATACGGCTGGTGCTCGCGCATCCGCGGCATCGAGTCCGGCGGCGCGGTCGAGGGCTTGCCGGTCCATGCCTTTCCCACCGACGACGGCGGCGTGGCCATGCAGTGCCCGACCGAGATCGCCATTTCCGACCGGCGCGAGGCCGAGCTGGCGGCCAACGGTTTCATGCCCTTGGTACACAAGAAAAACACCGATTTTGCCGCCTTCATCGGCGCCCAATCGCTGCACAAGCCGGCCGCCTACGACGACCCGGACGCCACCGCCAACGCCAATCTGGCCGCGCGCCTGCCGTATCTGTTCGCCACGTGCCGCTTCGCCCATTACCTCAAGTGCATCGTGCGTGACAAGGTCGGCTCGTTCAAGGAAAGGGATGAAATGCAGCGCTGGTTGACCAAATGGATCATGCAATACGTGGACGGCGATCCGGGCAACTCCAGCGAGGCCACCAAATCGCGCAAACCGCTGGCGGCGGCCGAAGTGGTGCTGGAAGAGGTGGAGGGCAACCCTGGTTATTACGCCTCCAAATTTTACCTGCGCCCGCATTATCAGCTGGAAGGCTTGACCGTGTCGCTGCGCCTGGTATCGAAATTGCCATCGGCAAAAGTGTGACCCGGCCCCGTCGCCGCTCCCGGCTCCTATGCGCAGGGCAGAACCGGCGGCAGTGTCAACGTTGTATGTCGTTTCGCAGTACCAACCCGGCGCCGGCGTGGCCGTCGCCCCCTCACAGGAGAAAATCATGGCTTTAGATATGTTCATCAAATTCGGCGCATCCATCACCGGCGGCACCCAGGACAAGGCGGAAAAAGGCAGTTGCGACATTCTGGCCTACAGCTGGGGCATGTCGCAATCGGGCAGCTTCCACGCCGGCAGCGGCGGCGGCGCCGGCAAGGTGCATATTCAGGACTTGTCCTTCACTAAGTTTCTCGACGATGCCTCGACCGCCATCATGATGCATTGCTGCACCGGCAAGCACATCCCCGAAGTGAGCTTGTTGGTGCGCAAGGCAGGCGGCGCGCTGGACAAACCGGGCGAAAAAGAAATCCTCATCACCATGACCAAGGTGATGGTGACTTCGGTCTCGACCGGCGGCAGCGGCGGGGAAGACCGGTTCACCGAAAACGTGACCTTGAACTTCGCCGAAATCAAGTTCGAAAACTTCAAACAAGACGCGGCCGGCGTGACGTCCTCGGCCGGCAACCTGAACTGGAATATCGCCGAAAACGTCGGCAAATAAGCGGCATCGCGCCGTTCGGTCCCGGGGCGCCAGGGCGGCGGCGCGCCCGGCAGAGATCTCACCTTGTTCGGAAAGCCTACCATGTTGATGCAACAATCGCTTGGAAACGGCATGCGCGGTCCGGTCCGCGCGGAGCCTCAGCATGGCTGAGCTAACCCCGCGTGAGCGCTTGCAGCCGTCCTTGCTGGACCGCTTGAGCGACGACGAGCCGGACAACACGGTCGAGGCGCGCGAGCGCCGTGTGATGTCCTTGCGTTCGCTGCGCGCCGGCGTGCTGCGCGACTTGGCGTGGCTACTCAACAGCACCAATTTGCTCTCGACCATCCGCGCCGCCAAGCTGCCGCACCTGAACAATAGTGTCATCAATTACGGCATGCCGGACATCTCCGGCGTGTCGATCTCGAATCTGGACCTCGGTCAGCTCGAACGCGGCATTCGCCAAGCCATCTGGGACTTCGAGCCGCGCCTGATGCGCGCCTCGGTGGTGGTCAAGGCTCTGGGCGGCGACGCCAACCGCCACAACAGCCTCACATTCGGCATCGAGGCGGACCTGTGGGCCCAGCCTTACCCGGAGCGGCTGTACCTGAAGACCGAGCTCGATCTCGATAGCGCGGCCATGTCGCTCACCGACACCCATGGCAGGGCCGCCTCATGAACCCCGTCTTTTTGCGTTACTACAGCCAGGAATTGCAGCATGTGCGCGAGATGGGGGGCGAATTCGCCGCCGACTACCCGAAAATCGCCGGCCGGCTCGGTCTGGACAGCTTCGAGTGCGCCGACCCGTATGTGGAGCGGCTGCTCGAAGGCTTCAGCTTCCTGACCGCGCGCGTGCAGATGAAGATCGACGCCGAGTACCCGCGCTTCACGCAGCATCTGTCGGAGTTGGTCTATCCCCACTTGCTGGCGCCCACCCCATCGATGGCGGTGGTGCAGCTGCAAGCGGACCTGGACGACCCGGCGCTGGCACGAGGTTTTCTGGTGCCGCGCGGGAGCGCCATGCGCAGCGTATTGGGCAAAGGCGACACCACCGCCTGCGAATACCGCAGCGCCCACGACGTCACCTTGTGGCCGATCGAGCTGGTCGAGGCCAAACTGCTGCCCCACACCGGCGCCCGCGCCGCCGCCGACATCGCGCTGCCGCCGACGGTCAAGGCCGCGTTGCGCCTGCGCCTGCGCACCCGAGGCGGCATCGCCTTTGGCGACCTGGCGCTCGACCGCCTATGTCTGCACCTGCGCGGCGCCGACGGTCTGCCGGCGCGCATTTACGAGCGTCTGCTGGCCAGCGTGCAGGGGGTGCTGGTGACGCCGGCGGCCAAGTCGGCCACGCATCCGGTCGCCACTTCGGTCGCCACTTCGGTCGCCCCGCCGGCCACCACGCCGGCCGCCTGGCACCGCCTGTTGCCAAAGTCGGCCTTACAACCGCTGGGATTCGACGAACAGGCCGCGCTGCTGCCGGCCGGGCCGCGCAGCTTCCCGGGGTATCGCCTGTTACAGGAGTACTTCGCCTTCGCGCAGCGCTACCTGTTCATCGAGCTGGGCGGCCTGGGCGCGGCGCTGGCCGGGCGCCCGGACCAGGAAATCGAGATCACCGTGCTGCTCGGGCGCACCGACCCGGAACTGGAGCAGGCCCTCGACGCCAGCCATTTCGCGCTCAACTGCACGCCCGTCATCAACCTGTTCCAGCGCCGCGCCGACCGCATCGAAATCACCGACGAGCAGTCCGAATACCATGTGCTGGTGGACCGCACGCGGCCCATGGATCACGAGGTGTTCCAGATCGAGAGCGTGACCGGCTACGGCAGCGGGCAGCAGAGCCAGCAAACCTTCCGCCCGTTCTACACCGCCAACGACCTGGGCGGGCCGCGCCAGGAGCGGGCTTTTTATCAGATCCGGCGCGAGCGGCGCACCGTCTCGCAAAGGCAGCGCCGCGACGGGCCGCGTTCGAGCTATATCGGCAGCGAAGCCTATCTGTCCATCGTCGACGCGGCCGCCGCTCCGTATAGCAGCGCGTTGCGCCAGCTCGGCTTGTCGCTCTGGTGCACCAACCGCGACTTGCCCCTGTCGATGCCGCTCGGCGTGGGCAAGACCGACTTCGTGCTCGAGGCGGGCGGCCCGCTCGCCGCCGTGCGCTGCGTGGCCGGCCCGAGCCGGCCCTTGCCCTCGTTCGCCGAAGGCGCGGTCGCCTGGCGTTTACTCAACCAGCTCTCGCTAAACTATCTGTCGCTGTTCGACAGCGATCCTCAGCAGGGCGCCGCCGCCCTGCGCGAGATGCTGGCGCTGTATTGCCATGCGGACGACGCCGCGGCGCAGCGCCAGATCGAAGGGGTACGCACCATCGGCGCCAGCGCCGTCACGCGGCGCATGCCGTCGCCGGGACCGATCGCTTTCGGGCGCGGCGTGGAAATCACCGTCACCTTGGACGACGCCGCCTTCGACGGCACCGGCGCCTTCCTGCTGGGCGCCGTGCTGGCGCACTTTTTCGGCATGTACGCGCCGATCAACTCCTTTACCGAAACGGTGATCAAGACACTGGCGCGCGGCGAAATCATGCGCTGGCCGGCCAAGGAGGGATCATGCGCGATCCGTTAGCGTTGGACCTGCTGCTGGAGGCGAAAGCGGCGCGCATGGATTTTTTCCAGGTGCTGCGGCTGATCGAAAACGCCCATCCGGACCAGCCGCGCATCGGCGGCTCGACGCGCCCGCGTGAGGACGCGGTGCGTCTGGGTCAGGACCCGGCGCTGATCTCCCACCCCGGCGCGCTGGGCCAGTACCGGGCCACCGGCGCGCAGGGGCGGGCGCGCCTGGCGGTCAATTTTTTCGGCCTGCTGGGCGCCAACGGACCGCTGCCCACCCATTTGACCGAATACGTGCGCGACCGGCTGCGCAACGGCGGCGACGGCACCTTGCTCGCTTTCCTGGACGTGTTTCATCACCGGCTGCTGTCGCTGTTCTACCGGGCCCGCGCCGCCGGCGAGCCGGCCTTCAACCTCGATCGCGCCGACGGCGACCGCTTTTCCGTCTTCGTCGGCAGCCTGTTCGGCATTGGCGCGCCGGCGCTGCGCGAGCGCGACGACATCGGCGACTTCGCCAAACTGCATTTCGCCGGTCTGCTGGCCAACCGGGTGCGGCCGCCTTCCGGCTTGGTCGCCATTTTGACAGCCTACTTTCAGCTACCGGTAGAGATCGAACAATGCGTGGGCCACTGGATGGCATTACCGGCCGCGATACAAAGCCGCATCGGTGGCGCCGGCAACGACAACCGGCTCGGCACCTCGCTGGTGCTGGGGCGCAGCGTGTGGGATTGCCAGCACAAGTTCCGCATCGTGATCGGCCCGCTCGGCTACGACGACTACCGGCGCTTCATGCCCGGTGGCGCCAGCCTCAAACGCTTGCTGGCCTGGGTCCGCACCTATGTCGGCCTGACGCTGGAATGGGACGTGCGGCTGATCCTGAAAAAAGAAGAGCTGCCGCCGTTTCGGCTGGGCGGCGCCACCCGGGTGGGCTGGAGCACCTGGCTGGCCAGCGCCGCGCCGCTGCGCGACCCGAGCCAGATGGTGATACGCCACGGCGTGATCGAAGGCAGTCCCACCCGGGCGCCGGCCTAGCGCCTGCCCACCCACCATTATCAGAGGAATATCATGGCCGACATCAGTCGCGTTGCCCTGTTCGGGAAGCTAAACAGCTTGTGCTACCGGACGGTCGAAAGCAGCACCGTATTTTGCAAATTGCGCGGCAATCCCTATGTCGAACTGGCGCACTGGGTGCACCAGATCGTGCAGCTGCCCGATTCCGACCTTTCCCGCATCATCAAGCACTATGAGCTCGACCCGGCCAGCCTGGCGCGCGACCTGACGGCCGCGCTGGACCGGCTGCCGCGCGGCTCCACCTCGGTCACCGACCTGTCCTCGCAATTGGAAGAGTCGGTGGAACGGGCCTGGGTCTACGGCACGCTGCTGTTCGGCGAATCGCAGGTGCGCTCCGGCCATCTGGTGATGGGCATGCTCAAAACGGCCGCCTTGCGCCACGCGCTGTACGGCATGTCGAAGCAGTTCGAAAAAATCAAGCTCGAGCACTTGGGCGACAACTTCGCCAGCCTGCTCGCCGCCTCGCCGGAGGCGCGCATGGCCGCCACCGACGGCTTCACCGGCGGCGCCGCGCCGGGGGAGGCGAGCGGCGCCATCGCCCCGGCCGCGCTGGGCAAGCAGGAGGCGTTGAAAAAATTCACCGTCGACCTGACCGAGCAGGCGCGCGGCGGCAAGATGGACCCGATCGTCGGGCGCGACGACGAAATCCGCCAGATGGTCGATATCCTGATGCGGCGCCGGCAGAACAACCCGATCCTGGTGGGCGAAGCCGGCGTCGGCAAGACCGCCGTGGTCGAGGGCTTCGCCCAGCGCGTCGCGCGCGGCGACGTGCCGCCCGGGCTCAAGGACGTGCGGTTGCTCACGCTCGATGTCGGCCTGCTGCAAGCCGGCGCCAGCATGAAAGGCGAATTCGAACAGCGCCTGCGGTCCGTGATCGACGAAGTGCAGGCCAGCGCCAAGCCGATCATCCTGTTCATCGACGAGACCCACACCCTGGTCGGCGCGGGCGGGGCGGCCGGCACCGGCGACGCCGCCAATTTGCTCAAACCGGCTTTGGCGCGCGGCACACTGCGCACCATTGGCGCCACCACCTTCGCCGAATACAAAAAATACATCGAAAAAGACCCGGCGCTGGCGCGTCGCTTTCAAAGCATCCAGGTGGACGAGCCGAGCGAGGAACGCGCGATTCTGATGATGCGCGGGGTCGCCTCGACCATGGAAAGCCACCACAAGGTGCAGATTCTGGACGAAGCGCTGGAAGCGGCCGTCAAGCTCAGTCACCGCTACATTCCGGCGCGCCAGCTGCCCGACAAATCGGTCAGCCTAATCGACACCGCCTGCGCGCGGGTGGCCGTCAGCCTGCACGCCACGCCCGCCGAAGTGGACGACAGCCGCAAACGCATCGACGCGCTGGAGACGGAGCTGGCCATCATCGGCCGCGAAAGCGCGATCGGCATCGAGACCGGCCAGCGCGCGGCCGACGCCAACGATCTATTGGCCGAGGAGCGCGCCCGTCTGGCGGCGTTGGAAGCGCGCTGGAACGCCGAGCGGGCGCTGGTCGACGATCTGCTCGCGCTGCGCGCCAGGCTGCGCGATGGCGCGCATGCGGTCGAAGGCACCGGCAGCAAGCTGGAAGCCGAGGCGGAAAGAGCCGCGTCGGCCGCCGCCCCGGATGCGGCGGAACGGCTGGAATGGATGGCGCGCTTGAAAACGGTGCAGGAGAAACTGACCGCGCTACAGGGCGAGACGCCGCTGATCCTGGCGACGGTGGACTATCAAGCGGTGGCCGCGGTGGTTGGCGACTGGACCGGCATTCCGGTCGGGCGCATGGCCAAAAACGAGATGGAGACCATTCTCAATGTGGCCTCGCTATTGAGCCGGCGCGTGATCGGTCAGGACCACGCGATGGAGATGATCGCCAGGCGCATCCAGACTTCGCGCGCGGGGCTGGACGACCCCGGCAAGCCGATTGGCGTGTTTCTGCTGGCCGGAACCTCCGGCGTGGGCAAGACCGAAACCGCGCTGGCGCTGGCCGAGGTGTTGTACGGCGGCGAGCACAATCTCATCACCATCAACATGAGCGAATACCAGGAGGCGCACACGGTGTCCACGCTCAAAGGCGCGCCGCCCGGCTATGTCGGTTACGGCGAGGGCGGGGTGCTGACCGAGGCGGTGCGGCGCAAACCGTATTCGGTGGTGCTGCTCGACGAGGTGGAAAAAGCCCATCCTGACGTGCACGAGATGTTTTTCCAGGTGTTCGACAAGGGTTTCATGGAAGACGGGGAAGGGCGCTTCATCGACTTCAAGAATGCCTTGATCATCCTGACCACCAACGTTGGCACCGATCTCATCGAACGCTTGTGCCACGCGCAGAACGCGATGCCGCAGCCGGACCGGCTGGCGCAAGCCTTGCGCGTGCCGTTGCTCCAGGTGTTCCCGCCGGCGCTATTGGGCCGCTTGGTGACGATTCCTTATTACCCGCTGTCGGATGCGATGCTGGCGCAGATTGTCAGGCTACAGCTCAATCGCATCAAGAAACGTGTCGAGGCGCGTTACAAGGTGCCTTTCGATTACAGCGAGGACGTGGTCCATATGGTGGTGTCGCGTTGTGTGGAAGGCGAATCGGGAGGGCGCATGATCAATACCATTTTAACAAATACGATGTTGCCGGATATTAGCCAAGAGTTTTTGATGCGAACGCTGAATGCAAAAAAAATCTCGGCGGTATCGATACATCAAAAAAATGAAAAATTTTCCTATATTTTTGAATAATAATTAAAAAATTATTTCACGCCAAAAATGATAACGATAGTTAAAATATACTAATAGGATATGCCATGTTTAATAACGCCAGCTTTCGAAAGTTTTGGAAAGACAATTTGTCGACCATTTGTTTAAACGTCCTCACCGTCGACGAGAAAAAAATCGACTGGAATCCATGGGGAAAATCGGATGCGACATTTTTCCTGGGTGGTTTGCTCTTAAATGGCGAAGAGGCGCATTTGACCATTACGCCGAAAGGAGACGAGTTCGTTTATTTTCACTTCACGCTGGCGCGTCCCGAAGTGTATTTCGTCCAAAACGCTCAAATTCGTTGCGACCACGTGTTTTTCGAATTGCATCATCCGAATGGCAGTATTAAGGTAACAGAAAGCATGATGGACGGAAACGGCAAAAAATCGTCGGCCAAATCGAAGACCGGGCTGACCCACAATTACAGCCTATTGGCCGATAAAATAAAAGAGGATTTGGAAAAGATAATGAGCTGCTTTTCCGCCCATCACAATGTTGGCGGTGTGTGGGAGTAACTCGAAATTTTTTCATTCGCAGGTCGGACCGGCATGCCGGCCATATATATGAGGCGGAGGGCGAAATGGCACAACAAGTAGCAATGGGCGCGATGTTGACCTGCACCTTCGGCGTGGCGCCCTCATCGCTGGTGGTGCTGCCAAAAAACAAAGTGCTGTGTGAAGGCCCGCCCGCCGCCAACATCATGGACCACGTGCCGCTGGTGAATATTCTGCCGTTCGGGATGTGCAGCTCGCTTGCCAATCCGATGGTGATCGCGGCCACCGCCGCCGCGCTGGGGGTGCCGACCCCGATGCCGTGCATCCCTGCCACCAGCGCGCCCTGGGTGCCGGGCGCGCCAACCGTGCTGATCGGCGCCATGCCGGCGCTCGACAACGTCTCCAAATGCATGTGCAACTGGGGCGGGGTGATCGCCTTCGCCAGCGCCGGCACCGTTAAAACCATGATTCCATAACACTCTACCAAGACCGAGACCGCCATGCCAGCCAGCCAAACCAACCGCGCAGTATCCGTCAGTTCCGTCCTGGGAAAGGACGTGCTGCTGTTTGGTTCCATGAGCGGATCGGAACAGCTGGGTCGCCTGGCGGAATATCGGGTCCAGCTGTTGAGCACAAAGAGCGATATCGCCATCGGCGACGTGCTCGGCCAAACCATGGGCATCCATCTGGACCGGGTTGACGCGCCAACCCGCCATTTTCATGGTCTTGTCACGCGCTTTCGCTGCACCGGCTGGAACGGCGACTTCGCCAGTTACGAGGCCATCATCCATCCATGGCTATGGCTGCTGACGCGTTCATCGAACTGCCGCATTTTTCAGGATCTGTCAGTCACCGAGATCGTCAAGCAGGTATGCGCCGACCCGGTCTACGGCGGCGTGGTCGATCTCTCGCTCGGCGCCCTGAGCGGCAGTTACGATCCGCTGCCGTATTGCGTGCAATACCGCGAGACCGATTTCAATTTCGTGTGCCGCCTGCTGGAAGGCGCAGGCATTTACTTTTATTTCACGCATGACGAGAACAACCACACCATGGTGCTGGCCGATTCGTATGGCGCGCATGCGCCCATTGCCGGCTATGGGGCCTTAAAGTTCGCCGGCGCCCCCGGCCGGCGCGAGGTCGGCGACGAGGCCATGCTGGCGTGGTCGGCCGGTGGCGAAATCCAGTCCAGCGCCTACACCCTGAACGACTTCGATTTCGAAAGAACCGCGGCCAGCACCAGCGGCGCCCTGGTGGTGAAGTCGACCATCGCCGCCGCGTTCGCGCAGCCGGCCTATGAAATGTACGATTACCCGGGCCGCTACACGCAGGCCGCCAGCGGCACGGCGCTGGCGCGCGGGCGCATGGAAAGCCTGCACGGCCAGTGCGAGCGGATCGACGCCACCAGTAACGCGCGCGGCCTGCACGCGGGCGGGCTGTTTACTCTGGCCGAGCATCCGCGCGACGACCAGAACCGCGACTATCTGATCACCGCCGCGCAATACCACATCACCGGCAGCGATTACGCCAGCAGCGGCGCCGGGCAAGGGCTCGATTTTCAGTGCACGCTGACGGCGATCGGCAAAAAGCACAGTTACCGGCCGCCGGCTGGCATGACCAAGCCGGTGGTGCAGGGACCGCAAACCGCGATTGTGGTGGGCAAGGCCGGCGAGGAGATCTGGACCGACAAGTATGGCCGCGTCAAAGTGCAGTTTCATTGGGACCGCTTGGGCCAGGACGACGAGCGCAGTTCGTGCTGGGTGCGCGTGGCCCAGGGTTGGGCCGGCAAGGGCTGGGGCGCCATGTTCATTCCGCGCGTGGGTATGGAGGTGGTGGTCAGCTTTTTGGAAGGCGATCCGGACCGGCCGCTGGTGACCGGTTGCGTCTACAACAGTGACGCGATGCCGCCCTATCCGCTGCCGGTTGAGCAAACCAAGTCCACCCTCAAGTCCAATTCTTCGCAGGGCGGTGACGGCTATAACGAGATCCGCTTCGAGGACAAAAAGGGCGCCGAAGAAGTCTATATTCAGGCGGAGAAGGATTTTCTGCGCGTGGTGAAAAACAACGACACGCTCAAGGTGGGCTTTGAAAAAGCCGACCAGGGCGACCAGACCATCTCGATCAAGAATGACCAGCGCCTCGATGTCGGTAACGACCAGACCAACGCCATCAAGCACGATCAAAAGCTCGATGTCGGCAACGACCGCACCGTCGCCATCAAACACGACCAGAAGCTCGATGTCGGCAACGATCAGACCGAGCATGTCGGCAACGATCACCAGGTGACCATCGGCCGTAACCAGACCGTGGCGATCACAGGCGACCAAAAAATCACGGTGAGCAAGACCATTGTGATCGAGGCCACCACGTCGATCGAGCTGAAGGTGGGCGGCAGCAGCATCAAGATCGAGCCGGCCAAGATCACCATTCATTCGGCCCAGCTGGAACTGAGGGCCGACGCCAACGCCAAGCTCGAGGCGGGCGCCATGATGGACCTGAAGGCGGGCGGCGTGATGACGGTGGCCGGCGCGCTGGTCAAGATTAACTGATGGCGAGCTGCCATCGTCAACCCGAGGCGACTCATCCCATGTTGCTCCTTCTGCAAATACTCAGCTACCGCAACGAGCCGCTGCCCGCCGCGGCGCCAGGCTATTTTTCCCGGGCCGGCGGGGTGCTGGGCCGTTCGCCCGACAATGCGCTGGTGCTGGACGATCCGGCCAAGCTGATTTCACGTGCCCACGCCAGGGTGAGCTGGCGCGAGGGCAGCTATTTTCTGGAAGACCTGGGTAACAATCCCAGTGTCGTGAACGGCCGTGCGCTCGCCCGCGGACGCGATATCGCGTTGGCCGACGGCGACCGCATTCAGATTGGCGACTACCAGATCGAAGCCAAAATGACGCCGCCGCCTTCGCCGCCGATGTCGCCCATGTCGTCGATGGCGCCGCCCGCCGCCGCCGTCCCTCTGCCGTCGCGCCAGGCGAGTCCGCCGGACGCGCTGGCCCGCGCCCGCATACTCAACCTCGGCCAGCCCGCCAGCGACGACGACCCGCTGGGTTTGAACTTGTTCGGCACGCCCGCGCCCAATCGGCTCCACGACTTGAATCTGGCGCCGCCGTGTCGCGGTGCCGAGAGCGACCATGTGTCGCCCGAACTGGCGGCCATGGTGCTGCCGCCGGCGGCGGCACCGGCCCATCCAATGCCGATGCCGGCCATTCCGGATGACTACGACCCGCTGGCCGATGTGGCGCCGCTGGCGTGCGCCGCTTCGCCCACGCCGGCGCCACCGCTTGCCAGCGCCGCGCGCATGAGCGATGCGGCCGACGACGAGGTGTTCGCCGCGCTGCTGCGCGGCCTGGGCCTGCCGGACTTAAAGCCGGCCGGTTCGCCCGCCGAACTGGCCGAGACGGCCGGCGCCATGCTGCGCGAAGCGGTGGCCGGCACCATGGCGGTGCTGCTGGCGCGCGCGCTGACTAAAAAAGAGAGCCGGATCGACATGACCATGATGGCGACGTGCTCGAACAACCCGCTCAAGTTTTTCCCCCATGTCGACGGCGCGCTCACGCAGTTGCTCACCAACGCCTTGGCCGGCTATCTGGCGCCGGTGCAGGCGGTGGCCGGCGCCTTTAACGACGTCAAGGCGCACGAGCTGGCCGTTATCGCCGGCATGCGCGCCACCCAGGCGGCTCTGCTGGAGCGGCTGGACCCGGCGCATATCGAGCTTCGCGAGCCGCCGGCCGGGGCGTTCGACAAACTGGCCGGCGGCGCCGCGCGCAAGGCCAGGATGTGGGACCGGATGGTGGCGCTGCATGGGCAGCTGGCGGCGGACCTGGAGCAGGCCCGGGGCACGCTGGGCGAGCGATTTTCAAGCGCCTACGAAGAACAGGTGGCGCGCCTGCGCGCGCGCGCCGCTGCGATCAATCCCACACAAGGAGCGAGATATCATGGCCTGGAAAAATAAGGTAGTCTGGTCCGAGGGCATGCTGTTGCAGCCCCAGCATTTACAGCAGCACGACCGCTACTGGCAAAGCCAGCTCGAAGCGCGCGTGGCGCCCTTGCGGCCCTACAGCTGGGGTTTCGCCAGGCTGGAAATCGACCAGCAGCAGCTGGCGCTGGGCAAGCTGGCATTGCAGGCGTGCCACGCGGTGCTGCCCGATGGCACGCCGCTATGTTTGCCGAGCGAAGACCAATTGCCGCTGCCCTTGGACATTCCGGCCGACGCGCGCGACATGGTGGTGGTGCTGGCGCTGCCGCTGCGCCGCCACGGCGTGGCCGAGGTGGGCGAGCGGGACGGCGCCGACGATTTCGCGCGTCACCGCAGCGAGGATTACGAGGTGTGGGACAGCAACGGCCTCGATAACAGCGCGCTGGTGCAGGTCGGTAAATTGCGCCTGCGCCTGGCGCCGGCCGACCAGGTGGCGCACGCTTACAGCACCCTGGGCATCGCCCGCGTCGTCGAGCGGCGCGCCGACAATTGCGTGGTGCTCGACCCGGATTACTGCCCGCCCTGCCTGGACTTTCGCGCCGCGCCGCGCCTGGCCGGCTTCGTCGATGAATTGGTCGGCCTGCTGCACCAGCGCGCCGACGCGTTGGCCGGGCGGCTGGCGCAGCCGGGTGTGGGCGGCGCCGCCGAAATCGCCGACTTTTTGCTGCTGCAATTGCTTAACCGGGTCGAGCCGCTCTTCCTGCACTTGGCCGGCGCCACCGGCGTGCATCCCGAAACGCTGTACCGGGCCATGCTCGAACTGGCCGGCGAACTGGCCACCTTCACCGAGGCCGGCAAGCGCGCCGCCAGCTATCGCACCTACCGCCACGCCGAGTTGGCCGACAGCTTCGCGCCGCTGATCGCCGACCTGCGTCGCTCGCTGTCGACCGTGATGGCGCCCCAGGCGGTGCCGATCGCGCTCGACGAGCGCCAATTCGGCATCCGGGTGGCGCTGTTGGCCGACAAGGAACTGCTGCGCACGGCCACCTTTGTGCTGGCGGTGCGCGCGAACATGCCGCCCGAGCAGCTGCGGGCCGGCTTTCCGGCCCAGGTCAAAATCGGCTCGGTGGAGCAAATCCGCGATCTGGTCAACCTGGCCTTGCCCGGCATCGGTTTGCATGCGCTGCCGGTGGCGCCGCGCCAACTGCCGTTCTACGCCGGCTACACCTATTTCGAGCTGGATCGGGGCAGCGAATACTGGGCGGCGCTCAGCAATTCGGCCGGCTTCGCGCTGCATGTGGCGGGCGAGTTTTCCGCGCTTCAAATGCAGTTTTGGGCCATCAGGAGATCGGGAGATAAGGCGCCATGAACACCAGCCCACCAGCGCAGGACCCTGGCGACCCGGATGCGACCGTGCTGATTCCGGCCCCGGGCGGGCGGCGCGCGCCGTCGTCCCCACCGCCCGCGCCGTCTTCCCCTGATCCCGCGCGGCCGGCCATGCCCGGTGGCGGCCTCAATCGCCTGGTGCGACTGGCCAATCGGCTGCTCGACGCGCTGGTGCCGCTGCGCGGCATGAGCGCGCCGCCCGACATGGAGCAGCTGCGCCACAGCCTGACGATGGCGGTGCGCGACTTCGAGCAGGCCGCGCGCGCCGCCGGGATCGATCACGAAACCATCGCAGCCGCGCGCTACGCCCTGTGCACGGCGCTCGACGAAACCATCGCGCGCACCGCCTGGGGCAGCGGCGTGTGGGGGCAGCGCAGTTTGCTGGTCACCTTCCATAACGAGGCCTCGGGCGGCGAAAAATTCTTCGCGATCTTGCACCGCCTGAGCCAAGACCCGCAGGCCAATCTGGACTTGATCGAATTGATGTATCTGTGCCTGGCGTTGGGCCTGGAAGGGCGCTACCGGATGGCCGAGCGGGGTGGCGAGCAGTTGGCCGGCTTGCGCGAACGCCTGTACGGCATGATCGCCGGCGCGCGCGGCACGCCCGAGGCGGCCCTCTCGCCCCAGTGGCGCGGCGCCGCCGGGCCGGCCGCCTCGCCGCTGCGGCGCATTCCCGTGTGGGTGCTGGCGGCGGTCGCCGCCACCGTGCTGCTGGCGTTACAGCTGACGTACGCCAGGCAGCTGGGCCGGGCCGCCGAGCCGGTGTACGCCAGTCTGGGCCGGCTGCAATTGCCCGTTGTGCAGATCGCGCCGCCGCGCCTGTCGGAGCCGGAAGCGGCGCCGGCGCCGCGCGTGGCCCGCTTTCTGGCGCGCGAGATCGCCGCCGGCCAGGTCGGCGTGGTGGAGACGGCGGAGCGCTGCGTCATCAGCCTGACCGGCCAGGGCATGTTTGACGCCGGCAGCGCCGACGTGGCGGCCGGCGCCGAGGCGCTGCTCGAACGCATCGGCCTGGCCTTGCGGCCGCTGCCGGGCAGGGTGATCGTGGTCGGCCACACCGATGACAGCAAGCCTGGTCTGTCGGCGCGTTTTCCGAACAACCATCTGCTGTCGAAAGCACGGGCCGACAGCGTGCGCCAATTGCTGGCCCGGGTGGCCGGCCCGCCGGCCCGCTACGCCGCCGAGGGGCATGGCGACCTGGAGCCGCTGGTGCCGAACGACACGCCCGCCCAACGCGCCCGCAACCGGCGCGTCGAGATCACCGTGCTCACGCCGGCGCCGCCGCCGTGACGGCGCAATGTATTTTTTCGCTAGGCCGATGAAGGGCATCCCGATGAAACGCTGCTTGAAGTTTTTGCTGAAACCCGCCGTGCTGTCGCTGCTCGGTGTGCTGCTATTGTCGCTGCTGGTATGGTTCGACGGCCCGCTGCTGGCCTTCGACGGCAATGTGCCGTTCGGCCCCGCCGCCGCGCGCGGCTACGCCATTTTGTTCCTGCTGCTGGCCTGGGCCGCCTACTTCCTGTGGCAATATGGCGTCGCTTTGCTGGCCGAGCGCCGTTTGACGGCCAGCCTGGCCGCGCAGTCGCCGTCGCAGTCACCGTCGGCCGCCGCCCAAGGCGATGCGGGCGCGCGGGCATCGCACATGGCGGCGCAAACGTCGGCGCACGAGTTGGTCACGCTGGGCCGGCGCATGCGGGAGGCCCTGGCCGTGCTGCGCAAGGCCGCCGCGGCCAAGGGGCCGGGTGGGCGCTATCTATATCAACTGCCGTGGTATGTATTAGTCGGCGCGCCCGGCAGCGGCAAGACCACGGCCCTGATCCATTCCGGCCTGACCTTTCCGCTGGCCGAGGCGATGGGGCCGGGCGCGATCGGCGGCGTCGGCGGCACCCGCCATTGCGACTGGTGGTTTGGCGAAGAGGCGGTGCTGCTCGACACGGCCGGCCGTTACACCACCCAGGATAGCGACGCCGAAGTCGATCAGGCCGCCTGGCACGGTTTTCTGGGCCTGCTCAGAAAGCACCGACGCCGGCGCCCGATCAACGGCGCCATCGTCACCGTGAGCGTGGCCGATCTGTTGGAGCAGGGCGGCGCCGCCCGCGAGGGCCTGGCCAGGGCGGTGCGCGCGCGCGTGAAAGAGCTCCATGAGCGGCTGGGCGTGACCTTTCCGATCTACGTGGTGGTGACCAAATGCGATCTGCTGGCCGGTTTCGTGGAGTTTTTCGACACCCTGGGGCGCGAGGAACGGGCCCAGGTCTGGGGCATGACGTTTGCGCTCGACAAGGGCGAACTGCCGTCGCCGGCGCCGGCGCTGGCCGGCTTCGCAGAACAGTTCGGGGCTTTGGAGCGCCGTTTACAGGAGCGCGTGCTATCGCGCGTGCAGCAGGAGCGCGACCTGCAACGGCGCGCGCTGGTGTACCGGTTTCCCCAGCAGTTCGCCGGCATCGGCCCGGTGCTGGGCGCGTTCTTGAACGATGTGTTCGGCCCCACCCGGTACGAGCCCGCCGTCATGCTGCGCGGCGTGTACTTCACCAGCGGGACCCAGGAA
Organism: Pseudomonadota bacterium; assembly: GCA_040385995.1. Lineage (GTDB taxonomy): Bacteria > Pseudomonadota > Gammaproteobacteria > Burkholderiales > Burkholderiaceae_D > Janthinobacterium. The sequence goes on from JAZKGI010000015.1 coordinate 71,889, forward strand.
GGCAGTCCGATCGACCGCGTGATGGCGGCGCTGGCCGGCGCCTTCGGCCTGGACCGCAAGGTGCTGCCGCCGAATGTACACAGCGGGCGGAGTTATTTTTTAACCGGCTTGCTGCGCGAGCTGATTTTCAAAGAGGCCGAACTGGCCGGCACCAATTGGCGGGTCGAACGGCTGCGGCGGCGTTTGCACTGGCTCGGTCACGGCGCCATCGGCGTGCTGCTGCTGGCGCTGGCGGCAGGCTTGAGCATCAGCGCGGCGCGCAACGCGCGCCATGTGGCCCAGGTGGCGGCCGCCACGGCGGTGCTCGCGCAGCACGCGCGCGCGCTGGCGCAAGAGGCCGCGCCGCTGCCGCTGCTGCCGCTGCTCGACGCGGCGCGCGATGTGCCGGGTGGTTACGGCGCGCGCGCCGAGCCGGTGCCGCTACTGAGCCGCTTCACCCTGTCCCAGCACGAGACGCTGGGCGACGGCGCGCAAGCGATGTACCAGCGCTTGCTGCGCGCGGCGCTGATGCCGCGTCTGGTCGCCCGCTTGGAGCAAGCGCTGCGGCGCGGCGACGCGGCCAGCCAGGAATATTTGTACGCCACGCTGCGGGTTTATCTGATGCTGGGGCAGCGGCGCCATCTCGACCCACCCTCGGTGCTGGCCTGGCTGGAGCAGGACTGGGCGCGCAATCTGACCGGCGCCAGCGCGGCGCAGCGCCAGGCGCTGCTGGGGCACGCCGCCGCGCTGCTGCAAGACGGCCAAGACGGCGCCACCGCACCCGCGCTCGATGCCCAATTGATCGCCAGCACACGCCTGACCCTGGCCAAAATGCCGCTGCCGCAACGGGTGTATCAGCGCCTGGTTCGCGCGCTCGAGCAAGCCCGCCTGCCCGAGTTTAGCGTCAACGGCGCGGTCGGGCGCGACGTCTCGGCGCTGCTGGCGCGGCACAGCGGCGCGCCGCTCACGCGTGGCGTGCCGGGCATGTTCAGCGTGGCCGGCCACCGCCGATTTCAGCAGGCGCTGCCGGCGGCCATCGCCGACATCGCGCAGGACGGCTGGGTGCTCGATCGGCAGGAAGCGGTCGGCGCCAGCGCCGACGCGGGCTTGCCGGCCGCGCTGCGTCAACTATATGAAGAAGAGTATATCGCGCAATGGGATGCCTTCCTGGCCGATGTGCGGGTGCCGCCGTTTTCCAGTCTGGAGCAGGGCGCGCGGGTGGCCGGCGCGCTGGCCGCGCCCGATTCGCCCGTGCGCGCCTTGCTGACGACGGCGGCGCGCGAGACCACGCTGGACGGCGCGCCGGCCGGAGCGGCCCCGCTGCACGCCTTGGGCGCGGCGGTGCAAGGCCGGCTCGACGCCGCGCGCGCCAAACTGGCGGCGGCGTTGGGCACGGGCGACGCCGCGCCGGCCGCCGCCGCGCCACCGGGCAGCGCCGTCGACCGCCATTTCGCGCCGCTCCATCAGCTGGTGGGCGCGCCGGGCGCGCCGGCCCCGCTGGACCAGGTGCTCGCCATGCTCAAGGAGAGCGCCCAGTATTTCGACGCCGCCAACCACGCGCGGCGAGCCGGCACGCCGGCGCCGGCCGGCGGGCTGCCGGCCCGCCTCAAGCGCGAGGCCGAGGGCCAGCCCGCGCCGCTGGGCGGCATGCTGCGCGCCATCGACAGCGCGGCGGACGGCCTCACGCTGGGCAGCGAGCGGGCGCGCCTGAACGCCTTGTGGAGTGCCTCGGCCAGCTTCTGCCAGCAAGCCATATCCGGGCGCTATCCTTTGGTGCGGGGGGCGGCCAAGGACATCACGCCCGACGACTTCGGCAAGTTCTTCGCGCCGGGCGGATTGATGGACGATTTTTTCAGCAAGCACCTGGCGCCCCACGTCGATATGGGGGGCGCCAACTGGGTGTGGCGCGACGGCGCGCAGCTGGGTATCGCGCAAACGGTGCTGGCTCAATTCCAGCGCGGCGCGCGCGTGCGCGACGCCTTTTTCGGCGCTGGCGCGAGCGCCCCCTCGTTGCGCTTCGCGTTGACGCCGTTGACCGTGGACCCGGCGCTGACCCAGGTCCAGCTGCAAATCGATGGCCAGGCGGTCGCTTACAGTGCCGGCACGGCGCCGGTTTCGGTGCCGGTGGCGCTGCCGAGCGGGAAAGGGGCGGGTCAGGTGCGCTTCGAGACGGTGCCGGCCCTGCACGAGGGCTTGGCGACGGACGGCCCCTGGGCCTGGTTGCGCATGATGGACAAAGCGGTGCTGGAACCCGGCGCGCAAGGGGACCGCTACAAGCTGACCTTCGATCTGGACGGGCACAAGGCCGCGTACCGGCTCGACGCGAACAGTGTGATCAATCCGTATCGACGCGACGCGCTGGAGCGGTTTCAGTGTCCGGCCAGCCTGTAGGCTTGAGCGCGCCGCTATGTTCGTCGATGGCGGCCTTAATGGGGGGTGGAGCCAACATGCAGTTCCGGGTCGGGCAAATAATGAAATGCCGTATTGCCCTGGTACTGTACCGCAAATGCCACGGTAAAGCCCCACAATCCCACCGGTCCCGTGATCGTCAAAACGGGGTGTTCCATCAGGTTGATCGGGTTGACTTGGCCGCCGTTAAACGGCGTGCGGATGTTTTTGGTTTGGTCGACGTCGAGGGCATTGTCAGTGGCCGCCTTCTTGGGACCGGCCAGCAAGGCGCTGACCAACACTGTGCCCGGACCGGAGTAACCGATCGTGAGGACATCGCCAATTTTAAATTGCTCGACCGTCGGATCGTTAAAACTGGGGGAAAAAATCGGGGTCGCGGGCGTTCCGGCGGTTTGGTCGTAGCAGATCGTGAGGGTGTATTGGGTCATGGTGTTTTTCTAGATTAAAGATAGGGTTTGACATGTCGCTCGTTTGCCGCGTGCCCGCCCGCCGACGGCGCCATCAATCGCGCGCCGCGTACGCCGGGTCGCGCCGCAGCGCCACCAAGTCCGGTTCGGCCTCGATGAATTTTTCCGAATAGCCCAGTTGCCTGGACTTGCCGATCGCCGCCAGCGCGCTGGCCCGGTTGCCCAGCAATTCGTGCGCCAGCGCCGCGCGGAACCAGACCACCGGATTGGCGGGCGCCAGCGTTTGGGCGCGCCGTATCAACGCCTCCGCATCGGGCTTCGATTTGGTGCGGGCGGCGTACAGCGCCATGCGCGACACCAGCGTCGCATCGTTGGGTGCCCGTTCCAGGCGCGGCGCCAGCAACTGCCGGGCTTTTTCGTAAGCCTTGCGCGCTTGCTCGGCGCGGCCGGGAATCCACAGCAAGGTGTCGGCCAGGTTGGCCCAATTGATGTAGTCGCCCGGCGCGCCCTTGGTCGGCGAGACGGCGTTTTCAAACGCGGTGGCGGCGGCCACATAGTCGCCGCGCATGAAGAGCGCGTTGCCCAGGTTGCAATACAGATTGGCGCTGGGGCGCACCTGTAAGCCTTGCTGTAGCACTTGCAGGGCCTCGTCGCCCCGGTTTTGCTGGAGCAGGGCCGCGTTCAGGTTGACGTAGGCGAGCACCGCGTCCGGCTCGATCTCGATGCTGCGCCGGAAGTGCCGTTCGGCCGCCCGATAGTCGCCCTGTTCGTAATCGATGGTGCCCAGTTCATTGCTAAACACGGGCTCCGACGGGAAGCGCTGTGCCGCCAGCAGCGTGTGGGCGCGGGCCTCGGCATGGCGCCGCAAGTGACGCAGCGCCAGCGATTTGCCGTGCCAGGCAAAAAAATTGAGCGGGTCCAGGCGCAGCGCCTGGTCAAACGCCAGCTGCGCCGGCGCGTATTTTCCCTGGGTGTCGAGCACCCAGCCCTTGGCCACATGGCTGAGCGCCAATTGCGCGTCCAGCATGAGCGCCTGCTGGGCGCCGGCGTCGGCTTTTTGCAGCCAGACTTCGTCCTGGCCGTCGTTGACGTAACGCAGACTGTACATCAGCGACAAGCCGGCCGCCGCCGCCGCGTTGCCGGGCGTGTGGGCCAGCATGGTGTCAAACGCTTGCCGCGCGCGCTCCAGGCGGCCGGGCTGCTCGTACAGTTTCAAGCTGGCCAAACCGCGCCGCATTTCCAGCGTTTCCGAATACGGTGTGGCGGCCAGCTGCAAGGCGGGCAGGTAGGGCAGCGCCTGCCATGCGCCCACGCTCAGCAGCGCCGCCGCCAGCAGCGCGCCGGCGATGCGGCCGGTTTTGGCCGCCGGCCGCCACGGCAAGGCGGGCGGCACGCCGGCCGGCGCGCGCGATCGCGCCCGGCGGGGCGACAGGGCGGCCAGGCGCGCGCTCACCTGCGCCATGCCGGCCAGGCGCTGCGCCGGCGCGTGCGCCGTCATGGCGCGAATCAGCTTGACCAGCGCCGGGCTGAGGGAAGGCGAGTAATCCCATTGGTCGGACGACGATTGGGCGTGCGCGGCGGCCAGGGCCAAGCCGTTTAACACGGCGAAGGGGCGCGCGCCGCACAGCAATTCGTAGAGCATGATGCCAAGCGCGTACACGTCCGATCGGGCGTCGGGCGGCGCGCCGTGCAGGCGCTCCGGCGCCATGTAGGCGATGGTGCCCTGGGTGCCGATCTGGGCCAGCGAGGTGGTGGCCAGCGGATCGTGCTTGGTGGCCAAGCCGAAGTCGAGTATGCGCAGCGCGCCGCATGGTTCGACCATCAGGTTGGACGGCTTGAGGTCGCCATGCACCAGGCCCGACGCGTGCGCCACCTGCATCGCGTCGGCCACTTGGCCGACCCAGTCCAGCGCTTCCGAAGGGGCGATCCGGTTCGATTCGATGAGCGCTTTCACGGTGCTTCCCGGCACCAGTTCCATGACGATGGATTGGCTATCGCCGTCTTGCTCGACAGCATGAATCTTGACGAACGCGGCGTGGTGCAGGGAGGCCGCCAGCCGCGCTTCCCTGAGCAGGCTGGCGCCCGCTTGGCCGGACGGCGCCTGTTTGATGCGCTTGATCGCCACGCTGCGGCACAGCTTGCTATCCCAGGCTTCGTACACGGCGCCGTAGCCGCCCTCGCCGATACAAGTCTTGATCTGATAATGCGCGAGCGTGGTGGTGTCGTCGAACGCGGTTTTCGATTGATTCATGGACTGCTCTTTTCTACAGGGAATATCCCGGCCGGGCAGCCAACCATCCCAAGTCCGACCGGCTGCTGGCGACTGGCGCAATACGTTGGCGCGCCGCCGGTGCAGAGGCGGCCGCCACCTTCCCAGTGTGCCATATCTTTATGAAAACATTTGCATATTTTTTGCCGCCCCGCAGCCAGTGGCGGTGACGCGTCAACGCGCGTGCGCGCCGCAACGCACCAAGAGCACGGTGATGTTGTCGCGCCCGCCATATTGTTTGGCCAGCGCCACCAGCGCCGTGCAGGCCGCCTCGAGCGCGTCGCCGCGCACCGTGCACAGCACGGCTTCGATTTCGCCATGCGGCACGCCACCGTGCAAGCCGTCGCTGCATATCATCAGCAAGTCATCCGGTAGCAAGCTGAGCAATCGAATTTCCGGCATCACGCTGGCCGCCGGCCCCACCGCTTGCATTAATAAATTGCGTGCTGGTAAGTTATCGATGAGGCCACGGTCGAGCGCTTCCTGGTACAGGGTGTGGTCGCGCGTGAGCGGTGTCAACACGTCCGCGCGCTGGCGGTAGAGCCGGCTGTCGCCCACATGGAACAGTAGCGTGCCGGCGCCGGCGCGCGGGGTCCAGATGCCGGTCAGGGTGGTGCCCATGCCGCCGGCCCGGCAGTGCAGGGCCAGATTTTGCGCATGGATGGTCAAGTTGGCGTACGCCACCGCCGCATGCAGCCGGGCCAGCGCGCTGGCGTTCCAATCGGGCGCCGCCGGCCCCGCTGGCTGGGCGTGCGGGGTGGTGGCGTCGGCGTCGCCCGCATGGTCGCTGGCGCAGTCGGCCGCCAAGGGGGGCAGGCGGCGTAGATATTGTTGCATGGCGATCAATGCGGCGGCGCTGGCGACGGCGCCGCCCGCATGCCCGCCCATGCCGTCGGCCACCGCCGCCAAGCCCAGCGTGCTATCGATCAGGAAACTGTCTTCGTTGTTGCTGCGTACCGGGCCGATGTCCGTGATGCCGCACGCCGCGCCGATGGGCAGCGCGCACAGGCCGTGTTGGCCAAGCTGCCGGGTGCTCATCAATTGATTCCGCGCGCCGCGATGGCCGCATGGCGCGCGCGGCGGGACGGGCGCTGCTGGGTGTCAGCCTGACTGTCAGCACGCATCGGCCGCGTTCAGGAAACGCCGGCGCTGCGCGGCATCGTCAATTTGCTCGGCGAGCAGGCGCACGAACGCCGCCTTGTCGTCGGTTTGGCGCATGGCGCGTTTGACCAGCACCTGGGCGATCGGTCCCACGTGCACGGTCAGCAGTTGCGCAACTTGCCGCGCGTAGGCGGCGTCGTAAGCGCGCGGCGCCGTGCCGGCCGTGTCGCCCGGCGGCGGCGCGCCCCGGTTGACGCTGCCGCTTGCGGACGCGCGGCTGGCGTTGGCGCCGAGACCGGACCCGAGACCGGAGCCGAGACCGGAGCCGAGACGGGAGCCGGTACCGGACCCGCTACCGGAGCCGGTACCGGAGCCGGTTCCCGTGCCGCTGGCCTGGAGTTTTTTCTTGATGGCGCTCACCCCGGCCTGGAACTGAACCCGGCCCAGCTCCGATGGAATATGCGGCAGCAGTCGCGCGCACAGCGCATCGACCCCGTCGGCATCGGCCGCGATCTTTTTCAGCAGAAATTTTGCCATTGGTCCGATCTGGTGCGACAAGATCGCCTCCAGCGCGGGAAAAGCTTGCTGCTTCCACGGCGTCACGGTGGAGACGCCACTGACGCCGCTGACGCCGCTGTCGGTCCGTGTCTGCGCGGCGGGCGCGGCAGCGGCGCCGCCCGGCCGCCCCGCCAATGGCGCCCGCTCGACGGGAAAATACAGGGTCGCCTCGGGGTCGGCGCCGGCGCCTTCGCACGCGGCCGCCTCGAACGCGTCCAAAAACGCTTGCGCGGTTTGAAAACGCTGGTCGGCGTTTTTGGCCAGGGCGCGCTCGAGCACCTGATCGTAGGCGCAGCCCAGGGCAGGGTGCAGGCGGGAAGGGGCCGGCGGCGTGTGGTTGAATATCTGGTGCATCACCACCGATGGCGTGCCCGAGAACGGTCGCGCGCCCGTCAGCAACTGGTACAGCACAATGCCGGCCGAAAACACGTCGGCCCGGCCGTCGGCCTGTTCGCCACGAAACTGTTCGGGCGACATATAGCTGGGGGTGCCGATCATGGAACCGGCTTCGGTCAAGTTCGAGGTGTCGAGCCGGGCCACGCCGAAGTCGCCCACCTTGAGCTGGGCCGTGACGGTGATCAGCAGGTTGGCCGGTTTGATGTCGCGGTGTACCACCCCGCGCGCGTGGGCATACACCAGCGCGCGCAGCAAGTCGCCGGTCCAGGCGGCCACCCGGTCCAAGGCGGTGGGCCGCTCGGCCGCAAGCAGGGTGTGCAAGGGGGTGCCATCCACGTATTCCATGGCGATGTAGGCCGAGTCGCTGTCCTCGCCATAGTCGTAGACGGCGACGATGTTGGGATGGTTCAAGCGGCCGGCGGCCTGGGCCTCGGTCTTGAAGCGCTCGATCAAGCCTTCGTGCTGGGCGGCGCTAAAGAGGTCCTTGCGCACCGTCTTGAGCGCCACGGTGCGCGCGATGTGCGGGTCGTAGGCGCGGTAGACGATGCCCATCGCGCCCCGGCCCAGCACATCGTCGATACGGTATTTGCCCAGTTTGTCGATCATAGCGCGGTCCGCTTACTGTTCCAGCATGGTCATGGCGCTGGCCAGGCTGGTGCGCATGCGGCCGAAGGAGCGGGCCAGGGTCGACAATTCGTCGTTGCCGGCGGTGTCGAACGGGGTGGCGTCGTCTTGCCCCAGGCTGATCTGGTCGGCCAGGCGGGATAGCTGGCTGATGCGGCGGGTGACGAAGTAATGCACCATCAGGTTCAGCGCCACCAGCAAGAACACGAAAATGCCCAGCATCGAGAACATATAACTGCGCAGCATCAGGCCGGCGCGCTGGAGCGGCACCGTCAGCGGCACCGACACCACTTGGGCGCCCACGATTTCCATGTGTTTCCAGCCGAAGCCGTTCGAGCGCCCGTAAATGCCCAGCATGCTGGGCGGGGCCGCGTCGGGCGTGCTGTGGCAGCGCAGGCAAGACGCGTCCTTGATTTGCAGCGGGCGCGCCACATACAGGGCCGGGCCGGTGGCGCCTTCGCGTTCGCCCACCAGCTCGCGCAAGGCCGGTTTGGCGCGCAAGGCGTTGACCAGGTCCGCCTCCCAGTCGGCGGCGCGGTCGCGTGGGTTGGTGGGATTGAGGGTCGCTTCCTTGTAGCTGAAATCGGGGTAAGCCTTGAGCAGCTGGTTCAAATGTTCGGTGGCGGCGTAGGAGGGTACCGATTGCGGCAAAAATTCGGTTTCCAGCCGCTCCGCCAACAGCGGCACCACCTGGCCCGAGGTGTAACTGCGGGCCGCCATGGCCGCCTGCATCAGCACGCGCGCATTGTCCAAGGTTTCGGCCCTGGCGTTTTGCTGCAACAAATAATTGGTGGCGGCGCCCGCGGCGACGAAGCCGACGGCGAAGATGATCAGAAACACGAGGTTGAATTTCGCTGCGAGTGACAGTTTCATGGCGTTTCCTGAAGGGGGCAAATCGATCGACCGCGGGCGCCGGCCACCTAGTGCTTTGCAAGCGTCGTGCCAGCCGCGCTGCCGCGCCAAACGCCCGGCCGAAGCGCCGGCGCCCTTGGTCTGGTGTCAATACGGTGTCAGCGACGGGCCGTTTGCATGTCAACGGCGCCGTTTGACAGGCAAAACCGGGCAAAACGCGCTGTCCTAGCCGGCTCGGTTCAGATGTCGCCGCAGCGCCTCGCTGGGCGTTTTCAGCAGCGACGCGCATCGCCGCACATCACCCTGGCTTTGGCGGTACGCCACGGCCACCTCTTCGGGCGGAATCGCCTCCACATCGCGGATCGCCGGGTGCTCGGCCAGCAGCTTGTAGAGCGAGGGGCGCGAAATGCCCAGCAGTTGCGCGGCGCCCCGTATCATCCAGTGGCACGCTTCCATCGCCTCCAAAACCTGGGCCTCGCTTAACTCCGACAGCTTGACCCGCTTGCCGTCCGGGCGGGCGTGCGCGGCCGTATCGGTGGCCGTAACGGCCGCCGTAACGGCCGCCGTAACAGTGGCCGATACGGTGGACGTGTCGGCGGGCGCGGCCCCGGTGGCCGGGCCGAGCGCGGGCGTTGGCGCGGCGGCGCGCTCGGCGGGCCGCCGCACCAGCACCTCGAAGCGGGCCGCGTCGGTGTCGCCGGCGCTGAGCGCGATGCAGATGCGGCGCACCACATTGCCAAGTTGGCGGATATTGCCCGGCCAATCGTAATTGCATAGCTGGCTGGCCAGGGCGGCCGGCACCGTCACCGGCTGGCCCGACTGGGCGCGCCACTGCTCGAGCACCTGCACGATCAGCAAACCAATATCCTCGCGCCGTTCGCGCAGGGGCGGCACGCGGATCACGAACGCTTCCAGGCGCCGCAGCAGTGGCTGGTTGAAGGGACGGGTTTCGATATCCTGGTCGGTGGCCGCGATCAGGCGCGCCGTGCTGCGCCGGTTGGCCGGCGCGCCCAGCGGGCGGTATTCGCCCGTCTCCAGCACCCGCAGCAGCATGGGCTGGATGGTGGACGGGGTATCGCCTATTTCGTCGAGAAACAGGGTGCCGCCATCGGCCTCGGCGAAGTAGCCGTTGCGCACCGTCTGGGCGCCCGTGTAAGCGCCCTTGGCCGCGCCGAACAGATCGGCCGCCGCCAGCGATTCGTTGAGCGCGGCCATGTTGACCGCCACCAGGGGCGCGCCGGCGCGGGCGCTGGCGGCATGGATGGCCTGGGCCGCCACTTCCTTGCCGCTGCCGGACTCGCCCAGCAGCAGCACGCTCAAATCGGTGGCGGCGGCCTGGCGCACCAGTTCGCGCAGCTTGATGGCGGCGCTGCCCACGCCCGTCAAGGCCGAGCCGCTGTCGCTGCGCGGCAGGGTCGCCATCCAGTGCAGGCAAACCAGAATCACGCCGCCCAGTCCCAGCACCACGCCGCGTTCGACTTGCAAGCTGTCGAGCCGGACCGATTCGGTCACCGTCACACCGTTGCATTCGACCACCATGCGGCTGTCGGGCACGCTGATCGTCACATGGTCGGCCGCGTCGCGCCGGATCGTCAGCGGCGCGCGCGTGATGCCGCGCTCGGCCAGCGGGGTGGCTGCTTGCTGGGTGCCCAGGCGGCGGAACAGGGGCGAAAAGCGGCTCATCTCAATGCCCTTGGCATCGGCGGCGATGCATTGCTCGCCGATGCGCTCGGCTTGCGGATGCCACAATATCGTCAAGCCGAGCAAGCGCTGCGCCGCCGACGGGGTGGCCCAGGGGGTCGATGTCAGGGTAAAGTCGAGTTCGTTCAAGGTCGGTCGCTCCTGGTCTTCTCGTTACCGGTGCAACTTCACGGGCGGTTGAGGCACGGCGATCTGGCCGTCACGTAAGATGATGCCTCGCATAACGCTCCGTGTAAAGATGATAAGTTGTACTGTATGTGAAGGGCGCGCGACGGCGCCGTTGTTGTCGAGGCCGATATTGACGGGCCGGCCAGTCCGGCATATATAATACGAGCGTCCATTTCGCGGAGCGACCCATGAGCAAGATCTTTTTTCTGACCGGCAGCGCACGCGGTCTGGGACGCAGCCTGGCCGAAGCCATTTTGGCGGCCGGGCATCGCTTAATCGCCACCGCGCGTCGGCCCGAGCGATTGCAAGCACTGGTGCAGCGCTACGGCGACCGGATTTTGCCGCTGACACTCGATGTCGGCCATGCCGACGCGGCGCGTCTGGCGGTCGAGCAGGGCGTGCGGGTGTTCGGCGCCATCGATGTGTTGATCAACAATGCGGGCTGTGCCAGCGTGGGCGCGGTCGAAGACATGCCGCTCGAGGCCATCGCCGCCCAGTTCGACACCAACGTGATGGGCAGCATCCGTGTGATCCAGGCGGTGTTGCCCGTCTTCCGCCAGCAGGGCGCCGGACGCGTGATTCAAATGGCGTCCGTGAGCGACCGCATCGCCAACCCCGGGGTGGCCGCTTTTTATGCTTCGCAATGGGCGCTGGCCGGCTTGCTCGAATCGCTGGCGCAAGAGGTGGCGCCGCTGGGCATCAAGGTGACGGTGTGCGAACCGGGCGCCATGCGCACCGATTTCGCGCGCGACAATTCGCTCACCATTTTTCCCAGCCACCCCGCTTACGATCCCACGGTGGGCGACGTGGTGGAGATGATCGGCTCGCCTGAATTCCTGGCCTCGCTGGGCGATCCGGCCCGTGTGGCCGAAGCGGTGTTAAAAGTGGCGGCGCTGCATGAGCCGCCCCTGCGCCTGCTGCTGGGCAGCGCCATGTATGCCATGGGCACCGAGGCCGACCGGGCGCGCGCGGCCGCTGATGCCAAGTGGCAATGGCTTAGCCGCTCGGTGGACGAGCCCGCGCACGGTTGGCAAACCGCCACCAGCAACAGTCGCCTGCATTAAACGCCGCCGCGCCGCGCTGCGCCATGGCGGCCGGCGCCATCCCGCTTCCTCTCCCCACCCGAAGTGAAATAAACAACACAATGCGGTTCTGCCGCCTTGCGCGCGTTGCGAAATGATAAGATCGGCGGGAGCTATCTAGCTATATATAGCCACTGGATAAAAGGATGGGCATGCCGCGCAAATCCGCCGTTTTCCTCCGCCCGCCGCGCGCCGCGCGCGGCACGCCGCTCAGCCAAGCGCCGGCCGCGAATGGAAAGCGGTCATGACACCTGGCTCGCCCTGGCGCGACAGTCTCAAGTTTCGCTTGGCGGCGCTGGTGGTGTTGCTGGTGCTGGCGGCGTCGGTGATCGTGGCCATGATGTCGCTGATGTTGGCCGAGCGCGACATGAAAGCGGTGATCGGTAACCAGCAGTTTATCGCCTTGGCGGGCGCCGCGGCGTACATCGACGGCGATCTGGAGGCGAAAAAAATCATGATCGAGGCGCTCGCCGCCGCCGTGCCGCCGGCCGCCCTGGCCGACCGCGCGCAGCTGCACCGATACTTGCTCACGCATGCGGCGCTGCGCGGCAAATTCACCACCTTGTCCGTGTTCGACCCCGATGGCGCCGTGGTCGATGTGTTCTCTCCCTTCGCGCTGGCGCCCCGCTCGTCGTTCCTGGTGAAGGGCCAGCCTTTCTTCGACATGGCCGTGGCCGCCGGTCACGTCATCATATCGCCGCCGTTTCTGGGCCAGGTGTCGCGTCAACCGGTGGTGTTGATCAGCGCGCCGGTGTTCGATGCCGACGGCAAGCTGGCGCTGGTGATCAGCGGCTCGATCAGCTTGCTGCAATCGGGCTTGACCGAGCCGCTGGGCGCGCTCAAGCCGGGCCGCACCGGCTACCTGTTCATTTTGAGCGGCGACGGCATCTTGATCAGTCATCCCGACCGCGCCCGCATTTTGCAAGACGTGGGGCGCGATCCGCGTGCCAGCATGGCCATGCGCAAGGCTTTGCAGGGTTTCGAAGGCTGGAGCGAGTCGAGCGACGTGCGCGGCAGCCCCGGCATTTATGCCTTCAAACGGCTGCGCTCGACCCATTGGATCGTGGCCAGCCGCTTTCCCACCAACGAAGCGCTGGCGCCCCTGTTCAATCAGCGGCGCGACGCGCTGATCGCCGCGTTGCTGTTCGCGCTGGCCGCCGGCTGGCTGGCCTTGCGCGGTATCCGGTTTCTTTTTGGTCCGCTGGAAACGCTGCGCCGCAATATCGCCGCCATTCAGGAAAACCGTAGCGGCATCGAGGTGCTGCAACTGGACCGGCGCGGCGAAATCGGCGAATTGAGCGGCGCCTTTTATCGTTTGACCCACCAGCGCGAGCGGGCCGAGGCGGACATGCGGAGCGCCGCCTCGCTGGTGCGCAATATCCTCGAGCGCGCGCCCGACGCCTTCGTCAGCAGCGACAGCGATGGCGTGATCCTGGAATGGAACGCGCGCGCCGAGGCCATGTTCGGCTGGACCCGCGAACAGGCGCTGGGACGCAACGTCGAGATGATCATTCCGGCCGACCTGCGCGCCGGTCACCATGCCGGCATGGCCGCGTTCGGCCATAGCGGCGGCGGGCCGATCATCAACCAGCGCATCCGCGTGCTGGCGCTGCACCGCGACGGCCACACCATGCCGGTCGAATTGTCGGTCGGCGCGTTGCAGGGCGAGCACGGCCATATCGCCAACGCCTTCATCCACGACGTGTCGGTGCGCATCGCCTTCGAGCAGCAGATCGCCGAGCGGGAAAAACGCATCCGTATGATCGCCGACAATCTGCCGGCCCTGATCGCTTACCTGGACCGCCACACCCTGTTCCAGTTCACCAATAGCCACTATCAGCGGCTGTGGCAGCTCGACCCGCAAGTCATGCTTGGACGCAGCATGGTGCAAGTGTTCGGGCCCATGGCCGAACCCTGGCAGCGCGATGCCGAGCTGGCCTTGCAGGGCCAGCTCCTGCATTCCGAGGTGGAGACCGAACGCGACGGGGTGGTGCGGCATTTGATGATGGATTTGATTCCCGACATCGGGGCCGACGGCAGGGTGCAAGGCATTTACCTGATGGGGCTCGACATCACCGAACGCAAGAACGCCGAGCTGCGCCAGGCGGCCAGCGAACAGAAGGCCGAGGCGGCCAGCCGCGCGAAAAGCCAGTTCGTGGCCAATATGAGCCATGAAATCCGCACCCCGATGAACGCCGTGCTGGGCATTGCCTATTTGCTGGGCAATACCGCGCTTGACCCGGCCCAGCGCCAATACCTCGACATGATCACCGCCTCCGGCAACGCGCTGCTGGGCATCCTTAACGACGTGCTCGACTTTTCCAAGATCGAGGCCGGGCGCATGGAGCTGGCGCCCGAACCGTTTCAGCTGAACCAGGTGCTGGGCGCCATCGCCACCGTGATGACCTTGAACGCGGGCGAAAAGGATCTGGAATTGGCCATCGGGGTCGAGGCCGACGTGCCGCACATGCTGCTGGGCGACGCCATGCGCTTGCAGCAGGTGCTGATCAACCTGGTATCGAACGCCATCAAATTCACCGAGCGCGGCGAAGTGTCGGTGTTAGTCGAGTTGTTGGCGCGCGACGGGGCCTGCGCGGTGCTGCGCTTCCGGGTGCGCGACAGCGGCATCGGCATCGACGCCGAGCAAGTGACGCGTCTGTTTTCCGCTTTTACCCAGGCCGACGCCTCGACCACCCGGCGCTATGGCGGCACCGGGCTGGGGTTGGCCATCAGCCGGCGCCTGATCACCCTGATGGGCGGCCATATCGGTGTGACCAGCAAGGTTGGCCGGGGCAGCGAGTTTTGTGTCACCGTGCCGCTGACGGCGCTGGGCGAGGGCGCGCCCCTGGACGAGGGCCATGCGCTCAGCGCGTTGCGCGTGCTGGTGATCGACGATAACCGGACCAGCCGCGACTATTTGTGCAAAACCATCGGCGCCTGGCGTTGGCAAGCCGACAGCGTGGCCTCGGGCCAGGATGCGCTCGACCACCTGGCCCGGCAGCACGCGGCCGGGGTGGACTATCACGCGGTGCTGGCCGATTGGCAAATGCCGGGCATGGACGGGGTGGCGACCATGCTGGCGCTGCGCCGGATGGCGCCGCTGGCCGCCGTGCCGGTGGTGCTGATGGTAAGCGCCTACGGGCGCGACAAGCTGGTGCAAGATCCGGCCGCCGCGCAGGCCGACGCCTTGCTGATCAAGCCGGTGACCGCGTCCAGCCTGTTCGACACCCTGCACCAGGCCATTGTTCAGCGCGGCGGGCCGGCCGTGGCCCCGGCCGCCGCCGTGGTCCCCGGCGCCATGCTGGCCGGGGTGCGCTTGCTGCTGGTGGAGGACAATCCGCTCAATCAGGTGGTCGCGCGCGGTATTTTGGAGCACGCCGGCGCCCACGTGACGGTGGCTGAAAACGGCCAGGTCGCGCTCGACATGATGACGGCCGCGGCCGATTGCTACGACGCGGTGCTGATGGACGTGCAAATGCCGGTCATGGATGGCATCGAGGCGACCCGCTGCCTGCGTCAGCAATTGCAGGTGCGGGTGCCGATTTTGGCCATGACGGCGGGGGTGATGGCGTCCGAGCGGGTGCTGTGCGAGCAGGCCGGCATGGACGACTTTATCGCCAAGCCGATCGATATCGAACAGATGATGGGGGTAATCTCCCGCCACGTGCGGCGCGGCGCCGGCAAACTCGCAGCCGCAGTAGAGCAGTAGCCCGCCACGCCGGCGCGCCCGCCATAACGGGCCCGGCGCCATGCCCGGTGACCAAGCCTTCGCCCGGCCACCTCGGCCAGCCAGTCCCCCATGCTGTTACAGGTTCTTATATCTGTCAAGACCCGCTTGGTTATATACTCGCTTAACAAATAAATTTGGTCTTTTTTT
>JAZKGI010000016.1:0-19329 GCA_040385995.1 Pseudomonadota bacterium
TGAACGTCGCGAATCGATTTTTAGGCTCATCGGCTTAAGTCCGGTAGATTGGGGCCGTACTGGCTCACTGCATTCAACTTGAAGGTTGCCCGCCGCCGGATCGGCGCGCACCACTTCAATGATCGAATTGGTGACGACATTTAAATCGAAACGATGTCGATTGACAGCCATTTTTCCGGTTTTTATCCGAGATAGGTCAAGCAAATCATTAATGATTTTCGCTTGGCTGACGGTGGATGCGCGAATTGCCTCAGCCGCCTTACTCAATACAGGATTAACGCGCGCATCGGCCAATCTGCATATTAAATCCGCGTTCAAATGAATCAAGTTCAAAGGATGCTTCAGTTCATGAGACATCACCGCAAAAAACTCGTCTTTGAGCGCATTGGCCGACTGGGCCTCCTCACGCTGATCGCGCTCCGAAGCCAATTGCTCCGAGCGTCGCTTTTCGTGTTCCAAACGTCCGGTAAGGTCACGGCCAATTTTTGCGTAACCAAAAAAATCACCATCGATCACCGGCGTCATCACACCACTACAGAAAAATCGGCTGCCATTTTTACGTTGATGCCAACGCTCATCCTCAGCGCGACCTTCCGTTCTTGCGCGCTGCCGTTCCGATTCCGGTATACCTGCGGCCTGATCTTCAGCGGTAAACATTATACTGTTCGGCTTCCCGATCACCTCTGCTTCCAGATAGCCATAAATCCGCTCAGCGCCGCTGTTGAAACTAGTGATACGTCCGTCGCTATCCATTGTCATGATGGAATAATCTTTGGTACTGGCGGCGACCAGCCGCATGCGTGCTTCACTGTCGCGCATTTGTTCTTCAGCCCGGCGGCGGCTGGTGATATCGATGAAAGTCAAGACCGCCCCGTCGATGCGATCCTGCCCTGTGCGATACGGTAAAATGCGGGCGATAAACCAACGGCCGTCGTTGCTGGGCACTTCGCGCTCCACGGAGCGTAGCGTTTCAAACGACGCGGTCGCATCGCTGGCAAGGTCGGCGTAATTTAACTTATGCGTTATATCTTGCAGCGGGCGCCCGACATCGCCCGGAATAAGATGGAACAGGTCTGCCGCATGCGGAGTGTAGCGCTTGATGCGCCGGCTGCGATCGACAAAAATAGTGGCAATATCGGTGGACGAAATCAAATTTTGCAAGTCGTCATTGACCTTAGCCGTCTCCTCCACTTTGTTTTTCAATTCAAAATTGACGGTAATGAGCTCTTCGTTGACGGATTGCAACTCCTCTTTACTGGTTTCCAGCTCTTCCGTGGCAGAGCGTAATTCCTCGTTGACCGCTTGCAATTCTTCATTGGAGGCTTTTAACTCGGCAGTAGAGCTTTCGGAGTGTTCGATCGTACCCTGCAATTGCGCCTTAACACGATGTAGCTCCTCCTCCAAACCGACCAGAATCGGACTGTCTCTGACATCGTCGGTAGTTGCGGCATGCTCTTCCGTGGTTTGCTCGATTTTGTGAAACAATACCAGTATAAAATCCGTGCTGGTATTGATATCATAAACTGGACGAACAGTGATATTGACATAAAATCTACGATCGCTGCGCGCCATGCGAATGCGCCGTGTTTCCACCCCTTTACCGCTTTGTATCGCTTGAAATAAAGCAGCGCGCAATTCTAAGCGTAACTCCGGTTCGACCAACGTGATCAAATTACGTGAAGGTTCACCAGCGGTATGGCGCAGGAACTGATGAGTGCCTTCAGAGAAATGAACAATGTCGGATTGATGGTTGACGAGAACACTGGGGGGCGCGTACTCGGCCAATAAGCGTTGATGCACTGTGGCAAAGGAAAACTTAATGGCTTCAGGTTGCGCAATACTCGATGTGACGATGCGCGGGATAGGGGCGACCGCCATCGGTATCGCAGAACGGGGAAATCGCGATACCGGTTTTGCGCGGTAAAGGCGATTTTTTTATCAACCGGTATAAAAAATTCCGCCAGCGAATCGGCGGACTCCGAGCTGCCTAACAACAAATAGCCGTTAGGTTTCAATGCAAAATGAAACATCTCCAAGATCTGCGCATGCGTATCGCGGTTCAAGTAAATCAGCAAATTTCGACAGCTGATCAGGTCGAGTCTTGAAAACGGCGGATCGCGCAAGATGTTTTGACTGGCAAACAAAACGGTGTCGCGAAGCGGCTTCCTGATACGGTAACGATCACCTTCTTTGGTAAAGTGTTGGTCGAGCCGCGCTTGTCCCACATCATCGGCCACGCTGGCGGGATAGATTCCCGCACGCGCCACGCTGATCGCGCGCCCGTCGATATCGGAGCCGAATACCTGAAATTGATATCCCAAGTTCGCTTCCTCGGTATGCTCCGCTAATAGCATCGCCAGGGAATAAGGTTCTTGGCCGGTCGAGCAAGCAACGCTCCAAACACGCACCAGTTCGTCCCCTTGGCGGCCTTTGAACAGTTCGGGAA
This sequence comes from Pseudomonadota bacterium, assembly GCA_040385995.1. Taxonomy (GTDB): domain Bacteria; phylum Pseudomonadota; class Gammaproteobacteria; order Burkholderiales; family Burkholderiaceae_D; genus Janthinobacterium. The sequence goes on from JAZKGI010000016.1 coordinate 2,447, forward strand.
TGACATCTTGTTTGATGACATCAAACGCCTCGCGGTCACGGAAAAATTGCGTAACGCCAATTAACATATCGGCCTAATAACGCTTGACTTTCAGCGACATCGTCCCGGAGAAGATCACAATAACGGGAAAGCTTATGCACCTCACGTACTTGCATGCGTCGCTCAATGCGGCGTAATACGGTGGCCCGCTTATATTTAGAAAAATCGTTGCCCGATTTCCTGTGTAAGATGCGCAGCACCTCACGTAGTGTTGTTTCGTCGCGATGATTGACAACCGTTACGCCGCTCTCGCTATCGTCATCCTCACCCGCATCGGTATCGGGCACGGGCAAATCAATTTCCACCGCATTGCGCCACACATCCGCAAGTTTTTTTGGCATGTGTGCCACTGGCAACACAAAGTCAGCCATACCGCTGTCCACAGCGGCGCGTGGCATCCCGGCATGTGCTGCCTCGCGTGGATCTTGCACTAACACTAAGCCGCCTTGGTCCTTAACAATCGACAAGCTATTAACGCCATCTATGCCAGTGCCGCTAAGAATCACGGCGACTGCGTGCTGGCCATGGGCAAGCGCCATGGTGCGTATGAATTGATCAATCGCTACAGGTGGGCCCCCTGGCTCACGATTGCGAACGCGGAGATAGCCATCATTCATTTCAATATATTGGGTGGGCGAAATAACGTACACCGTATTCTGTTCTACAGGTACGGGCTTTGTTACCACGACCACCGGCATGCGCGTTGCCCGCTGCAAAATGACATCGGCGCGGCTCTCATGCGTTGGTGAGAGATGCATGACAACGACATATGCCGCGCCGGTGTCCGCACCGCTGTTTTCGAAAAAAGCGACCAGCGCTTCCATGCCTCCAGCAGACGCTCCCATCCCCACAATCGGAAATTGCTGCATGCTGGGGATCACAGCTGAGGTGCGACGAGTCATTTGTTGCGGCTGGAAAATATTAGTGGAGGTCATATGAAATTACCACGAAAAAAATGAATTTTACTCTGTTAATGTCATCATAATTTTTCCAGCGTTTCTACGGTGTGTTGTTAGCTGTCGCACTGAACCGGATTGTTTTTTCGAGTAATATAAAAGTCAAGGTTTAAAATTTAAATGAGCATCGATGCATAAAATTATATTGATAGGCACATCGGCGGGAGGGCTGCACGCCTTGGCGAAAATAACCTCGGTGTTGCCCGCCAATTTGGCGGCAACGGTGCTGATCGTCATGCATATCGGCGCGCACGCCAGTGTGCTGCCTAAAATTTTGCAAAAGCAGTGCTCGCTGCCGGTGGCACACGCGCAGGATGGCGAGCCGTTGTTACTTGGCCGAATTTTGATTGCGCCCCCGGACTTGCATCTCACTGTAGAGAAGTACCAAGGCCAGCCAATAGCGCGCTTGTGGCATGGCCCCAAAGAGAACCATACGCGGCCGGCGATCGACCCCTTGTTCCGGTCGGCCGCCGCCGCCTTCGACGGTCACGTCATCGCTACCATATTGACCGGCTATCTCGACGACGGCACCGCTGGCCTGCACGCGGTGAAAACCTGTGGCGGTCACGCGGTGGTTCAGGATCCGTCGGATGCGCAGGTACCCGACATGCCGGCCAGCGCTATCGCCCACGTGATGGTGGACCAGGTGTTACCGCTGCATGAGATTGGCCCCGCACTGGTGGCATGGGTCGATTGCGCGGAGTTATCCGCAGGTGAGACAGGATCAGCGAGGTTGCAGCCCATGGTGCCGGAATGGCTGCTTGTGGAAAATAGTTATGTGAAAGGGGAGGCCGGACTGCGAGACTTGCAGAAAATTGGCAGCCCATCCGGTTACACCTGTCCTGAATGCAATGGTAGCCTGTGGAAAATCACCGACGCGGTGCCGGCGCGATATCGTTGCCATACCGGTCACAGCTTTTCCGCGCGGGTACTATCCAAGTTGCAAGATGAGGCCGTTGAAATGGCGCTTTGGTCATCACTTCGTGCATTGCAAGAGAAGCTGCGCATGGAGGAGGAATTTGTTCAAAGCTCATCTGCTCAGGTCGATCTTGAGGCGCAACAAAGTCATCGCCAACGCGCCGCAAAACTGCACGCCGACATCAACACCCTGCATGCGCTATTGGCGAAATCTGATTAATCCGCTCACGCGGCTCAACCCGCGCGCGAAAGCAAGCCGGTAATGGCCGCCATGCTTGATGGCTCGAGGTGCAAAAATTGCACGCCACTGCGGAAACCACGCTCGGGCGCACGTTCGCAGTAAATCACTTGGCCCATCGCTTCCACCAGGCAAGGACCATCCGGCGAATCGAGCTCGAAACTGAGGGCGCAGTATTGCGCCAGGCGCAGCTGGGTGGGGGTGAGCAGGCTGATGCCGCCGGGCGAAAGATCGACGCTGCGGCAAGTCAGCTTGGACTGGCCGGCCACCGTCAGGGTGACCGCGCAGTCGAGCGCCGCGCGCGGCAAGACGCGCGGCGTGGCGCGGGGGGTGGGGCGGACCTCGTCGCTCATGATCGCGGCATCCCAGTTCTAGGTCGGGTTGGACAGCAAATTGGCCAGCGCCACGTAATGGGCCAGGCCGACGGTTTCAGGCCGCACGCCGGGGTCGATGCCGGCTTGCACGATCTGCGCTTCAGTAAACATGCCAGCCAAACAATTGCGAATCACCTTGCGGCGTTGCGAAAACGCCTTCATCACCACCGCTTCCAAGGTCGCCTGATCGCAAGGCAAAGGATCGGCCAGCGGTATCATGCGCACGATGGCCGACTCGACCCTGGGCGGCGGGTCGAAAGCGGTGGGCGGCACCACGAACAGCAAGGACATCGCATAGCGCCATTGCAACATCACGGACAGGCGGCCGTAGGTCTTGCTGCCCGGCTCGGCCACCATGCGCTCGACCACTTCCTTTTGCAACATAAAATGCTGGTCCCGCACCAGCGGCGCGATCTCGGCCAGGTGAAACAGCAAGGGACTGGAAATATTGTACGGCAGATTGCCAACCACCCGCAATTTTGTGCCGTCGGCCGGCGCCAATTGCGCAAAGTCAAAGCGCAAGGCGTCGCCCGCATGGATCACCAGCTTGGCCGGATTGAAGGTCTTTTCCAGGCGCGCCACCAGGTCCCGGTCCAGCTCCACCACATGCAGGCGCTCGAGCGACTTGAGCAGCTGCTCCGTCATGGCCCCCAGGCCGGGGCCGATTTCCACCATGGTGTCGGCGGGCCGCGGCGCGATGGCTTCGGTGATACGGTTCAAGACATACTTATCGTGCAGAAAATTCTGGCCGAAGCGTTTGCGGGCAATGTGTTTCATAATTGTTTTTCTGATGAAAGGGCGCGCCGCGCCAGCACCATCGCCAGCGCGCTACCGATCGCCTGTTCCATGCTGGAACAGTCGGCCAGGCCGGTGCCGCGCGCGGCCAGATCGAGCGCGGTGCCGTGGTCGACCGAGGTGCGTATCAGCGGCAGGCCGAGCGTGATGTTGACGCCGCGCCCGAAGGTGGCGTATTTCAGGACCGGCAAACCCTGGTCGTGGTACATGGCCAGCACGCAGTCGGCCTGCTCCAGGTATTTGGGCTGGAACAGGGTGTCGGCCGGGTACGGGCCGCGCGCGTCGATGCCCCTGGCGCGCGCCGCCGCCAGGGCCGGTGCGATGGTGTCGATCTCTTCCCGCCCCAGGTAGCCGCCCTCGCCCGCGTGCGGGTTCAAGCCGGCCACCAGAATGCGCGGCGCGGCGATGCCGAACTTGGTCTTCAAATCATGGTCGATGATGTCGAGCGTGGCGGCCAGGGACGCGCGCGTGATGGCGGCCGGCACCCGCGCCAGGGGCAGATGGGTGGTCGCCAGCGCCACCCGCAGCGGCGCGGCGGCATGCTCGGCGCCGTTCGGCAGCCCGGCCAGCATCATTACCACGTGCGCGCTGGCGGTTTTCTCGGCCAGGTACTCGGTGTGACCGGAAAACGCCACCCCGGCCGCGTTGATGACGCTCTTTTGTAGCGGCGCCGTGACGATCGCCTCGAACCAGCCCGCCGCCACGCCTTCGAGCGCCGCGTCCAGGGTGGCCAGCACGGCGCGCCCGTTGGCCGCATCGAGCACGCCGGGGGTGACAAAGGCGGCCAGCGGCACGTCCACCACGGCCACCCGCCCGGCGCCGAAATCGGGCAAGCCGCCCTGGCGCAGCGCTTGCAGCGACAAGGCCACCAGCCGCATGGCGGGATCGATCTGCTCGGCCGTCATGGCCAGGAAGGCGGCGTCGCCGATCAGCACGCAGTCCGCCTCGGCCCGCGCGGCCCAGGCGGCGCGGATCGCGATTTCCGGGCCGATCCCGGCCGGCTCGCCCACCGTCAGCGCCAGCACCGGGCGCGCGCCGCCGCGCCGCGCCGCGCTGGCGCTCACGTCGCCACCCGCATCGAGTTCGCGGCCATCGGCTTACTTGTCCTCGCTGCGAAATTCGACATAGGCGCGGTCGCGCACCTGGCGCTGCCAATCCTCGGTCGCCTCTTCCAGCTTGCGCTCGCGGATGGCCTGGCGCGCCGCGTTGCGCAGCTTTTCCTTCGATACGTCGTCGCTCTTGCGCTCCAATACTTCGATCAAGTGAAAACCGAAGCTGGACTCGACCGGCCCACTGACCTCGCCCGGCTTCAAGGCGTTCATGGCGGCCTCGAATTCAGGCACCGTATCGCCCGGAAACAGCCAGCCCAGATCGCCGCCCTTGCTGGCTGAACCGTCGTTGGAAAACAGGCGCGCCAACTCTTCGAACTTGGCGGCCTTGTTATCGAGCCGCTCCTTCAATTCGGTCAGCTTGCGCTTGGCGTCGGCCGCCGGCACGGTGGGACTGACCTTGATCAGGATGTGGCGCGCGTGGGTTTGCTGCACGGCCGTGGCGGCCTGGGCCTCGGCCACCGAGCGCTTGCCCACCAGCTTGAGGATGTGGAACGCGGTGGCGCTCTTGATGATGGGGGTGACCTGGCCCGCTTTGAGCTTGCCCAGCTGCTCGACGAACAGGGGCGGCAAACGGTCCGGATTGCGCCAGCCGATCTCGCCGCCCTTGAGGGCGTCGGCGGCGTCCGAATAGGTGCCGGCCATCTTGGCGAAATCGGCCCCGGTGCGCAGCTGGCGCATCACTTCCTCGGCCCGCGCGCGGCGCGCCCCGATCACTTCGGGCGAAGCGTTTTCCGGGATCCGTATCATGATCTGGGCCAGATTGAGCTCGACCTGGTCGGCGGCGGCGGCTTGTTCGGCGGCCAGATAGTTATCCACCTCGGCGTCCGAGATCTGGATCTTGGCGTCGACCTCGTGCTCGCGCAGGCGCTGCATGATGATCTCTTCGCGGATCTCCTCGCGGAAGGCGGCGAAGGTGGTGCCCTCTTTTTCCATCTGGTTGCGCATGTCTTGCAGGGTGATTTTTTGCTGCTCGGCGATGCGGCCGATGGCGCGGTCGAGCGTGCTGTCGTCGACCCGCACGCCCATTTCCTTGGCCAGTTGCAGCTGCGCGCGTTCGACGATCATGCGCTCGAGGATCTGGCGCTGCAAGTCGGCCTGCTCCGGCATGGCCACGTTTTGCGCCTTCATGCGCTTTTGCACCGTCTTGATGCGCGCGGCCAGTTCGTTGCGGGTGATGACTTCATCGTTGATCACCACCGCGATCGAATCGATGGCGGTGGCGGCCGGCTTGATCGGCCGGGCCGGCGCGGCGGCCGGAGCGGGGGCGGACGGGGACGCGGCCGCTGGCGCGGCGGCCGGCGCCGGCGCCTGGCTCCAGACGGGGATGGCGGCGCCGGGCAAGGCGCACAGCAAGAACGTGGCGATGGTGAGGGTGTGCTGACGGGCGTGGCGCATAGTAGGTCGGGCAATCATGAGTGCGAATGAATAAAAACCGGGCCGGCGGCGCGAAGCCGCCCGGCCGGTCCGGATCAGCGGCCGGCCAGGGGATTGAGCCTTTGGTAGCCGGGGATACTGCCTTTCAAAGTTTCCAGCGGATTGCCCACACCCAGCTTGGACAAGCCGTTGAGCTCGAGCTGGAAAAACACCGGGGTCGAGACGGTGTTGGCGGCGGTGACGAAGCGCTGCGCGCCCATCCGGAATACCCAGCAATCGCCGTTGTATTCGAGGCCGACCAAGCTTTCCAAGATGCGTTTGTCGCGCACCGAATAGTTGACCCGGCCCACCCCGTACCAGTTTTGCGTGAGCGGCCACTGGGCCGACACTTCCGTGTTCTTGATGCTGTCGCGCTGGTAGCGGTTGCTCAAGTTGATCACTTTTTTCGGACCGGGCTGCCATTGCACGCCGTAGTTCGAGCTCATCAACTGGCTGTTGCTGGGGTTGTACTGCGCCGCGCTATCGAAAGTCCAGCGCTCGGAAATGCGCCCGCCGGCGGCGAACAGCATGTCCGAATGGGTGTCGTTGCGCGGCGTGCCGGCGTTGAGCTGCACGCGCTGATCGGTGAAATAAAAGCGCTGGCCAAAAGCCAGGCGCAGCCGCTCGGCCCCGTTCACTTCCAGGAAACGCGAGGTGAGCGCCGCCGTGATCTGGTTGGCGTCGCCGATCCGGTCGGCCCCGACGAAGCGGTTTTCGCTGAAAATTTGCGAAAAATTGAAGGTCGCCTCGGAGGTGTCGAAGTTCGGAATCGCGTCTTGCTTGCGGTACGGCGTGTAGACGTAAAACAGGCGCGGCTCCAGGGTCTGGGTCAAGGCGCGGCCGAACATCTTGGCGTCGCGCTCGAATACCAGGCCGCTGTCCACCGACATGGTGGGCACCGCGCGCGACAGCGACGTTTCGCTGAACTGGGCGGCGGCCGTGACGGCGTTGTTGTCGAGCTGATAGGCGCTGGCGTTGAGCATCAGCTTGGGCGTGATGAAATAGCCGGGCCGCACGATCGGATAACTGATCTGCGGCACCACCACCAGGCGGTTGCCGCGCACCAGGTCGGGATGCCAGAAACGGGTCAACTCGCTGTCCACCGCCCAGTCGAAGCCGCCGGCCACGTCGAAGCGGCCCGCGTGCAGATTGATCGATGGCAGGCGGTCGTAGGGGCGCGACACGAACAGGCTGGGATCGTCCACCGCGGCCGGGTCTTGCAGCACCTGGTAGTTTTGCAGGCGCGCCGTCAGGGTCCAAAACTCGCTGCGGTAATCGGTGCGCAGCTCGCGCAGCAGCTGGCGCTCGGCGGCCGTGGCCACGGTCTTGGAAAAGTCGCTCGGATAAGCGTCGTCGGAGGCGCCGCGCAGATTCCAGCCGTAGCTCAAGCCGGGCGCGATGGCCTGGGTATGGGACGAGGTGAGGGACCAGCGGTCGGTCTTGGTCTGCTTGTCGTTGATCAGCAATTCGGCATAGGTTTGGCCGGCGTAGGAGCCGGCGTCGGTCTCGCCGATGTAACGGGCGTCGGCGCCCACCTGCAAGCCGCGGCGCGGGATGATCTTCGGGTACAGCGTCAAATCGCGGTTGGGCGCGATGTTAAAATAATACGGTACCGTGAGCTCGGCCGCGCCCTTGGCGCCAAAACCCGGAATCGGCGCCAGCCAGCCGGAGCGGCGCGCGCCGGACAGGGAAAACGAGATCGCCGGCGAACCGAGGATGGGCACGTCCTTGAAGTAGACGATGGCGTTGCGGCCGGTGCCCACGTCGCGCCCGCTGTCCAGGTCCAGGGTGCTGGCCCGCAAATACCAGTCGGGATTGGGTCCCTCGCAGGTACTGTAGGTGCCGTTTTGCACCTGCGCCTGGTCGGCGCTGAGGAAATCGATGCGGTCGGCCTTGCCCTGCCCGTTGCCCAGCGCGATGCGGTAAGTCGGCTGCACGATATAGCCCTTGCCGCTCTCCAGGTTCAGCTTGAGCGACTCGCCCGTATAGCGGTCGTCGAAGCGCCACATGCGCACATGGCCGTTGGCCTCGACTTCATCTTCGACCTGGCGGTAACAGGCCGCGTCGGCGGTCAGGCGGGTCCGGTCGCGCACCACCTCGACATTGCCGGTGAGCGTGATCTCGCGCTCGGGCCGTCCGCCGATCTGCTCGGCCTGCACCACGGTGGCGGCCTTCTTGTCCTCGACATTGACCGCGCGCTTGGGCTGCGTTTGCGCGTGGGTGGGCACCGCCGTGGCGGTAAGGAGCGCGGTCGTGACAAAGACCCAGCGCTGCGATGGAGTGGGGGCCGTGAACCAGCTCATGAAAAGTAGGGAAGAAACACCATGGGAGGCGATTTTTTGATTTGAATCCCTTATTATATGGGAATCTCACCACCAACTCGATTCCACAGGCTGCTCAATGTCATCCCCGCCCCCGATTACCGCCGTCCCCGACGCCCGCCTGACCCTGCTGCAAACCTGGCTGGCCGGCTTGCACCTGGTCGATTGCGCCAGCTTGCGCGCCGCTTCGGCCGACGCCAGCTTCCGGCGCTACTTCCGGGTCGACGTGCTGGCGGCCGAGCAGGCCAGGCTGGGCGCCACCCTGATCGTGATGGACGCTCCGCCCGAGCGCGAGAACGTGGCCGCCTTCGTCAAGGTGGCCGCCCTGTTCGACGCGGCCGGGGTCGCGGTGCCGGCCATCGTGGCGCGCGACGAGGCGCGCGGCTTGCTGCTGCTGGCCGACCTGGGCCACACCACCTATCTGCAAGCGCTCCACCCCGACAACGCGGCCGTGCTGTACGGCCAGGCCGTCAGCGCCCTGGTGGCGATCCAGCGAACCAGCGCGCCCGACGTGCTGCCCGAGTACGACCGCGCGTTCCAGCTGCAAGAGCTCAAGCTGTTCCCCGAGTGGTACATCGGGCGCCACCTGGGCGCCAGCCTGACCGCGGCCCAGAGCGCGCAACTGGACAAAGTGTTCGACGCCATCCTGGCCAACACCACGGCCCAGCAGCAAGTATACGTGCACCGCGACTACCATTCGCGCAACCTGATGTGGATGGATCAGCACAACCCCGGCATCCTCGACTTCCAGGACGCGCGCTACGGTCCAATCACCTACGACCTGGTCTCGCTGCTGCGCGACGCCTACATCCAGTGGGACGAGGAGCTGGTGCTCGACTTGGTGGTGCGCTACTGGCAGCAGGCCAAGCTGGCCGGTTTGCCGGTCAACCCCGACATCGACGCCTTTTACCGCGACTTCGAATTCATGGGTTTGCAACGCCACTTGAAAATTCTCGGCATCTTCACCCGCCTGTACCACCGCGACGGCAAAAACGCCTATCTGGCCGATCTGCCCACCGTGCTCGATTACGTGCGCAAGACCGCCAACCGCTACCAGGAATTGAAACCACTGGCGCGCCTGCTCGACCAGCTCGAAGACAAGCAGCCGGCCGTCGGCTACACTTTTTAAGCGCGCGGGCGGCCGCGCGGCCGCCCTGCGCCCTTGGTCCTTTACGCTTCGCTCCACCCTCACCGAAACGAGTTACCCATGAAAGCCATGATCTTTGCCGCCGGCCGCGGCGAGCGGATGCGTCCCCTCACCGACACCTGCCCCAAGCCCCTGCTGACCGTGCGCGGGCGGCCCCTCATCGTCTGGCACGTGATCAACCTGGTCAGGGCCGGCATCACCGACATCGTCATCAACCACGCCCACCTGGGCCACCTGATCGAACAGACGCTGGGCGACGGCAGCCGCTACGGCGCGCGCATCGCCTACTCGCCCGAAGCGACTGCCCTGGAAACGGCGGGCGGCGTGGCCCAGGCCCGCCACCTGCTGGGCGAGGACCCTTTCCTGGCCATCTCGGGCGACCTGTATTGCCCGTATTTCGACTTCGCCCAGGTCAAAGACGTGCTGGCCGACAGCGACGCGCTGGGCCGGCCCTACCCGCCCGACCAGCGCGACGTGGCCTGGTTATATTTGGTGAAAAATCCGGAGCACCACCCGCGCGGCGACTTCGCCCTGACCCTGTATTCGGTCGCCAACGAAGGCGACCCGCTCTGGACCTTCGGCAATATCGGGGTGTACCGGCCCGAGATGTTCGACGCCATTCCGCGCGGCGCCCACGCCAAGCTCGGTCCTCTGCTGCGCCAATACGCCGCGCGCGGCCAGGTGGGCGGCGAAGTGTATCCGGGCGACTGGACCAATGTCGGCACCGTCGAGCAGCTCGACGCGCTCAACGGCAAGGTGCCGGCGTGAGCGGGGCCGGCGACGGCGCGCCTTTCGCGGCCCGGCGCGCGGCCCTGATGGCGCGCATGCGCCCGGGCGCGGTGGCGATCGTGCCGACCGCGCCGGAAGTCAAGCGCAACAACGACATCGATTACCCGTACCGGCACGACAGCAATTTCTACTACCTGAGCGGGTTTTGCGAGCCGGACAGCGTGCTGGTAATGGTAGCCCCGACGGCCGTGGCGCCGGCCCGGTCCATCTTGTTTTGCCGCGACAAAAACAGCGAGCGCGAAATCTGGGAAGGCTTCCGGCACGGCCCGGAAGCGGCCTGCGCCCGCTTCGGCTTCGACAGCGCGCACCCGATCGAGGAACTGGACGCGCACATGGGCCGCCTGCTCGGCGACAGCCCGGCCCTGTACTACGCGCTCGGCAGCAGCGCCGCGCTGGACGCGCAAGTGAAAACCTGGCTGCACGAAGTGCGCAGCCGCGCCCGCAACGGGGTGCGCGCGCCGGACGCCGCGCACGACCTGGTCGGCCTGCTCGACGACATGCGCCTGTTCAAGGACGCCACCGAACAGGACGTGATGGGGCGCGCCGCCGCCATTTCGGCCCAAGCCCACGTGCGCGCCATGCGCCTGGCGCGGCCCGGCATGCGCGAATACGAAATCGAGGCCGAGCTGCTGTACGAATTCCGGCGCCAGGGCGCCCAGGCGCCGGCCTACCCCAGCATCGTGGCCAGCGGCGCCAACGCCTGCGTGCTGCACTACCACGCCAACAACGGCGTGGCCCGGGACGGCGAGCTGGTGCTCATCGACGCCGGCTGCGAGCTCGATGGCTACGCCTCCGACATCACGCGCACCTTTCCCGTCAACGGACGCTTTTCGGCACCCCAGCAAGCCTTGTACGAACTGGTGCTGGCGGCCCAGGCGGCGGCGCTGCAAGCGGTGCGTCCGGGCCTGCCGTACCAGGGCATCCACGACGCCGCGCTGGCGGTGCTGGCGCAGGGCATGCTCGACCTGGGCCTGCTCGAGCGCGAGCGGGGCGGCCTGCAAGAAGTGCTGGCCGAACGCAGCTACGCCCAGTTCTACATGCACGGCACCGGCCACTGGCTGGGCATGGACGTGCACGACGTGGGCGCCTACCGCGAGTTGAACACGCCGGGCGCGCCGGGCCGCACGCTGCAAGCGGGCATGGTGCTGACGGTGGAGCCGGGCATCTACGTGCGCCCCGGGGCCGGCGTGCCGGAGCGGTATTGGCATACCGGCATCCGCATCGAGGACGACGTGCTGCTCACCGACGACGGCCACCGCATCCTGAGCGGCGCGGCGCCCAAGAGCGTGGCCGAGATCGAACAACTGATGCGGGCCTCATGAGCGGCGGCGACGTCATGCTTGATGCGGCCGACATCGCCATTTGCGGCGCCGGCCCGGTCGGCATGGCGCTGGCCGCCCTGCTGGCGCGGCGCGGCGTGGCGCCGGCCCGCGTCGCCCTGATCGACGCCAAAAGCGTGGCCGCGGCCAGTGCCGACCCGCGCTCGATCGCGCTGTCCTACGGCAGCCGCCAGATCCTCGAACACATCGGCGCCTGGCCGGTGCCCGCCACCGCCATTCACCAGATCCACGTCTCGCGGCGCGGCCGGTTTGGCCGCACCGTGATCGGGCGCGACGATCACGGCTTGCCCGCCTTGGGCTATGTGTGCCGTTACGGCGACCTGGTGGCGGCGCTGGGCGCGGTGTGCGCGCGGCTCGACCTGAACGCGCTGCGTCCGGCGCGGGTGACGGCGCGCACGGCCACGCGGGACGGCTGGAAGCTGCACATCGAGCACGATGGCGTGGCGCGTGACCTGGAGAGCGCCATCGTGGTGCAGGCCGAGGGTGGCTTGTTCGGCGACCAGGGCGAGCGGGCGCGCCGGCGCGATTACCGGCAAAGCGCCGTGATCGCCCAGGTGCGCGCCAGCGCCATGGCGCCCCACCGCGCCTTCGAGCGTTTCACCGACGAAGGTCCGCTGGCGCTACTGCCCCAGGGCGAGGACTATGCGCTGGTGTGGTGCGTGCGCCCGGACACGGCGCGCCATCTGCTGGCGCTGGACCAGGCGGCCTTTCTGGCGCGGCTGCAAGCGGCCTTCGGCGGCCGGGTCGGCCAATTCACGGCGGTGGGCGCACGCCTGGCCTATCCGCTCGGCTTGAGCGCCGAGCCGGCGGACGGCGCGCGCACGGTCGCCATCGGCAACGCCGCGCAAACCCTGCATCCGGTCGCCGGCCAAGGCTTCAATCTCGGCCTGCGCGACGCCGCCGTGCTGGCCGGCCTGCTCGCCCGCGAGGCCAGTCCGGCCATGCTGAGCCAATTTGCCGCCTTGCGCCGCCAGGACCGCCAGCTGACGGTAGGCCTGACCGACACCCTGGCGCGCGCGTTCGCCCACGCCGGTCCGGCCCAGGCGTTGCTGGGCGCCTCGCTGGCGGCCATCGACCTGCTGCCGCCGGCGCGCAATCTGTTGGCGGAACTGATGATGTACGGGCGCCGCTAGCCTACCCCTTCAGCCCGCCGGCTTGCCGGCCGGATTATTTGCACTTGAAGTAGCGGACGCTGACGCGGGTCCGCTCGCTCAACGCGCCGCAAGTGCGGGGAACGAAGCTACCGCTCCAGGCGCCGTGATCGGCCGCGCGCGGGGCGGCGCGCAGGGCGGCGCGCGGCACGCGGGGCGATGAAATTTGGAACCGCGGTGGACATTTTTTCACTGATACAGAGGAAATTTCTCCTGCCTGCGCTCAACAAATCATGCAAATCAACACCAATACTTCTTATCATCCCGGCTTGGCGCCACAACCCGACCCGGGGGAAAACGGACCGACAGGGTCCGCCCAGCGTGGCCAAGCCGGCAGCGGGACCGTTGCCGCGACAGCCATGCCGCCCGGTGGCAAGGCGCTGCGGGGCAAGTTGATCAAAGCGATGTCTTCCCAAGCTCCAGAGAAACGCGCCTTGCTGCCCACATCGGACAAGATCGCCCGCTACATGTGCCCCGCAGGCGTCAAAGAAACCAATTTGCGCAATATTTTGCCGGCCAGCCAGTTCGTCGACGTTCCGCTCAAGTCGGTCCCGGGCACGGTGGTGTGGGTGAACTGGGACATGCTGGAAGACATCGACCCCGCTTTGAAGGCGTGTCAACGCACCATGTCGCCCGATTTCGAAAAACAGTTGCTCACGCGTTATTGCAAATTGAAGAGCGATGAAGGCGAAGCGTCGTCCGAGACCGGTTACGCCGACCGCTACCGGAGCTATTTCGGCACCGAACGCGGCGGCTCGGGTCGCCTGTGCATGCTCGACAGCGGAGAGAGTTTGAAAGGGGTGGGCGTCACGCCCTTGGCGCCACAGCAGGGCATGGGCCATTCTGATGGCTGCGCCGGAATCGAGGAAGCCGTGGTGGAGGCGGTCGGCGGCGAGGCGCGCGCGCACCTGTCGAAAGACAAAAACAAAACCACCCGGATACTGGCGATTATTTCGCCCCAGATGCAATGGGATAGGCCCGGACGGGAAGCGCAACCCATGTTGATCGTGCGGGTGGGCGTCAATGCCCGCCCGGCCCACTTTACCGAGGGCGGCGGCTTGTGGCCCAAGGGCGCCGATATCGGCAAACTCCATTTGGCCGGCGAGAAGATGTTTGACGCCGGCAAGGCGGGCTTGTCGGAAGCTTCGCTATTGCGTCAGCACGCCAGCACCGCGGCCAATTTATCGCGCTGGCGCATCTTGCATGGCTCGGTCAACGAATCGAATCTGGGTTTGGAAGGCAGCTCGCTCGATTTCGGCACCTTCGGCACCCAGCCCCACACGGCGCCCCTGTTTGCGCTGCCGGCGTCGTCGATACAGATGGCCGCTATGATAGACCCGCACATGGCCAACACCCAGCTGTTCGGCGCGGAGCATAAAATGCCGCCGGCCGTGATGGCGCCGCTATTGAATGGCAGCGAGCAATGGCCAGCCATGTATAAGCGCGAGAACAATATCGAAACGCTGTCGTCGCTCGGCTTGCCGACCGAGGTGGTGGAGCATCTGTTACACCACCAGCCGCAAGAGGCGGCTTCGCTGGCAAAGCATATCCGCTATCTTGGACGCCTGTTTTATGAAAATCACTCTTCCGACTCCCGAGCAGACTGGGATGAGGCGGCCGGCGCATCGGTCGCCGATCAACACGGTTTGCTGCCGAAATTGCCGGGCATTTTCTTCGATCTCGCCACCGGGCAAGCGCGCCATGGCACGGCGGACGATGTGGCGGCGGCGCTGACCATATTGCCGCAATCGGAGGGTGCCTCTCGCGGCAGTTGGCGCGGCAATCTGGCGCTGAACAAATATGCGGTGGAAGACGCGGATGAAGCAATGTTCCGATTTCGCCGCGATCTGAAGCCGATCGCCACGCTCTATCCCAAGCTGCTCGCAAGCGCCGCCGAAACAGGCATCCGGTCAGGCCGCTGGGAAGACATGGCCGACTGCCTGGACAATATCTGCGCGCGGGCGAGCCGGGAAAACCTGCCGATCGAGGCGCTGTATCCGCCTGTGCTGCGCGGCAATGTGAAGACGGCGATCGCCGACTATAACGAAGCGCGCGCCGCCAGCATGGACCCGGCCACCGAGGCAAGCGATAAGCAGGCACTGTTTGCCCGCGTGGCCGACATGATCGATGGCGCCAAGTCGAGCGCCAAGCGCCGCGTGGACGACTTGCTGTTCAATTCTTCAGTGGAAAAGGACGCGCGCCCGGGGGTGTACCAGTTGCAAAAACAGACGATCAACGGCATCGGCTATCATCTGGAAGCCCATGCCAGCGGCGAGCGCTATGTTTGCTTGACGATTCCGGCGGGCCGACTGCATTCCGACGCGGCGCGGGACGGCAATAGCAGCGTGCTCGTGAAATATCCCGTCAAGCCTTATCAATATACCACGCTGGACACGGAGCTGACCATCGACGGCCAGCCGCTGCGCTTGCAGGACGAGGCGGTGCATTACACCTACGCCGTGCCCAACAAGCACGAATTGAAACAAATACTGGACAACAATAAGCTGGCCTAGTTCAGAGCCCCACGCGCCAACCACGAGCCGAGGCGGCGGGCTCACTGATCCGCCCGCCCCGGCGTGGCGCGCGCGCCACGCGTCATGTGCCGCATCGCACATTTTCTTGCTTCGGCGCAATAAAAACCCTTCCCCGCTTGTGCCGCGCCGCGCGCCCGCGCACTACACTGACAGCGTGAGCAGCCGTTGCGAAGCGCGTCCAGGCGGACGTGCCGCACCCGGTGCGCCAACCAGGAAACCGCCATGTCCAACATCGCCACACCCGGCCCGACGAGGGTTCGGCCAACCCGCTTTGCCAGCGTGCGGCGCTATCTCAAGCGCAGCATCGTGATGGCCGGCGCCTGTCACGCGCTGGGCGCCCTGGCCCTCTTCATCATGCTGACGGCGCGGCCCGGGCGCGGCTCCGGCTATGAGCTGCTGGGCACTGTCATGCTGTGCGCGATCCCGTGCGCGATCTCGCTGGCCAACCTGAGCTTGGCGGCCTTGATGGCGCTCTGCTCGCCCGGCTTGCGTCCGGCCGGCGGCGCCGTGTTCCTACTGTACGGCGCCGCCTACTGCCTGCTGCGCTACTGATCAGGACTCGACCGCCTTGACCATATCCTCGATCACCTTCTTGGCGTCGCCGAACACCATCATGGTCTTATCCATGTAAAACAACTCGTTATCGAGACCGGCGTAACCGGCCGCCATCGAGCGCTTGTTGACGATCACCGTCTTGGCCTTGTAAGCCTCCAGGATCGGCATGCCGGCGATGGCCGATTTGGGATCCTTGGCGGCCGGGTTGACCACGTCGTTGGCACCCAATACCAGCACCACGTCGGCCTGGGCGAACTCGCCGTTGATGTCTTCCATCTCGAACACTTGGTCGTACGGCACCTCGGCCTCGGCCAGCAGCACGTTCATATGGCCCGGCATGCGCCCGGCCACCGGGTGGATCGCGTACTTGACGATCACGCCCTTGTGGGTCAGCTTCTCGACCAGTTCCTTGAGCGCGTGCTGGGCGCGCGCCACCGCCAGGCCGTAGCCGGGCACGATGATCACGGTTTCGGCATTGCCCATCAAGAAGGCGGCATCGTCGGCCGAGCCGGCCTTGACGGGGCGCTGCTCCTGCGCGCCGGCATCGGCGCCGGCCGCCGCGTCGCCGCCGAAGCCGCCCAGCAGCACGTTGAAGAAGGAGCGGTTCATGGCCTTGCACATGATGTAAGACAGGATCGCGCCCGAGGAGCCGACCAGCGAACCGGCGATGATCAGCATCGAGTTATTGAGCGAAAAGCCGATCCCGGCGGCGGCCCAGCCCGAGTAGCTGTTGAGCATGGACACCACCACCGGCATGTCGGCGCCGCCGATCGGAATGATGATCAGCACGCCCAGCGCGAAGGCCAGCGCGGTCATGATCACGAACGGGGTCCAGGCCGGCGCGTTGCCATCGGCGAAACAGAACACCAGGCCCAGCACGACGATGGCGACGGCCACCGCCAGATTGAGCATGTGCTGACCGGCGAAACTGACCGGTTTGCCCTGAAACAGGCGGAACTTGTATTTGCCCGACAGCTTGCCGAAGGCGATCACCGAACCGGAGAACGTGACGGCGCCCACAAAGGTACCGAGGAACAGTTCCAGCCGGTTACCGAACGGCAGCGCCTCGCCATGTTTGGCGATATCGAAGGCCCACGGTTCGGACACGGCGGCCACCGCGATGCACACCGCGGCCAGGCCGATCAGCGAGTGCATCGCCGCCACCAGTTCCGGCATCTTGGTCATCTCGACTTTTTTGGCC
>JAZKGI010000017.1:0-179404 GCA_040385995.1 Pseudomonadota bacterium
ATGACACAGAAACCATGCTGAGGTCAAATTCTGTTAAGTCCGGTAGATTGGGCCGTCGCCGCCTTGCTTGCGGATGATGCTTGCGGGAATGTTTGAAAAAATCGCCTGCGGCGATTTTCCTTGAATGGACGAATCGGAGAGCCGTTGCGTTTGCATCGCAACGTCGCTCCGCAGGCTAGTCGCATGCGACTAGCATTCCCTGCTACGCCCCGCGTCCGTGCCGTCCGCGGAGTGCGGTCCCCGACGGCTTCTCACCACCAAATGAAAGGGCCCCCCTAAACAACAGGGGGGCCCTTTAATTTGGTGGTGGAGACGGCGGGAATCGAACCCGCGTCCGCAAGCACTCCACAGACAGTTCTACATACTTAGCACTATCATTTAATTTAACCAATACAACGCGGACGTGCACGCTGTGTACCGGCGATTCACCTTAAATTTAGCGTTACTTCAAGTGACCCGTTATAACGCGATTCCCTGTAAATGACTCTACAGCTTTTGACGGCCCACCCCAGGGAAGAAGTGTTGTAGAGCTAGAAGCGATTAAGCCTCTAGTGCGAACTGAGTATCGTTTGCAGTTAAGTTTTTCTGGTTGTATTTACGAGGTAGCCAGCCCTCGGTATGCCCTGCGCTGCTTTGCAACCCACGTCGAAACCAGGTCGTCCCCACAGAATGGCTATTCTATCCCACTTTCACGCGCCATGCTCGCTTGTTTGCGCGCAGCAGCGCTTACGCCGCCAGCGCCGCCCGCGCCGGCGCGTCCAGCGCCGCCTTCACCAGCGCCAGCAAGGCCGCCGCACTGTCGAGCACCTGATCGGCGCCCCAGCCCAGCGGCGCGTCCGCACCACCGTAACCCCACCCGCACGCCACCGTGTACATGCCCGCCGCGCGCCCGGCTTCGATGTCGCGCAAATCATCGCCCACGTACCAGCATTGCTCCGGCGCCAGGCCCAGCTGCCGCGCCGCTTCCAGTAACGGCGCCGGATGCGGCTTGGCATGCGCCGTGCTATCGCCCGAGACGGTGCACGCGGCATGCCCCAAACCGATCAAGCCCACCAGCGGATCGGTGAAACGCATCGGCTTGTTGGTCACGATGCCCCAGGCCAGCCCCAGCTCGGCGATGCCGTCCAGTAGTTCCGGTACGCCGGGAAACAGCACGCTGTGCACCGCCATGGCCGCCGCGTAATTGTCGAAGAAACCTTGCCGCAAGGCTTCGTAGCCGGGGTCCTCCGGCCGCAAGCCGAATGCCACCCCGATCATGCCGCGCGCCCCGGCCGAGGCGGTCGGACGCAGCAGCGCATAGGGCGTGGGCGCCAGGCCGCGCGCGCTGCGCAGCAAGTTGACGGCCGCCGCCAGGTCGGGCGCGGTGTCGGCCAGGGTGCCGTCAAGGTCGAATAAGATGGCGCGCGGGGCGCCAGGTCGGGTCGTGATGGTCATGGGTAAGTGGTCAGCGGCGGCCAGGCCGCCCAGAGCTAACGCGGCCGGTGGCACGCGACCAGGTAGTTGACGCTGGTGTCGTTGTTGAGGGAGTAGAGCTTGCTCAGCGGCTGGTATCCCAGCCCTTTGAAGCCGTCGATCTCCAGCCCCGCGCTGCGCGTGTATTGCGCCAGCTCGGCCGGTGTGATGAATTTGTCGTAGTCGTGGGTGCCGCGCGGTAACATGCGCAGTAGGTATTCGGCCCCCAAGATGGCAAATAGATAAGCCTTCGGATTGCGGTTGAGCGTGGAGAAAAATACCTGCCCGCCCGGCTTG
Source organism: Pseudomonadota bacterium (assembly GCA_040385995.1). Lineage (GTDB taxonomy): Bacteria > Pseudomonadota > Gammaproteobacteria > Burkholderiales > Burkholderiaceae_D > Janthinobacterium. Next base: position 1,750 of record JAZKGI010000017.1, read on the forward strand.
ACCAGCCGCGCGCACGCCCGCACGATGGCACCCGGGTCCGGCACGTGTTCCAGCATTTCCATGCAGGTGACGATGTCGTAGCGGCCCGCCTCCCGCTCGGCCATGTCTTCGGCGGCGATCAGTTCGTAGCGCACCGCCACCCCCGATTCCAGGCTGTGCAGGTCGGCCACTCTCAAGGCTTTTTCGGATAGGTCGATGCCGGTCACGCTGGCGCCCCGCTTGGCCATCGATTCGGCCAGGATGCCGCCGCCGCAGCCGATGTCGATCACGTCCCGCCCCGCCAGCGGCGCGCGCGCGTTGATCCATTCCAGCCGTAACGGGTTGATCTCGTGCAGCGGACGAAATTCGGATGTGGGGTCCCACCAGCGGTGGGCCAGCTCACTAAATTTTTGCAGTTCGAGGGGATCGGCGTTCATAGCCCGAATCATAACGGGATTTCGCCCGTTCCGCGTGGCGCGTGCGCGTCCCGGCCATGAAAAAAATGCCGGCACCCGGGCGCCGGACGAAAAAAAACCCCGCCGGGGCGGGGTCGCGGGGCGCGCCGGCAAGCATGCCGGCGCCAATTCACCCTTTATTTGTTGCGGGTACCGACCACTTCGATTTCCACGCGGCGATTTTTCTCGCGGCCGGCGGCGGACTTGTTGTCAGCGACAGGTTGCTTCTCGCCCTTGCCTTCGGTGTACACGCGGTTGTTTTCCACGCCTTTGCCGACCAGGTAAGCCTTGACCGCGTCGGCGCGACGCACCGACAGTTTCTGGTTGTACTGGTCCGAACCGACCGAATCGGTATGGCCGACGGCGATGATCACTTCCAGGTTCACGCCGCTCAGTTTCGAGGTCAGGTCGTCCAGTTTCGCTTTGCCTTCCGGTTTCAGCACGGCTTTGTCGAAATCGAACAGGGCGTCAGCGGCAAAGCTCACTTTTTCCGAGGTCGGTGCCGGCACCGGCACCGGAACCGGGGTAGGCGCTGGCGCTTCCGGAGCGGGAACGACTGGCGCTGGCGGTGCGACGCATTTGCCGTCTTCCAGTTTCTCTGGCTCGACGCACAGGGGCACATCGCAACCTGGAACCGCGTCGGCCGGGGTCCAGTAGCCGGTGCGCCAGCACAGGCCGAACGGATCACGGGCGATCACGCCGCGTGCATCTTGTACGTAGGCGCTGCGCGGGGTGGCCGCTTTCAAATCGGTGGTGACGGGCGCGAAGGGCGGCGCGGTAGGGCTAGGTGCTGGTGTTTGGGCCGAAGCCGAGCAAGCAATCACTACGGATGCAGCGAAAAACAAGGTTGCAACTTTATTCATTATTTTATCCTTTCGGGGGTGATATCCGCAGAAACATCTGCGCGACTGGTCCTGCGTGCCGAGATAGTAACATGCGGACTAGTAGCGCTTGTTCCAGATTGCGAAACTGGCAAGTAACTCCGAACCATTTTGCCACAGCCGCCATCGGCGCACGACCATGGTTAAATCAAAGTTTCAGCGATTTTAAACTGAATGTTGTTTTCGTGCAACGTTAATGCGCAATTACGCTACGCCGCGCGCAATCGGCGCGCCGCGCGCCGCTTTGACCGACCGGCCCGGGCGCGCCGTTTCGGCGCGCCCGGGCGCCCTGGGCTGGAGCCAGCGTCCGTTTTGCGCGACGGGCGGTGCGCGCATGCTAAAATCGCACGCTTGACCGCTCGAAGTATGGTAGGCCCGCAGCCCTGCGGCCCGCCTGCCACGGCAGCCACGGATATGCAGTCATTGCGTCACAATTGCGTAATAAGTCAACCACAGCCTAAGATCAGTCGACCCGCCAATGGATCAATTCGCAAAAGAAACAATCCCGATTTCCCTCGAAGAAGAGATGCGCAAGAGTTACCTCGATTACGCCATGAGCGTGATCGTCGGCCGCGCCTTGCCCGATGTGCGCGACGGCTTGAAACCGGTGCATCGCCGGGTCTTGTTCGCGATGCATGAAATGAACAATGTGTGGAACCGGCCGTATGTGAAGTGCGCCCGGGTGGTCGGCGAAACCATGGGTAAGTTCCACCCGCACGGCGATGCCTCGATTTACGACACCCTGGTGCGCATGGCGCAGGATTTTTCGCTGCGCTACACCCTGGTCGACGGGCAGGGCAACTTCGGCTCGGTCGACGGCGACAGCGCCGCCGCCATGCGTTACACCGAGTGCCGCCTGGACAAGATCGCCAGCGAGATCCTGGCCGATATCGACAAGGATACCGTCGATTTCGTGCCCAATTACGATGGCAAGGAAAAGGAACCGTCGGTTTTGCCGACCAAGATCCCCAATCTGCTCATCAATGGCTCTTCCGGCATCGCGGTCGGCATGGCCACCAACATCCCGCCCCACAATCTGGCCGAGGTGATCGACGGCGCCCTGCATGTGCTGCGCCAGCCCGATTGCACCATCGATGAATTGATCGAGATCATTCCGGCGCCCGACTTCCCCACCGCCGGCATCATCTACGGCGTCTCGGGCGTGCGCGACGGTTACCGCACCGGGCGCGGGCGGGTGGTGATGCGCGCCAAGACCCACTTCGAGGAATACGGCAAGGAGGGCGGGCGCACCGCCATCATCGTCGACGAGCTGCCTTACCAGGTCAACAAGAAATCCCTGCTCGAGCGCATCGCCGAAAACGTGCGCGACAAAAAGCTGGACGGTATTTCCGACATCCGCGACGAGTCCGACAAATCGGGTATGCGCGTGGTGATCGAGCTCAAACGGGGCGAAGTGCCGGAAGTGGTGCTCAACAACCTGTATAAGCAAACCCAGCTGCAAGACACGTTCGGCATGAACATGGTGGCCCTGGTCGACGGCCAGCCCAAGCTGCTGAACTTGAAGCAGATGCTGCAATGCTTCCTGGCGCACCGGCGCGAAGTGGTCACGCGGCGCACCGTGTTCGACTTGCGCAAGGCGCGCGAGCGCGGCCATGTGCTGGAAGGCTTGGCCGTGGCGCTGGCCAATATCGACGATTTCATCGCCATCATCAAGGCCGCCCCCACGCCGCCGGTGGCGAAAAGCGAATTGATGGCGCGCGCCTGGGATTCGTCGGTGGTACGCGAGATGCTGGCCCGCACCGGCGACGGCAACACCCCGGGCGGGGCCGACGCTTACCGTCCCGAGCATTTGCCCAAGCATTACGGCATGCAGAGCGACGGCTTGTACAAGCTGTCGGACGACCAGGCCCAGGAAATTTTGCAGATGCGCTTGCAGCGTTTGACCGGTCTGGAACAGGACAAGATCGTCAACGAGTACAAGGAAGTGATGGCCCACATCGCCGACTTGCTCGACATTTTGGCCCGTCCGGAACGGGTGACGGTCATCATCGTCGACGAGCTGACCCTGGCCAAGAACGAATACGGCGACGCCGCCAAGGACCCGCGCCGCTCGCAGATCGAGATGAACGCCACCGATCTGGAAACGGAAGACTTGATCACCCCGCAAGACATGGTGGTGACCCTGTCGCACACCGGTTACATGAAGTCGCAGCCGATTTCCGAGTACCGGGCCCAGAAGCGTGGCGGGCGCGGCAAGCAAGCCATGGCCACCAAGGAAGAGGATTGGATCGATCAGCTGTTCATCGCCAATACCCACGATTACATCCTGTGCTTCTCCGACCGCGGCCGCATGTACTGGCTGAAGGTGTGGGAAGTGCCGCAAGGGTCGCGCAATTCGCGCGGCAAGCCGATCGTCAATATGTTCCCGCTGCAAGACAATGAAAAGATCACCGTGATCTTGCCGTTGTCGGGCGACAACCGCAGCTTCCCGGAAGACCATTACGTGTTCATGTCGACCAGCCTGGGCACCGTCAAGAAGACCCCGCTCAAGGACTTCAGCAATCCGCGCAAGGCCGGCATCATCGCCGTCGACCTCGACGAGGGCGATTTCCTGATCGGCGCCGCGCTCACCGATGGCGAACACGATGTGATGCTGTTCTCCGACTCCGGCAAGGCGGTGCGCTTCGACGAAAACGATGTGCGTCCGATGGGCCGCACCGCGCGCGGCGTGCGCGGCATGAACCTGGAAGAGGGCCAGCACGTGATCGCGCTGTTGGTGGCCGAAAACGAGCAGCAGTCGGTCTTGACGGCCACCGAGAACGGGTACGGCAAACGCACCCCGATCACCGAGTACACCCGGCATGGCCGCGGCACCAAGGGCATGATCGCGATCCAGACCAGCGAACGCAATGGCCGGGTGGTGGCCGCCACCCTGGTCAACGCCACCGACGAGATCATGCTGATCACCACCGGCGGCGTGTTGATCCGCACCCGTGTGTCCGAAATCCGCGAAATGGGCCGCGCCACCCAGGGCGTGACCTTGATCGCGGTCGAAGACGGCACCAAGCTCAGTGGTTTGCAGCGGGTAGTGGAAACCGATATCGACGAGGTGGAGTACACTCCCGAAGTGAGCGGCACGCTTGCCGCGCCGCCTGCGCCGGCCGCGCCGGACCTGGCCGAGGACGAGCCGGAATAAGGCCGCCTCGCGCCGCGGTCGCGGCCCCCCATCCCACCCCGGCGCCCATTCACTGGCGCCGGTGAACCAGGAATAATACGATGAAAAAAACACGTTCCGCTGTATTGGCCGCCCTGTCGCTGGCCTCCTGCCTGGCAACGGCGGTTCCGGCCGAGACGCCGGCTCAGACCGAGGCGCCGGTTCCGGTATCGGCTCCGGTATCGGCTCCGTTATCGGTTCCGGCTGCGGCCGCCGCGTCGGCGCCGGCCACCGTTCCGGTCGCGGCGCCAGCCACCGTTCCGGTGTCGGCTCCGGTCGCGCCGCCGGCCACCGCTCCGGTGTCCGCGCCGGCTCCGGTCGCGCCGCCGGCCGTCCCCGCCACCCCGCCAAGCGCCCAGCAGTTGGCGGCCAACCAGGCCGTCAAGGAATTACTGGCCGCGATGAAGTACCGCCAATTGCTCACCTTGATGACGCAGCAAACGGTCAAAAACACGCCGCGCCTGATGCGCCAGACGGTCGAACAATCCATCAGCCAAAATCCGGCCTTGAACGCCGAGCAAAAAGCGGCCGCCTTTGCCTCGCTGGAAAAAGCCCTGCCCGGCATGACGGCATCTCTGACAGCGCTGTTTAACGATCCGACCCTGTTCGAGGAAATGGAAGCGTCCGTCGCGCCGATCTACACCAAGCATTTCAGCACCGCTGAAATCGGCCAGCTCACCGCCTTTTACCGGTCCGGCATCGGCATGAAGATGAGCTCCGTGATGCCGCAAATCATGCAGGAATCGGCCCTCGTCAGTCAGCAGCTGCTGGCCCCCCGTATGGCCAAGGTGATGCAGCAGCTTATGCTCGACGCGTCCCGCTAACCTTTTCACCGAATCGAAAGACCGTATCGTGACGCCTATTTACAATTTCTCGGCCGGCCCGGCCGTGCTGCCGAAAGCGGTGTTGCAACGCGCCGCCGCCGAGATGCTCGATTGGCGCGACAGCGGCATGTCGGTGATGGAAATGAGCCATCGCGGTCCGGAATTCATGGCCATCCACGCCGCCGCCCTGGCCGACCTGCGCGCGCTGCTGGCGGTGCCGGACAATTACCAGATCTTGTTCATGCAAGGCGGCGGCCTGGGTCAAAACGCCATCGTGCCGCTCAACCTGGTGGGCCGCAAGGCGCGCCCGGTGATCGATTTCATCCACACCGGCAGCTGGTCGGGCAAGTCGATCAAGGAAGCGGCCAAATACGCCACCGTCAATGTGGCCGCCTCGTCCGAGGCGGGCGGCTTTCGTGGCGTGCCGCCGCAATCGGCATGGCAGTTAAGCGCGGACGCGGCCTATCTGCACCTGTGCACCAACGAGACCATCGACGGGGTCGAATTCGGCTTCGCGCCCGAACTGGCGGGCGACACCCCGATCGTGGCCGACATGTCCTCGCACATCCTCTCGCGCGTGATCGACGTGTCGCGTTATGGTGTCATCTTTGGCGGCGCCCAGAAAAACATCGGCCCGGCCGGCCTGACGGTGGTGATCGTGCGCGAGGACTTGATCGGCCAGGCGCTGCCGGTCTGCCCATCGGCTTTCGACTGGAACATCGTGGCCGAACACGACTCCATGTTCAACACCCCGCCCACCTATGCCATTTATATCGCCGGCCTGGTGTTCGAGTGGCTCAAGGAGCAGGGCGGGGTGGCCGCCCTGGAGCGCCGCAACGTCGAAAAATCGGCCCTGTTGTACGCGGCGCTGGACGCCGACGATTTTTACAGCAACCGGGTCGCCCCGGATAGCCGCTCGCGCATGAACATCCCGTTTTACCTGCGCGACGAATCCATGAACGAGGCATTCCTGGCCGGCGCCAAACAGCGCGGCCTGCTGCAACTGAAGGGCCACAAGTCCGTCGGCGGTATGCGCGCATCGCTCTACAACGCGATGCCGATCGAAGGCGTACAGGCGCTGGTCGACTATTTGAACGCGTTCGCCGGCCGTTAACGCGAGGCCGCGCGCATCTTGGCAACCTCCACTTCCGACGTGGCACTGAACCCTCCCATGACAGACAAACTCAAACCCTTGCGCGAACAGATCGACGCGATCGACGCCCAGATTCTCGACTTGCTGAACCGGCGCGCCGGCGTGGCCCAGCAAGTAGGCCATGTCAAGGCCGAAACCATGGCCCCGGTGTTCCGGCCCGAGCGCGAGGCCCAGGTGCTGCGCGGCGTGGCCGAGCGCAATCCCGGTCCGATGGGCGGGCGCGAAGTGCAAACCATCTTCCGCGAAATCATGTCTGCTTGCCGCTCGCTCGAAAAACGGGTCACGGTGGCCTATCTGGGGCCGGCCGGCACCTTCAGCGAGCAAGCCGTGTACGCCCAATTCGGCAGCGCGGTGGACGGCTTGCCGTGCGCCTCGATCGACGAGGTGTTTCGCGCCACCGAGGCCGGCACCGCCGATTTTGGCGTGGTCCCGGTGGAAAACTCGTCCGAGGGCGCGATCAACCGCACCCTCGACCTGATGCTGCAAACGAGCCTGATCATCAGCGGCGAGGTGGCCATCGCCGTGCACCACAGCCTGATGACCAAAAGCGGTGACATGCAGGGTGTGGCGGTGATTTGCGCCCACTCGCAGGCGTTGGCGCAGTGTCAGGTCTGGCTCAATCAGCACTACCCCCATATCGAGCGGCGCGCGGTGGCCTCCAACGCGGAGGCGGCCGTCATGGCCAGCGCCGATTGCTCGGTGGCGGCCATCGCCAGCGAGATGGCGGGCGAGCAGTATCGGCTGGGCGTGGTGCAAGCCCACATCCAGGACGATCCGCACAATCGCACCCGCTTCGCCGTGGTGGGCAAGCTGCAAACGGCGCCGTCGGGCGCCGACCAGACCTCGATGGTGCTGGCCGTGCCGAACCGGGCCGGCGCCGTGTACCAGCTGCTCGCGCCGTTGGCCCGGCATGGCGTGTCGATGACCCGTTTCGAATCGCGTCCGGCGCGCATGGGATCGTGGGAATACTATTTTTATGTCGATATCGAGGGCCACGTGCACGACGCGCCGGTGGCGCAAGCGCTGCTCGAACTGAAGGATAACGCGGCCTTTTTCAAGGTGCTGGGCTCCTATCCCCGCAGCCTGTAGCACCGCCAGCGGTGCCGGGCGGGCTCGCCGAGCCCGCGACCATCAACTTTTTTTGAAGAACACTATGTCCCAGCAATTCGGTCCCGCCTATGTGCGCGCCATCGCCCCTTACCAGGGCGGCAAACCCATCGCCGAAGTGGCACGCGAATTCGGCCTCGACGAAGCGTCCATCGTCAAGCTGGCCTCGAACGAAAACCCGTTCGGCATGCCCGAATCGGCGCGCCAGGCCCTGCTGGCCGCGGCGGCCGATCTGGGCCGCTATCCGGACGCCAACGGCTTCGACCTGAAGGGAGCGCTGGCGGCGCGCTACGCCGTGCCGGCCGACTGGATCACCTTGGGCAATGGCAGCAACGATATCCTGGAAATGGCGGCGCACGCCTTTGTGCAGCGCGATCAGGCGGTGCTCTACGCCCAGTATGGGTTCGCCGTGTACGCGCTGGCCACCCAGGGCGTGGGCGCGCGCGCCATCGTAGTGCCGGCCAAAGATTTCGGCCACGACCTGGACGCCATGTTGGCCGCCATCGACGGCGATACCCGCCTGGTCTTCATCGCCAACCCGAACAACCCGACCGGCACCTTCATCGCCGCGCCCGAGATCGAAGCCTTCTTGCGTCAGGTGCCGGCCAATGTGGTGGTGGTGCTCGATGAAGCCTATAACGAATTTCTGGCCCCCGGCCAGCAGTTCGAGTCGGCCGCCTGGGTCAAGCAATTCCCCAATCTGGTGGTCTCGCGCACCTTCTCCAAAGCTTATGGCCTGGCCGGGCTGCGGGTCGGCTTCGCCATCGCCCAGCCGGCGCTGACCGATTTGATGAACCGCATCCGTCAGCCCTTCAACGTCAATTCGCTGGCGCAGGCGGCCGCCATCGCCGCGCTCAACGACAGCGCCTTCCTGGAGCGGGGCGCGCGCAACAACGCGGCCGGCTACGCCCAGTTCACCGCAGCGTTCGACGCGATGGGCCTGGAATACGTGCCGTCGCACGGCAATTTCGTGCTGGTCAAGGTGGGGCAGGACGACGGCGCCGGCGCGCGCGTCAATCTGGCCCTGCTCAAGCAGGGCGTGATCGTGCGCCCGGTCGGCAATTACGGTTTGCCGCAGTGGCTGCGCATCTCGATCGGGCTGCCGCAGGAAAACGCGGTCTTGATCGCGGCCCTGACCAACGCGCTGGCGTGAGCCGGGACGGTCCACGGTGCTCGACAACATACTCATCTTCGGCGTCGGCCTGATCGGCGGCTCCTTCGCCCGCGCGCTGCGCAAGGCCGGCGCGGCGCGCCACATCGTCGGCTTCGACCGCTCGCCCGTGGCGGCCGCGCGCGCGCTGGAACTGGGCATCATCGACGCGGTCGGCGACGATCTGGCGGCGGCCATGCAGGGCGCCGACCTGGTGCTGATCGCCGCGCCGGTGGCGCAGACCGAAACGCTGCTGGCCGCGCTGCTGCCGTATCTGGGGCCGGACACCGTGCTCACCGACGCCGGCAGCACCAAGGCCGACGTGGCGGCGGCGGCCCGCCGCGCTCTTGGCGCGCGCGCGGCCCAGTTCGTGCCTGGCCACCCCATCGCCGGACGCGAGACCAATGGGCCAAACGCCGCCATCGACCATCTATATCAAGGCAAGAAGACGGTGCTCACGCCCCTGGCCGAGAATGGCCCGGCCTCGGTCGAGCGGGTGGCGGCGGCCTGGCGCGCCTGCGGCGCCGTGATCCATTTCCTGACCCCGGAGCAGCACGACGAGGTGTTCGCGGCGGTCAGCCATTTGCCCCATTTGCTCGCTTACGCCCTGGTCGACGACATCGCCGCCAAGCCGCACGCCGAGCGCCTGTTCCAGTACGCGGCCAGCGGTTTTCGCGACTTCACCCGCATCGCCGCTTCCTCGCCCGAGATGTGGCGCGACATCAGCCTGGCCAATCAGGCGGCGCTGCTGACCGAGCTCGATGCTTATCTGGCACAATTGCAGCGCATGCGCGCCATGCTGGCGGCCGGCGACGGCCCCGCCCTGGAGGCGGTGTATGCCAAGGCCCAGCACGCGCGGCGTCAATGGAGCGCCGCCATCGAGGTGGCCGAGGCGCCGCCCAACACCGATTCTCAACAAGGATAGAAGGCATGACCCCCACACCGTATCCCCACCATATCGACTTGAAGCCGGTGATGCACGTCGAAGGCGTCGTGCGCCTGCCCGGCTCGAAAAGCATCTCCAACCGGGTGCTGCTGCTGGCCGCGCTGGCCCAGGGTAAAACCAAAATCGTCGACTTGCTCGCCTCCGACGACACCCTGGTGATGCTGGGCGCGCTCACTTCCCTGGGCGTGCGCTGGGAGCAGGAAGAACAGGCCGATCCCGCCAGCTTGCACCAGGTGCACCATGTGCACGGGGCCGGCGGCGTGTTCCCGAACCAGGCCGCCGACCTATTCATGGGCAATGCCGGCACCGCGATCCGGCCCCTGACGGCGGCCCTGGCGGTGATGGGCGGCGACTACACGCTGCACGGGGTGCAGCGCATGCACGAGCGCCCGATCGGCGACCTGGTCGAGGCCTTGAACGCGATCGGCGCCAAGATCGCCTACACCGGCAAGCCGGGTTTTCCGCCGCTGCATATCCGGCGCGGCCAGCTCGACGCCGCGCGCCTGTCGGTGCGCGGTAATGTGTCGAGCCAGTTCCTGACCGCGCTGCTGATGGCCGCGCCGTTGATGGCGCGCGCCCATGGGGTGACCATCGAAGTGGTCGGCGAATTGATCTCGAAGCCGTATATCGAAATCACCCTGAACCTGATGCGCCGCTTCGGGGTGGAAGTCGAACAGGACGGCTGGCAAGCGTTTACCGTGCGCCCGGGCCAGATGTACACCAGTCCCGGCACCATCCATGTCGAGGGCGACGCTTCCTCGGCGTCGTATTTCCTGGCCGCCGGCGCCATCGCCGGCGGCCCGGTGCGGGTCGAGGGCGTGGGGCGCGACAGCATCCAGGGCGACGTGGCGTTTGTGGCCGCGCTGGAACGGATGGGCGCCACCATCACCATGGGCGACAATTGGATCGAAGCGCGCTCGAACGGTCCCTTAAAGCCGATCGACGCCGATTTCAATCATATTCCGGACGCCGCCATGACGATTGCCATCGCCGCCCTATACGCCGACGGCACCAGCACCTTGCGCAATATCGGCAGCTGGCGCGTGAAGGAAACCGACCGCATCGCCGCCATGGCCTGCGAGTTGCGCAAACTGGGCGCCACGGTGGAGGAGGGCGACGATTTTCTGCGCGTGACGCCGCCCGCCGCCATCGGCGCGGCCACCATCGACACCTATGACGACCACCGCATGGCCATGTGTTTTTCGCTGGCCTCGCTGGACGGCGCGGCGCGGCGCGGCAACCAGATCCGCGTGAACGATCCGCAATGCGTGGCCAAGACCTTTCCCGATTATTTCGCCGCCTTCGCCGGCATCGCCCGCGACAGCCTGTTTTGAGCGCCGGGCCGGCGCCCCCGCGCGGGCGCGCCGGGCCGCGCGGCCGATACGATGTTCCACTAGAGTGAGCCTATGCCTAATTCCACTATCCCCGTGATCGCCATCGACGGTCCGACCGCGTCCGGCAAGGGCACGGTGGCGCATCGCGTTGCCGATCAGCTCGGCTTTCATTACCTCGATTCGGGCGCCCTGTACCGCTTGACGGCCTTGATGGCCTTGCGGCGCGGCACCGATTTGCAAGACGAGCACGCCTTGGCCAAGCTGGCCGAGCACTTGCCTTGCAGTTTCACGGGCGGGGCGGTGTTGCTGGCCAATGAAAACGTGAGCGAGGCGATTCGCGCCGAGCAGGTCGGCAACACCGCCTCGCGCATCGCCGCCCTGCCGGCCGTGCGCCAGGCTTTATTCGCCCTGCAACTGGGTTTTCGCCGCGCGCCCGGTCTGGTGGCGGACGGGCGCGACATGGGCACCGTGATTTTTCCGCACGCCCCGCTCAAGGTGTTTTTGACGGCAAGTGTTGCGGCCAGGGCCGAACGGCGATATAAGCAATTGATTGGCAAGGGAATTTCTGCTATCATGGCAGACCTTCTGATGGATTTAAATGCTCGCGATCAACGCGATACCCAGCGCGCCATCGCGCCGCTGGTGCCGGCCGCAGGCGCCCATGTGCTCGATACGTCGACTTTGAGCGTCGACCAGGCGGTCGATCAGGTGTTGCGCTGGTATGCGCAATGCAAGGTGTAGCGGCCGCGCGGCGGTCGTTGGCAGGTGAGAGTCATCTGTCGAATAAGTAACAGTAACAGTAACAGTACAGCAGCAAGCGGTGCCTGCGCCGGGCGAATGCCTGGCCGGGCGTGTATTAACCTTAACCCAGTTTAAGTCGCATCGTGCGATCTCTGCTGGCTAAACAATTGTGAACCCTATGTCTACAGCTACAACCTCCGGTATGGAAAGTTTTGCCGCGCTCTTCGAAGAATCGTTGTCGCGTCAAGATATGCGCTCCGGCGAAGTGATTTCCGCCGAAGTCGTGCGTCTCGACCACAATTTTGTGATCGTCAACGCCGGCTTGAAATCCGAAGCATTTATCCCAGTTGAAGAATTCAAAAACGACCACGGCGAACTGGAAGTCAAAGTCGGTGACTTCGTTTCCGTGGCGATCGAATCGTTGGAAAACGGTTTCGGCGACACCATCTTGTCGCGTGATAAAGCCAAGCGTCTGGCCTCGTGGCTGGCGTTGGAAAAAGCCATGGAATCGGGCGAAATCGTCGTCGGTACCGTCAATGGCAAAGTCAAGGGCGGCCTGACCGTTCTGACCAACGGCATCCGCGCATTCCTGCCGGGTTCGCTGGTCGACACCCGTCCAGTCAAGGACACCACCCCGTTCGAAGGCAAGACCCTGGAATTCAAGGTCATCAAGCTTGACCGTAAACGCAACAACGTGGTGCTGTCGCGCCGCGCCGTGATCGAAGCGTCGATGGGCGAAGAGCGTCAAAAGCTGATGGAAACCCTGAAGGAAGGCACCGTCGTCACCGGCGTGGTCAAAAACATCACCGACTACGGCGCCTTCGTCGATCTGGGCGGCATCGATGGCCTGTTGCACATCACCGATCTGGCATGGCGTCGTGTGCGTCACCCGTCGGAAGTGCTGACCGTGGGCCAGGAAATCACCGCCAAGGTCTTGAAGTACGATCAAGAAAAGAACCGCGTCTCGCTGGGCGTGAAACAGCTGGGCGACGATCCTTGGACCGGTCTGTCCCGTCGTTACCCGCAAAGCACCCGTCTGTTCGGCAAGGTCACCAACCTCACCGACTACGGCGCGTTCGTGGAAGTCGAGCAGGGTATCGAAGGTCTGGTCCACGTGTCCGAAATGGACTGGACCAACAAGAACGTGGCGCCAAACAAAGTTGTCCAGCTGGGCGACGAAGTGGAAGTCATGGTTCTCGAGATCGACGAAGAGCGTCGCCGTATTTCGCTGGGCATGAAGCAGTGCAAAGCCAATCCATGGGATGACTTCGGCGTTACCCACAAGAAGGGCGACAAAGTCCGCGGCGCGATCAAGTCGATCACCGACTTCGGCGTGTTCATCGGCCTGGCCGGCAACATCGACGGCCTGGTGCACCTGTCCGACCTGTCGTGGACCGAGACTGGCGAAGAAGCCGTCCGCCGCTTCAAGAAGGGTGACGAGCTCGAAGCCATCGTGCTGGCAATCGACGTTGAGCGCGAGCGTGTTTCGCTGGGTGTCAAGCAGCTCGAAGGCGACCCGTTCAACAACTTCGCGGCAATGAACGACAAAGGCTCCCTGGTAACGGGTACGGTCAAGTCGGTCGAGCCTAAGGGCGCTGTCATCCAGCTGTCCGAAGAAGTCGAAGGCTACCTGCGTGCTTCCGAAATCTCGCGCGACCGCGTTGAAGATGCCGGCACCCACATGAAGGTTGGCGATTCGGTTGAAGCACTGGTGATCAACATTGACCGCAAAGCGCGCAGCATCCAGCTGTCGATCAAAGCGAAAGACAATGTCGAGACCCAGGAAGCGATGCAGAAAATGGCCGCTACCTCCGACAACAACGCAGCTTCGGGCACCACCAGCCTGGGCGCGCTGTTGAAAGCCAAGTTCGACAACAAGAACTAAGACCGGCCGGCGGATCAGTAGATGACCAAGTCCGAGTTGATCAACCGTCTGGCCGAGGGTTACCCTCAGCTGGTGGCCAAGGATGCGGAGTACGCCGTCAAGACCATTCTCGATGCCATGACCACTGCCCTGTCGACCGGGCAGCGGATCGAGATCCGTGGTTTTGGCAGCTTCGCTCTCAATAGCAGGCCGCCACGGATCGGGCGCAACCCGAAATCCGGCGACAAGGTGATGGTGCCTGAAAAACGGGTGCCGCATTTCAAGCCGGGCAAGCAGTTGCGCGAGCGGGTCGACGCGATGGTCGGGCAACCGATCCAGGACTGACGTCGTCTCTGTGAGGTGACCACCACCGGCGCCGCCCTCAAGGCGGCGCCGGTGCAAAAAAGCGGCGTCCTCGGATGCCGTTTTTTTTATGGCATTGTGATCCAACCGCCACTTGTGCCACACTGGCGCTTCTCACCTAATTGGACCTGGCTGATGAAATTTCTTTCCACTATCGCTGGATTTGTTCTTTTCGTCCTGTTTTTCGGTTTCGCGCTGAAAAACACGCAGGAAGTCGACCTGCACTTTTTTCTCAATTACGAATTGCGCGGCCCGCTGGTGCTGATGCTGCTGGGCTTTTTTGTGGCCGGCGCCAGCCTCGGCGTGCTGGCCCTGACCCCCACCGTGTTCCGGCACCGGCGCCAGGCCAACCGCCAAAAAAGCGCGCTGCGCGGCCTGCGCACGGCGCCCGCGCCGGCGGCCGCGCCACTGCCCGACAGCGTCAACACGCAGCAGTGATGGGCGCGTCGAACCACCTCTCTCAGATAGAACAATCGCATGGAATTTGAACTCTGGTGGCTCTTGGGGATACCCGTGTTTTTCGCGCTGGGCTGGATCGCCGCGCGGGTCGACATTCAACAACTGGTGTCGGAGTCGCGCAGTCTGCCGCGCGGCTATTTCAAGGGCTTGAACTTCCTGCTCAACGAGCAGCCCGACAAGGCGATCGACGCCTTCATCGAGATCGTCAAGCTCGATCCCGAAACGGCCGACATGCATTTCGCGCTCGGCAACCTGTTCCGCCGCCGCGGCGAGACCGAACGGGCGATCCGGGTCCATCAAAACCTGCTGTCGCGGCCCGACCTGCCGCAGGAGCAGCAGGTGCACGCCCAGTATGAATTGGGCATGGATTATTTGAAGGCCGGCCTGCTCGACCGCGCCGAGGAGACCTTCAACCGTCTGCTCGAGACCCAGTACGCGGTGCAGGCGCGGCGCGCCCTGCTGGAGATTTTTCAACGTGAAAAGGAATGGCCGCGCGCGATCGAGGCGGCGCTGGGCTTGCAGGAATCGGGCGCCGGCGCGCGTCAAAAAGAGATCGCCCAATTTTACTGCGAGCTGGCGCAGGACGCGCTGGTGCACATGCATCCGGACGACGCCTTGCCGCTGCTGGAAAAGGCTTTGCAGACCGACCGCAAGAACGTGCGCGCCACTATGCTCAGTGGCGACACCCAGCTGGCCAAGGGCGACGTCGAAGGCGCCTTGCTGACCTGGCGCCGGGTCGAGCAGCAAAGCGTGATGCACGTGGCGCTGGTGGCCCAGCGTTTGATGGACGGCTACCTCAAGGTGGGGCGCCCGCAGGAAGGGGTCAACCTGCTCAAATCGTATCTGGAGGAAGCGTCCTCGATCGACCTGATCGAAGTCGTGTTCAAGGCCGTGATCGAGCTCGATGGGGTGGAGGCGGCCAAGCAGCTGGTCATCGCGGAGCTGCGCCGCACGCCCACCTTGCTGGGGCTCGACAAACTGCTCGAGGCGCGCATGATGGACGCGCCGGCCGCGCTGTGGTCGGAACTATCGATGGTCAAGAACCTGGTGCACGGCTACACCCAGAAGCTGGCGCGCTACCAATGCAGCCATTGCGGCTTCAAGGCGCGCCAGTTCTATTGGCAGTGCCCCGGTTGCAGCCGCTGGGAGACTTACCCGCCGCGCCGCACCGAAGAACTCAACGTCATGAATTAAAGCGAAACGACCATGAAAAATACCCTTATCGGAAAGCGGCCCGGTTTGTCCGACGGCCGCAACCAGTTGGCGCCGGCCTTGGTGGCCCGGGCGGGCATCGACCAGCACGCGATCGCTGGTTCGATCCTGACGCGCGCATGAGCGGCGCGTTGACCACGCGGCCGGACGCCACGGCCGGCACGCCGGCGCTCGAGCGGGTGCGCATTCTGGTGGTGGGCGACGTGATGCTGGACCGTTATTGGTTCGGCGAAGTCAGTCGCATTTCGCCCGAGGCGCCGGTGCCGATCGTGCGCATCGAGCGGCGCGAGGAGCGCCTGGGCGGCGCGGCCAACGTGGCGCGCAACGCGGCCGCGCTGGGCGCCTACGCCGGCTTGCTGGGCGTGGTGGGCGCCGACGAGGCGGGCGACCAGGTCGAGCAGCTGCTCGAAGGCGGCGGCATCCACAGTTACCTCAAGCGCGACCAAGCCATTTCCACCATCATCAAACTGCGCGTGATCGGGCGTCAGCAGCAAATGCTGCGCATCGATTTCGAGGAAGCGCCCAGCGACACCATCTTGCGCGACAAGTTGATTCAGTTTAACGCGCTGCTGCCGGACTACGACGTGGTGATCCTGTCCGACTACGCCAAGGGTAGTCTGGTGAACGTGGCCGACATGATCCGCACCGCGCGCGCGGCCGGCAAGATCGTGATGGTGGACCCGAAAGGCGACGACTTCACGCGCTACGCCGGCGCCTCGGTGCTCACGCCGAATAAATCGGAATTGCGGCGTGTGGTGGGCAGCTGGCACAACGAGGAGCAGCTCACCGCCAAGGCGCAGCAGATGCGCGCCGAGCTGCGGCTCGACGCCTTGCTGCTGACCCGTTCCGAAGAGGGCATGACGCTCTATACCGACAGCGAGATCTTGCACATGCCGGCGGCCGCGCGCGAAGTGTTCGACGTCTCGGGCGCCGGTGACACGGTGATCGCCACCATGGCCGCCATGCTGGGCGCTGGCCTGGGTCTGGGCCAGGCGGTGCAAACGGCCAACCGCGCCGGCGGCATCGTGGTGGGCAAGCTGGGCACAGCCACCGTGACGCGCGAGGAATTGTTCGGCTGACGGCGGCGCCTTTGATCTGGCGCAGGGCCGGGCCCGTCCGCGAGCGGCCCGGTCAACCGTATGGTGGCCCGGCCGTTACACTGGCAAGGCGCCAGGCGTGGTGATGCGTTCGAGTCTAACCTTTTAGCTCTGCCAACTTTTCCGGAGAAATACACATGATGAAGAAATTACTGCTCGCTATCGCGGGCCTGGTGGCAACGATGGGTTTTGCCTTCGCTCAAGTCGAGGTCAACAAGGCCGACCAGGCCGCGCTCGACAGCGTCAAAGGCATCGGTCCGGCCAAGTCCAAGCAGATTCTGGACGAGCGCACCAAGGGCGGCGATTTCAAGGATTGGGCCGACTTCGAAAAGCGTGTGAAAGGCATCGGCGGCAAAAACGCGGCCAAGCTGTCGGACGCGGGCTTGCAAGTGAACGGCCAGACCAAGGCGGGCGCCGCCGCCAAGCCGGCGGACGCCAAGGCGGACGCCAAGGCCGACGCCAAGGCCGACGCCAAGGCGGGAGGCAAGATAACGCCTGCGCTTGACGGCAAGGCCAAACCGGCCGCCAGCGCGCAGGCGGCCAGCGCCGTCGCGCCCGCCACGTCTGCCGATGCCAAGGTCAAGCCCGCTGTGGCCCCGGCCGCCAGCGCCGCCGCTCCCGTAGCGAGTTCCGCCAAACCTGTCGAAGCCGCCAAGAAATAAGCGCTGCCACCGCATCGGCATCGATCCACCGGACTTAAGCGGTCGGCCTTTTTTTGCCAGCGACATCGTGTGATGCTGGACAGAAGCGTGGCCGCTGTCCGGATTGCGAAGCGCTTTCGCGGTAGTGGAACTGGTTGTGGCGCCAAGATACTGATGAGAAATAACTTGGCGCTGCGACCGCGTCCAATCTCATGCCAAACATCTCTTTCTCCAAGCCGATGTCGATCATTGGCGATATTTTTCGTCCGTTGGATAAAAAATCGGCGCAGGTCGAGACGACCCCCGCGCCATTTACGAATCGTCCGCGTCCTGACGGCCTGCCTGTCTGTCATCGGTCTGGCGCAGCCATCTCGAGTAAAATTAGAACGCAGTGGCACGATCAACAATTGGCGGGCAATCAGGGCGGCCAAGCTTACGAGGCGTTGCAGGATAACGGCGACAACAAGGGTCAACTTGAACGATTTGGGCATCGTCTGATGAAACAAGTGGCCAACTCATCGGCGCACCACCAGCTTAGCGAACGAATGAGTGCTACCCGAGGTCTCGAGGGATCTGAAAAAAGGAAAGTCTACAGCGATTTTTCGAAAAATATTGTAGAACCGCTGGCCTACGACCATTACACTCGCCATGGCCAGTCTTCGTCCCTGGCATGTCAGACGCAAGATTGTCGCAACACCATGACGGAACTAAAAAATTTGAAAAAAAGCGGATTGAAAGTGCAGTCGCAGGCGCTCGATCATACCGTTTTTCGGAAGTTGCCTACATTATTGCCGATGGAACTGTTCAACGCGAACAGCCAGACGGCTTTGCTGAGCAATTATCGGGTATTCGCTCCCGTCGCGGCGGGATACCCGCCATCGCCATCTCCCATGCTTACCCCGAGAGGGATGCTCGAATCAAGATATTCGGTCGGTATCGAGGCGGGCATGCAAGGCGAGCTGGTCAAATTATTACCAGAGATCATGAGGCTCTATGGCGGAGCCATTAATCAGGTCAAAGTGACCGCGCCGCAGACCCAAGGTGTGCGCCCGGACGGTGTGATCTTTTACTTTGCCCGTCCGGATGAAAACCGGGCGATATCGAACGATCTTGCCCGCTACCTGCGATCCCGTTTGCCCAATGCAAAATGGCGGCCACCTCCGGATTGCATGCTGGAGATCAGCAATGAAGGGGGGACCATTGGTGGCTACGGTGAAACCTTTACGGGCAACGGCGTCAACCACAGCTTTGGCTCGCAGCGCACGGAACTGGTCGCCAATGCGATCGTCAATAGTCTCGCACAAACCGGCAATGATTTCCATGAGGCGAAAACCCTGTTTCGAGCCGAGTTAAAGCATGAACTTGAGCGGGCCGGATATGATCCGGACTGTCCAGCACTCGTATCGAGAAAAGAATTGTTGCTGCTAGAGCAGCAATGATTTCTGGGCGATGAAATCGGCGCTTGAAAAAGTCAGCCGGCCGGGCGCGACAACGCGGCGGGGTGGCTATGTCAATGCCGAGGCCGCCGCCATGAATTGACCTGCGCCCGAAGTCGATTGGAGCGGGATCGGCCCCGCAGGCGTGCGCGGCGGGGTGGTTCGCGTCGAAAAACGGCTTCAGCCGGCCGCTTCGACCAGTTTTCTCTGGTAGATGAACAGGCGGGAGTCGAGCGCGTCTTTCAAGCAGCCGGCGGCCGAGTACAAGTGTTTCTGTTGCTCTTCGATATCGGCGAGCATGATGCGCATGCTGCTGTTTTCCGTGATTTTCGGGTGCTGATAATCATCACCCAAGGTCAAAATCCCTTGGCGGAATAATTTGATGGCTTGTTCGTAATTGTGTCGCTCCAATTCGATCTCGCCGTTGACGAAATCGGTATAAGCCGACTGATAGCGTTCGCTTGTCATCTGGTTCACCCGTCATGTCGATTGACCTCGGTTGACTTTACCAACTGAAATTAAGACGGGTTCTGATCGGCGTCAGTCCGGCACGTGTTGGCCGTGGGCGGGCAACAGCGCCAGGTAGGCGTGCAGCTGCGCCACCACGGCGGCGCCTTCGCCCACCGCCGCGGCCACCCGCTTGGTCGAGTTGGCGCGCACGTCGCCGATGGCGAACACACCCGGCACGCTCGTTTCCAGGGCGGCCCGCGCCGGGCCATCGTCCGGATAATGGCCGTTGGCGCGGCACTGGGCGCGCGTGACGTCGAAGCCGGTGCGAATGAAACCCTTGCCATCGACGGCGACGCCGCAGTCGCTCAGCCAGCCGGTGTTCGGTTCGGCGCCGATGAACAGGAACATGCGGCGCACCTGGCACCATTGCTGCGCGCCGCTGACGCGGTCTTTCCAGCGCACCCGGCGCAAGCCTTGCTCGTCGCCTTCCACCGCGGTGATGTCGGCTTGCGTGTGCAACACGATATTGGGCGTGGCGGCGATACGCTCGACCAGATAGCTCGACATACTGGCCGCCAGCGCGGCGCCCCGTATCACCAGGTGTACCTTGGCCGCATGGCCGGCCAAAAACACGGCCGCCTGGCCGGCCGAGTTGCCGCCGCCGACCAACACCACCTCTTCGCGCCGGCACAGCTTGGCTTCGATCGGCGAGGCCCAGTAATACACGCCGCGGCCGTCGAATTGGTGCAGATTGTCCAGCTCCGGCCGGCGGTAGCGCGCGCCACAGGCCAGCACCACCGCGCGCGCTTGCACCGCGCCGCCGTCGGCCAGCGCCATGCGCAGCGGAAAGCGGTCGCACAGCAGCCGGGCGCCGGTGGCCGGAATGGCGATTTCGGCGCCGAACTTTTGCGCCTGGACGAAAGCCCGCCCGGCCAGCGCCCGGCCCGACACCCCGGTCGGAAAGCCCAGATAATTTTCGATACGGGCGCTGGCGCCGGCCTGGCCGCCGTAGGCGCGCTGTTCCAGCACCAGCACCGACAGGCCTTCGGAGGCGGCATACACGGCCGCCGCCAGGCCGGCCGGGCCGGCTCCCACGATGAGCACGTCGTAAAGTTTGTCCTCGCCCAGCTCGGGCAGCATGCCCAGACAGCGCCCCAGTTCGACCAGCGAGGGATTTTTCTTCACGCTGCCGTCCGGGCACACCACCAGCGGCCACTCGCCGCTGTCCGGCCGATGCAGGGCGACCAGCGCGGCCGCCTCGGCGTCGTGTTGCGGATCGCGCAGGGTGTGCGGCTGACCATTGCTGGACAAGAAACTCTGGAGCGCGAACAGGGCGCCGTTGCCGGGCGGGCCGATCAGCACCGGGCCGCCCTCGCTGCTGTCGAGCAGGTTGACGCGGCGCAGTATCAGGGCGCGCATGATGCGCTCGCCCAGCTCGGCCTCGGCCACCACCAGCGCGCGCAAGGACTCGGACGGAATCACCAGTGCCTCGACCTGGCCCACCGCGTGGCCGTTGACGAGCTCCGGGCGGTTCGACAGTTGGCCCACTTCGGCGCTAAATTCGCCGGGACCTTGTTCGGTCAGGTGGGCGCTGTGACCCATGCCGTCGTAACGGCTGAGCGCGATACGGCCGGTGTGCACCAGTAGCATGCCTAGCCGGCTCACGCCGGCAAAAAAGATTTGTTGGCCGTCTTGCCAAGTACGGCGCGTGCCGAAGCGCTGCAAGCGCTGCATTTCCGCCGCACTCAACACGGGCGAAATCTGGTGTCGGCGCGCCACCACGTCGACGCGGGGCGGCGGGGCGGGATCGTCATGGTCGGAATCGGGCAGCAAGTCGGGGTCGGTAAAGGCGCTCATGGTGGTGTAAGTGTGTAAGGTCAATGACAAGTGGCAACCAGCGCGCGGCCTGGCCCCTGAGTTTATCCGATCCGCTACGGCGCGCGGCGCCAGACGTGCTCCGCGCCAAAAGTGCGCCGCGCCAAACGTACGCCGCGCCGGGCGTTGCCAGGGCCGACCGCACGGCATCGCGCTTCTGGGATTAAAATGGCTGTTTTTGCTGACCTGAAGCGAACACGATGGCTTACAAGACTCTGGAAGATACGATCGGTAACACCCCGCTGGTGCAACTGATGCGCTTGCCGGGCGCCGAGGCGGCGGCGCGCAACAATATCATACTGGCCAAGATGGAAGGCGACAATCCGGCCGGTTCCGTCAAGGACCGGGCCGCCATGTCCATGCTGCGCCGGGCCGAGGAGCGCGGCGCGATCCGCCCCGGCGACACCTTGATCGAGGCCACCAGCGGCAACACCGGCATCGCGCTGGCGATGGCGGCGGCCCTGCGCGGCTATAAGATGCTGCTATTGATGCCGGAAAACCTCAGCATCGAGCGCCGTCAGAGCATGGCCGCTTACGGCGCCCAGATCGTGCTCACGCCCAAGACCGGCGGCATGGAATACGCGCGCGATCTGGCCGAGCAGATGCAAAAGGAAGGCAAGGGCATCATTCTCGACCAGTTTGGCAATCCCGACAACGCGCGCGCCCATTATGAAGGCACGGGACCGGAAATCTGGCGCGACACCGATGGCAGGGTCAGCCACTTTGTCAGCGCCATGGGCACCACCGGCACCATCATGGGGGTGTCGCGTTATTTGAAAGAGCGCAATGCGGCGGTCCAGATCATCGGCGCGCAGCCGGAAGACGGTTCCCACATCCCCGGCATTCGCAAATGGCCGGAAGCCTACCTGCCGAAAATTTACGACAAGAGCCGGGTCGATCAGGTGGAATCGGTCAGTCAGGGGGCGGCGGAACGGATGGCGCGCCGGATGGCGGCCGAGGAAGGCATTTTTTGCGGCATTTCGGCGGCCGGCGCTTGCGAA
The DNA here is from genome assembly GCA_040385995.1 of Pseudomonadota bacterium. Taxonomy (GTDB): domain Bacteria; phylum Pseudomonadota; class Gammaproteobacteria; order Burkholderiales; family Burkholderiaceae_D; genus Janthinobacterium. The sequence goes on from JAZKGI010000017.1 coordinate 23,893, forward strand.
ATCGCGCTGCGCGTGGCGCAGACAGTGGAAAACGCCACCATCGTGTTCATCGTGTGCGACCGCGGCGACCGCTATTTATCGACCGGGGTGTTTCCAGCCTAAGCAAGCGGCGCGATGGGCCTGGCACGCCGCGCGGCGTCGCCCCGCATGTCGCAGCGCCAGCCGGTCTTCCTTGCCGCTGTGGCAGGGAAGACCGGGGCCAAGACGGGCGCAGCAAGGCTTAACCTTGTTGCGATTCGCCTTCCTTTGGCTTGAACTGCTTATCGCTGATGCGGAACTTGTTGCGGCGGTCGCCCATCAGGTAACGCAGATCGCGAATGCTCAGGTCGCTCACCTCGTGCATGCGGATCAGCAGCGAAGCGCCCACCGGCAAGCGGTGATGACGGATCTTGCTGATCACGGGCGGCGCCACTTCCAGCGCGCGCGACAGGGCCGCATCGTTTTTCAGACGCAGGTTCTCGATCAGCGTGTCCAATAATCTGTTTGGGTTGTATTGCAGCAGATCATCGGACTCCGAATCGCTGTTCATATCAATACCGACTTGGTTTGTCATGATTTCTAATATTCCTTCTCTGGTGGCACTGCAAAGTAAGACGCTCGGAGCTCGCTGCCGCGTTCATGTTGATTTTTTCAGCAAGAACGACTATACACACGGGTCAGTCCGGGATACAAGTCAAAATATATACACTATTGTACAACAAATGGCGATGTAATACCTAGAGGCAATAATATACAGTGTGTTGCTCTCAGGATACAATTGGCCGCTTGCAATATAGATTTCGTGTTTGCTATGTCGCTATGATAACTAACTTATTGTAGATAAGCAAAAATTAAGTATAAGATAATTTCCCTCTGGGGTGCTGCACGATAGCATGTCGCAGGCCAAATGAGCTCAAAAGCAACAGTTTCTTCTAAACCAAGATAACCTGAGTGTGGTCATCCAGCAACATTCCTTACTCTTGCTTACATCTCGCGTGCTGGCCTCTACATGCCGCTGAGGTTGTCGCGCGCCTGGCGCACAGCTTGGCCCAGCTCGATTACTGACATAGCATAAAAATAACTTCTGTTGTACTGAGTTATAGCAAAGAAATTGTTGGTAGCCAAGCAAAATTCAGTAGGATCGCCAGCATTTTGCAAATCAATCAGGCCGAACAGGCCGCCGGCGGGGATCGCGGCGCTTGCGCTCACGCCGCCAGCCAGCAGATCTTCGGCAGAGAACTTAGCTTCGAGACCCTGGTTCAAGAAAGGTTCCCAGGAACGGTCCGGCGACACGATGGCGGGATACACCGCTTGACGGGGATCGTCACGTCGCCAGCCATGCTGAATCAAGAAATTGGCCACGCTGCCGATCGCGTCGGTGGCCGAGCCGCGCAGGTCGACCTGGCCGTCGCCGTCGAAATCGAGGCCGAACTTGATGATGTTGCTGGGCATAAATTGGGGCATGCCAACGGCGCCCGCGTAAGAGCCGAGCAAACTGAGGGGATCGATGTCGTTCTGGCGCGCCAGCAACAGGGTGTTTTCCAGTTCGCCTCGGAAAAAAGCCATGCGCGCGACCCGGTTCGCACTGTCCGGATAGGCAAAAGCGAGGGTGGTCAAGGCGTCGAGCACGCGGAAGCGGCCCGGATTGCGCCCATACACCGTTTCCACGCCGATGATGCCGACGATGATGTCGGCCGGCACCCCGAACTGGCTTTCGGCGCGCGCCAGGGCGTCGGCATGCTCGCGCCAAAACGCCAGGCCGGCCTGCAAGCGCACCGGCTCGACGAAACGCTGGCGGTAGGCTTGCCAGTTCTTGGGCTTGCCGGGCGGCTGGGGTTTCATCAGTTGCACGGTGGTATCCACATAGCGCACCTGGTCGATCAGGGTTTGCAGCGTGGCCCGCTCGAAACCGTGCTTGGCGGCCACCTCGTCAAGGAAGTCGCCCACCTCTTTCCATTGGCTGAAGTAGCCCCTCAGCGCGGCCGGCTCGGGGCGCGGCGCTCTTGGCGGCGTTTTTTTTACCAGCTTCGGTTTGGCCTCGGCCTTGGCCTCGGCCTCGGCCTTGGCCTTGGCCCTGGCCTTGATCTTGGCCTTGGCGGGGGCCGGGTGGCGCGCGGCCTGGGCCGGGCCGGCCAGCAAGAGAGGCAAAGCCAGCAACGGTAGCGCGAGCCAGACGACGGGGCGGCGGAAAAGCGATTTCAAGGGAGGCAACATTTCATCGTGAACGCGGCAGCAGGGAAGCCAGAGTGGCCAGCGCAGCCGATTTTTGACTGTCGCTGGCGACACCATACTTGATCGCGCTGTAGATTGCCAGAAAGCGCAGCATGGCGTCGCGCTGTTCGGACTTGGCCGCGCCGCCGCGCAAGCGCCGCGCGTAGGCCTGCGGCCCCTCGTGCGGCGCGCGCGGAAAGCCGCGCTTGGCTTGCTGGCGGCAAAACGCCAGATACAGGGCGTCCAGTCGGTCCAGCCGCGGCCGCGCGCGCCAGCGCCGCAGCAGCAGCGCCAGGGCCAGCGCGAGTGGCAAGGCCAGCAGGGCGCGCCAATTGACCAGGGCCGCGCCCAGTTGCTCGATGAAGCCGCGCTGGCGCTCCGGGTTGTAGTCGAGCACCCACTGGTTCCAGCCGTTGTTGAGGGCGCTCATATTGTCGCGCAGGGTGGCCAGCCAGCCCGGGCCGTCGCCCTGAAAGCCGACCATCATGCCGCCCAGGGCTTGCAAGCCGAACGGCGAGCGGGGCGGCAAGGCGCGGCTCAAATTGAGCGAAATGCGCTCGGGCGCCACCGCCGCGGTCGGATCGACCCGTACCCAGCCCCGCGCCGGCAGCCAGATTTCGGCCCAGGCGTGGGCGTCGGACTGGCGCACCGTCAGGTAGCCGTCGACCGGGTTGAGCTCGCCGCCCTGATAACCGGTCACCACCCGTGCCGGAATCGCCATGGCGCGCATCAAAAACACGAAGGCGCCCGCGTAATGCTCGCAAAAGCCGGCCTTGGTCTCGAACAAAAACTGATCGACCGCGTCGCGCCCCAGCAGCGGCGGCTCCAGCGTGTAACTGTAGCGGTCGTGGCGGAAGTTGGCCAGCACCGCGTCCACCGCGCCGGCCTGGTCGTCGTCGCGCCGCATGCGCGCGGCCAGCTCCAGGGTCCGTGGATTAAAGCCGGACGGTAACGTCAGATACGGGCGCAGCTGCGCCTCGTCGGCTTGGCTCTGCCAGCGGTGCTGCAACATCGAGCTGGCCTCATAACGCACCCGCTGCTCGACCGGATACAAGGTGGACAATTCGAGCTGCTCGGTCGGCACCGCGCGGTTGTTATCGACTTGCGGCACTTGGTCCGGCAAGTCGAGCGCGTACAGCCAGCGCCCGTTGCTCGGCTCCATGGTCACCTGGTAGCGCAGCGCCGCGCCGGCCGAGCCCAGTTCGGCCGGGTCGATGCCGCGCCGGTTCGGCTGCCAGCTGCGGCCGTTGCGGTTGCGGCTCCAGGTGCGCCCGTCATACTCGCTCAGCACGATGGCGCGCCAGTACAGCTGTTGCTTGTCGGGGGCCGGACCGGTGAACCGGACCCGGAACGCGGTGTCTTCCGACTGGGCCAGGCTCGACACGTTACCGGGCGCCATGGTCTCGGACAAGCCGGTGCGGCCGCTATGGGCGTCGCCCGGCAAACCCCACAGCGGCCCCTGCACGCGCGGCACGGCCACGAACATGAGCAGGCCGAGCGGGGCGGCCAGCACGAAAACGGTGGCCCCCAAGCGCAGCCGCGTCAGTAGCGAAGGCAGCGCGCCGGTGAACTGGAACGTCATTTGCGCCGTGAGCAGCAGCACGATGGTGGCGATCATCAGCAGCGCGGTGGCCATGCTTTGCGAATAGAAAAAATTGGTCAGCAGCAGGAAAAAGCTGAGGAAGACCACCACGAACAAATCGCGCTTGGCGTGCATTTCCAGCAGTTTAAAGGCGAGCAGCAGGGCCAGCATGGCGACCCCGGCGTCGCGCCCCAGCAGGGTGTGGAAGCTGCGGTAGACCCCGGCCATGGCCAGCAGCGACAGCGGCATCAACAGCGCCAGCGGCGGCAGCCGGCTGCCGCGCACGGTGATATTGACCCGCCACAGCAGCGTCACTCCCAGCATGGCCCCTATCCACAGCGGCAAATGGCTCAGGTGGGGCGCCAGCACCATCACCGAACTGAGTATCAGCAGCAGGGTGTCGGCCTTGTCGCGCGGCAGTTGGCGCAGGCGGTTCAGCCAGGCGAGCGGGTTCATGCGGGACGCTCCAGGCCATACAGCGCCAGCGCCCGCAGGCAGGCGGCGCTGTGGGCCTGACCCATGGCCGGCCCGATCTCTTCATGGCCCAGGCAAAACAGGTAGGGCTGGGCGCGCTGCTCGGCTTGCAGCACCCAGTGCGCCATGCGCGACAGACGCAATTCCAGTCCCATGGTGGCGGGCAGCTGCGCGAAGTCGAGCCGCAGATCGGCCGTCGCGCCGCCTTCGAAATGCTTGGTCACCAGTTGCCCGCCCAGGGATGGGTCGAGGCGGGCGATCTGGCGCCAGGCCAGGTGGCGCATCGGGTCGCCCACCTGGTAACTGCGGATGCCGGCAAAGTTATCCAGCCCGACCTGGCCGTGGCCGTCCTCGCTGGCGGCGCCATGCAGCGGCAGGGGCGGGCCGGCCGGCTCGGGAAACGGATAGATCAGGGCCTTGACGTCGGGCTGCCAGTAGGCCCAGGCCCGGAACAGGCCAAGCGGAAAACGGGTGGTCAGGCGCACGCGCGGCGCCGCCAGCCAGCCGCGCTCGGCGCTCGCGGTGCTGGCCAGCACCTCGCCGCTGGCGCCGGCGGCGATATCGGTGGCGTGGCGCGGCGTGCCGGCCTCCTGGAAGTCGAGCCAGACGGCGTAACGGTCGCGCCGGCTGCGGTTAATCACCTGCAATTCGAAGTGGGCCGGCTCGCCCGCGAACACGGCCGGCGCGCGCCCGGCCGCCAGGCGCAGGCCGGCCAGGTTTTTAGCCGTCAGATACATATCGACCAGGGCGCAGCCGGCGGTGAAAAAAGTCAGCGCGAAACCGAGGCCCAGGCTGTAGTTGATGGCGCCGATGAACAGCAACAGCAACAGCACCGCGAACGCCAGGCCGGGCCGGGTCGGCACGATAAACACGCGGCGCGCCGTCAGCAGCACTTCGCCCGGCTCGCTGTCGCCCAGCTTGAACAGCACGCGGTCGATGATGCGCCGCAGCGCGGCGCGCGAGGCCGTCCACATCAACTTGGCACCGGCACCGATTTTTGCAATTGCAGCACCAGATCGCGGCTGGCCATGGCGCTGCCGTGCGCCGATTTGATCGGGCGCAGCCGATGCGCGCACACCGGCACCAGCACCGCCTGCACGTCTTCCGGTATCACATGGTTGCGCCCCTCCAGCGCGGCCCAGGCGCGCGCCGCCTGGAGCAGGGCGATTGCCGCGCGCGGGCTCAGGCCCTCGGCGAACATGCCGTTCTGGCGCGAAGCCTGAGCCAGCGCCTGCACGTAATCGATCAGCGAGGCGGCCGTGTGAATCTGCTTGAGCGCGCGCTGGGCCGCGCCCAATTCTTCCGGCACCATGGCCGGGCGCAAGGTCTTGAGCATGCTGCGCCGGTCCTCGCCCATGAGCAGCGCGCGTTCGGCGGCCGCGTCCGGGTAACCGAGCGAGAGGCACATCAAAAAGCGGTCGAGCTGCGATTCGGGCAGCGGAAAGGTGCCGATCTGGTGGGTCGGATTTTGGGTGGCGATCACAAAGAACGGTTCCGGCAGGGGCCGCGTCACGCCGTCGGCGCTCACTTGGCGCTCTTCCATCGCTTCGAGCAGGCCGGACTGGGTTTTCGGGGTGGCGCGGTTGATCTCGTCGGCCAGCAGCACCTGGGTGAAGATGGGCCCGGGATGGAATTCAAAACCGTTTTTTTCGCGCTGGTAGACCGAAATGCCGGCCACGTCGGCCGGCAGCAAATCGCTGGTGAATTGAATCCGGTTAAATTGCAGGCCGAGCGAGATGGCCAGCGCGTGGGCCAGGGTGGTCTTGCCCACCCCGGGCACGTCGTCGATCAGCAAGTGGCCGCCGGCCAGCAGGCAGGTGAGCGCTTGCCGCACCTGCAAGTCCTTGCCCACAATAATCTGGCCGACTTGGCGCGCCACCGCATGCAATTTATTAAACATGATGATTTTTCTGTAAGGTCGACTGAATTTTTTTTGAATTTTCTTATAATGGGCGCTGGGAGACCACGCCAAGATTCTATGCGAGAACGGCCGCCGTAGTGCAACAATGATGTGCCCGGCGGCGCCCGGCGCCAAAACCACCACACCCTCACACGACAGGCACATGAGCACAGCCATCTACAGCCACCCCGATTGCGCGCGTCACGACATGGGTCCCTGGCATCCGGAATCGCCGGCCCGCCTGCAAGCGATTTCGGACCAGTTGAGCGCGGCCGATTTCGGCGACCTGCTCGAACACCGTCAGGCGCCGCTGGCGACCCTGGCGGCCCTGCGCCGCAACCACAGCGAGGCCGCCATCGCCATGGTGCGCGACAACCTGCCCACCGATGGCGGCACTTACCGGCTCGACGCCGACACCGCGCTCAACGCCCACAGCTGGCTGGCGGCCCGGCGCGCCGCCGGCGCCGCCGTGGCCGCGACCGACGCGGTGCTGGACGGCCAGATCGACAACGCCTTTTGCGCGATCCGCCCGCCCGGCCACCACGCCCGGCCCAGCGCGCCGATGGGTTTTTGCCTGTTCAATAATATCGCCATCGCGGCGCGCCACGCGCTCGAGGTGCGCGGCCTGGAGCGGGTCGCCATTGTCGACTTCGACGTCCACCACGGCAACGGCACCGAAGAAGCCTTCGTAGGCGAGGAGCGGGTCTTGATGGCCGGTTTTTACCAGCACCCGTACTATCCCTACACCGAGCCGCGTCCGCTCACCGCCACCCGCGTCAATCTGCCGCTGCCGGCCCGCTCGGGCGGCGCGGCGGTGCGCCAAGTGGTGCGCGAGCACTGGCTGCCGGCGCTGCATCTGTTCGCACCCCAGATGATCTTCATCTCGGCCGGTTTCGACGCCCACCGTGAAGACGATCTGGGCGGCATGGCGCTGGTGGAAGACGACTACGACTGGATCACGCGCCAGCTGATGGCGGTGGCCGAGCGGCACGCGGGCGGGCGCATCGTCAGTTGCCTGGAGGGCGGCTACAACCTGTCGGCGCTGGGGCGCAGCGTGCTGGCCCACGTCAAGGCGCTGGCCGACCTGTAAAGGCGCGGTCCATAAAAAACGCCGCCCGGCGCGGGGCGGGGCGGCGTGGGGCGGACGGACCGGCCTTATGCTCAGGCGGCGACCGTTGCGCCCTTCCTGGCCGACCACGCGTACAGACCGCTGACCGCGGCCGCGCCCAGCACCAGCGCCACCACCATCGCTTGCGATTCGCTCAAGCCATTGGCGATGGCCAGCGGTTCGCCCTTGCCCGACAAGACGATCAAGCCGGCCAGGGCCACGTTGAACAAGCTCTCGCCGACGATAAAGCCGGACATGATCAGCACCGCGAGCCGCTTGGCCGTGTCGCCACCGATCTTGCGCTCCATGGCCCGCTCGAACAGCCAGCCGGCCAGCGCCCCCACCACCACCGGCACGGTGACGCCGGTGGGCAGATAAATCGCCAAGCCCACGCCCAGCGGCGGCAAACTGTGTTTGTCGCCGCTGGCCCGTTTCAGCACGGCGTTGAGCGCCACCAGCGCCAGTCCGATCAGGGCGCCGTAGCCCAGCAGATGCCAGGGTAGATTGTCGCCGATGACCCCCTTGGCCAGAGTCGAGATCAGGGTGGCCTGGGGCGCGGCCAGCGGCTGGGCCGAGATCGCGTTCAGATTGGGCGCACCGGCGAAGCCGTTGGCGTGATTGAGCAGCTCGAGCACGGGCGGCACCACGCAGGAGCCGGCCACCACCCCGATCAGCAGGCTGACCTGCTGTTTCCACGGTGTGGCGCCGACCAGTTGACCGGTCTTCAAATCCTGCAAGTTGTCGTTACCGATCACCGCCACCGCCAGCACCACGGTGGTGACGAACAGGGCGAAGGCGACCAGGGCCTGGGCCACTTCCGGCCCCATCATATGGCGTCCCACCATGCCCACGCTAAGCGCCGCGCCCAGAATGGTGAGGATGGCGATGCCCGACACGGGCGAGTTGGAGGAACCGATCAAGCCGGCCATATAGCCGCACACGGCGGCCGCGAACATGCCGGCGATCACGATGTAGGCGATGCCCACCGCCACCAGCGGCACCGCGATGCTCGACAGCACGCCGCCTTGCAGGAAGCTGGCCAGCAACCAGCCGGCCGGCACCATTGAAATGATCACCACCAGGCCGACGATAAAAATCGGCAGATCCTGTTCGGTGCGTTCGATCACGGCGCCGGCCACCTTGGCCCGGCGCGACGCCTCCAGCGCCGACTTCAAGCCGCCGATCACCGGCTTGGCCAGCCCGGCCAGGGTGACGATGGCGGCCGCGCCGATCACGCCGGCGCCCATCATGCGCACCTCGGTTTTCCACACTTTGAGCGCCAGGTCGGCGGCCGGCAGATCGGGCGCCGCGGGCGCCAGGCCGGTCATGATCGGCACCAGCACGCCCCAGGCGATCACCAGCCCGGCCAGCATGGCCAGGCCGACCGTGATGCCCATCAAATGGCCGGCGCCGATCAGCGCCAGCGAGCTCGAAGCGCCCAGACCGGTGGCACCCTGGCCGACCCGGAAGTACAGCGCCACTTCGCCGGCCAGCAGCTTGACGGCGGCGCCGGCGGCGAACAGGGCCGAGGCCAGGCTACCCCAGATCACGGCCCACAGACCGAGTTTGCCTTCGGCGGCGCCGGCGCGCGAGGCCATGCCCACCTTGAGCACCTCGGCCGCGGCCACCCCTTCCGGGTAGGGCAGGTTCGACTCCGACACCAGGGCGCGCCGCAAAGGCATGGTGTACATCACGCCCAGCACGCCGCCGATGGCGCACGCGCCGAAGGTGGGCCAGAACGGCACATTGACCCACCAGCCTATCATTAACAGGCCGGGCAGCACGAAGATGACCGAGGCCAAGGTGCCGGCCGCCGAGGCGATGGTCTGGACGATGTTGTTTTCCTGTATGGACGCATCCTTGAAGGCGCTCAGCAAGGCCATCGAGATCACCGCCGCCGGGATCGATGTGGCGAAGGTGAGGCCGACCTTCAAGCCCAGATAGACTTGGGCGGCGGTAAACACCAGGGTTATCAGAACGCCCAGGATCACGCCGCGCAGGGTGATTTCCTTGGGATTGGACGGTGCAACTACGCTCATCTCGGCACTCCGGTTGGGTAAATGTTGTTTGAATTGTATAAAATCAGAAAAAGCGTTTCATCATAGCCGACTCCGGCGGGAAACCAAACAAGGCGGCGGCGATTTTGCCGGGCGCTGTGGCGGAGCGGGTAAAATGGCGGATTGATAGCACCAATTCAGGGCAAGAGCATGGCGATACAATGGTACCCGGGGCATATGAACGCGGCCAAAAAGAAGGCCGCCGAGTCGATGGAAAACACCGATCTGGTGATCGAGGTGGTCGACGCCCGGCTGCCCGAGGCCAGCTGCAACCCGATGGTGGAGGAGCTGCGCTTGTTCCGCCAGCGTCCCTGCCTGAAAATTCTCAACAAGACCGACCTGGCCGACCCCGACGCCACCGCCGCCTGGGTCGCGTACTACAACGCGCAGGAGGGCGTGACGGCCTACGCCATGACCACCAAAAAGCCGGCCGAGGTGGCGCGTATTCCGGCCTTGGCCAAGTCGCTCGCGCCGCATCGCGGCGTGCCCACCAAGCCGCTGCGCATCATGATCATGGGCATACCGAACGTGGGCAAGTCGACCTTGATGAACGCGCTGCTCAAAAAGCGCGTGGCCAAGGTGGGCGACGAACCGGCCGTGACCAAGATGCAGCAAAAGCTGTATCTCGATAAAAACACGGTGCTGATCGATACCCCCGGCATGCTGTGGCCGAAAATCGCCATGCCCAGCGACGGCTTGATGCTGGCGGCCAGCCATGCGATCGGCTCGAACGCCTTGATCGAGGAAGAAGTGGCGGTGTTTTTGGCCGACCAGCTGCTGGCGCGCTATCCCCATTTGCTGACCGCGCGGTATGGCTTTGCAACCGAGGGCCTGGACGGTATCGCCGTGGTGGAAGCGGTGGCGGCGCGGCGCGGTTTCCGCCAGAAGGGCGGCGACCTCGATTTCGAAAAAGCCTCGCACACCCTGCTGATCGATTACCGCAGCGGCGTGGTGGGCCGCATTTCGCTGGAGACGCCCGAGACGCGCGCCGCGCTGCTGGCCGGTCACGCGGCCGAACTGGCGGCCAAGGCTGAACAGGCGGCCGCCGCCGCGGCCGAGAAGGCGCGCGCCGCCGCCAACGGCAAACGTCCCGGCTAAACCCTGATGGCCCGGCGTTATGGGCGCGGCGCGCCCGCGCCGAAGCGAAAGCTCGACACGGCCAGCGCGTCGAAAAAATCATCTTCGTGATACACCAGTTCGGCCGGCTCCTGCTCGGCCGCGCCCAGCGCCACCCACAGCGGCACCAGATGGTCTTCACGCGGATGGGCCTGGCGCGCGCCGGGGGCGCCGGACCAGGCCAGCATGCGCGCGGCGCGCTCGGCCGGGTCCAAAGCCAGGCTGGCGCGCAGCCAGCGGTCGAACTGCTGCGAGGCGGCCGCCCCGGCCGGGCCGAATTGACGCAGATTGTGGTAACTGAGGCCGCTGCCCACGATCAGCACTCCTTCCGCGCGCAGCGGCGCCAACGCCCGGCCGGCTTCGATATGGGCCGCCACATCGTAGTCCTGGCGGATCGACAGCTGCACGATCGGCACGTCGGCGGCCGGATAAATCGGGTACATGGCGCTGAAGGTGCCATGGTCGAAGCCGCGCTGCGGATCGAGCCGGGCCGGATGGCCGGCGCCATCGAGCAGCGCCTTGACCCGCTCGGCCAGCGCCGGCGCGCCCGGCGCGGGGTACGCGATCTCGTAGGTATGGGGCGGAAAGCCGGCATAATCGTAGAGCATGGGCGGGCGCGCCGCGGACGACACCAGAAAGCCGCTGCCCTCCCAGTGCGCGGTGACCACCAGCACCGCCTTGGGCGTGACGCCGATCTGGCGCGGCATGTCTTTCAAGGCGGCGTCGAGCACGTCGTAGCGCCGGCCGAACTGCTCGCGCATGAAGGGCCATGGGCCGCCCCCGTGCGAAATGAAATAGGTGGGAAGTGGGTGAAGGGCCATGCGGGACTCCTGTTCAACGAATGCTGGTTCTGGATAAAAACTCGATGCCGGCCGCCTGCAACGCATCGCGGCACCGGCGCTGACAACGACTATATGGCGCCGGCGGTGGCGGATCAATACGGAAAATATGAATAGATCACTGCTATTTTTTGAATCGTAGGCGCCGGCGCGGGCGCGGCCCCTGGTCCGGTGCCGGCGCCGCTGGCGTCGCTGGCGCTGCGCTGGCACTGCGTTGGCACTGCGTTGGCACTGATATAATGCCCGGCGCGCGGCCCAGGGCTATGCAGTGCGGTCGCCGCCGCCGCTGCGCCCTATCCCTTTCCATTCCCATACCCGTCCCCACCATGAATTGTTCCGTATTTCGCAGCCGCAGGGCTGTCCCGGCGCCGCGCGCGCTGGCCGCCGCCATGTTGCTTTGCTGGGGCGGCGCCGCGTTGGCGCAGCCGACGCCGGCCACCGAGCCGGCCACGCCCACGCCAGTGGTGATCACCGGTGCCCGTTTCGCCAGCGACCCCGCGCTGGCCCCGATCGGCGCCACCGTGATCGACGCCGATCAGATCCGGCGCGCCGGGATGGGCGACGTTAATCAAGCCATTCGCAAGATCGGCGGCGTGGCCGGGCGCCAGAGTCTGGACGGCAGCCCCGATTTCAGCCTCGACCTGGGCGCCTTTGGCGACACGGGCAATCAAAACATGGTGCTGCTGCTCGATGGCGTACGCCTGTCCGAAAACGAGTTGCGCAACGCGGCCCTGTCGACCATACCGATCGACAGTGTCGAGCGCATCGAGATCTCGCGCGGCGGCGCCAGCGTGCTGTATGGCGAAGGCGCCACCGGCGGCGTGATCAATATCATCACCCGGCGCCCGTCGGGCGCGGCCGGTCCGGTACGCGGCGCGCTGTTCGCCGAACTGGGGCAGTTCGGCCAGCGCGAGGGACGCGCGGCGCTGTCGCGCAGCTGGGGCCAGCTGGCGCTGGACGCGGCGCTCGGCGCGCAACAGACTGACAACTACCGCGACAATAACGGCTACCGTCAGCGCACCTTCAGCGGCGGCGTGCAGTGGCGCGAGCAGGCCGGCCGCATCGGCCTGCGGCTCGATCTGGCGCGTCAGCGCTCGCGCTTCGCCGGCTCGCTCAGCCAAGCTCAGTACGAGGCAGACGCGCGCCAGAGCGTCACGCCGGACGATTTCGGTTCGCTCGATAGCACCCGCGTGACCGGTTTTGCCGAACGTCGCGTCGGCGAGTTCGATCTGGCCGCCGAGCTGTCGCATACAGCGCGCACGGTGGACGCCACCTACGTGGGCGACGGCGCGCGCTATCTGTACCGGTACGACACGCGCCGCACCCAGTTCTCGCCGCGCGCGCGGCGGCTGGACCGGGTCGACGGCATGCTTAACGAATGGGTGGCCGGCCTCGATCTGGCGCATTGGCGGCGCGCCACCGCCGCCGACTTCAGCCAGGCCGACGCCAACCAGCGCTCGCAAGCGGTGTATGTGCGCGACGAGTTGCGCCTGCCTGGCGCGCACGCGGTGCGGCTGGCGCTGGGCGCGCGCCAGGAGCATTTCCGGCAGCAGTCGCACGATCCGGCCCCGTTTGGCGCCGCGCCCTACCGCGCCAGCCAGCGGCGCCGCGCCTGGGAGGCGCAGGGCAGCGTCAAGCCGCTGCCGTGGGCCGAACTGTATCTCAAGGCCGGGCAGAGCTACCGGGTCGCCAACGCCGACGAAAACGGCTTAACCCTCGATGGCGCGCCGCTCAAAGGCCAGAGCGCGCATGACCTGGAGCTGGGCGCGAGCGTCGGCGACGCGCGCTCCAGTCTGAGCGCGCGCCTGTTTCGCCATGACGTGAAGGACGAAATCTATTACGACCCCACGGCCGGCAGGTTCGGTTCCAACGTCAACCTGGACCCGACCCGCCACCAGGGCGTGGAACTGGACGGCAGCGCCGCGCTGGGGCCGGACTGGCGCGTGAGCGGCCACGCGCAGCACGCCAGGGCCACCTTTACCGCCGGGCCAAACAGCGGCAAGGAAATGGTGCTGCTGCCGAACAATATCGTGACGGCGCGCCTGGCCTGGCTGGGGCGCGCGGGACATCGCGCCGAGCTTGGCGTGCAGTGGACCGACCGCCAGCGTTATGGCGGCGATTTTGATAATTCCTGCGCCGCCCGCATGCCGGCCTACACCACCGTCGACGCGCGCTATGCCCGCGTCCTGGGCGCCTGGGAACTGGCCGTGAGCGGCTTGAATCTGGCCGACCGGCGCTACGCCGGCAATGCCTTTGGCTGCCGCGCCGGTATTTATCCTGGCGACGGGCGGCAAGTGAAGGCGTCGGCCCGCTACGATTTCTGACACCGCCCGCAGTCTGGCCTTAAAACCGGCTTAATTTTGATGCCGGGCGCGGTTTTTTCGTGCCGCCGCCCAAATGCAGGCGCAAAAAGTGGTAATCTCGCGGCGTTTGGTACCGGCTTATTACTCGTTTTGCACTCACCACTGAAGGAATTCTTATGCGTTTTCTGCGCCTGCTGTTCGCCGCCGTAACCCTGATGGCTTCCACCTCCGGCGCCTTCGCCGCCGAGCCGAAAAGCGGCACCGACTATACCGTGCTCGAATCGCCGGTGCGCACCGAAGCCGGCAAAAAGGTGGAGGTAACCGAGTTTTTCATGTATTCCTGCCCCCATTGCAAGGCGCTCGATCCTTTGCTGAGCGAGTGGGTGAAAAAACAGGGCGACGCGATCCAGTTCCGCCGCGTGCATTTTCCGCTCACCGGCGCCAACGACCCGCAGGCGCACGCCTACCTGACGCTGGACGCGATGGGCAAGATCGATGGCTTGCATGAAAAAATCTTCACCGCCATTCACGTCGACCGCAACCGCCTGAACAAGGACGATCTGCTGCTCGATTTCGTGGTCAAGAACGGGGTCGACAAAGCCCAGTACCTGGAGTACTTCAACTCGTTCGCGGTGCAAGCGAAGATGAAGCGCCTGCCGCAAATCATCGCCGCCTACAAGGTCGATAGCGCGCCCACCATCGTGATCGACGGCCGCTTCGTGACCTCGCCTTCGATGACCAGCCGTCCCGGTCAGAGCGAGCTGCAATCGCAGCAAGCCGTGCTGCAAGTGATGGACGCCCTGGTGGCCAAGGCGCAGCAAGAAAAAGGCGGCAAGCCAGCGCCGGCCGCAGCGCCCGCCAGCACCCAGCCCGCGAAAAAATGAGTGGTAAAGAAAAAGACTTGATGACCATGTTCCGCGAGTCGGAACCGTCGGAGGACGGGCTGTTCGAACACAGTTACGTCAACCACCTGGCCTGGAGCTTGCTGGCGGTGGCGGTCGGTCTGTTGCTATGGCTGGCGATCGCCCTGGTCAACGCGGAAAATCAGCGCAATGCCTTGATGACCAAGGCCTGCGTTGACCCCGTGTTCAAAAACGAGGTCGATCTCAAATGCCTGACCCTGGTGCGTTCGCGCCCGCATTGGTGGCAGCATCTGGGTTACGCGCTCACGCACGTGCGGCCGTGAGCGCAGCTTTTAAGGGAGCACTGCTTCCTTAACCCTTCATGTATTTATCGTAAATCGCCTGATAGCGGCCGCTGCGCTTTAAAAAGCGCAAGCCGGCGTCGAAGTCGTCGCGGATGGCGGCGTCGTGAAACACGGGACGATAGTCGCGCGGATCGGGTTCGGTGAAGTCGTGCTGCTGCACCGGCTGCGGTCGGAAGGCAGGGTTGCGTCTTTGCTCTTCCTTGAGGTAGTGACGGTAGACGCGCGCGTCGCATAGCACCACATCGTAGCGGCCCAGATCGAGCAAAGCCGGCTGGGAGGAGGGATCGTTACGTTCGGTATGGGCGCGCGTGCCGCCGCCATCGCCCAGCCAATGCGGATACTGACGCGCCGCGCCGGGAAAGGCGATCACGCTCAATCCTTGCAAATCGGAGGGCTTGCGGATGTGCAGATGGCGGCTCTTGAGCGTGATAAAGACGTTGTTGTATACCACCGCCGGGCTGCCATAGAAGGTGTCGGCCGCGCGCAGATCGTCGCCGCCATCGTACATGATGCCATCCACCTGGTGCGCGCGAAACGCGAGCGCCAGGCGCGGCATCGGCAGATAGCGCGGCACCAGCACATGGTGGCGGTAGGCCAACGCCTCGCTCACCACTTCCAGTTCGATGCCGCTATCGGTTTTACTCATCACATAGGGCGGCAAGCTGTCGCTAAACGCCATCACCACTTCGGCGCCGTGCGCCACGCCGCAACCGGCCGCGGCCAGTAGCAGACAGCGCAGGGACTGGTATGCCATGGTCATCATGTGGTCTTGTCTGGTAATTGCCATTGCGATATCTTAACAGCAATATTGTGATGCTTAATAATTAAGTTTACTGTGGTTTTCCACAATATATTCGGTTGACGGGCAAGGGGCGGGTGTGGGGCGACGTATTGTCGAGTGGGCAGGTGCCGGGCGACCTGGAGCCCGGCAGAATCAGAGAGATAAAGCGATTGGTTATGACCGCTGGACGCGGGGCCGGGCCGCCAGCTTCAGTTGAGCCGGTTCATATTGTGCAACTGGCGCGCCAGCATGGCGTCGAGTTGCTGTAACTCTTCAGGGGTGAAGCCGTCATAGGCGTGGGTGGTTTTCTGCCATACCTCGGGCAGGGCGGCCGATATCAGCTCGCGGCCGGCGTCGGTCAGGGCGATCATCACCGAGCGGCGGTCACCGGGACGGCTGCCGCGCGTAATCAGGCCGCGTGTCTCCAGCTCATTGCAAACCCGGGTCAGGTTGGCCGGTTTTTCATGGCAGGCGTTGCCCAGCGTGGAAGCGCTGGACGATTCGCCTTCGGTGCCGTAGAGCACGGCCAATACCATGTAACTGGCGTCCACCAGATCATGGCGGCGCAGCGCCGCGTTGGTCAAATCGCGCATGCCCTTTTGAATATGGTAAGTCATGCGCAGCAGACGGATCAATTCCAGCGGAAAGCCCGGCATGCGGGTGCGGATATGTTGCAAGCGTTTATTGGTGGCGTCGAATTCGCTCATCTTGGTCTGCTCCGTTTCAAGAAAAGTCGATTGTAGCGCGTCGTTCGCCATCGATTTGCGCAAATTGCGCGGGCGCGGGCGGGTCCTGGGGTGCGACCTCGATCGCGCCACTCTGCTACAGTAAATGCCAGGCTTGGCGTACGTCCCGGCCCGCCCGTATTGTACGGATCACGCGATCCCACAACGTTTCAGCGATATCACTTTCAGGAGGCCACCATGACAGGCAGTAGCAGTCTCGATCCCGACAATCTTCCCCTGGGCAACGACCGGGTGCTGGGCCGCGGCCACGGCACCGGCGCGCTCGGTCCTAGCGACACGTCCGACAGCGGCAGCGACTTGCGCGGCGCGCCCGGCTTGGCGCAGCAAGGCGATCCCGGACTCGACACCGGCACCAACGACGATCCCGAACAAAGCACCGCCGGTAACACGGCCGGACCGGACGTGGGCGACGCCGATCTCGATAGCGACAGCGATTCCGGCGGCACCGGGGAACGCGCCACCGCGGGCCGCGACACGGTGGCGGTGGACGGCGCCGATATCGATGTCGATCATATCGAATCGATGCCGCTGGGCCTGGACCGGGTGGACGATGCCTTGGCCGACGACGCCGATGAGGACGACGAAGCCGACGACGCCGATCCAGACGCGGCAACCCGCGCCAGCTAGTGTTGATGTACGTCAGATCGCGTCGCCAACGATTCTGACCGGCGCCCGCTCTAAGTTGTGTGGTCGGGCGCGCGCCGGTTGTTAAGGCGGCGCTGGCCACCAACGGTTTGATGGATGCAAGCGCAATGGACGACAAAGAGCGCGCCGTGATGTCGCTCTACCGCAAGGCCCGGCCTGGCGAGTACCGCGAGCAGCCCAGCCATATCAACCATGTGGCCTGGAGCTTGCTGGTGTTTGCGCTTGGGTTAATATTTTGGTTGAGCATCGCTTTGGTGCATGCCGAAAACGAGCGTCATGCCTTGATGAGCCGGGTCTGCCAAGACAGGGTTTTTCCGGCTGAAGTCGATCAGCGTTGCCTGGCCTTCGTGCGCACGCGGGACCACTGGTGGCAGCACATCGCGTATGCGCTCACGCGTGTCTAGCATTGGCGCTGAGCGTGTTTTGATGGTTTTGGCGCCAACCCCCATCGCAGAGTATTATCTGGCGATTTCGGATCGGGCGCGGCAGTGAAGGGGACAGGTATGCCGAGAGACATGGCGATGGACCGGCACGACTGGGTGCTGAAGCGAAATTGTTCGATGGCGCCGCGCGAATTGGCGCTCGCCTATGGCGTGTTGTGCCTATTGTCGGTTTCCGTTGCCGTCGCGTTTGCCGTGCGCGGGTTGTGGTTCGTGCCCCTGTTCTCGCTGCTGGAGATGAGCGCGGTCACGCTGGCCTTGCTCCATTATGCGCGTCATGCGACCGATTACGAACATATTGCGCTGCTGGAGGGGTGCCTGCTGATCGAACAAGTGCGCGCCGGCCGTTGCCAGCAAACCCGGCTCGACCCCTACTGGACCAGCATCGCCGGCCCGCGTCGGCCGCGTGACTTGATCAGTCTGGAATCGAAGGGCGTGACGGTGGCGGTGGGCCGCTTCGTGGGAGAAGCGACCCGGCGCCGCGTGGCCGCCGAGCTGGGCGCGCATCTGCGCCGCGGCTTTTAACGCCAGCCCGGCGCGCCAAGGCGGGGCGCCAAGGCGGGGCGCCAAGGCGAGGCGCTCCATTCGATACGGTTTTCAGGCGAAGTTTTGCGCCACGAAATCCCAGTTCACCAGTCCCCAGAACGTTTCCACATACTTGGCGCGGGCGTTACGGTAATCGATGTAGTAGGCATGTTCCCACACGTCGCAGGTGAGCAGCGGCTTGTCGCCGGTGGTCAGGGGCGTGCCGGCGTTTGAGGTGTTGACGATATCGACCGAGCCGTCGGCCTTTTTCACCAACCAGGTCCAGCCCGAGCCGAAGTTGGCCAGCGAGGACTTGGTGAACTCTTCCTTGAATTTGTCGAACGAACCCCATTTGGCGTTGATCGCGTCGGCCGTGGCGCCGCTTGGCGCGCCGCCGCCGTTTGGCTTCATGCAATGCCAGTAAAAGGTGTGGTTCCACACTTGCGCCGCGTTGTTGAACACGCCGCCGGACGAGGTCTTGATGATGTCTTCCAGCGATTTTTCAGCGAATTCGGTGCCCTTGATCTGATTGTTCAGATTGGTGACATAAGTTTGGTGATGCTTACCATAATGATATTCCAGCGTTTCTTTGGAAATGTGCGGCGCCAGCGCGTCCATTGCGTACGGCAGAGGTGGCAGGGTATGTTCCATTAGTATGTCCTTCGAAGGTGAGTGGCGGATATTATTTTTGCTGAAACAACCACCATTGTAAAGCGGATGGCACAACCATGCTTGTCCGCTTCAATGGCATAGCAGCCGTTCCCGCTCGGCCGGCGCGGCGGCGTCGGGGGCGGCCAGCACCGTCTCCAGCAAAGCGGCGCTGCCACAGGCGAACAGCAGCACGTCGCCCGCGCGGCAGGTATGCAGCGCTTGCCAAAACGCCTCGCGTACCGGCAGCGTCACCTGCGCTTGACCGCCGCCGCTGCGCGCGCCTTGCTCGATCATCGCGGCCGTCGCGCCGGCCGCGCGGCCGCGGTTTTCTTCCTCGTAGATGAAGGTCTGGTCGAAACCCTCGCCGCAGGCGCGCCCGATCTGTTCCAGGTCCGCGTCGCGCCGGTCGCCCGGCGCCGTCACCACCGCCACCGTGCGCCCGGCGCTCATGGCGCGCACCATGGCCGCCATGGCCCGGTACGCGGCCGGATTGTGGGCGTAGTCCACCAACACGGTGCGCCCGTCCACTTCGATCACATTGGCGCGCAGGGGATTGTGCGCATGATCGGAGACAAACGAGGCCAGGCCGGCGCCGATGGCGGCCACCGGAAAGCCGGCCGCGTGCAGCGCCGCCGCCGCCGCGAGAGCGTTGGCGATGTTGTGGCGCGCATGTCCGCCCTGTGCCGACGGCATCGCGTGCGCGGCCACGATGCGCTGCTCGCATGCGCCGTCGGCCAGCACCAGGTCGCCGTCGCTCAGGAAGGCCGCGCGCCCGCCCCGCTGGCGGTGCGCGGCCAGCTCAGGGTGCCGCGCGTCGAGCGCGAACAGCAGCACCTGGGCGCCGGGAAGCAGGTTGGCGCGCATCGCCAGGCAGCTTGCGTCTTCGGCGTTGAGCACCACCGCCTTGCTGGCCGTGCGGGCGACAACGGCTTTTACCTGCGCCAGTTCGGCCAAGGTGTCGACCCCGTCCAGGCCCAGATGATCGGCGCTCACATTGAGCACCACCCCCACCTCGCACAGGTCGAAAGCCAGGCCGCGCTTGAGGATGCCGCCGCGCGCCGTTTCCAGAATCGCCAGGTCGACCTCGGGCGCGGCCAGCACCGTGCGCGCCGACCAGTAGCCGCTACAGTCGCCGCTGGCGATCCGCTTGCCATCCATATAAATACCTTCGGTGGTGGTGCAGCCGGTGTAGAGGCCCGCCATGCGCACGCAGTGCTCCACCATCAGCGTGGTGGTGGTTTTGCCGTTGGTGCCGGTGATGGCGATGAGCGGAATGCGGCCGTCGCCGCTGCCGTGCAGCGCTTCCAGAATGGCGCCGCCGGCGTCGCGCGGCGAGCCGGCGCTGGGATACTGGTGCATGCGGATGCCGGGCGCGGCGTTCACTTCGATGATGGCGCCGCCCTGCGCGCGCAGCGGCGCGCCGATGTCGGCGCACATCAGGTCGATGCCGGCGACATCGAGTCCCACCTTGCGCGCGGCCCGCACGCATAGGTCGCGCGTTTCCTGCGGCACCAGATCGGTCACGTCTTCGGCGGTGCCGCCGACGGACAGGTTGGCGGTGCTGCGCAAGATCACGCGCTGGCCGCGCGCCGGTATCGCCTCGAAGTCCGCGTGGCCCTGCTTGCGCACCGCGTCGCCGGCCGCCTCGTCAAGCGCGATGCGGGTCAGTATGTTGGCGTGCCCGGCGCCGCGCGCCGGGTTGCGGTTTTCCTGCTCGACCAGGGCCCGGATCGAGCGCAGTCCGTCGCCGCTCACCGCCGGCGGGCGGCGCAGGGCGGCCGCCACCACCTGGTTGCCGGCCACCAGAACCCGATAATCCTGGCCCGTCACATGGCGCTCGACGATGACGCGGCGGCCATGCTGGCGCGCGCGCGCGAAGGCGGCGGCCACCTCTTCGGCGGTGGCGCACAGGGCTGTCACGCCGCGTCCGTGGTTGCCGTCGAGCGGTTTGACGGCGACCGGCCCGCCCAGTTTGCGAAACAGCGCCACAGCATGGCGCTCGCTGTCGGCCAGCCCGCCTTCCGGCACCGGCACCGCCGCTTCCTTGAGCAAGGCCTTGGTGAGCTGCTTGTCGGCGGCGATGCCGACGGCGATGTGGTCCGTATTGCCCGTGATGGTGGCCTGCAAACGCTTTTGCCGGCTGCCCCAGCCCAGCTGGAACAGGTTCGCTTCCGGCGTCAGGCGGAAAAACGGCATGCCGCGCCGACGTGCCGCGTCCAGCACCGCGCCGGTGCTGGGGCCGATCGCGTGCGCGGCGACGATCTGGCGCAGCGTCGCCATCGGCGCCTCCAGCTGATATGGCCGGCCGTGGGCCAGCGCGTCCACCAGCGCCACGGCGGTGCGCAGGGCGGGGATGGCCAGCGCCTCGAGCTGGTAGGCGCACACCACCCGGTAGTGGCCGGGCCGGTCGCGCACGGCGCGGGTGCGGCCGAAGCCGGCCGGCGCGCCCGCTTCGCATTGCAGGGCCAGGGCCACGTGTTCGGTCACATGGCCCATGTAGGTGCCGTCTGCGAGGCGCCGCATGAAGCCGTTATATTGGCCGACCGAGCAGCGGTGGTCGTGCAGCGACGGCAGCAGCGCCATTAAGGCGTCGGTAAAGCCGGCCACCTGGGCCGAGGTGGTGTGGGCCAGGTCTTGCAGATCGAGCACGGTCAGCAGACAGGTCTTGCGGGTGTACAGATTGGGGCCGCGCAGCAGCCTTTGTTCCACAATTTTCATAATAGGGGCGTCCTTTTCACGATATTGCTGAGGAAGTCGAACAGCGGCGCCGGCACTTCGCGGTAGCCGGCCGGCTCGGTCGCGCCCGCGGCCAGCGGCAGGAAATGGCGGCAGCCGGCCGGCAGCAGATGCAGGCGCACATCGATCAATTCGGGAATGCCGCGGTCGCGGATATCGACCACGTTCGAAATCATGTTGCGCCCGTCGACGATGGTGACGCTGCCGTCGCCGATCACTTCCACGCCGATCCCGCGTTGCACCACCAAGGCCGTGTTTTCATCGATGCCGATGCCCTGCAAATACGGGTTTTGCGCGACCACGGCCAGCAGGCGCGCCAGGCGGTGCCGCTCGCTGAAATGCTGGTCGATCACCACCCTTTGCACCAGGCCCAGGCCCGCGCCCAGGCTGACCGCGCCTTTTTGGGGATTGAGCTCGACCTTGCCGTCGGCCAGCATGTGGCCGGACATGGCCGAGGCGCCGGCGCTGGTGCCGCTCACGCAGGCGCCGCGCTGCTTCAAGGCGCGGTGAATGGCGGTGTCGAGCGCGGTGCCGCCGATCATGCCGAGCAGGCGGCGCTGATCGCCGCCCGTCATGAAGATGCCGTCGGCGTCTTCCAGCTCGCGCACCAGATCGGCGTTGTTGGCGTCGGCCCGGCTGCGCGCGTGCAGCGGCACCCGGCGCGCCACGCCCAGGTCGCCAAACGCCTGGTCATAGATGGCCCACATCTCGTCCGGGATTTTGCTGGCGGCCGTGATGACCACGATTTTCTTATCGGGGCCGCCGGCCAGTTCGACGAAGCGGGCCAGCACGTCTTTGCTGTGCTGGCGGTCTTCGCCGCCGCCCACGATCACCAGGCTGCCGTGCCGTCCGCTTTTGTCGGCGGAGTCGATATGCTCATCCATGGCCAGCTTGCCCCACCGGCATGGCGCGGTTGCTCAAGCTGCCGGCCTGACCGCGGCCAATGGCGATCAGGCCGACGTCGATGCGCGGCTCGAACAGGTCCACGCCGCGCCGCAGCGCCTGCTCGAGCGGCAGCCCTTGCGCGATCCATTGGTAGACCGTGAAGGCCAGCAGGTGGCGCACGATATGCTCGCCCAGCCCGGTCACCGCCACCGCCCCGTGCGGGCCGGCGTAAAAGCCGCTGCCGATGATGGGGGTGTCGCCCACCCGTCCCAACAGGGAAGGGGCCGAGCCGCCGGTGGAGCAGGCCACCGCGAAGTGGCCTTGCGCGTCGCGCGCCACGGCGCCGACCGTGTCGCACGCGGCCTCGCCGGCCGGCGCGGCGGCCAGCAGCGGGTAATTCCAGTGCCGCGCGAAGGCGGCGTTGTCGACCCCGGGCAGCACCGCCTCGGCCTCTTGCAGCCGGCGCATCAGCAGCCCATGGCGCGCGCGCGCCCGCTCGCCGATGGCCAGGTGGGGCGCGAAGCCGGCCGTGCGCGCGAAACGCTCGGCGCCTTCGCCGGCCAGCAGCCAATGCGGCGAGCCGGCCACCGCCCGCGCCACCAGCACCGGATTTTTGACCCGTTGCAGGCACGCCACCGCGCCCAGTGCGCCCCGGGTATCCATCACGGCCGCGTCCAGCTCCACGGTGCAGCCGTCCAGACACAGCACGGCGCCGCTGCCGGCGTTGAAGCGGCCGTCATCCTCCAGCGCCACCACGGCGGCGACGGCGGCGGCCAAGGCGTCCTGGCCCTCGCCCAGCAACGCCAGGCCCGCTCGCGCCGCCGCCTGGCAGCCATCCTCGTCCTGCTTGCTGGCGCCGGCGCCGCCATGCACCACCACCATTGGAATGGAATCGATGTCGGCCATGTTAATTGTCCTGTGAAGTGATCGGTGTGGGCGCGGGCAAGGGCTTGTGCGCGGTCAGCCACACGGCGGCGATGCGCTCGGTGTCCCGGTACGCCGGTTCGTCCAGCTCTTCCCCGAACACGTCGGGGTCCACCTCGCGGTAAGTCCAGCGCCAGCCGGCGTCGTTGAGCAAAGGAGCCACGCGCGCGCGGAAGGGATCGGTACCGGAATCGGGAGCGGCCGCGCCGCGCGGCATGGCCACTCCCGTGTACAGCATCAGCCAGCCGCCCGGGTTCAGGCGCGTCAGCGCCGCCTGCACGATCGCCAGCGACAGACCGGCGCCCAGTTCGCCGCCGCCATGCCGGTAGCGGCGCTGGGCGCGGTCGATCAGATAGGGCGGGTTGGCCACGATCAGATCGACGTCGCCCTCGACCGCCGAGAGCAAGTCGCTATAGCGGGCCACCACGTTGGACGTTTGCGCCAGCGCGGCATTGACGGTGCTTAGGTGCAGGGCGGCCTGGTTGATATCGAGCGCCAGTACCTGCGCCTGCGGCCAGCGGCGCGCCAGCGAGATGGCGGCCGGGCCGGCGCCGCAACCGATATCGACCACGCGGCGTGGCGCCCAGTCGGGTAACTGCGCCAAGTCGCTTTGCAGGGCGCGCACAAAGCGGTAGGTATCGGGACCGAAAAACACCGCGTCGTCTTGCTCGGTCGGGTAAGCGGAGTGAAAATAGTAGCCGCCGTCCAGCGTGGACAGACGCACCGTGCTGCGCCAGCCATCTTTCCAAGGCTGCAAAATTTCGCCGCGTTGCATCAGCTCCAGCAAAGCCGGCGTCACCAGCGCCGCATGAAATGGGCGGCTCCAGCCGAAAATGTCGTTCAGACTGGTGGCCCATTCGTCGGCGCGGGCGTTCACCCGCGCATGCGTGGCGGGCGTGACGGTGGTGTGGACATAGCGCGCGTCACGCAAGGCGTTTCCCAGCAGAAGAAGATACTGCAAGCTGGGTCGGGGCGCGGAAACGGCCGGTGCTACTGCATGGTTCATGGATGGCGCTCCAGGTTCGATCGAAATGGGCAAGCGGGCCAGTGTGCAAGCGCGCCGGCCGGCGCGGCCGGCGGCGAACATGGCCAACGCGGCGATAGTGCAGCGTGGCAGACTAGGCACCACTTATCCGTTAGCCAACCCACATTGGCGCGCAGCGGGCGCTTGAAACGGCGAAAAATGCAGATGATCGATGGGGCGCGGTGGATTGCCCGATTGGCTGTGAAGCATCGAAATCGGCGGCGCTCAGGCCAGCAGCGTGCGACCTTTGGAGACCGATAGGTAAATTGCGCGCTTTACAATACGTAGTTTGGACGCTTGCTCCAGCATCGCTTTGAAAGCGGGACTGTCGCCATGCGCGTCAAGATCGGCTTGGGTGGCCCAACCTTCGCTCAGATGAAATACATTCGCGCGCTTTACATCTTGCGAGGCGATGTAATACAGGCAACCGTGTTTGCTGACGGTTTGTTCGACCGACTCTGCTGCGATTTTCTTAAAAGCTTCGGCGTCCAGCGGGTCGATTTCATAATTGCCAACAACGCTGATAAAGCTGTCAATAGTCGATGTACTCATGTGGGTTACCTTATTGGTGAGGAAATTCGTTGCGCCGCAGCGCAAATATGGCGGCGATATGGTTGGCCCGCCTGGTTGGCAGGCACGTGCTGGAAATCACGCGGGCCGAGCTTGAGTGTGAGGCTTGCACCGGCGACAGAGAAGACAGATAAGCCGCATATCATTTATGCTGTCACTGCATAAAGCCACTTCACCGGGATGGAAATGGATAAATTGTTGTGGATGCGTTGCTTCGTGCGCGCGGTCGAAACCGGTAGTTTTTCGGCGGTCGCGCGCGAGCTGCGAATCGGGCAGCCAAACGTGAGTCGGCACGTCGCGGCACTGGAAAAGTCGCTTGGCACGCGCCTTCTGCACCGCTCGACCCGGCAAATGGCCGCCACATCCGAGGGGCAGCGGTATTACACGCAAGCGCGTCATGCCCTCGACATCATCGCGCAAGCGGAATCGGAAGCCCATGGGGTAGACGATCCGCATGGATTGCTGCGCATCGCATGCGCTGAAAGTGTGGGCGTCGAAATTGTTATTCCGGCATTGCCGACTTTTCTTCATCGCTATCCGCATGTAAATGTGGACCTGCGCCTGTGTGACGCGTACATCGACCTGGTGGCCGAAGGCGTGGATATCGCCATACGGGGCGGCAAATTGCATGATATCGCCCTGCGTGCGCGGCGCGTTGGCAGCTCCACGCGCATCTGCGTTGCCAGTGCCGCCTATCTGAAGCAGCGCGGCGTACCTCGGCAACCGGGCGACCTGACTCAGCATGAGTGCATCGTGTACACACTGCTGGCCTCGGACAGCGGTGCTTGGTCCTTTTTGGACGGCGACGTGCAGGTAAGCGGTCGGATTCGGCTCAATAGTTTGGACGGTATTCGGCGTGCCGCGTTGCACGGCATGGGAATCGCTTACTTGCCTGCCTGGATGGTGGCAAAAGAACTCTTGGCCGGGGACCTACAAGCATTGCTCACCGAGTACGCCGCTTCAGCCACGCCGGTGCATGTGCTGTATTCGGCGCAACGGTTGCTGCCGCGGCGCGCCGCCGTTTTTATCGAATTCATTACGCAAGTGCTGGCCGATCTCCGCGTACTACCAGTGTGAAACTTGCCGTGGCGGCGCACGGCGTTCAAGTTCGCGGCGCAACGTGATGCGCACGCCCCAATGCCATCGCATTTGCCAGCGTGGCATGGTTCGGTTTTTCTCCCTCTCATGTTAGCTACAGCACGGAAAAAAGGAGGACGGCACCGCATCATGGCGCCACTTAACCATCACGACAAGAAAGGACAGCATATGTCGGACGATCTGCAAAACCGCGGCGCCCAGGACCGCAACCGCATCAGTCTTACCGAACAGCACGAGTTACAGTACTGGACGGCGGCCCTGGGCGTGACTTCGGAACAATTAAAGCTGGCGGTCGACAAAGTCGGCCACAGCGCCGAAGCGGTGCGCCGCGAGCTGGGCAAGTAGCAATTATCGATTATCGGCTGGGCCGGACCGCCGCGCTACCGGCCGAGCTCGGCACTGCCGTCCTGGTCGAGCAAACCAACATCAGCAGCTCTTCAAAGGTGGCCCGCTCGCCCAGCATCAGCACGCGCCAGGCGGGCCAGGTGGCCGCCACCAGCGCGGCCGCCAGCACGGCGCCCGCCAGTCGTCCTGGCCATTTGCGCCCGGGCCCATTTGCGGCCCGGTCACGCATGGCGCGGCGGCATCGATGGCGCCGGCGCGCTTTGTTCGCGCTTGCCTTTGCGGTATAGATAGGCGCCGGCGCCCAGCATGGCCGCGCCCCACATCAGAAACCCGCTATCCCAATACAGCCAGTCGGACCGTGGCACCAGTTCGTTGACGTGATGGACGCCCAATACCGCATGGTCGACGATCCCCTCGACCACGTTAAAGCCGCCCCAGCCCAGCAGCAAGGTGCCCCACATCAGCCGCCCCGACCAATACAGATGGCCGCGCCGCGCGGCACGCCACAAGCTATACAAACCCAGCACCACAAACACATAGGTCGCGCTGTGAAAAATGCCGTCCCACAAGGTGTTAATCCGCAAGTTCTCCAGCGTGTTGGGCGGAAACCAGCTGCTCACCATATGATGCCACTGCAAGACTTGATGCAAGACGATGCCGTCGAAAAAGCCGCCCAGTCCCAATCCGAACAGCAAGCCCGATCCGGTCGGGAAGCTGCCTGAAGGGTGGTTGGCGAGGGTGCTGGTTGTCATGTTGGGAAGGCTCCGCGAGAAGCGCTCGAGTATACCGAGGCCCAGCCGGACGCGGCGCAGCGTTGGCGCCGCCGGCCCGGCCCGGCCCGGCCCGGCCCGGCCTATGCCAGCTGCGCTTGCACGCTGGCGATGCCGATCTGGGCACTGCCTTCGGCCAGGCGCACCCCGACCGTCTGGCGCGCATGCAATTGCGCCGGCGCGCGCAACACGGCGCCCTGATCGTCGGTCAAAATGGCGTAGCCGCGTTCGAGCGTGCGCTGGGGATTGAGTAATTCGAGCTGGGCCGCCAAACCGTCCAGCGCATGGCGCCGCTGGGCCAGGCGGTTGGCGGTGGCGATGGCGCCGCGCCGCTGACGGGCCGCCAGCTCGGCGCGCAGCGCGGCCAGGTCAGGGTGGTAGGACGCCCAGCGCGCGCGCAGTTTGTCGAGCGCGACATGGGCGTGGTTGAGCGGCGCGCGTGTGGCGTGCGTCATGGCGGTCGACAGCGCCAGCAGGCGCAGCCGTTGATGGCCGATCTGGGCCGAGGGACTGAGCAGGCGGCGATTCATATTGTCCAGGGTTTGCGCCGCCTCGCTCAGGCCGCGCCGCATCGCGCGCCGCAGGTCGATGCTGTCGGCGCGCAGGGATCCCAGCCAGTCGGCGCGCGGGGTGACCGCCAGTTCGGCCGCCGCGGTCGGGGTGGCGGCGCGCAGGTCGGCGGCGAAGTCGGCGATGGTGAAGTCGGTTTCGTGGCCGATGCCGGCGATCACCGGCATGCTACAGGCGGCGATCGCATGCGCCACCGCTTCCTCGTTGAACGACCACAAGTCCTCGATGCTGCCGCCGCCGCGGCACACCAGTAGCACCTCGCACTCGGCGCGGCGCGATGCGGTTTCGATGGCTTGGGCGATTTTGTCGCCCGCCTGCTGGCCCTGCACCGGGGTCGGATACAGCACGATGCGAACGTGCGGCGCGCGCCGCCGCAACGCCGTCAAAATGTCGCGCAGGGCGGCCGCCTGCAAGCTGGTGACAATGCCCACGGTGCGCGGGAACAGGGGCAGCGCGCGCTTCCTTTCGGGGTCGAACAAGCCCTGGGCGCCCAGTTTTTCCTTGAGCCGCAGAAAGGCTTCGAACAGGGCGCCCACCCCGGCGCGGCGGATCGCTTCCACGTTGATTTGGTAGTCGCCGCGCGCGCCGTACAGAGTGACCATGGCGCGCACTTCGACCTTGTCGCCTTCGCGCGGGATAAAGCCGGCGTACTGGGCGCGGCCGCGGAACATCACGGCGCGCACCTGGGCCGCGTCGTCCTTGAGCGTGAAATACCAGTGGCCGGAACTGGCGCGGGTGAAGTTGGACACTTCGCCGCCGATCCAGCTCAACGGAAAAGAGCGTTCCAACAGGCGCGCCACCGCCTGATTCAAGGCGGTAACGCTGAGAACGGGGGGCGAAGGCGTGCTGCTATCGTCGTTAATCATGTATCAGGCAAAAGCTTTCCACAGGTTGGGCGCGCCGTCATGCGCATGTCATAGTTGAACAGGCAGGCCAAATTTTATTTGTAAGCAATTGATTTGTAAAATAAATTGATTGTGCCGCAACGCTGGGCGAGGCTGAAAAAGCCTGGTCGATCAAGCACCTGGCGCGTGTCGCCGATAGTTACACACAAAGTTATCCACCGAAATTGCGGGCCACCCATGCCATCTATTTTGCCGTCGCGTTTGCGCTACCGCAACTTGCCAGCGTGCCGATTTTACCGGATCGGCGCCGCCGCCACGCGCCTACAGGCGCATGGCGCCACGTCGGGCGCCCGATCTGGAGCGCGCGCGGTGAAAAATGTCGCATTGACGCAAACATGATCCAAATCAAAGGCTTAGCTTGGCTGAACTGGCGTTGCCAACAAACTTATCCACATATTCTGTGCAGAACAGCGCGCTGGCAAAACCAGCCGCCTTGCTGACAGTCGCTGCCGTATTTTGGTGCATCGGAAAAATAATGATAAATATCAATGACTTACCGAGCGATACCTGGCTTTGCGCACAATCTTATCCACAATTGCTGTGCAAAACCCGCTTCTTGTCCACAAGCGATGCGTTACTGCACTTCACGGCGTGCCATGCCGACCTAGGGTGACTTTTCAGGGCTGTGAGCGCCGTTTTCCGACGTGTCTGACGCGGCGTGCTTGGATTTTATGCACTGCCGCAATCATGATAAAAATCAAGGGCTTGCGCCCCTCTCATGTGTCTTGCGCACAATCTTATCCACATTAGATGTGCAAAACTTGCGCCGCGCCAGCGCTTGAACGGCCGGCCGCGCGGCCGCGCAAGGCTGACGTATTTTTAGGCAGGCAGAGATAAACCATATAAATCAAGCGCTTGGCGCGTGCGCAGAATGCTTGCGCACAATCTTATCCACAGAAGGTGTGCAGAACGGGCCGCAACGAAGGCGTCACCAGCCCAGCTTGAATTGAAGAAACTTTTTTTTCAACCCTATGCGATGTGCCATATTTTTAAGCAGATGAAAAATAGTCTTATAAATCAACAACCTGCCGCTCAGCCCGGCGCATTGCACACATTCTTATCCACAGAACATGTGCAAAACCTTGCCGCAAATCGCGCCGGACGCGTATAAAGGAGGGCGGTCGGCACTTGCCGACGACGCGTCAACGCGATACATTGCGCCATTCGATGTGCCTATGCGTAAAATAGGCGTCTCGTTCGGCGTGCATCAAGACGCCTTTGACTTTAATTTAAACAGGAGTTCGTTTTGCTCGCTATTTTTCAAGCTGCTGGCTGGCCTATCTGGCTATTGTTGATTGCGTCGATCGTCGCAACGGCCCTCATCATCGAGCGTTTGCTGTATCTGCGCCGCCGTAAAATTTTGCCGCGCAAATTGCTCGATGAAGTGGTCAAGGTCTATCGCAACGGCAAAATCACAGCCGACACGATTGAAAAGCTGGAGCAAAACTCGCCCTTGGGCGCCGTGTTGGCCTCGGCCTTGCGCAATGTGGACGCGCCGCGCGACGTGATGAAGGAATCGATCGAGGAGGCCGGCAGCGCCGTGGCGCACGTGCTGGAGCGTTTCCTGACTACGCTGGGCACCATCGCCACGCTGGCTCCGCTGATGGGGCTGTTCGGCACCGTGGTGGGCATGATCGAAATTTTTGGCGCGCAAAATTCTTCCGGTGCCAATCCGGCTCAATTGGCGCACGGTATTTCGGTGGCGCTGTATAACACCGGCTTCGGGCTGGCGATCGCCATGCCGACCCTGGTGTTTTACCGCCACTTCCGGGCCCTGGTCGATAGCTTTGTCATCGAAATGGAGCAGCAGGCGGTGAAATTTGTCGACGTCGTTCATTCCGTGCGCAAATGAATTTCCGTAAAGGCAAGGGGCGCGAGGACCCCGAAATCAATCTGATCCCGTTCATCGACGTGCTGCTGGTGATTTTGATCTTCCTGATGGTCACCACCACCTACAGCAAGTTCACCGAATTGCAGATCACCCTGCCCACCGCCGACGCCGAAAAAGCGGCCGACCGGCCGGGCGACATCAATGTCACCATCGATGCCAAGGGTAACTACACGATCAATAACACCCCGGTCGCGTTTCACGACGTGGGCGGCCTGGCCGACTCGCTCAAGAACGCGGCCAAGGAGGCCAACCGCGGCCAGGCGCCCGCCAAGACGCCGCTGGTGGTGGTCAATGCCGACCAGTTCGCCATGCATCAGATGGTGATCAACGTGATGGAAGCGGCCCGGTTGGCCGGCTACGAAAAACTTACTTTCGCGGCCCAGACCGGTTCCAAATAGGGTGACGGCGGGTCGGGCCGCGCCCGCCCGCCTTTTCCCGCCTCGGCGCGCCTTGTTTTGCCTTGTCTTGGCTGGTTTTGCCGCGCCTTGCCTGGTTTTGCTTGGTTTTGCCTCCTCCCGCCCATTGCCGGCGCTGCCGCTTTGTTTTTCTTTCCTCTGCCCCTCTAACGAGCATGCCCATTTCCCCGCCGGCCATTTCCCCCGTCACGGCCCAGCCTTCCAGGCTTGAGTCAGTGCTCACACGCGCCTGGCTGCGCCGGGGCGCCCTGGCCTGCGCGCTGTGGCCGCTGTCTTGCCTGTTCGGCGCCTTGGCCGCCACGCGCCGCCTGTTGTACCGGGCCGGCGTGCTCAAGTCGGTCAGGCTGCCGGTGCCGGTGGTAGTGGTCGGCAATATCTTCATCGGCGGCACCGGCAAGACCCCGCTCACCATCTGGCTGGTGGGGGCGCTGCGCGCGGCCGGCTTCGAGCCGGGCGTGATTTCGCGCGGGCATGGCAGCACGGACCGTGCGCCACGCCCCGTCATGCCGGGTTCGACCGCCGCAGAGGTGGGCGACGAACCGCTCTTGATCGCCCGTCGCGGCCAGTGTCCGGTGATGGTGGGGCGCGACCGCGCCGCCGCCGGACTGGCCCTGCTGGCGGCCCATCCCGAGGTCGATATTGTGATCGCCGACGATGGCTTGCAGCATTACGCCTTGCGGCGCGATGTCGAAATCGTGCTGTTCGACAGCCGGGGCGCCGGCAATGGCTGGTTGCTGCCGGCCGGGCCGTTGCGCGAGCCGCGCGGCCGCCGCCGCGATGTGACCGTGGTCAATACCAGCGCACTCGATCCGGTGCTGGCCGCCGCCGTGGCCGGGCCGGGCGGCTTGCTGCTGCCCATGACGCTGAGCGGCGAGTATGCCGAACGCCTGGCCGACCGCGCCGAGCGGGTGCCGCTGCGCCAGTTGGGCCAGAGCGGGGCGCGCATCGTGGCGGCCGCCGGCATCGGCAACCCGCAGCGCTTTTTCACCATGCTGGCCGCGCAGGGGGTGCGCTGCGCCGAGCTGGCGCTGCCGGACCATCACGATTTTCTCGATCAGCCTTTCGCCGGCATCGATGCGCAGCTGATCTTGATCACCGAGAAGGATGCAGTAAAATGTGGCCAAATTGAACAACTGAGGAACGACCCGCGACTGTGGGTGGTTCCGGTGACGGCGTGCATCGATGCGGCGCTGGCATTACACATCGTGGAGAAATGTCGTGGACACTCGACTGCTTGATATTCTGGTTTGTCCCATCTGCAAGGGTCCGCTGGAGCACGACAAAAAGGCGCAGGAATTGATTTGTCGTCCCGATCGGCTCGCCTATCCGATCCGCGACGGCATCCCCATCATGTGGGCCGACCAGGCCCGCGCCCTGCAAGACGCGCTCGAGTAAGCCATGGCGTTTACCGTGATCATACCGGCCCGCCTGGCCTCGACCCGCTTGCCCAACAAGCCGCTGGCCGACCTGGGCGGCAAGCCGATGGTGGTGCGGGTGGCCGAGCGGGCCGCCTTGTCGGGCGCGGCCAGGATCGTGGTGGCCACCGACCACGCCGATATCGCCGCCGCGTGCGCCGCTCATGGGGTCGCGGTGTGCATGACGCGCGCCGATCATCCGTCCGGCACCGACCGCATCGCCGAAGCGGCGCGCGCGTTGGCCTTGCCGGCCGACGCCGTGATTGTCAATCTGCAAGGCGATGAACCCTTGATCGATCCGGCCCTGCTGGCCGCCACGGCCGCTTGCATCGGCGCCGACGTGCCGATGGCCACGTGCGCCCACCCGCTGCACGGGGCGGCCGAGGCCTTCAATCCGAACGTGGTCAAGGTGGTGCTCGATAAGCACGGCCGCGCGCTGTACTTTTCGCGCGCCACCATTCCCTGGCACCGGGACGGTTTTGCGGCCGGCAACGAGGCCGCTTTGCCGCCCGGTTATACGCCCCTGCGCCATATCGGACTTTACGCGTACAGCAACGCTTTCCTGCAACTGTACCCGCAACTGTCGGTCTCGCCGCTGGAAGCGGTCGAGGCGCTCGAACAGTTGCGCGTGCTGTGGCACGGTTACCCGATCGCGGTCCATGTGACCGAGCAGGCCCCGGCCGCCGGGGTCGATACGCCACAGGATCTGGCCCGGGTGCGGCAGCATTATGCCAGCGTGTAATTTTGTGCAAACGCAGCAAAAACAGTCATTTTGCGCGTTAAACTCTGGTTAATCTTGCGTTTTATCAATCGAGGCATGCCATCTCGTTCACAAAGTGGCGTTCGGGCGAACTTTTGTGGTAAGTTTCGTTGGAAGATAGTCATCTCGGCATCGTCGAAACTGTTTACACACCGACCACCATATTCATATCTGTTTTAGGAATTTTCATGCGTCTTATTCTTTTAGGAGCTCCCGGTGCCGGCAAGGGCACCCAAGCTAACTTCATCAAAGAAAAATATCACATCCCCCAGATATCGACCGGCGACATGTTGCGCGCCGCGATCAAGGCGGGCACGGAGTTAGGCCTGGCGGCCAAGAAGGTCATGGACGCCGGCGGTTTGGTGTCGGACGACATCATGATCGGTCTGGTCAAAGAGCGCTTGAAAGATGCTGATTGCCAAAACGGCTATCTGTTCGACGGCTTTCCGCGCACCATCGCGCAAGCCGATGCCATGAAGGCCGCCAACATCACGGTCGACTATGTGCTGGAAATCGCGGTGCCGGACGAGTCGATCATCGAGCGCATGGACGGGCGCCGCAGCCATCCCGGCTCGGGCCGGGTCTACCATGTCACATTCAACCCGCCCAAGGTCGACAATGTCGACGATGTCACCGGTGAACCGCTGGTGCAACGGCCCGACGACCAGGCCGAAACGGTGAAAAAGCGCCTGGAGGTCTATCACAACCAGACCGAAGTGCTGCTCGGCTATTACAACGACTGGGCCCAGTCCGGCTTGCCCGGCGCGCCCCGCTACCGCCGCATTTCCGGCATCGGCCCGGTCGAGCAGATCCGCGACAACGCGTTCGCGGCCCTGGCATAGTAGAGTAAGTCCGGGCGGAGCGCGGCGTCCGCCCCGCGCGACGGCTCCCTTGTGATCGCTCTTTGATCGCCCCCGTCATGGGTGGCATTCAAGTTTGTGCAGTACGAAGTGAAGTTGGCTACCCGCGCCACGGCCGGGTGGTTGTCTGACGGTCGTTTTGTAGTTTCTTGAACATACAAAGAGGGGACACTATGGCAGCTAGTCTATGGTTTGCGGTCGCATGCGGCATCATTGCCGTGCTGTACGGTTTGTGGTCGCGCAGTTGGATCTTGCGGCAAGACCCCGGCAACGCCCGGATGCAGGAAATTTCTCTCGCTATTCAAGAAGGCGCGGCCGCTTACCTGGGCCGGCAATACCGCACCATCGCCATGGTGGGCCTGGTGCTGTTGATCGCCATCTATTTTTTGCTAGGCATGCACACCGCGCTCGGTTTCCTGATCGGCTCGGTGCTCTCGGGCGCCTGCGGCTTCATCGGCATGAATGTGTCGGTGCGGGCCAATGTGCGCACCGCCCAGGCCGCCACGCTGGGCATGAACCAGGCCTTGAATGTCGCCTTCAAGGGCGGCGCCATCACCGGCATGCTGGTGGTGGGCCTGGGGCTGCTGGGCGTGACCCTGTTTTATATGATGCTCACCCATACCGGCAGTCCGGTGGCCGGCGCCAGTCAGCATGATGTGATCAAGCCGCTTATCGGCCTGGCGTTCGGCGCCTCGCTCATTTCCATTTTCGCCCGGCTCGGCGGCGGCATCTTCACCAAGGGCGCCGATGTCGGCGCCGATCTGGTCGGCAAGGTGGAGGCCGGCATTCCGGAGGACGATCCGCGCAATCCCGCCGTCATCGCCGACAACGTGGGCGACAACGTGGGCGACTGCGCCGGCATGGCGGCCGACCTGTTTGAAACCTATGTGGTGACCCTGATCGCCACCATGCTGCTGGGGGCGCTGGTGATCAAGGGCGTGGACAACGCCGCCATCATCTATCCGCTACTGCTGGGCGCGGTGTCCATCCTCGCATCGATAGTCGGCTGCTCGCTCGTCAAGGCGCGCCCGGGCAAGAAAATCATGTCGGCCCTGTACACCGGGCTGTGGTGGGCGGCCGGCCTGTCGCTGCTCGGTTTCGGCGTGGTGACCTGGATGGTGTGGAGCGATCCGGCCGTGCGCCTGGCCATGATGGGGGCCACCGTGGTCGGCATCGTGCTCACCGGATTGATGGTCTATATCACCGAATACTACACGGGCACCGATTTCAAGCCGGTGCGCCACATCGCCGAAGCCTCCACCACCGGTCATGGCACCAACATCATCGCCGGGCTGGGGGTGTCGATGAAATCGACCGCCTATCCGGTGCTGGCGGTGTGCGTGGCGATTTTGCTGTCCTACCGGCTGGGCGGGCTGTACGGCATCGCCATCGCCGCCACCGCCATGCTGTCGATGGCCGGCATCATCGTCGCGCTCGACGCTTATGGACCGATCACCGACAACGCGGGCGGCATCGCCGAAATGGCCGGCTTGCCCGATTCGGTGCGCGCCATCACCGATCCGCTGGACGCGGTCGGCAATACCACCAAGGCCGTCACCAAGGGTTATGCGATCGGCTCGGCCGGGCTGGCCGCGCTGGTGCTGTTCGCCGATTACACCCATGCGCTCGAATCGGTGGGGACCGTGGTAACCTTCGACTTGTCCAGTCCGATGGTGATCGTGGGCCTGTTCATCGGCGGCCTGATCCCCTACCTGTTCGGGGCCATGGCGATGGAAGCGGTGGGGCGCGCGGCCGGCGCCGTGGTGGTGGAAGTGCGCCGCCAGTTCCGCGAGATCAAAGGCATCATGGACGGCAGCGGCAAGCCCGAATACGACAAGGCGGTCGATATGTTGACCGCCTCGGCGATCCGCGAAATGATCGTGCCTTCGCTGCTGCCGGTGGTGGTGCCGGTGCTGGTCGGCATGCTGCTGGGGCCGGCGGCCCTGGGCGGACTGCTGATGGGCACCATCGTCACCGGCCTGTTCGTCGCCATTTCCATGACCACCGGCGGTGGCGCCTGGGACAACGCCAAAAAATATATCGAGGATGGCCATTTCGGCGGCAAAGGTTCCGACACCCATAAGGCGGCCGTCACGGGCGACACCGTGGGCGATCCTTACAAGGACACCGCCGGCCCCGCCGTCAATCCTTTGATTAAAATTATCAATATCGTGGCCTTGTTGTTGGTGCCCTTGCTGCCGGTGACGGGCTGGCTGGCGGTGGAACCCGCGCCGGCGCGCCAGGTGCCGCTGCACGCGGTGCCCGGCGCGGCGCCCGTGGCCGCGCTGTCGGCCGCGCCGACCGCCGATCCGCTCGATCAGCGCCGGGCCGGGCAGGGCGATCAATAAAGACTTGCGGGCGCGCCGCCGTGCCGCGCCCGCCCGAGTTTCGCCCGATTTATATCAAGCCGTATCAATCGTGAGAAATTGTTACGAAACCTTTTGTTCGACAAGCGGTCTGCCAATACTGAAGCATCAAGATTGACCTGATGCGCAAGTACAGGAGGCAACCATGGGAGAACCCATCTTTTTGTCGCAAGGCGAGCACGGCGCGCTCCGGCCTGCACGGCGCCACCGTCGCTCACGTACCTATTTGAAGCCCGCGCTGGCGCTGGCCTTTGTGTTGGGCGCCGTGGTGTGTGGCAACGCCTGGGCCCAGCACCATGGTGGGCATGGCCACCACGGCCACCATGGTCACCATCGCGGCCATGGCCACGTGGGATTGGCGATCGGCGTGCCTTTGTTTGGCTACGGTTTCGGACCAGGCTGGTATGACGATCCCTGGTATCGCTACCGCTACGCGGCGCCCGTGGTGGTGCAGCCGGCGGCCCCCACCGTCTACATCGAGCGCAGCGTGCCTGGGCAATGGTATTTCTGTAGCGATCCGCAGGGATATTACCCATACGTCAAACAATGCACGACCGCCTGGCGGACTGTCGATCCGCAGTCGGTGTCGCGATAGGGGGACATGATGCGCACTACACGTAGAACCATCCTGCTGCTGGCGACGCTGGCGCTGAGCGCTTGCAGCACCATGCCGAGCGGACCGAGCGCCATGGTGCTGCCCGGTACCGGCAAGAGTTTCGACCAATTCCGTGCCGACGATTTTTCATGCCGCAATTACGCGCAGGCGCAGGTGGGCACCACCGGTCAGCAAGCCAGTGTCGATAGCGGAGTGCGCAGCGCGGCGCTGGGCGCGGCGCTGGGCGCCATTGCCGGCGCGGCCGTCGACGGCAGCCACGGCGCCGGGGTTGGCGCCGGTACCGGACTGGCGTTTGGCGGCTTGGCCGGCGTGGGCGCGGGCGAAAGTTCCGGCTACAATATTCAACAGCGCTACGACGTCGCTTATGTGCAATGCATGTACGCCGATGGTCACCGCGTGCCCGTGGCCGGTGGCATGAGCGGTGGCGTGCCCGCCAGCGCCGCCTACCCGCCGCCCAATACGCCGCCGCCGCGCTGACGGCGCCACATAGAATGGGAACAATATGATGACGGTACATCGCGTGACGCGGGGCGTGCTGATGATTTGCATGCTCGCTCACGCGGCCGCTCAAGGTCAGGCGCCCCAGTCGGCCGCTGATGGCGCCGTCACCCCTGCGCGGCAAGGTCACGCGGCGCCGCCAATTTCCGACTTGGCGCACGGTTCCCCAGACGATGTGCCGGTGTGCAGCCTGTCGCGCACCGAGCCGAATACATTGGCGGTGGAACCGTGCCGGCCGGCCCCGCCACGCGCCGGCCGGCGTGCGGTGGCGCAGTCGGTGGCCACCATGCCGCGGCCCGCGCCGGCAGCCGCGGCCCGTCCCGGCGTGGCGCCCCCGCCGCTGTCCGCGTCAAGGGCCAACCCTGTGCCCCTCATCGGCTGCGACGCTGGCGGCTGCCGGGATGCCGCCGGCGCCCGCTATAACGGCGGCGTCGGCAATGCCGCCATCGACCGCAACGGCAAACTGTGTACCCGCCACGGCGCGTTTTTACATTGCCCTTGACATCAGCGTCGAGCGCGCGCGGTTTTGGCGGCCCCGATGAGCCAAAGCGGAAATCGGGGCGTTTTTTTACTTGGAATTACACCTGGACCAGCATGTCACTCGCTGATCGTCAACCTTCGTGGTGTCAACAGGTCCGATAAACCGACCCGGCGCAACATCTCTGCGCGCAATCGATCCAGGACAGCAAAGCCGACATCGGCACCGTCTTGCGTTGGGTCGATATGGACCCGGAAGGGGCGCTGACCGAAGGGGGCGTTGACCACATCGACAATCGCATCGGCAACCAGGGAAACATCGGCGTCAGCCGGCACGATGTCGGAAAACGCCTTTTGAACCTGTTCGCCAAAGCCAGCATACGGACCGGCTTCATATTCGGCCAGACGGGCCGTATCGGCCGGGCGACCCGAATGGGAGAAGTGGTTCGTTCCATGGGTAAATGCGCCGGGTACGATGATCGATGTCTCGATGCCCCAGCGCGTGAGCTCGCGTGCATACTGCACGGCGATCGAATCCATGGCGGCTTTTGCGGCAAAGTAAGGCGACAGATAGGGCGGGGTGCCGCCAGCGCTGCTGCTGCTGGAGACCCATACCACGAGTCCCTTCTGGCGCGCCCGCATGTGCGGCAGCACGGCGCGATTGACGCGTTGGGTGCTCAGCACATTGACGTCGTACTGCTGCGCAAACTGTTCTGGCGTGAACGCTTCCGCCGGGCCAAACATCATGTGCCCGGCGTTGTGAATAATCACATCCACCCGGCCGGCTTCTTGAATGACTTGGGTTACCGCCAGGTCCACCGAGTCTTGCGACTGCACGTCAAGTTCGACGGTGCGCAGATCGACGCCATGCTCGGTTGCGAAACGGGCGATTTCGGCGACCCGGGCCGCGTTTTTGCCTGTGGTTTCGCGCATTGACGCATACACCGTATGGCCGGCCATGGCCAGTGCTTCAGACGTCAATCGGCCAAAGCCGCTGGCCGCGCCGGTGATGAGAATAATCGATTTCATGTTGATGTTCCTCGTATGATCAGAAGGTAAATGGGTTGGCGCGGGTGCCGATCATGCGGAACGCGGCAGACCTTGTTGCAGTTTCATGGAAACCCAGCCGGCGAAACAGCCCAGCGCACTGGCGCTTGCCAGATGAATCAGGGTGCCCAGGGTAGGTTCCATGTGGGCGGCGAAAAACGCAATCAGGCCGAGGAAATAAGCGAGGATATTGTTGAACATGGGCGCGGCCCGCAGCGATACCACAAGCGTTGCCACCACAAATACCACCGCTGGCAACGCCATCTTGCCCAGCGTGGGTTGCAGCATGCCGATCGCTATCGCCGCGGCGATGCCGATGCCGGTGCCGAACGCCACGCAGGCAAAGTTCACGGCGCCGTCGCGTGCCGTCAGGCCACGCGTGAAAAATGCAACCCATCCGACAAACATGGCCCACACCGGCACGCCGAATACCAGGCAGCAGGCCGCCGCCCCGGCCGCCGTGGCCGCCGCCGCCAGGGAGAAGGCGAGATAGGCCGCCGGAGATTGCTTGCTGTTGATCGCTTTGTTCATGATGTTTTCCTTTTGCGGTGGTGGGCTGTGAGCGTCAACAATTAAATGATGCCGCCGTTGACACGGATGGTTTGACCATTGATCCATGTGCCGTCCAGTCCGGCGAGCATGGCGACGGCGGCAGCGATATCCTCGGGTTGGCCAAGGCGTTCGAGCGGAGCGAGCTTGGCCAAGCGGTCGATCAGGTCTTGCGGTTTGCCATTGAGGAACAGGGCGGTCGCCGTCGGTCCCGGCGCGACGGCGTTGACGGTGATATCGCGCCCACGCAACTCCTTGGTCAGCACATGCGACATCGCTTCCACGCCGGCCTTGGTGGCGGCGTACACCGCGTAACCGGGCTGGTACAGTCCGACCACACTCGACGACAAATTGATGATGCGCCCGCCGGTGCGCAAGCGGCGCGACGCTTCGCGCAAGGTGTTGAAACTGCCTTTCAGGTTGATGGCGATTTGACTGTCGAACAGCGCGTCGTCGCTCTCGGCCAGGGTCGCCAGTGTCATGATGCCGGCGTTGTTGACGATCACATCGACGCCGCCGTAAGCCGCTTCCACCGCGTCGAACATGCGCGCCACCGCCGCCGCGTCGCTCACGTCCGCTTGGGCGGCGATCGCGTGACCGCCGCTTTGTTCGATCCGCTGCACCACCTGTTGCGCTTGCTCGGCGCCGCCGGCGTAATTGACGACGACGGTGAAGCCGTCCTTGGCCAGCCGTAGCGCGATGGCGGCGCCGATGCCGCGCGAGGAACCGGTAACGATGGCGACTTTGTTTGCTGCTTTCATCATGTTTCTCCTGATAGATGGCGCCGCTGATACGGCGAGGTGTTTACTATCTCAGTTTCCGGCTCATAGATAATCAGCGTAAAATAAACGTAACTATTCCAAAATATAGAACAATTTATGGACCGACTGGACGCCATGCGCCTGTTTACCCGGATCGTTGAACGCAGCAGTTTTACCCAAGCGGCGCACGACACCGGCGTGCCACGTTCGACCGTGACGCAAGTGATCAATCAGCTCGAGCAGCGATTGCATGTGAGGCTGCTGCAACGCACCACCCGCACCGTCAAGCCGACCCTGGACGGCGAGGCGTACTACCGTCGATGTCTGAGCATCCTTGCCGACGTGGAAGACGCGGAAGGGGCGTTCAGCGGTGCCGAGCCGAAAGGGATGGTGCGGGTAGAGGTGCAAGGGACGCTGGCGCGGCATTTTCTGCTGCCGGCATTGCCGGCCTTCTTCGAACGCTATCCCGATGTCGAGCTGTCGATGAGCGAAAGCGACCGCTGGGTCGATCTGGTGCAAGAAGGTATGGATTGCGCGCTTCGCTACGGAAAATTGCCCGATAGCGATTTGATAGCCAGGCCGGTCGCCTTGCTGGAACGGGTCACCTGTGCCACGCCGGCTTACTTCGCGCGCTACGGTATCCCGACCGATTTGGCCTCGCTCAAGGGACACCGGGTGGTCGGCATCCGTTCCATCACCACCGGCAATGTCACCCCGCTTGAATTTACCGGTGGCGCGACGCTTGAAAGCGTGCAGTTGCCGGCGACGTTTTCGGTCACCGGGCCGGAGAGCTACATCGCCGGCACGCGCCTGGGTTTGGGCATTGCGCAAATGCCGCGTTTTCACGTTGAGCACGATTTACGGCAAGGCGGCCTGGTCACGATCTTGAACCATCGCCCGCCGCCATCGGTGCCGGTATCGCTGGTGTATCCACGCAACCGGCAGCTGTCGCCCCGCGTGCGCGCCTTCCTGGCTTGGGCCACCCAGGAATTTGCAACAAGAAACTCATCGGTACAAGACCGGCTCGATTGAACGTTGGGAGGGATGAAATGACTTAATGTGATGGCGCCTCGCGACAACGATACTCGGTACAATTATCGCTGCAATTGACGTTAACGTAAACGTCAATTATTCCATTTGCCTTCAAAGGACAGTCATGCATATCCAAGACCACGTATTCATCATCTCGGGCGGCGCTTCGGGCCTGGGCGCGGCCACCGCGCGCATGCTGGCCGCGTGCGGCGCCACGGTGGTGCTGGCCGATTTGCAGGTCGAGGCAGGTATGGCCTTGGCGCAGGAATTGAAAGGGCGATTCGTGCGCTGCGACGTCACTTCCGAGGCCGATGCACGGGCCGTGGTGGCGGCGGCTCTGGCGCTGGGCACCTTGCGCGGGCTGATCAATTGCGCCGGGGTGGCGCCGGCCGCCAAGACCGTGGGCAAGGACGGTCCCCATCCGCTCGAACTGTTCCAGCGCGCCGTCAACATCAATCTGGTCGGCACCTTCAATATGGCGCGCCTGGCGGCCGAGGCGATGGCGCACACCGCGCCCACCGAGCAGGGCGAGCGCGGCGTCATCATCAACACCGCTTCGGTGGCCGCCTACGACGGCCAGATCGGCCAGGCGGCCTATGCCGCGTCAAAAGCGGCGGTGGTGGGCTTGACCCTGCCGATGGCGCGCGATCTGGCCCGCAGCGGCATCCGGGTGATGACGATCGCGCCCGGCATTTTCGAAACGCCCATGCTGCTGGGCATGCCGGCCGAGGTGCAAAGCGCGCTGGGCAATACGGTGCCGTTCCCGCCGCGCCTGGGCAAACCCGAGGAATATGCCGATCTGGTGAAGACGATCATCGGCAATGTGATGCTCAACGGCGAAACCATCCGACTCGACGGCGCGATCCGCATGCCGGCAAAGTAGCGCGCCCGGCGCTGTACCGGCCGCGCCGTACGGCCCCGCCGTACCGGCCCCGCCGTCCGTCCCCCCGTACGGCCGGCCGAACCGTATTTGCGGTAGGATGCGGGCATCGCGGCCGTGCCCCCTTCCACCGCGCGCGGCCCATCTTCTGGAGAATGCATGAGTACTGTGAAGTCGCTGGCGCTCGGCTGCGCGCTGCTGGCCACCCTGGCCGCGTCTAGCCAAGCCTATAGTTACGAGGCGCCTATCAAGGCCCCTGAAATCGCCACCGGATATACCGCAAAGCCCGGCTGGGCCGCGAAAAAATTCATGGTGGCGGCGGCCAATCCGCTGGCCGCCGATGCTGGCTACCGCATGCTCAAGCAGGGCGGCACGGCGATCGATGCCGCCATCGCCACCCAATTGGTGCTGGGCCTGGTCGAACCGCAATCGTCGGGCATCGGCGGCGGCGCCTTCATGCTGTATTTCGACGGCAAGCAGGTGCAATCCTATGACGGGCGCGAAACGGCGCCGGCCGCCGCCACCGAGCGCCTGTTTCAGCTTCCCGACGGCAGTCCCGTCTCGCGCGAGGCGGGCGTGGTGGGCGGGCGCTCGGTGGGCGCGCCGGGCGTGCTGCGCATGCTGGAACTGGCCCATCGCCGGCACGGCAAGCTGCCCTGGGCCACCCTGTTCGGGCCGGCCATCGCCCTGTCCGAACGGGGTTTCGCGGTCAGCCCGCGCTTGCACGCGCTGCTCAAAAACGACCCCTATCTGATCCGCGATCCGGTCGCCGCGGCGTATTTCTACGACGCCGCTCAACAACCGCGCCCGGTTGGCCACCTGCTGAAAAACCCGGAGCTGGCGCGCACCTTGCGCGCCATCGCGCGCGGCGGCGCCGACGCCTTCTACAAAGGGCGCATCGCGCGCGACATCGCCGCCAAGGTCGCCTCCCATCCCACCAATGCCGGCCTGTTGACGGCGGCCGACATCGGCGCCTACCAGGCCAAGCTGCGCGCGCCCGTATGCAGCGATTACCGCCGCTGGACCGTGTGCGGGGCGCCGCCGCCGTCGTCGGGCGGGATCGCCATCGGCCAGATGCTCGGCATCCTGGAAAACAAGGATATCGGGCGCTTCCCGCCCCGGGACGGGGTACCGGACCCCGAGGCGGTCCACCTGTTCGCCGAGGCCGGGCGCCTCGCGTACGCCGACCGCAACCGTTATGTGGCCGACACCGATTTCGTGCCGCTGCCCGGCGATGGCGTGGCCGGCCTGCTCGATCCGGCTTATCTGGCCGGGCGCGCGGCCCTGATCGGCGCGCGATCGATGGGCCGCGCCAGCGCCGGCCAGCCGCCCGGCATGCGCGTGGCCTGGGGGCAGGACAACGCCATCGAACGACCCTCCACCTCGCATCTGGCGGTGGTCGACCGCCACGGCGCCGGCCTGTCGATGACCACCACGGTGGAAGACGCGTTCGGCGCGCGGCAGATGGTGGACGGCTTCCTGCTCAACAATCAGCTCACCGATTTTTCGTTCGCCTCGGCCGACGCCGACGGTCCCATCGCCAACCGGGTGCAGGCCGGCAAACGGCCGCGCAGCGCCATGGCGCCCACCCTGGTGTTCGAGAAGGGCGGCCACAAGCTGGTGCTGGCCACCGGCTCGCCGGGCGGCTCGTCCATCATCAATTATGTGGCCAAGGTGCTGGTGGGGACCATGGATTGGGGCTTGAACGTGCAGCAAGCGATCGACCTGCCCAACTTCGGCAGCCGTAACGGGCCGACCGAGCTTGAAACGGGGCGCGCGGCGCCCGCGCTGGAAGCGGCCCTGAGCGAGCGCGGCCACGAGGTGCGCGTGATCGACCAGAACTCTGGATTGCAGGGCATCATGCGGGTCACCGTGCATGGCCAGGAAATCTGGTTCGGTGGCGCCGACCCGCGCCGCGAAGGCATGGTGCGCGGCGAGTGAGGCGGCGCCGCGACAGCGCCCGCCTATCGGCGCCCCCAGCGCCGAACTCGCTCCACAAATCCGGCAGACCCTGCTAATCTTGGTCCATGGCAAATCAAAAGAAAACCGGCCTGATTC
The DNA here is from genome assembly GCA_040385995.1 of Pseudomonadota bacterium. Lineage (GTDB taxonomy): Bacteria > Pseudomonadota > Gammaproteobacteria > Burkholderiales > Burkholderiaceae_D > Janthinobacterium. The sequence goes on from JAZKGI010000017.1 coordinate 67,910, forward strand.
TCACTGGCGGCGGCGCCCGCGCCGCCTATCAGGTGGGCGTGCTGCAAGCGATCTCGCGCATTTTGTGGGAAGCGGGCTGGCCGCCGGCGCGTAATCCCTTCGATATCATTTGCGGCACCTCGGCCGGCGCGCTCAACGCCACCGCGCTGGCCTGCCGCGCCGACAATTTCGGCGAAGGCGTGCAAACGCTGCTCGACGTCTGGCAGCATATCGCCGTCGAGCAGGTCTACCGCGCCGATTCGCTCGGCGTGCTGCGCTCGGGCGCGCGCTGGCTGTCGCTGCTCTCGTTCGGCTGGCTGCTGCGCAAATGGCGGGCCGCTCCGCCCAGTTCCCTGCTCGATAACACCCCCCTGGTCAGTTTGCTGCACCGCATGATGGATTTGCCGCGCCTCGATTCCGTGCTACAGGAAGGCTTGCTGCACGCGCTGGCGATCACCGCCTCGTCCTATAGCGGCGGTCAGCACATCACCTTTTACCAGAGCGCCAGCACCATCGCGCCCTGGATCCGCACCCAGCGCCTGGCCCTGGAAGACCAGATCGGCATCCAGCATTTGCTCGCCTCGTCGGCCATTCCCTTCATTTTTCCGGCCGTGCCCCTGTTCGTGGCCGGCCAGCGCGAATACTGCGGCGACGGCTCGATGCGCCAGCTGGCGCCCATTTCGCCGGCCATCCACCTGGGCGCGAGCAAAGTGTTGGTGGTGGGCGCCGGACGCCTGACCGAACCGGCGCGCGGCGCCAACGGGCCGGCGCGCTACCCCAGCCTGGCCCAAATCGCCGGCCACGCGCTATCGTCGATTTTTCTGGACGGCCTGGCGGTCGATATCGAACGGCTCAACCGCATCAATCTGACGCTGTCGATGCTGCCGCGCGAATTTCACGACAAGACGCCGCTCAAGCCGGTCGAGCTGCTGGTGATCGCCCCGTCCGAGCGGCTCGACGACATCGCCACCCGCCATATCGGCAGTTTACCGGCGCCGATCCGCACCATGTTGTCCGGGATCGGCGCGACCGAGGCGCGGGGCGCGGCGCTGGCTTCGTATTTATTGTTCGAATCGACATATACTTGTGATTTAATCAGGCTGGGCCAACGCGACACCGAGGCGCGCCGGGACGACGTGCTGGCCTTTTTCGGTTCCTGAACGGCGCCGCCGGCGGGTTGATGATTGCCCGCCACACTACAGGATCGATTCGTGCTGCCAACCCGCCACCTGCTCCGCTCTCTGCTGCTGCTGTGCGCGCTGTGCTGCTGGGCCGGCGTCGCCTCGGCCGAGGGCGCGCCGGCCCGCACCATGCGCTTCGAGCAGCTCACCGTGGAGCAGGGCTTGCCGCAGGAATCGGTGCTGGCCATCGCCCAGGACCGGCAGGGCTTCATGTGGTTCGGCAGCCAGGCCGGCCTGACCCGCTACGACGGCTACCGCACCGTCACCTACAAGAGCGCGCTGGCCGATCCGCGCAGCCTGGCCGACAATTGGGTGCGGGTGCTGCATGTGGACCCGGCCGGCCAGCTGTGGGTGGGCACCGACGGCGGGCTCGATCGCTTCGACCCGGCCAGCCGCAGCTTCACCCACTTCCTGCCCAACGAAACGGCCAAGCGCGGCAACGGCAACCGCCATGTGCGCGCCATCGTCGGCGACGGCGCGCGCGGCTTCTGGCTGGCCACCAGCGACGGTTTGCAGCATTTCGACCCGGCCAGCGGCGCCTTCACCATCTGGCACCACGATCCGGCCAACGCGGCCAGCTTGAGCCACGACCAGGTCAACGCGCTGGCGCGCGACGGCGCCGGCCGGCTGTGGGTGGGCACGGCCAGCGGGGTCGATATGCTGGCCCCGGGCAGCGCCACCTTCCTGCATTACCGGCTCGACCCGGCCTCCGATTCGAAATTTAACACGGTCCAGGCGCTGTTGGCCGACAACGAGCAAAATCTCTGGATCGGCAGCATGGGCGGCATCGAGCGCTGGCGCCTGAGCCAGGGCGAGCCGCAGCGTGCCCGGTTGGGCATCCAGCAGGGCTGGAGCGGCGCCGCGGTCACCACCATCTACCAGGATGTGGACGCCAACATCTGGGTTGGCACCCATGCCGACGGACTGTTTCAATGGCAGCCGATGGGCGAGCGCTTCGTCCAGCACCGCCACCTGGCGAGCGACAGCCACAGCGTGGCAGACAACCAGATCTCGGCGCTGCACCGCGACCGCTTCGGCACCTTCTGGGTCGGCACCTGGTACAGCGGCGTGAGCCGGGTCGATCTGGGCAGCGGCGGTTTCGCCCGTTTCGTCAAACAGCCCGACCAACCCCATTCGCTGTCCGACAACAAGGTGCGCGCCATCGCCGAGGCGGGCGAGGGCAAGCTGTGGCTGGGCACCAACAGCGGCTTGAACCTGTTCGATATCGCTTCCAATACCAGCGTGGTCTATCGCAGCGATCCCAGCCGCTCGGACGGCTTGAACGACGATCAGGTGACGGCGCTGTGGCGCGCCGAGGACGGCATCGTCTGGGTCGGCGGGCGGGCCGGCTTGAACCGCTTCGATCCGGCCAGCCAGCTGTTTAGCAGTCTGTCGTTCGCGCGGGGCGATCCCGGCAGCGACAGTATCCGCGGCATCGTGGGCGACCGCGCCGGCATGCTGTGGATTTCCTCGCGCGGCGGCCTGCACCGGCTCGATCCCGTCAGCGGCGCTTTCCGCAGCTTCCGCCACGACCCGGCCGACAGCACCAGCCTGGCCGACAATGTGGTGCGTCCGGTGCTGGAAGACCGCCGCGGCGCGCTGTGGGTGGGCACCTTTAACGGCCTCGATCTGCTCGACCGGGCCAGCGGGCGCTTCCGTCATTTCCGGCACGACCCGAAAGACCCGTTTAGCCTGAGCCACGACGAGGTGCACTTCCTGTTCGAGGACCGGCGCGGCACGCTGTGGGTGGGCACCGCCAACGGCTTGAACCGGGTCGAGCCGAACCTGGACGGCACGCTGCGCTTCAAGCGCTACATGCGCAAGGATGGCTTGGCCGACGACGCCATCGCCGCCATCCTGGCCGACAGCGGCAGCGGGCTGTGGATCAGCACCAATAGCGGGATCTCCGTGCTCGACACCCAGAGCGGCACGTTTCGCAATTATGGCGGCGCCGACGGCACCATCGAAGGCGCCTATTTCGACGGTTCGGCGCGTCGTCTGCGCGACGGCACCTTGTTTTTCGGCGGCTTTAACGGCTTGACCGCGTTCGCGCCCGAATCGATCCGCGACAACGGGGTGCCGCCGGCGGTGGCGATCACCGATTTCCAGGTGTTTAACAAGCCGCTGGAGCCGGGTCGGGGCGATTTTCCGAACGTGCTCGCCAGCGCCATCGAGCACACCGCGGCGCTGACCCTGAGCGACCGCGCCTCCGTGTTTTCGCTCGAATTCGCGGCCCTGCATTACGCCGCCCCGCAGCGCAACCTGTTCGCCTACCAATTGCAGGGCTTCGACCAGGATTGGGTGCAGACCGACGCCACCAAGCGTTTTGCCACCTACACCAATCTGGACCCGGGCGACTATGTGTTCCGCGTCAAGGCCGCCAACAAGGACGGCGTGTGGAACGAGCAGGGCGCCACCCTGAACATCACCATCATGCCGCCGGTGTGGAAAACCTGGTGGTTTCGCAGCCTGCTGGCCGCGCTCATGCTGGGCAGCGTGTACGGCGCCTACCAATATCGGGTGCACGGCATGCGGCTTCAGAAGAACCGTCTGGAGCAACAGGTCACGTTGCGCACGGCCGAGGTGCAGCAAAAAAATTCCTTGCTGCTGGAGCAGGAAAAGCAGGTGCGCAAGCACACCGAGGAGCTGGCCGAGGCGAATCGGGCCTTGCAGGAAAACGACGAGCGCCTGCGCCTGGCCAAGCAAAAAGCGGAAGACGCGACCCGGCAAAAATCGGAATTCCTGGCCAATATGAGCCACGAGATGCGCACCCCCCTGGCCGGGGTGATCGGCATGCTCGGCTTCGCCCTGCGCGACAGCCAGCTCCAGACCAGCACGCGCGAACAGATCTTGCGCGGCCAAGCCAATGCCCAGGCGCTGCTGTCGATCATCAACGATCTGCTCGACTTTTCCAAGATCGAGGCCGGCAAGCTGACCATCGAAAACATCGACTTCGCGCTCCCGCCGGCCATTGAAAACGTGGTCAGCCTGTTCGAGGAGCAGGCCGCCGCGCGCAGCGTCGACTTCACCATCGAATTCGAGGCCGATTTACCGCCCTTCGTGGTGGGCGACCCGACCCGCTTGCGCCAGGTGCTGGTCAATTTGGTGGGCAACGCCTTCAAATTCACCCAGAGCGGCGCGGTCAAGGTGCGGGTCGAGCGCGAGCGGGTGCTCAGCGGGCCGCAAGGGCGCGGTGTGAACATGATCCGTTTCGTGGTGCACGATTCGGGCATCGGTATCGATCACGACGCCATGACGCGCCTGTTCCAGAAATTCGAACAGGCCGACAGCACCACCACCCGGCGCTACGGCGGCACCGGTCTGGGGCTGGCGATCTGCCGCCAGCTGGTCGAACTGATGGACGGGCATATATCGGCCGAGAGCACCCCCGGCGTGGGCAGCACCTTCACCTTCGTGCTGCCGCTGGCCGACGGGGTGGCGCCGCCGCTGCTGCCGCAAGTGCGGCGCGAGCCGCACAGCCACCGGCTGCGCGTGCTGTGCGCCGAGGATTTTCCGACCAACCAGATCATCATTCGCATGATGCTCGAAGAGCTGGGGCACCGGGTCGACATCGCCGCCAACGGCGCGCTGGCGGTGGCCGCCTGCGCCGTCACGCGCTACGACCTGATCTTGATGGACGGACGCATGCCGGAAATGGATGGCGCCAGCGCCACCCGCCTGATCCGCGCCGGCGGCCCGCCCGAGGCGCCGGTGTGCGATCAGGAGCTGATGATCGTCGCGCTCACCGCCAACGCCAGCGAGGAAGACCGCAGCCGCTATCTGGCGGCCGGCATGGATGACTTTTTGACCAAGCCGATCGACGAGACGGCGCTGCACTTCCAGCTCGCGCACGCGATCGACCGCCAGCTGCGGCGCGGCTTCGTGCTGCCATTGATGGACCATCGGGCCCCGCCCAGCGTGGTCGAGCTCGACGCCATGTTCGGCGTGAGCGCCGACGCGGTGGCCAAGCTGACGCCGGCGCGCCGCTCCAGCGACTTGAAACGGCGCATCCGCAACGCCTTCGCCGCCGATGTGGGCAAGCGCCTGGGCGAGATCGACGCCGCGCTGGCCGTGCGCGACAGCGATGGCGCCGGCCGCCTGCTGCATGGGGTCAAGGGCAGCGCCGCCTATCTGGATGAAATGGAGCTGCATCTGCTGTGCAGCGAACTGGAGGAAGCGGCCGACCGCCAACAGTGGCCGCAATTGGAGGTGGCCTTGCCGCGTCTGCGCCAGTTGCTGGCGCAGATCGCCGACACCACACCGTGAGCGGCGGGCGGCGGGCCGCCGCGGGCTTGTCATATAATGCAGGAACAGCGAGGGCGGCGCGACGCTGCGGGCATGGGAGAATTCATGAAGGTATTGGTTATTGACGACGATGTGGTTTCGCGCATGGTGCTCATGCACCTGATCGATAGCTGCGGCAAGTTCGATATCATCGAGGCCGAGGACGGCGCCGACGCTTGGGAGCAGCTGGAGGACGGCTTGCGGCCGGCGATCTGCTTTTGCGACCTGCGCATGCCGCGCCTGTCGGGTATGGAGCTGCTACAGCGGGTCAAGGCCGACGCCACCCTCAACACCATGCCCTTCGTATTGGTGTCGTCGGCCAGCGACCGGGAAACGGTGCAGTTCGCCACCCAATCGGGCGCGGCCGGCTATATCGTCAAGCCATTCCAGGCCGATCAGGTGCGCGTGCATCTGGCCGTTTTCCTCGACAAGGCCGCCAACGGTTATCAGCACCTGGCCGAGGCGCCGCGCGACACCGAGCAAAGGCTGGGCATCAACGCCGACCGCCTGCTGGTCTACCTGACCGGTTTTCAAAACCAGTTGACCGCCGCCAGCGGCGAAATCGAGCTGCTGTTTAACGGCGGCGAGCACGCCGAGGTCCAGGACCGCATCGACCGCCTGCATGTCGCTTGCGCCACGCTCGGTTTGCACGGCGCGGCCGACGCGCTGCGCAGCTTCGAGCCGGGCCGCTGGTCCAACGACGCGGTGCAGGCGGTGCTGGCCGACGTGGTGCGGGCCGTGATTCACCAGGCCGGCCTGATACGCCAGGGCTATGCGAGCTAGGGCGGCCCCCCGCCCGGCGCCATAGGCGGGCCGTGCGGTTGACATCAGGGCAGGGCCAGAGCGCCCATGTGGACCCGTTCGCGCGCGACCATCTGCCGGACCGGCGATGGTGGCCCGAACTGTGTTTCGATCTGCCGCAGTTGAACTACCCGGCGCGGCTCAATTGCGCGGCCGCCCTGCTCGACGCGGCGGTGGCCGGCGGCGGCGGGGCCAGGGTGGCGCTGCGTTCGCAGCGGCTATGCTGGACTTACGCCGAGTTGCAGGGCCAGGTGGACCGGATCTGCCATGTGTTGCGCGGCGACCTGGCCCTGGTGCCCGGCCAGCGCGTGCTGCTGCGCGGCGCCAACACCCCGCTCATGGCGGCCGCCATCCTGGCCGTGTTCAAGGCCGGCTGCATCGCCGTGCCGACCATGCCGCAGCTGCGCGCGCGCGAGCTGGCCGCCATCATCGACAAGGCGGCCGTGAACGCGGTGCTGTGCGAGGCGGCGCTGGCGGGCGAAATCGGGGCATTGAGCGCGCCGCCGCCCACCTTGTGGTTCGGTGGCGTGGACGGCGCGACCCCGGCCCCCTCGCCGGATTCGCCGGATTCGCCGGCATCGCTGGAAGAGCTGATGGCGCGCCAGCCGTCGCGCTTCGAGGCGCTCGACACGGCCGCCGACGATGTTTGCCTGATCAGTTTCACCTCGGGCACCACCGGCGTGCCCAAGGGGACCATGCATTTTCACCGCGACATGCTGGCCATTTGCGACTGCTTCCCGCGCTCGATTCTCGACACCGGCCCGGATGACATTTTCATCGGCACCCCGCCGCTGGCGTTTACCTTCGGCCTGGGTGGCTTGCTGCTGTTTCCGCTGCGGGTGGGCGCCAGCGCGGTCTTGCTCGACCAGCCGACGCCGGCCACCCTGCTGCGGGCGATCGAGGAGCACCGCGCCACCATTTGCTTCACCGCGCCCACCCATTACCGCGAAATGGCGGCGCTGGCGCCCGATTACGATTTGTCGCGCCTGCAAAAAAGCGTGTCGGCCGGCGAGGCGCTGCCCGTGGCCACCCGGCTGGCCTGGCAGTCGGCCAGCGGCCTGGCCATGATCGACGGTATCGGCGCCACCGAACTGCTGCATATTTTCATCTCGGCGGCCGGCGCCGAGATCCGTCCCGGCGCCACCGGCAAACCGATACCGGGCTACCGCGCCTGCATCCTCGACAGCGCCGGGCAAGCGGTGGGGCCGGGCGTGATCGGGCGCCTGGCGGTGAAGGGGCCGACCGGCTGCCGCTACCTGGCCGACCCGCGCCAGCGCGACTATGTGCAGGACGGCTGGAATGTGACGGGCGACGCGTACGAGATGGACGCCGACGGCTACTTCTACTATCGCTCGCGCAACGACGACATGATCATCTCGGCCGGCTACAACATCGCCGGCCCGGAAGTGGAGGAGGCGCTGCTGCGCCATCCGGCGGTGGGCGAGTGCGGCGTGACCGGCCGCGCCGATTTGCGGCGCGGTCAGATCGTGCAGGCGCACGTGGTGCTCAAGCCGGACTGGGCGCCCTCCGAGCAGATGGCGCTGACGCTACAGCAATTCGTCAAGCAGCAGATCGCGCCCTATAAATACCCGCGCGCGGTGCATTTCGTGAGCGCGCTGCCGCGCACCGAAAGCGGCAAATTGCAGCGTTTCAAGCTGCGCGACGGCGGCAGCCGATGAACATCGTTTGCATCGGCGGCGGCCCGGCCGGGCTGTATTTCGCCCTGCTGATGCGGCAGCGCGACCGTTCCCACCGCATCACGGTGCTTGAACGCGAGCGCGAGGGCGACGGCGCCGGCTGGGGCGTGGTGTTGTCGGACCAGACCCTGGCCGCTCTGGCCCAAGCCGATCCGGTCACGGCGCACGCGATCGGATTGGCGTTTCACCACTGGGACCAGATCGCGATCCATTTTCAGGGCCAGCAAGTGCGCTCGGGCGGCCACGGATTTTGCGGCATCGGGCGCCAGCGCCTGCTGGCCATCCTGCGTCAGCGTTGCCGCACGCTGGGGGTCGAACTGCTGTTCGAGACCGAGGTGGAGGACGACCAAGAGTGGGCGCGGCGCCACGGCGCCGATCTGGTGCTGGCTTGCGACGGCGTCCACAGCCCGGTGCGCGGCCGTTACGCGGCCAGCTACCGGCCCGAGATCGAAACGGGCCACTGCCGCTACATCTGGCTGGGCACGCGCAAACGCTTTTCGGCTTTCACTTTCGTTTTCAAGCAAACCGAATTCGGCTGGTTCCAGGCCCATATTTATCAGTACGATACCGACTACGCCACCTTCATCGTCGAAACCCCGGAAGCGGTGTGGCGCGGCGCCGGCTTGGACCGCATGAGCGAGCAGGAAGGGATCGCGTTTTGCGCGCGCCTGTTCGCCGCCGAGCTGGAAGGCCAGGCGCTGCTGTCGAACACGCCGCGCGCGTCGGGCAGGTTGCCTTGGCAGCGCTTTTCCCATGTGGTGTGTCGCCAGTGGATGCATTGGCAGGAGGGGACACCGGTGGTGTTGATGGGCGACGCGGCCCATTCTGCCCATTATTCAATCGGTTCGGGCACCAAGCTGGCGTTGGAAGACGCGATTGAACTGGCGCGTTGCCTGGACGGCTCGACCGATCTGGCGGCGGCGCTGACGCGCTACCAGGACGCGCGCATGGCCGAGGTGCTCAAGCTGCAAAGCGCGGCGCGCAATTCCATGGAGTGGTTTGAAAACGTGGCGCGCTATGGCGCCATGGAGGCGCCGCAATTCGCCTACGCCATGCTCACCCGCAGCCAGCGTCTGTCGCACGAAAACTTACGCCTGCGTGACCCCGCTTACCTGGCCGGCTTCGAAGCATGGCTGGCTGCCCGGGCGCGGACCCAGGCCGGGCTGACCGATGCGCCCGCGCCCGGGGCCGGGCCGCAGTTGCCGATGCTCACGCCGTTCAAGGTGCGCGGCTTGACCTTGAAAAACCGCATTCTGGTCTCGCCCATGGCCCAGTACAGCGCCACCGACGGTGTGGCGGGCGACTACCACCTGGTGCATCTGGGCGCGCGCGCGCTGGGCGGCGCGGCGATGGTGTTCGCTGAAATGACGGGCGTGTCGGCCGATGCGCGCATCACGCCGGGTTGTCCCGGCATGTACACAACGGCCCATACCGCCGCCTGGCGACGTATCGTCGATTTCGTCCATGCCGGCGGCGACGCCAAAATCGCCCTGCAATTGGGCCATGCCGGGCCCAAAGGGGCCACCCGCCCGCCCTGGGAAGGCGCCGATCTGCCGGTGGCCGATGGCGGATGGCCTTTGTTGGCCGCGTCGCAGCAGCAGTATGTGGCGGGCGTGTCGGCCACCGCGCGCGCCGCCGACGAACACGACCTGGCCCGTATCGAGGCCGATTTCGTGCGCGCCACGGTGGCGGCCGAGCAGGCCGGCTTCGACTGGATCGAACTGCATTGCGCGCATGGTTATCTGCTGTCGAGCTTTATCTCGCCGTTGACCAACCAGCGCCGCGACTGTTATGGCGGCAGCCTTGAAAACCGCTGCCGCTTTCCGCTGCGCGTGTTCGCGGCGATGCGCGCGGTGTGGCCGGCGCATAAGCCGATGAGCGTGCGCATTTCAGCCCACGACTGGGTCGAAGGCGGCACCACGCCGGACGACGCGGTGCGCATCGCGCGCCTGTTCAAGGCGGTGGGCGCGGACGTGATCGACTGTTCTTCCGGTCAGGTCACCCGCCACCAGCGACCCGTGTATGGGCGCATGTTCCAGACCCCGTTCGCCGACCGTATCCGGCACGAGGCGGGGCTGGCCACCATCGCCGTGGGCGCCATTTACGAGGCCGACCACGCCAACGGCATTATCGCCGCCGGCCGCGCCGATCTGTGCGCGGTGGGGCGCCCGCATCTGATCGATCCGGCCTGGACCCTGACCGAGGCCGCCAAAGCCGGCGCCAGCGACCCGGCCTGGCCGCCTCAGTACCGCGCGGCCAGGCCCCAGTTCCAGCGCAATCTGGCGCGCCCGCGGCAAGGCGGCGCGGAGTTGGCGGCGCGGCAGGAGCGCGCGTTGAAGCAGGATTGAGACTGGTGCGTCCGGCGACGGCCGCGCGCGCACATCAAATGGTATTCAAACATCCATCAAACAACTATCAAACAGCCATTGAGGCGGGCCGTCGGGGCACGCCAAGGAGTAGTGTATATGCGTTATCTTCCCGGCCAGGCGCATCAGCTGCCCGGCCATCGCGTCATCCTCGCCGATTACCGCGCCAGTCATTTCGAGTTCGAGGTTGCCGCTGGTGTGGCCACTTTGACCCTGAACCGGCCGGAGCGAAAAAATCCGCTCACCTTCGAGTCGTACGCGGAGCTGCACGCGCTGTTTGTGGCGCTGGCGCGGGCCGACGATGTCAAGGCGGTGGTGCTGACCGGAGCTGGTGAAAATTTTTGTTCCGGCGGCGACGTACATGACATCATCGGCGCTCTGACCCGGCTTGACATGCCCGGCCTGCTGGCCTTCACACGCCTGACCGGCGACGTGGTCAAGGCGATGCGGGCCTGTCCGCAGCCCTTGATCGCCGCCGTTGACGGTGTGTGCGTGGGCGCCGGCGCCATGCTGGCGCTGGCGTCCGACATTCGGCTCGGCAGCGCGCGCAGCCGGACCGCATTTCTGTTTACGCGCGTGGGCCTGGCCGGTTGCGACATGGGCGCCTGCGCCTTGCTGCCGCGCGTGATCGGGCAGGGCCGCGCGGCCGAATTGCTGTTGAGCGGGCGCGCGATGGCGGGCGAGGAGGGCGAACGCTGGGGATTTTTCAATCGTCTGGTGGCGCCGGAGCTGCTGCTGACGGCGGCGCGCGACATGGCGGCGCAGTTGGCGCAGGGACCCACTTTCGCGCACGGCATGACCAAGACCATGTTGCAGCAGGAATGGAGCATGAGTGTGGAACAGGCCATCGAGGCGGAGGCGCAGGCCCAGGCGATCTGCATGGCGACCAACGATTTTCACCGGGCCTATCACGCCTTCGCGGCCAAACAGCATCCCCAATTCGAGGGCGATTGAAAGCTGACAATGAGCGACACATCCTATTTGGACTGGCCGTTTTTCGCGCCTCATCATGGCGCGCTGGCGCGGAGGGTGGACGACTGGGCCACCGCCCATCTCGCGCAGGAGCATGGCGCCGACGTGGACGCGGCTTGCCGCGCCCTGGTGCGCCAGTTGGGCCAGGCGGGCTGGCTGACACATGCGGTCGGCACGGAAGCGGTCGGCACGGAAGCGCCCGGTCCGGGGGCGGCCGGCATCGATACGCGCGCCATTTGCCTGATCCGCGAGACCCTGGCACGGCACGCCGGCCTGGCCGATTTCGCCTTCGCCATGCAGGGCCTGGGCGCGGGCGCCATCAGCCTGTTCGGCAGCGCCGCCCAGCGCCAGCGCTACCTGGGGCCGGTGGCGCGCGGCGAGGCGATCGCCGCCTTCGCCCTGTCGGAACCGGCGGCCGGCTCGGACGTGGCGGCGCTCGCATGCGAGGCACGTCCGATGGCCGACGGCGGCTATCTGATCGACGGCGAAAAGACATGGATCTCGAACGGCGGCATCGCCGATTTTTACGTGCTGTTTGCGCGCACCGGCGAGGCGCCGGGCGCGCGCGGCATCAGCGCCTTTGTCGTCGACGCCGACACACCGGGCCTGGAGATCGCCGAACGGATCGTGACCATGGCGCCACATCCGCTGGCGCGGCTGCGTTTTCGGGCCTGCCGGGTCGATGCCGCGAACCGCATCGGCGTGGCCGGGCAGGGCTTCAAAGTGGCGATGGCCACCCTGGACGTGTTTCGCACTTCGGTGGCGGCGGCCGCGCTGGGGTTCGCCCGGCGCGCGCTCGACGAAGCGCTGGCGCACGCGAGCACCCGCAGCATGTTCGGCCAGACCCTGGCCGACTTTCAGCTGACCCAGGCCAAGCTGGCGCAGATGGCCACCGGGATCGACGCGGCGGCGCTGCTCACCTACCGCGCCGCGTGGCTGCGCGATCAGGGCCGGCAGGTGACGAAGGAGGCGGCCATGGCCAAGCTGACGGCGACCGAAACGGCGCAGCAAGTGATCGACGCGGCGCTGCAACTGTTCGGCGGTCTGGGCGTGGTGTCCGGCCACCCGGTCGAGCGCCTGTACCGCGAAATCCGGGCGCTGCGCATTTATGAAGGCGCCAGCGAGGTGCAGCAACTGATCATCGCGCGCGAACTACTGCGCGCGCCGCCGGCCTGCGCCGCTCCTGTCAATAAAACGTAAGGAAAACAATATGGAATTCTTACAGCCGCCGGGCTGGGTCAAGCCACGCGGCTATGCCAATGGCGTAGCCGGCAGCGGTCGCACGGTGTGGGTGAGCGGCATGATCGGCTGGGACGCGCAGGGCCATTTTCACAGCGCGGACTTCGCCGACCAAGTGCGCCAAGCGCTGCACAACATCGTCGCCGTATTGGCCGAAGCCCGGGCGCGCCCCGAGCATATCGTGCGCATGACTTGGTATGTGGTGGACCGGCAAGAATATGTGAACGCCTACCCAGCCATCGGCCAGGCATACCGCGACATCATCGGCTTGCATTTTCCCGCCATGACGGCGGTGCAAGTGGCGGGATTGATCGAGCCGCGGGCGCGGGTTGAAATCGAGGTGACGGCGATGGTGCCTTGAATGCGGCGGCGCACCAAGCGATTGCGTTGTTATTTTGTATATCGGGGGCGCAAATACAGTCTCGACAAACCGTGAAAAAATGCTATCGTTTCAAGACCGCCAACCATTTGAAAGAGCGAGCATGCGCATTCCATCCATCTGCCTGGGCCTGATGTTGGCGCTGAGTGCGCTAAGCGGGCCGGCAGCGGCCCTGACCACCAGTACCCGCACCGTATTCGACATGACCTTGCTGGACAGCCAACTACGCGCGCAATCGCGCGCCTTCACGGGCTGGAACTTTATCGGCAGCAGCGATGCGGTGGCCGGCGCGCTCAGCGATAGCGATCTGAGCGCGAGCGAGTTGTCGTTCGCCCAAGCCGGCGGCGTGCGGGCCGGCACCGGCTACGGCAACGCGTTTGCCGCGACCGATGGCGGACGGGGCCAGTCGGCGCTGAGCATGCTGGCCGGCTTCAGCCTCGCTGGCGGGGCCCATTTATCGCTGGTCATTCCCTACTCGATCACGCTGGCGGTGCAGGCGGGCGACCAGGCGCGCGGCGATATCGGTCTCCAGATCTGGCGTGAAGGCAGCACCGTGGCCGCCGACAGCGCCAGCTTCGACGCCGGCAATCTACGCGTGCACACCGGTGTCAACAGCCAAAGCGCGTTTATCTATCTCGATCTGATCAATTCGGCCGCCAGCCCGGCTTCGTATACGATATTCGGCCAGCTGAGCGCGTCGGTCCGCTATCCTCTGGCGGCCGTGCCGGAACTGCCGGGCTGGCTCACCATGCTGGCTGGAATCGGCTTACTGTGTGTGTGGCGCGCGCGCGCCGGTCAACCCGGCGCCCCATCGCGGCCTGTGTTGCGTCAAACCGTCACTTCCGCACCAAATCGGGCTGTGTGGTCACCTTTTCCCAATTAGCGGCCAAAGCCGCTATCAGACGCGGCGAGGGCGCGATATTATATGTAATAAATTGGCAACTAGTTATATGGGAGTGACTATGCGAATCAAAACGATATTGGGCGTGGTGATGGCGGGATGCTTGATCCCTTTTAGCGCGGCGCAAGCGGGCAGCGCCGAGTTTTCCATGGATTGGCGTAATTCTTCGCTCACCATGGGGAGCGGCATTGGTAATGTGCTCACCATGGGCGAGGGCGTCAGCGTCGATGCGCTGATATTCACCGATAATCATGGCGCGGCCATTGGTGGCGGCTACCCGGAATGGCGTAGCGACTTGGGCGCCAGTTATGCTTATGGGACCAACGGACTAGGCCGCGCGGTGATCACAGAGGGCGGTCAGAGCCAGGTTTTTATCGGCAATAGCAACGCCGCGGTGATCGATTTGCTGCCTGGCGCGCGCGGCAACTTCCGGATTCCGTTTGCCTATGTGCTCGATACCCAAACCGCCGGGGATGCGGATGCCTCGGTCAGTTATAGTTTCGTCAATAACAATTACCAGCTCGATGGCATCGACACCGCTCCGGTCACCATCACGGGTGGCAGTTTCGCGATCGGCGCGGGGACGGCGCAAAAGGGTAGCGGGTTTATCGATATTTTGCTGGACAACCCGACCGACAAATTACTACGTTTTTCCCTGTTGCAAAGCTTTTCGGCCAGCGCCAGCGCCAGCGCCATGGCCGCGGTGCCGGAAGCGGACACCTATGCCATGTTGTTAAGTGGTTTGGGCTTGCTGGCCTATGTCGCGCGCCGCCGCCGCGCCCGCTAACATTTCAACACCACCTCGCCGCCAGCCTTCCGGTTGGCGCTGTCGGCCCCGCGCCGTCCGTTCATCAATTGCCCATGTTCATCGCACCTATATCGCTACGATATTGCGTTGCCGATAAACATTTAATAATTCCAATAAGAAATACTTCTGTTTTAATTAGGCAATTTTCGCCATCAACATGCCGTACACAATTTAAGTTTGCAATGGACAACTTAATAATATTGCGTTAGCATTTTAATGCGCTGCATCAAGACGGCATGGCGACAAACGGCTTGCATGTATTGAAGTTTTCGTATAGCAATGTTTTCTCGGATTGACAGTAATGTCCGCAGGAGACGCTTTCCGTAGTCGGCTGCGGTGAAATCGGCATGATTGGGGAGACACCACAATACACGAAGGCCCAAGGCCTCGACTTTGCTTCGGCACGGATGTCCGGTGCCTTTGCAATATATGTGCGCACTAGTCTCGCTTCGATCGCACCTACCGGGTGCCCGATTGCTTTTTTACCTTTTTTGAAAGTCCATCGATGCGTACTTCCACCGCTGAGATATTTACCGGCGTCACCGGCGTGACCGGCGTGACCGGCGCTTCACCCAAAGCCCGCCTGGCCATGATCGATATCGGCAAGGGTCTCGGTATTTTGCTCATCGTAATTGGCCATAACGGTTTTTTCGATAGCAGCTTTCCCTGGCTGGGTGATTTCATCATGACGTTTCGTCTGCCGTTTTTCTTCTTCATATCCGGCACCACTTTTTCCATGGGTGCGCGCAGCATCGGCACGGTGGCGTATGAACGGGCCGACGCCTGGCTCAAACCCTGTGCGGTGGTGGTGATCGCGATCGGTCTGATCCGGGTGTTGTTACATGTGGGGTCGTTCGAAAACATTTTGCTGGGCCTGGTGTACGGCACCGGCTTCACCCTGATGTGGACCCCGACCTGGTTCTTGCCCCATTTGTGGTTGCTGTACATGTTCTCGGCATTGCTGCTGGGCCGTGGTCAACGCCTGGTCGACAGTTGGCCGAAACGGGTGGCGCTATTGTCCGTCATGGCCACCATCGGTTATTTTTTCCTGCAATTGTTCGACAGCAGCGTGGAAAACCCGGCTTGCGTACGGATCGTGGAGTTCGGTCCGGAATTGCTACGCTGCGGCTTGCCGTTCAGCGCCGATATCCTGTTCTTGACGGCGATGTTTTTCTTGATGGGTAACTTCCTGTCGGCACGGGTGAAGCAATTTGCGCTCAACTGGCCCGTGATGCTGGGCGCCTTGGGCATCATGCTCGCGCTCGACTATGTGTTTGGCTTCAAGCTCGACTTCAACCAGCGTCGCTATGACGATGTGATCGTCTCCACGGTGCAGGCGTTTTGCGGTATTTATGTGATGCTGTCGCTGTGCAAACTGCTCAGCAAATCGGCCTGGGCCACCAAGGTCTTGTCGTATCTGGGCCGGGCCAGCCTGTTCATTCTGATTTTTCATGCCACCGTGATGTATAAGTTGACCGACCTGCTGCGACGGTTCACCGATATCGATGAGTTGATCGCTCTGGTGAGCATCGGCGCGGCGATCGGGGTGTCGATCGCCTTGTGGGAAATTTGCAAGCGCAACAAATTCACATCGTTGCTGCTGTTGCCGGTCAAGCGTCGCAAGCCTGGACCCGTTATCGCGGCGGTGCCCGCTTAGCGGAAGGGGAGACGGAAGCGGCGGCCGCCCGGCGCCCGGACGCTGCCGCGCGATTGAAGCGTGGTCCCCCGACAAGAATCGATTAAAGGCTTGGAAACCCGCATGGTTAAGCTGTTTGAGATTTTTCCGAGGTGGTACTACCATCAAAAATACCAACAAACTGAAAAGTGCTTGCCTGTGGCACGAAAACATCAGCATCAACCCGTGCCACTCGGCGGCACAGTAAGCAATGTAGGGCTGGCAGATATAGGAATTTCAGCGAAGTCTCACGGGACAGTTAACAGATTGACCCGTTGGTACTCTTGCCAGTGTGTACATCGAGGCCGAAATAACAAACGTATCCATCACGCTTGTTCCAGACGCAGGAGAGGTCGCCCCTGTCCCGTATTCGATGATCAGAGTCTGCCCCGCAAGCATCCTTTTTGTCTGGCCCGATCTGGTCGAATAGGTCCTTCGCAAGTGGCCCATTGAATGTGAACGCCACCTTCCGGTCGTTCTTCGTTGGTGGCACTATATCACCCAGCTCACCACCGTATATCAGGTAGTCACCCTTCAGCGGCTTTTGGCCAAAATTTTGGGTCTCCGGCTTCTCGGCGCCCTGGGACAGCGAGTATAAGCTGAAGGCTGCGATGAATGCCACTAGGCGTTTGCTCATGATGCGTACCTCGGCCAGAGCTCGACGTGGAAGTGGTTGTTATGGCCTATGAGAGACCTGACGCGAGCACCACCCAGCGCCTTTTGCACGCGATCATCGTTGAAGTATGCGATCTTGATCCAGGGGTGCTCAACAAACAGGCGAATCAAATTGGTCGTCGCCTCAAGGTCGTACTCCTGGTCCCTATAGGTGCAGTGCGCGCCTTGCCCCGTCTTGAAGTCTTTACGAACCGGTCGGCAGTCCATCTCGATGCCCTTCCGGTGCGATTTATGGTTGTCGTAGGCGAAACCTCCGTCGATACTGATGTTTCCAATCCCGAACTTTCGGTTACACATGGTCTGCCACTCGCGTTCGATCTGGAAAATTACGGAAAGCAGGTTGGCGTGGGCGTACTGCGCTTGCGCGCCGGTTCCTGGTACGTAGTGCAGGGATCCATATACATAGTAGCCCGCTTCATCTGGGGCCTGCGGTAGCATGAAGTAGCCGCGCGAATCTTTTGGTTGGATTGGTACGCCTGACATGATCATCTCCCGTCACAGGCATTTTTTGGAAGCAAGGTCCCATCCACCAGCAGTGCTGCCACCGGCACCACCGCCAATCTTCTGTTGCGTATACGTCCACTTCACCTTGGAGAAGCACAGCCCGATTTCGTCGTGCAATCCGCCATCGCCCATCACTTGGTCAATATGGGCAATCATCACATTCTCAAGCTCGACTTCGTAATATTTCACAGGCTTACCGTTGCCATCGGCACGCATGAATTCCAATTTCGCTTTGGGGATGGTCTTGCCCTTCGAGCAGTGCTGCATCAGGATTGGCGATGCGATGTCTACGAGCTTGGAAAATGTGAGGGTGCGGTGTTCGCTATGCCCGGATGTGTGGCCGCCACTGGTGGACACGGTGGAGCTCCTAGGCTGCACCACGCCCAAGTGTATCGATGTCATTTCTATCCAATCACGGTGTGCAGAGTCGGCTGACTCGCCTTTTATACCGTCAATTTGTAAGTATGCGTCGGTTGCCATAGTCTCTCCAGATTGTTTGAAAATTGCCTGGAAGATTATAATTTAATGATTAATGATATCAATTGGTAAACGTCAACTTGAAAGCGAAGGGCATTTTCTCTATGCGTTAGCGCAATCTTCCGGCCCCGGTGTGGCTAACGTGCGCAGTTGGGCATTGGTTTCTTTCGACAGCACGGCATAGCGCTCGGTCCACTGGCTCAAGCCCAACTTGGGTAGCGGGTAGATATTCTTTAGCCGGGCTATTCGTAGCTCATGGCCGAGCGCAGACAAGGCGCTTTCATACCGGTTGATTACCTCCATCACCGTCTTGAGGGGGCGCACGCGCGGCGCCTGCTTGGCAGGGATGGCCTACAGGCGCGTGCGCACCTTGGCGTATTCCTGGGCGACCGCGCGCGCCACATCGACCACCAGCACGACGGCGTCAGACTTCTAGTCGTATTGTGACAGGAGCGGGGCGTGATGATGCTTGATACGGTACGATGCGGTAATTTGGTCCCCCCGACAAGAATCGAACTTGTATCCCACGCTTAGGAGGCATGTGCACTATCCATTGTGCTACGGGGAGGACGCTGGGGTGGGACCGGCCTGGGCCAGTCCGGCGAAACGCCGCTGTTGAAAGCGTGGCAATCGGGCGAATCGAGCGCAATTATAGCCGAGACTTTGCCAAGAATTGGTAATCGATGCGCGTCTATCGGTACAATGCGGGCTTCATTCATTTAATCGTCGCGCATTTCGTCCTTCGGCGAAGGGCCAGCGAGCACCTTCTCTCCTATTATGGCTGTCATTTCTCTCTCATCGGCGCAATTGGCGTTCGGTCACGTCGCGCTGCTCGATCACGCGGAATTCTCACTCGAGGCCGGCGAGCGGGTCGGTATCATCGGCCGCAATGGCACCGGCAAATCGTCGCTGCTCAAAGTCATATCGGGCCGCTTCAAGCTGGACGATGGTTTGTTGGTCATGCAACAAGGCATCAAGATCGCTTATGTGGAGCAAGAACCCCAGTTCGATCCAGACATGTCGGTGTATGACGCGGTGGCCTCGGGCATGGGCAATCTGCAAAGCTTGCTCAATGAGTATGAAGGCTTGACCGGTCAGTTTGGCCAGGGTAATGACGACGAGTTAATGGAGCGCATGCACGATATCCAGGTCAAGCTCGACGCGGCCGATGCCTGGAGCTTGCCCAATAAGGTGGAAACGGCGCTTGACCGGCTTAGTCTGGCGGGCGCCTCGCTGATGAAAACTTTGTCGGGCGGGATGCAAAAGCGGGTGGCCCTGGCGCGCGCCCTGGTGTCGGCGCCGGACGTGCTGCTGCTCGACGAGCCGACCAACCATCTCGATTTCACTTCCATCATGTGGCTCGAAGGTTTGTTGCGCGACTATAAGGGCAGTGTGCTGTTCATTACCCATGATCGTAGCTTCCTGGACAATGTGGCGACCCGCATCATCGAGCTCGACCGTGGCCGCTTGCTGTCCTATCCGGGCAATTTCACCACCTATCAGGTACGCAAGAGCGAACAACTGGAAATCGAGGAAGTGGAGAACGCCAAGTTCGACAAGTTCCTGGCCCAGGAAGAAGTGTGGATACGCAAGGGCGTGAAGGCGCGCCGGGTGCGCGACGAGGGCCGGGTGCGCCGTCTGGAAGCGCTGCGCCTGACGCGTACGGCGCGCCGCGAGCAGCAGGGCCAGGTCAAGCTGGACGTGTCGGCCGGCGAGCGCTCCGGCAAGATCGTGGCCGATCTGGACAATGTGTCGAAATCGTATGGCGAGAAGGTGATCGTGCGCGAGTTCACCGGCACCATCTTGCGCGGCGATAAAGTCGGCTTGATCGGCGCCAACGGCGCCGGCAAAACCACCTTGCTGAAAATGATACTGGGCGAAGAGCAATCGGACACCGGCACCATCAAGCTGGGCACCAAGTTGCAGGTCGCCTATTTCGATCAGATGCGCACCCAGCTCAACGAGGAAGCCAATCTGATGGAAACCATCGCCCCGGGCAGCGACTGGGTCGAGATCAACGGTCAGCGCCGCCATGTGATGACGTATCTGAACGATTTCCTGTTCGCGCCCGAGCGTGCGCGCTCGCCCGTCAAGTCGCTCTCGGGTGGCGAGCGCAACCGCTTGCTGCTGGCGCGCCTGTTCGCCAAGCCGGCCAATGTGCTGGTGCTCGATGAACCGACCAACGATCTCGATATCGATACGCTGGAATTGCTGGAGGAATTGTTGGAAGACTACGCCGGCACCGTGTTCCTGGTCAGCCATGACCGTACCTTCCTCGATAACGTGGTGACCCAGGTGGTGGTGTCGGAAGGCGAGGGCAAATGGCGCGAATATGTGGGCGGTTATTCCGACTGGGAGCGTCAGCGTCCCAGCCAGGCAGCACAGGTAAAAAGCGCGGTCAAGACGGAAAATGCTGCACTGCCGCAAAATCTTGTTGCCAAACAAAAGAAGCTCAGTTATAAAGAGCAGCGTGAACTTGATGAGTTGCCAAAATTGATCGCCAGCCTGGAAGACGAGCAAGGCGTGCTGGCCGGCCAGTTGTCGCATCCTGATTTTTACAAGAAGACGCCGGCGGAAGGCAAGCGTTTGCATGCCCGCATCGCCGAAATCGAAGCGCAATTGCTGGACGCGCTGGAAAAGTGGGAAACCATCGAGGCGCGCGGCCGGGCTTGATCCTGACTTAGCGGTGACCGCAACAATGTATTTTAGGGAAATATGCAGTTAAGCGCGTGTAGCAGGCAGGGGGTTGACCGGGCCGTCACTGGCGGCCCTATCCCGGGTGGCCCTGGCCCGGGTGACCCTGTTCATGGCGGTCCATCCGGCCGCGTCATATTCCCAATTTCCAAGGGATACCGTGTTTGACCGTGCCGCCCTGCCGCGGGTGGTTCCCTTCCTCATCTACCTCGCCTTCATTGTGCTGGCCGATGTGCTGACCCGGCTGGGATGGGATGCCCATCAGTTGCGCTGGCTTTATGCGATCAAGGTCGGCGCCGTGCTGTTGGCGTTGCTTTTTTACCGGCGTCAGTACAGCGAACTGGCGTGGACTGCGCCTTCGCCCGCGGTATGGGTGCAAGCCGTGCTGGTGGGTTTGCTGGTGTTTGTCTTATGGATTGGCCTGGACGCCGGCTGGATGACGCTGGGCACGCCCGCCGGTTTCGACCCGCGCGAGGGCGGCGTGATCGATTGGCCGCTGGCGCTGGTGCGCCTGGCGGGCGCGGCCTTGGTGGTGCCCATAATGGAAGAATTGTTTTGGCGCTCATTCTTACTGCGCTGGATTGAATCGGCCGATTTTTTACGGGTCGATCCGGGCCGCGTACGCTATAAAGCCGTGCTGACCACCGTGGTGTTGTTCGGTTTCGAACACAACTTGTGGTTGGCTGGAATTGTCGCCGGTGTGGCTTACACTGTACTGTTTTCTCGCAATGCAACATTATGGTCGCCTATTTGTGCCCACAGTGTCACAAATGGTGTGCTGGGGATATGGATAATTACCACTGGACACTGGAGTTACTGGTAATATTGCTTTTCTGATTATTGATCAACTTCCTCTTCGAATAATAATGCTGATCTTCCTAAGTAACATAGTCGGTGCCAATACACAAAAAAATCGGCCGCGTCGCGCGTCCTTGCTGGTGCCGGCATCGCATGCGCGTGGCGTCCGCCCATGGCGCGTCGAGCCCGGCATGGCGCGACGCGGTGCCTTGGCGCTGGCGGTCGGCGCCTTGTTCTCGGTCCCGGCCTCGGCTGAGATCAGCGACACCATCCATCCTTTCATCGCCACCTCGATCTCGCATGACGATAATCTGTTGCGTGTAGCCGACACTCCCAACGGACAAAATGACGCCCGTTCGGACACCTATAAACGGGTCGATGGCGGCGTGATAGTGGAGCGCCCGATCGGGCGTCAAGTGTTGTCGGGCCAGGCCAAGTTCACCCGGGTCAGTTTTAACCGTTTCGACGAACTCGATTACAACGGCAAAGACTTGAGCGCGGCCCTGGCTTGGGAGTTGGGCAACCATGTGAGCGGTCACCTTGGCATGACCTACTCGCAAACGCTGGCGCCGTTTTCCGACTTCCACTCCGAGCAGCGCAACTTACGCATTCAAAAACGCGAATACGTCGATGCCAACTGGCGCTTCCATCCCAGCTGGCAGACCCATGCCGGTTTCACCCGCGAAAAATTCAGTTACGACCTGGAAGCTCAGCGCTTTAGCAACCGCACCGAGGACGCCAGCGAATTCGGGGTCGATTATTTGGCCGTAAGCGGCAGCCGGGTCGGTGTCTTGCTGCGCAAACTGAAGGGCACGTATCCCGAGCACCGCACCATCGGCGACGCCGTGCTCGACGACGGTTACGACCAGGACGAAGTGAAGGCGAACATCTATTGGGCGCTCAGCGGGGTGACCCAGGTCCAGTTCGTGGGGGGCTGGGTGCGCCGTAGTCACAGCTTTTTCACGCTGCGCGACGATAGCGGCACCAACGGCCGCGTCAACGTGATCTGGAAACCGCTCGGCAAGGTGCAATACCGGGCGGCGGCCTGGCGTGAGTTCGCCGCCGTCGAGGGCAATTTTGTGAGCAGCAGCTTGAACTCGGGCGCCAGCGCGGGCGCCACCTGGGACGCCACCGCCAAAATCCGGGTCGAGGCGCAGTTGCGCGCCGAAACGCGCGACTTTAGCGCCATCGGCGGCGGCAGCGTGCCGGCCGATTTATCCGATTCCAGCCGCAGCGTGACGCTGGGGGTGAGCTATGCGCCCAAGCAAAGCATCACCCTGGGTGTGAGCGCCAACCGTGATTCGCGTAGCGGCAGTCCGGGTATCGGCACCAATAGCTATACCTCCAATGGAGTTTCATTTAACGCCAGCGCGCAGTTCTAAGAAAAACATGACGCTCAATGACATCCCCCTGATTTCTTTCTTTCAACGTATCCTCGATCCCTTGTTGATCATGGGTACTTTGTATCTGTGTTCGCTCGGCTATGGCGAACCGTTCACCGGTTATTCGCTGGTGTTGATGATCCTGGCCTTTTTTATCTCCACCTCGGTCTATCAGCATGTCGATCCCTACCGCACCTGGCGCAGCGGGCGCATGCTCGCTTACGCGCGCGATGTGTTTGTCGGCTGGGGCATCACGGCCGCCATTCTGGTGTTTTTCGGCGCCGCCAGCGGCCTGTCTTACCATTACGACCGCAGTGTGGTGCTGGCCTGGTTCATCGCCACCCCCATCGTGTTGCTGGTGACCCATTTGGCCGCGCGCAAGATGGGTTCCGAGCGCGGCGCCGAAGGGCAGGTGCGCTCGGTGGTCATCATCGGCGCCAACGATGTGAGCCTCAAGTTTGCCGCTAATATCGAAAAAAACCCCAATCTGTTCATGCGGGTGTGCGGTTTCTTCGACGACCGCACCGACGACCGGCGTCCGGCCGGCATGCGCGAGCCGATGTTGGGCAAGATGGCCGATATCGCCGCCTATGTGCGAGAGCATAACATCAAGATGATTTTTATCAGTCAGCCGATTTCGGCCCAGCCGCGTATCCGCAAGCTGCTCGACGAGTTGCAAGACACCACCGCCTCGGTGTATTTCTTGCCCGATATTTATATCTTCGACTTGATGCAAGCCCGCTTCGACAATGTGGGCGGCATGCCCGTGATCGCCATTTGCGAGTCGCCGTTCACCGGCTTTAACAGCATGGTGAAACGCTTTAGCGACATCATGCTGGGTTTGGTTATTCAGCTCTGCCTGCTACCCATCATGATTGTTATCGCCATCGCCGTAAAGACGACGTCGCCCGGGCCCATCATTTTCCGCCAGCGCCGCTACGGTCTGTATGGCGAGGAAATCATCGTCTACAAATTCCGCTCGATGACGGTGGCCGAGGATGGCGCCAAGGTGGTGCAGGCGAAAAAGAACGATCAGCGCGTGACCAAGATCGGCGGTTTCCTGCGCCGCAGCTCGCTCGACGAATTGCCGCAGTTCATTAACGTGTTGCAGGGACGGATGAGTATTGTCGGCCCCCGTCCGCATGCCGTGGCGCACAACGAGCAATATCGTAAGTTGATCAAGGGCTACATGCTACGCCACAAGGTCAAGCCCGGCATCACCGGTTGGGCGCAAGTGAACGGCTTGCGTGGCGAAACCGAAACGCTCGACAAGATGGAAGCGCGCATCCAGTACGATCTCGATTATCTGCGCAGCTGGTCCTTGTGGCTCGATTTGTGGATTATTGTGCGCACGGTGCAAGTGGTGTTGAAGCGCGAAAACGCTCATTGATCCCGGTTTCCCCATGAGGCGGACTGGGCAAGAAAAAAATGCTGCACCTGCGTCAATTTGAGCCCGAATTCGCCAAACCTTGTGCAATAATTTCTCGCCAACGCCGGGATGAGACCGTCCTGACTGTATAATGCGATTGTAATTTTGCAATACCTGTGATTTTTATGGCAATCGCGGCCGAGTCCGCGCCGCCGCTTGCCGGCTGGCGAGTGGCGCGGCATACGGGCGCCGGTCTAAGCATTGATAATTTGTGTTTTAGACATTGCTGTGGTATTTTGAGCATTGTTTCGCTGGCAATATCTGGCGCCCGGCAGCGGGCACGGCATCGGCGGGCGGTCTGGCGCAGCGACGCGTATCGCAAGCGGCGTCACCCGTCGCGGGGGCGGCCAAAAGTTGATGCCGCCTCCCTCGTGTTGCCTGGATCGGCCATGTCGGCTGGCGTTGCGCGATGCACCCACTTTGGAATTGAAGGAATAATTTTGAACCACTTTGACATGTCAAGCTTGATGGGCCTACACAACGGCAAGGGCAAGACGGCGCGCCGTCTGTTATGCGGCGTCGCGGTGCTGCTGGCGACGGCCGCCCTGACGGGCTGCGGCAATGGCGCCAAGGAAAAGAAATCGGGCCAAGCCCTGGCCAGCGTGAATGGCGAGGAAATCACCGCCATGCAGCTCAATGAAGAGTTGCAGCGCTCCGGCGCCCAGGCGGCCCAGCAGGAAACGGCCAGCAAGCAATTGCTGGAAGCCTTGATCGACCGTCAATTGCTGCAAAACGAGGCCGCGCGCGACAAGACCGACCGCGATCCGAAAGTGGTGCAAGCCATCGAGCGCGCCAAGGCCTTGATCATTGCCCAAGCCTATATGCAAAAACGGGTGGGCAGCGTGGCCAAGCCAACCAAAGCCGAGGTCGCGGACTATTTCGCCAAGCACCCGGAGTTTTTCACGCAGCGCAAGCAATTCGACATGCGCCAGCTTGTTATCGCCACCAAGGACTTGAACGACGAGCTGCAAAAAGCCATGGACGGCGCCAAGTCGATTGACGAAGTGGCGGCCTGGCTGGAAGCGCATCAGATCAAATTCGTACGCAATCAAGTGTCGCGCACCACGGCCGATCTGGCGCCCGAGCTGGGCGCGAAATTGAAGAGCATGCCGAAAGGGCAATTGTTCATCATTAAAGAGGGCGAACGCAGCATGCTGATCTCGATCGCCGACATGCGCGAGGTGCCGGTCACCCTGGAATCGGCCGCGCCCCAGATCGAACAATATCTGACCAATGCCAAAACCAAGGAAGCGGCAACGGCCGAGCTGGCCCGCTTGCGCGCCACGGCCAAAATCGAATATTTGAACAAGGGCGCCGAACACAAGGCTTCGGCCACCGTCGCGGCGTCCGACCAGGCGTCCGCTCCAGCCCCCGCTGCCGCGGCGCCGGCGCACGCGGGACCGGCCGCGTCAAGCGATTCGACCGACCGCGGCGTGGCGGGCTTGAAATAAACCCGACCGGGCGGGCCCGCTTGCCTGTCATGCGTTTTCTGTACTTTGTATTTACCAATGGATTGAGCACGAGATGAAAAAATTTGTATTCTGGATGATGGCGGCCTGGTTGGCGGCATCCGTGGGTGGCGTCAGCGCGGGCGAGCTATTGCTGGGCCCTGGCGATGTGGTCAAGGTGTCGGTGTATGGCAATCCCGACCTGGCGGTGGAAACCCGGGTCAGCGAATCGGGCAATATCACCTTCCCCCTGATCGGCCAAGTGAGCGTGAACGGTCTGGCCTCGGCCGCGGCGGAAAAGAAAATCGCCGGCTTGCTGGAGTCGGGCGGCTATGTGCGCAAACCCCAGGTCAACCTGATCGTGTCGCTGCTGCAAAGCCAGCAGGTGTCGGTGCTGGGCCAGGTCAACCGCCCGGGCCGCTATCCGGTGGACGGCAAACGCACGGTGATGGATTTGCTGGCCCTGGCCGGCGGCATTAATCCCGATGGCGGCGATGTGGTCAGCCTGATCCGCAAGCGCGACGGCAAGACCACCAAAGACAGCATCGACATCGTCGAGATGGTGCAAACCGGCGACATGAAGCGCGACTTCGACTTGTCCGCCAACGATGTGGTGTTTGTCGAGCGGGCGCCCCATTTTTATATTTACGGCGAAGTGCAACGCCCTGGCGTGTTTCGCCTGGAACGTTCGATGACGGTGCTGCAAGCCTTGTCGGCCGGCGGCGGTCTCACCGCGCGCGGCACCGAGCGCTCGATGCGCATCAAACGGCGCGACGCGGCCGGCAAACTGCAAGTGTTGGAAGCCAAGCATGACGATCTGGTGCAGGTCGACGACGTGGTGTATGTGAAAGAAAGCTTGTTTTAAGCTGGATCATCATGCCGGCTGCGGCCGGCCGTTTCGTCATATGAGAGCGCTGCCATGAACTTTTCCCAATTTTTTCTGATCTTGCTGGCCCGCCAGCGCATCATCTGGCTGACCCTGATCATCACCGTCGCCCTGACGGTGGCGGTCAGCCTGGTGTTGCCAAAGACTTATAAGGCCACCTCGTCGGTGCTGCTCAATTACAAGGGTGTCGATCCCGTCACCGGCTTGACCCTGCCCGGTCAATTGCTGCCCGGTTACATGGCGACCCAGATCGACATCATCACCAGCAAAAACGTGGCCCTGCGCGTGGTCGATCAGCTCAAGCTGGCGCAAAGCCCGGCCGCCGTGGCCCAATTCCAGGACGCCACCGGCGGCAAGGGCACGGCGCGCGATTGGCTGGCCGAATTGCTGCTGAAAAAGCTCGAGATCGTGCCCTCGCGCGAAAGCAGCGTGGTCGAGATCAGCTTCAAAGGCGCCGACCCGCAATTTGTGGCCGCGATCGCCAACGCCTTCGCCGACGAATACCAGAAAATCAGCATTCAATTGCGGGTCGAGCCGATGAAAAAGGCGTCCCAGTATTTCAACGATCAGACCAAGCAGTTGCGTGACGTGGTCGAGGCGGCCCAAAGCCGGCTATCTAAATATCAGCAGGAAAACGGCATTGTCAGCGTCGACAATCGGCTCGATGTGGAATCGAACCGCCTGAACGATTTGTCGGCCCAATTGGTGATGGCGCAAGCCCAAGCCATCGAAGCGACTTCGCGCAAGAGCATGGCCACCGGCGCCTCCGGCAGCGAGTCGCCGGACGTGGCAGCCAATAACATGATCCAGAATCTGAAGATCAATCTGGGCTTGGCCGAATCGAAGTTCGCCGAAGTGTCGTCGCGCCTGGCGGCCAATCACCCCGCTTATATCAGCGCCAAAGCCGAACTGGACAAGCTGCGTGCCGATTTGCGCGCCCAGACCCAGATCACGTCCAACAGCGTGAGTAACAACGCGTCCATCTTGCAACAGCGCGAAAGCGCGATCCGGGCCGCCCTTGCCGCTCAAAAAGCGAAAGTGCTGGAATTGAACCGCACCCGCGATGAAATGAATGTGCTGCTCAAAGACGTGGAGAGCGCGCAAAAAGCGTTTGACGTCACCTCGCAGCGTTTTTCCCAGACCAAGATCGAAGGCCAGGCCGAGCAGTCCGACATTTCCGTGCTCAACCCGGCCGTGCCGCCGCTGTCGCCGGCCGGCCCGAAAGTGGTGCTTAACACCTTGCTGGCCATTTTCTTTGGCAGCCTGCTGGGACTGGGGCTGGGTTTGTTGGCCGAATTTCTGGACCGCCGCGTGCGTTCCGAACGCGATCTGGCCAGCGCGCTCAATATTCCGGTGCTGGGCACGATCGAATGGAGCCCGCCGAAGCGACGCCGCTTTGGCAAAGTCAATCACGATTTACCGGGCCGTTTGCGCTTGAACTGAGACGAGGGAAAACACCATGAATCATCCTGCTATCCCTGGCGTGGCGCCGATTCCTTCCACCGCGCGCGGTGACTCCAGCATCGGCGGCTTGCTGCTCGAATCGGGCAAGATCACGCCCGAAAACGCCGAGCGCGTGCTGCGCATGCAAAAAGAGCTGGGCATCCGCTTCGGCGAGGCGGCCCAGCGTCTGGGTTTGATCACCGAAGCCGATATTCAGCAAGTGCTGGCGCGTCAATTCGATTATCCCTATCTGCAACCGGGCGCCGGCGATTTTTCGGCAGAATTGATCGCCGCCTACCAGCCGTTCGGACGGCAGGTGGAAACCCTGCGCGCCATCCGCAGCCAGTTGATGCTGCGCTGGTTCGCGCGCGGGCGCAAGGCGCTGGTGGTGGTGAGCATCGATCCGGAAGACGGCGCCAGCATGTTTGCCGCCAACCTGGCGGTGGTGTTTTCCCAATTGGGCGAACAGACGCTGCTGGTGGACGGCAATTTGCGCGCGCCCAAGCAGCACGAAGTGTTCGGCTTGAAAATGCGCCAGGGTTTGTCCGATATGCTGGCCGGACGGGCCGACATGGACGCCGTGGCCCGCATCGATTCGTTTGTCGACTTGTCGGTGCTGGGCGCGGGCACCTTGCCGCCCAATCCGCAAGAGTTGCTCAGCCGCTCAAGTTTCGCCAGCCTCAACAGCGCCTTGGAAGCGCGCTACGACGTGGTGCTCTATGACGTGGCCGCCTTCACCATCGGCGCCGACGCGCTGGCCATTGCGGCGCGCGCGGGCGGCGTGCTGCTGGTGGCGCGCAAGAACAAGACCCGGCTGGCCGATTTGACGGTGGTCAGTGAACAGCTGGCGCGCAGCGGCGTGGAAATTGTTGGTACCGTATTGAATGAGTTCTAATTTTTTCCAGCGCACGGCGCAACTGGCCAGCGTGCACCGTTTGTTGTTGCTGCCGGCCGGCATCATGCTGGCCGGCCTGTGTTTGCTCTACGGACCAAGCACGGTCGAGCTGTTCATGGGCACCTGGAGCACCGACCGCAACGCGCACGGCCCGATCGTGCTGGCGGTCGGCCTGTGGTTCCTGTACTTCAAGGCGCGCACGGTGCAGGCCGAGCAGGTTCCGGTGCGGCCGGCGCCTTGGCTCGGCTGGCCGGTGCTGTTGTTGGGTCTAGCCTGTTTCGTGCTGGGCCGCTCGCAGGCCTTCCTGTTATTCGAGGTGGGCTCCTTCATCGTGGTGTTGTTTGGCATCGTGCTGCTGTTTTTCGGCACCCGGGTGGCGCGCCATCTGTGGTTCGGCTTTGTGTTTTTGCTGTTCATGGTTCCATTGCCGTCCACCTTTGTCGATGTGCTCACCCAGCCGCTCAAGATCGCCGTCTCTTATGCTGCCGAGAACTTGCTGTTTTTGCTTGACTATCCGGTGGCCCGTTCTGGCGTGATTTTGACTATCGGTCAATACCAGTTGCTGGTGGCGGACGCGTGTTCGGGCCTCAATTCCCTGTTCACCCTGGAAGCGCTCGGTTTGCTATACCTGAATGTGATGCGGCACGAATCGGCCGTGCGCAATGGCGTGCTGGCCTTGCTGATCGTGCCGATTTCGTTCACCTCCAATGTGACCCGGGTTATCGTGTTGTCTTTGATAACTTTCCACTTGGGCGATGCTGCTGGACAAGGTTTTTTGCATGGTTTTTCGGGAATGGTACTGTTTGTTACTGCCCTAATGTTGATTATTGGTGTAGATTCTATGTTGCGCTGGATCACTTCTAAATGGCCGGGCGCCGTAGCGCCGGGCGCCGTAGCGCTGGGCGGCACCCCGCTGGGCGGCACCCCGCCGGGCGAACGCACTGCCGTTGTGGGCAAGCCGTCATGAGCGGCGGCCGAGGTTTGATGTTGCGCCGCAGTGTGATCGTGTGCGCCTTGCTCGGTTGTGCCAGTGTGGGCGCGTTAATGGCCACACCGCACCAGAGCATGGCGCGCAGCACGGCGCTGGCCAAGACGGTGCCGTCCGAGTTTGGCGAATGGAAAGAAATGCCGAACGGCCTGGCCCAGATGGCGCTGTCGGTGACCGATGGCGAGCGCACCGAAGAGCAGCCCTACGACGAGGTGGTCATGCGCACTTACGCCAATGCCAAGGGCGAGCGCGTCATGCTGGCCTTGGCGTATGCGCGCGAGCAGCGCCAGGAAGTGAAGATTCACCGGCCCGAGGTATGTTATGTGGCGCAGGGATATAAGCTGCTCGACGAGCAACAGATAGACATGCCGCAGCAGGGCGGGCAGAGCGGGCAGGGTGTCCATGGCCAGCGCTTGCTGATGAACAGTAACAACCGGACCGAGGCCGTGAGCTATTGGATACGGGTGGGCGATTTTTATCCGCGTGGCGGGCTCAATACGCGGATGGCGATCTTGCAACATGGTTTTAAGGGAGTCGTTCCCGACGCAATCTTGGTACGCGCTTCAAGCATTCTGGGCCAGCCTGGCGAAGCTGCCGTGGCATATGAACGGCAAGAAAGCTTTCTGGCTCAGCTGGTGCAAGCGATGCGCCCGGCGGATGCGACGATGTTAGTCGCAGCAAACAAATAATTATCGACCATTTCAGCGTCGCAGGAACTATATGTACAAACTGACTTCTTTCGGAAGCGGACACACCGTGTCGCGCATGGGCAGTAGCGGGAGCGCGGCATGATCGCCGCCATTTTGCTGTTGATTGCCGTGGCCAGCGTTTTGCTCGCCATCCATCCTTTCATTACCTATCCGTTGTCCCTGCTGCTGCTGCGTCGCTCGGGCCGCTTTGCCTACGCGCCGCCACCACCGCCCGTGCCGGGCGCGCCGCGCCCCAGCTTTGCGGTCTTCGTGTGCGCCTACAATGAAGAAAAAGTGATCGCCGTCACGTTGCAGCGCCTGATCGCGCTGCGCGCGGCGGTGCCCGATCTGGAGATCATGGTGCACGTCGATCTGTGCACCGACCGCACGGCCGAGATCGCCGCCAGCTTCGGCTCGGCCATCACTTGCCTGCTGGTGGCCGACCAGCGCCGCGGCAAGAGCGAAGGCATGAATTTGCTGGTGGCCCAATCGCGCGCCGACATCCTGGTGTTTACCGACGCCAGCGTCGATATCGACCCGGCCGCTTTTGCTCACTTCGAAACCCATTTCCGCGATCCGCAAGTGGGCGCCGTATGCGGCAAGCAGATATTTACCCACGTCGACGGTTCGGTCAACGCCAGCTCCAACGCTTTGTACTGGCGCCTGGAAGAAAACATCAAAAAGCTGGAAAGCGAGATCGGTTCCATCATGACGCTGGACGGCTCGCTGTACGCGCTGCGTAACGGCTTGCGCTCGGCGCCGCCGCCCGACATCGTCGACGATTTTTACATTCCGTTCATGATCATGCGCGACGGCTACCGCGTGGTGCAGTCGCAAGACGCCGTCTCCAGCGAGCCTTCGGTCACCAACGACAAGGAAGAATTCCGCCGCAAGAGCCGCATCGCTTGTCAGGGTTTCAATGCCCACCGCGTGATCTGGCCGGTGGTGCGCCGCATGGATGGCTTGACCCGCTATATGTATGTGTCGCACAAGCTCATACGCTGGTTCACCATTTATTTCCTGGCGCTGGGCCTGCTGGCCGGTATGGCCGCCCTGTTCGCCCTGCACTGGTTTGGCGCGGCCCTGCTGGCGGCCGTGGTCATCGTGCTCAGCCTGGTGCTCGGCGTCGGCGCCAAGCTCAAACCGTTTTCCACCCTGACCAATATCCTGATGGCGTTCGCCGGCGTGGGTCTGGGTGTCTGGCAATCGATCAAAGGTCATCGTTATCAAGTTTGGGAGCCACCGGCCTCGGCCCGGCAAACCAGCGGCAACAAAGGTAAATCTTCATGAAATCATTATGGATAGCGCGCGAAATTCCGTTCCCGGCCGATAGCGGCGACCGGATTTATACCGCGCAAATGGCGCGCGCCTTCGGCCAGGCCAACGGCGGCGTCAGTTTCATCGGCATCGCCGACCAGGCCAACGCGGCCGCCCCGCCCGACGCGGCCATCAGCTGGCTGCCGGTGGCCAGCCGGCGTCATGGTCTGCTGCGTTCGCTCGCCAGCACCCGTCCGCTGGTGGCGGCCATGCATGCCACCCCCGCCTACACGGCCCAGCTCGATCAACTGTTCGCCCAGCCCTGGGACGCGATCGTGTTCGACCATTACGCCTCCGGTTGGGCCTTGCAGCGTTTCCTCGCTTCCAAACTGGGCCGCTCGGCCCAGCGTCCACGCATCGCCTACCTGGCCCATAACCACGAAGAGCGCGTGCTGCGCGCGGTGGCGGCCGAGTCGGACGCCTCGCTGTTCAAGCGGCTCGGCTTTTGGCAAAATTATTTGAAGGTGCGTGCCATGGAACGCTTCATGGTGCGCCAGGTCGATCTGGTGAGCGCCATCACGGCCGAAGACGCGGCCAGCTTCGCCAGCCAGCGGCGCGACTTGCGCACCATCGTGCTCACGCCCGGTTACAACGGCGTGGTCAGCCCGGCGCGCGCCATCACGGCCGCCACCCCGCGCCACGTGATCATGCTCGGTTCCTTCGCCTGGGCCGCCAAGCAGGAAAACCTGCGCCAATTCCTGCGCATCGCCGATCCGGTGTTTGCCCGTCACAACATCGTGTTCGATGTGGTGGGTGGCATGCCCGACACTTTGCGCGCCGAGCTCACTCCGGGCTTGAAGGCGACCCGTTTGCATGGTTTCGTGCAAGACCCCGGCCCCCTGTTCGACGGCGCCCGCATGGCCCTGGTGCCGGAAGCGATCGGCGGCGGCTTCAAGCTGAAATTTCTCGATTATCTGTTCCGCCGCATGCCGGTGGCCACCCTGACCGACGCGGTGGCCGGCTTGCAAGCCGAGTTGCGCGCCGAAATGATACAAAGCGACACGCTGGCCGCGCTGGCCGACGCGGTGGTGGCCCAGATCGATCAAGTCGAACGCCTGAACGGCATGCAGGAGCGCGCGTTCGTGGCGGCCGGCAGCCTGTTCCAATGGCAAGACCGGGGCCGCGCATTGATGCAGGCGCTGCAAAAATAAGCCGCCACGTGCGCCGGCCGCGCCGGTCGTTTCATTTCGTATAAGGGGCCCATCTTGATTGGCACATTGATTGCTCGTCTGAACGCGTTCAGGCTGCTCTGCTCGCACAAGCTGCGCGGCGGCGCCGACGGCCGCATGCAGGGACTGGACGCGCTGCGCGGTCTGGCCGCCTTGATCGTGGTCGCCTATCACTACACTTGCGGCTATCCGCTGCTGGTCAAGACGCCCCACGACGCCTTGTGGCTGACGGTGCCGCTGCCGGCGCTGGGGGTGCAGATTTTTTTCGTGATCAGCGGATTTGTGATTTTCATGACGCTCGAGCGCTCGCGTAGCGGCATGGATTTTTTCATGTCGCGTTTCGCCCGCCTGTATCCCCCGTTTCTATTTTGTATGTTGTTAACGGCGACGGTGGTGTTCGGTACAGGGTTCAACCCGGAAACAATCAACGGCTGGGATGTGGTGATGAATCTGCCGCTGGTGGTGGGTTTGCTCAGCAAAACGTATGTCGATCCCTCTTACTGGACCTTGACCATCGAGGTGTGTTTCTACGCCTGGATCGCGCTGTTTTATTATTACGTGCAACAGCGCTATGTGGCGTCGGGGCGCGACAGTTTCGAGCGCGTGCTGGGCAATCCACTGCTGCTCGCCTTGCTGGGCTGGCTATTGCTCGACCTGGCCGGGCGCACCTTTTACGAGGATATGTACTCACGCATGGCGCTGGCGCTCAATTTCCAGTACGGCCATCTGTTCGTGGCCGGCGTGGCCGTCTACGGCTTGTCGCGCGGCCGCTTGGCGGTGCCGCTGCTGATATTGGCACTGGCGGTGGGGATCGGCAGCATGCCCCAAGCCGGCCAGTTCAGCCCGGGCGGCGCGGCCAAGGTGCTGTGTATCGTCGGCATGATCTGGGCCGGCTCGCGCCTGCGCTTGAGTGGCGCCTTGGCGCGCTGGGCAAGCTTTCTGGGCGGCATTTCGTATTCCCTGTACCTGCTGCATCAGATCCTCGGCTTCGCCATTATTCACCACCTGGAAACAGCCGGTCTGAACACCAATCTGGCCATGCTGGCCGCGCTCGCCTGCGTGATCGGCCTGGCCGCGGCCAGCCGGCGCTGGATCGAGGTGCCGTCCCAACGCTGGCTGCTGGGCGCGTATGCGGCCCGCAAACTGGCGGCCGGGGTGGCGCCGCTGCGCGCCGGCCCCGCTTGATGCCCCGTCCGCCATCCATTTCCGACCATCTTAAAGAATGAAAGTAGCGCGAACCATGCCCGACACACTGCTAACCGTCATCACGCCTTCTTACCGCAACGATTTCGATCTGGTGACCGATCTGTGCAAGAGCATGGACCAATTTCTGCGTATTCCGTTCAAGCATGTGCTGATCGTACCCAATGCCGATCTGGCCATGTTTGCCGGCTTGAACGGGGCCAACCGCAGCGTGCTGTCGGAAGAGGCCCTGTTGCGCCCTTCCGGTTTTCGCAAGATTCCTTTCCCCAAGCGCATACGGATTCCGGGCATCATCGACAAACGTTTCCGCGAGCAATGGTGGTGCCGGGGCGTGGGCCGGGTCAACGGCTGGGTCACCCAGCAACTGATCAAGCTGTCGGCCTCGGACTTGAGTCAGACCGATTTGATCATGTTCATCGACAGCGACAATGTGCTATTTCGCCCGCTGGAATTGGCCCATCTGTATCAAGGCAGCCAGGTCAAGCTGGGCCAGCGCGCCATGCGGCCCGACATGCAATCGCATTTCCAGTGGCACGCCAACGGCCTGTCCCTGCTGGGCATCGAGGGCTTCAGCGGCCAGCATTTCAATTACATCGGCAACTTGATCGTGTGGAAGCGGGCCGCCCTGGTCGGCTTGCAACAGCGTATCGCCCAAGTCTCGGGCCTCGATTGGCGCATCGCGGTGGCGCGCGTGAAGGCGGTGTCCGAATATATCCTGTACGGCCTGTATTGCGAGCAAGTGGCCAAGGACCAGTCTTACCATGCCTTTGTCGAGCCTGAACTGACGTGCTCGTTCTGGACCAGCGAAGCCGACCTGAAAGTGGCCGAGATGGCCAAGACGGTGCTGCCCACCCACGTGGCGCTGCATATCCAGTCGACCATTCCGATGCCGCTCGAACGGCGGCGCGACATCATCCGCCAATTGGCGGCCGTGGCGCCATCGCCCGGCCGCAGCGCGGCGGGCTAAGCGTCGGGCCGCGCACCGAACCATCCAGAAATTGAAACACGGACCACATCATGAATGCCAAAATAAAAAAAATACTAGCCACCGCCATTTCGATGCTGCCAGGCTCAAGCCTGCGCATCGCCGGCTACCAAGCCTTGCTCGGCTACCGCTTCGGGGCCAATACCCGGCTTGGCTGGGGAGTGATGATCGCGGTCGATCGATTTAGCGCCGGCCAAGGCGTGGTGATACGCCGCAGCACCACTTTTGTCGGCCCGATCAAGGTGACCCTGGGCGACAAGACCTTCATCGGCCGCTACAACAAGTTTGAATGCGGCGACAACGCGGGCCACTCCAGCCAAGCCCACATGGGCTATGCGCGCGAATTGATCACCGGCGCCGATAGCCTGATCAACGAAGGCCATCTGTTCGACGTGCTGGGCCGGATCCGGATCGGCAACGGCAGCTGGCTGGCCGGCTTCAACTCGCAATTTTTGACCCACGGCGCCGGCACCATGGAGCGCGACATCGATATCGGCGACGCCTGCTTCGTCGGCTCGGCGGTGCGCTTCGCGCCGGGCAGCGGGGTCGGCAGCCGCTGCATCGTCGGCATGGGCGCCGTGGTCACCAAGCGCCTGGCGCAAAACGATGTGGTGGTGGCCGGGGTGCCGGCCAAGATCCTCAAGGAACGCACGCCGGAAGACGGCTATGTGTTTCAAAAAGGCTGGTGATGGGGCCGACAGTGCCGCTGCGCCGGGCCGCAGCCGATCCCGCGGCCCGGTCTCAGGCGCGGCCGGCCGCCCATGGCGTGGCCCGGTTGCATGAGTTGGATGGCTTGCGCGGTTTATTGGCGCTGTTCGTGGTCGGCTTTCACCTGGCCGGCCCGCTGGCGGCCCTGCGCGAAGCGATGGGGGTCTGGGCCCCGTTCATGCTGGAAGGCTGGTACGCGGTCGATGTGTTTTTCCTCATGAGCGGCTTTGTCATGATGCACGTCTACGGCGACAGTTTCGCCGGCGCCTTGAACTGGGGCGCCTGGCGCCGCTTCATGCAAGCCAGGGTGGCACGCCTGTATCCGGTGCACTTGGCGGCGCTGGCGGTGTTGTTTGTATGCGTGCTGCAATTCATGCTGAAGTCGCCCGAGCTGGCCGCGGACGGCGGGCGCTACAGCGTGCGCGCGTTGCTGGCCTCGCTGTTCATGCTGCACAGCCCGTGGATCGATTACCGCAGCTGGAATTATCCGGCCTGGTCGATCAGCGCCGAGTGGCACGCCTATTTGCTGTTTCCTTTGCTGGTGCCCTTGGTGCGCAAACTGGGTGGCGCCACTGCGCTGCTGTGGCTGGCGTTCGCCGTGCTGGTGCCGCTCGGCTTGTACTTGCAGCATCTGTTGCCCGACCCTTACCCCACCAACGGCTTGGTGGTGCTGCTGCGCGTATTGCCGCTGTTCTCAGGCGGCATGGTGCTGTATCGCTTGCGCGCCAGGGGTAACTGGATGTCCGGCCCGCTGGCCGTGCTGGCCACCCTGGGCACGCTCGCTTGCCTGTGTTCGCCCGTCGCGGCGCCGTATGCGGTCTTGCTCACGCCCTTGCTGGTGTTGGCGGTGTTGGAAGACCGGCTTGTGCGCGGCCTGTTCCGGGCCGCGCCGCTGCTGTGGCTGGGTAAGATTTCCTACAGCCTGTACATGACGCACGCCCTGGTCGAAATTTTCCTGATGCGTTTGGCCAGCAAGGCGGTGCAGCGTTCCGCCGACCCCGCGCTATTGGAGCAGGTGGGCCCGGCAATGCTGCTGTGGCTGGCATCGCTGGGCGCCGCGCTGCTGCTCGGCTGGCTGACCTGGCGCGCGATCGAAGGGCCCGGCCGCGTGCTCTTGGTGCGCTGGCTGCCTAAATAAACCCCATCCCGATCGACCGAATGCGCGCCGCGGCGCGCCACCAGTTTAACCGTTTGACCAATTGACCGAAACATGACATCGCTAACTTACAGAACAGAGATAGACGGATTGCGCGCCATCGCCGTGGCGGTGGTGGTGTTATATCACGCCGGCGTGACCGCCTTGCCGGGCGGATTCATCGGAGTGGACGTGTTTTTCGTCATTTCCGGCTTTCTGATCTCCGGCATTATCTTTAACGATCTGGAACAGGGCCGCTTTTCCCTGGGCCGCTTTTACGAGCGGCGCATCCGCCGCATTCAGCCGGCGCTGCTGGCGGTGGTGGTGGCCAGCGTGGTCGGCTTCGCCCTGATCTTCACCCCGGTCGACTACAAGCTGTTTGCCCAAAGCGTGGGCGCCACCGTGACCTTTTCCTCGAATATTTATTTCTTCGTCAAGAGCGGTTATTTCGATCCTTTGTCCGACACCAAGCCCTTGCTACACACGTGGTCGCTGGCGGTGGAAGAGCAGTATTACTTGTTCTTTCCGCTGCTGGTGGCGCTGCTGTGGAAGTATTGCCGCTCCCGCATCAACCTGGTGCTGGTAACGATGACCTTGGCGTCCTTCGTGCTGTCGGTGGTGCAAGCGCGCAACGCCCCCAACGCCGCCTTTTATCTGCCTTTCGACCGGATCTGGGAGTTGCTGATCGGCGCCTTGCTGTCGCGCGGCATCGTACCGGTGGTCAGCAACGCCAAGCTCAAAGATATCCTGTGCCTGCTCGGTCTGGCCTTGATGGGCGCCGGCCTGACCTTGCTCTCACCGACCAGCGTGTTTCCGGGCGAAACGGCGCTACTGCCGTGCGTGGGCGCCGGGCTCTTGATTTATGCGGGCCAGGGTAGCCGGGTGGCGCAAGCGGTGCTGGGCAATCGGCTCATGGTTTTCATCGGCAAGATCTCGTATTCGATTTATCTGTGGCACTGGCCGCTGTTTGTGGCGATCCGTTATTTGACCTTCCGGGAACTGGACGCGGGCGAAACCGTCGCCTACCTGGCCGCCACGGTGCTGCTGGGCTGGAGCTGCTGGAAATGGATCGAGCAACCGTTTCGCCACCAGACCAGCGCCTCGCTCACCCGTGGCGGCCTGTTCGCGTCCACCGCGGCCGTCACCGCGGCCGGGCTGGCCATCGCCGTGGTGGTCCATTTCGGCAATGGTTTTCCGGCCCGTTTCGACGCGCCGGCGCGCGCCTTTGCCGCCGCCGCCCTGGACACCAATCCCAAGCGGGTAGAGTGCGACCGCCGCGCCGTGGCCCGCGTGGCCGCCGGCGACGTGTGCCAGATCGGGGTGACCGACCAGCGCGCCCCCACGTTCGTGCTGATCGGCGACAGTTTCGGCGACGCGATTTCGCCCGGCATCGACGACGCGGCCAAAAAAATGGGCGAAAAAGGTTTGGTCATGACCAATAGCGGTTGCTTCCCCTTGCTGGGCATTCGCCAGAAAGACCACCCCGAGTGCGCCGCCTTCAACCGCGCCGCGGTCGACTATGTGCTGTCGCAACCGTCGATCACGCGCGTGGTGCTGGTGGGGCGCTGGACCTCGGCCCTGCTGGGCACGCGCTACGGCCAGTTCGCCGCCGAAGGCTGGTTCATCGAAGACGACCAGTCGGCCGGCTTCAGTTACGCTGAAAACGCGCAAGTGTTTCAGCGCGCCATGGTGCGCACGGTGCAAGCGTTCGGCGGGCGCAAAGTCAACATCATCGCCTACATTCCCGAGCAACGTTACGATATCCCACGCGCGCTGGCCATGTCGGCCCGATTCGGTATGCCGGCCGCGGTGGCGCTGCCGGTGGCCGAGCACGAGCGCCGGCAAAGTCAGTTGCGCACCGCCTTGACCCGCTTGCAGGGCGAACAGCATTTCCGCATCACGGACGTGGGCGCCGTCTTGTGCGATGCGCATAGTTGCGCGGCACAAATGGACGGCACCTCGCTGTATGCGGACGACAACCATCTGGCACGGGGCGGCGCCATGCTGCTGCAACCGTTGTGGCAGAGCGCGTTGGGCGGGCAATAGCCGTATCCCCGGCCGGTCCGCTTCTACTATGTGCCGATGAGCCAATCAGATTATTTAATGAAAAAGGTGTGATGTGAAATCCGCGATGCCAAATTTACAGATACTGCGCTTTCTGGCCGCCTTCCTGGTGCTGGTTAGCCATGTCCAGCATGAAGCGATGAAGGGCACTTTCCTCAACATGGCTGGCTATCAGCCCTGGGAATTCATCTATTTTGCCGGCGGGGTCGATATTTTTTTCGTCATCAGCGGCTTCATCATGTATGCCATCGCCAGCGGCGATTTCGGCCAGCAGGGTAAAGCCCGCAGCTTTTTCTTGCGCCGTCTGGTACGCATCGTGCCGCCTTACTGGTTATTTACCACCGCCATGGTGGGCGCGGCGCTGGTGTTTCGGAGCCATGTGACGCACTCGGCGCTGGCGCTGGACCATATTCTGGCATCGTATTTCTTTTTACCGTACCTCAATCCCTACGGTGAGGCCTACCCGGTGCTGATGCTGGGCTGGACGCTCAATTACGAGTTTTTCTTTTATATGATTTTCGGCTTGGCCTTGTTATTCCCTAAAAAAATCGGGCTGGCCCTGATTTTCGGGGTGATCGGCCTATGCGGCGCGCTGGGCGCGGCGCAATTGGTGCAGCGCCAGCCGTTTCTCTTTTGGAGCAATCCCATCGTTTTCGAGTTTTTGTTCGGCATCGGACTGGCCATGCTGCGCGAGCGCGGGGTGCGCTGTGGCGGCGCCGCCGGCTGGGGGATGATCGCGCTCGGTTTCGCCGCCATGTGGCTGCTCAAGGGCGCCGGTATCGCCGGCGATTTCTGGGTCATCCGACCTTTGTGGATGGGCTTGCCAGCGCTCCTGATCTGCGCCGGCGTGGTGCTGGTGCGCGAACCGGCCGCCGCCATCGCCGCCGGACCCGGTCCGCTCAAACGCCAGCTGGTGTTGCTGGGCGACGCCTCGTATGCGATTTATTTGTCGCATCCGTTTGCGTTAAACGCGGTGGCCCTGTTGTGGAAACGCATAGGCTTGCACGATCCCTGGGTGTACGTGGCGGTCGCCTGCGTCGTATCGCTGGTGGTCGGGGTGCTGGTGCACCTGCTGATCGAAAAGCCGATGACGCGCTACCTGAACACCCGACTCAACATGCGGCTGGCCCGGCCTGGCGGACCGGTCTCGCGTCCGGCCTGAGCGGCGGCCAAGGGCGCACCGCTGTGGTATCGCACGAGGACGGGGAAGAAGGCGCATGCGCAGCGAGCATTTACTATCAGATATTGCCGCACACGCCCGCGCTTGCGGGTACAGTGGAGTTTGACGCCGGCTTGCGCGCTGTCGCAAGCGGTTTGGCATACGGAGAGAACACATGTCTAAAAAATTGTATGCGCCACTAGGCCATGCCCCGCCAGCCGCCGAGGCGCAGCGCCGCGCCGCCTTGCGTCAACGCTGCTGGACCATTTTGCTGGTTTTGTTCACAGTGCAATTTACCGGCGCGTGGCTGTTTCCCGCCGCCAGCGTGTCGGCCCAAGAAAACCTGGTGGCCACCAAGGTCGGTGGCACCCCTTACCAATTGTCGATGTGGGGCTTGATCGTGCTCGCCTTCATCATGCATTGCCGCACCCACGGCTTCGGCAAGATCGGCTCGGCCCTGATGCTGTTCGCGCCGTTTTGGGTGGTGGGTTTATTGGCCGGCGCGTTCGGGGTCGATCCCGTGAAATCGCTGCGTTCGCTCATCATGTTTGCCTTGGCCATGTCCGGGGCGGCCCTGATCGGCATCGAACTGGCGCCGCGGCGCGCCATCCAGACACTGTGCTGGACCCTGTTTGGCATCATGCTGGCATCGACCCTGCTGGCCCTGATCGTTCCCAACATCGGTACCCAAATCTACGGTTTCACCACGGTGTGGCGCGGCGCTTTCACCAATAAAAATCAGTTGGGCTGGGTTGCCGCCCTGGCCATCCTGATCGCCGTGGCCATGATGCGTAGCGGGGCCCTGCGTTTGAGCGGCGTCACCGCGCTGTTGGCGCTGGTGTGTCTGCTGGCCTCCGGCTCCAAGGGCGCGCTGATGGCGGCCCTGGCCACCATGGCGTATGTGTATGTGGTCTCGAAACTGGCCCGGCACGTGACCACCGGGTTTGGCATGGGGGTGTTGGGCTTTATCTTGTTTGTGGCCGCCATTTTCGGCTTTTTGGTGTTGCCCTACGTATTAGAAGCCTTGGGCCGCGACATGACGCTCACGGGCCGCACCGATGTCTGGCGCATCTATTTCAATGCCATGACCGCCACCCCCTGGCTGGGCGAGGGTCCGGCCGCGTATACCACCATTTCCACTCTGACCACACCGCTGGCCAGCCAGCTCGAGTCGCTGGGCGCCATCGTCACGCCGCATAATATGTATCTGGGTGTGTTCGGTGACACCGGCTTGTTCGGATTGGTATGCTTTCTGGTGCCGATGATGTATTTGACGGCGGTGGTACCGCTCGCTCGGCCCGGCTTGCTGAGCACCATGTGTGCCTCGGTCGGGTTCCTGATGCTGGCCCATGGAACGGTCGAAACCCATGAAATATTGGCGCCCGGACCGGGTTGGTTTTTCCTGATGCTGATGTGGGCCTTGCTGAAACAGGAAAAGGAACAGCCTAAGAACAATGAGCCGCAAACGGCGCTTAACCTCACGCCATTTGATCCGGGTTCAATCGCGCGCGGTATGAAATAAAAAGAATATGATATTTATCAAGTGTCTTGTATTTACTGAAAATATTATCTAGTCAAAGAAATTTTTATCTCGAAATCTATGTCACTTAAAAGCAACATAGGAGATTTAACGTTTTAGCGGGCTCTTCAGGGCGTAGCGAAAGAGTAGTTGGTATATCCATATGATTTC
Source organism: Pseudomonadota bacterium (assembly GCA_040385995.1). GTDB lineage: Bacteria > Pseudomonadota > Gammaproteobacteria > Burkholderiales > Burkholderiaceae_D > Janthinobacterium. The sequence goes on from JAZKGI010000017.1 coordinate 109,930, forward strand.
ATTCAAGTTTTTCCTGCGAGAGAATAATTCCGAGGGTAAAATGAATTGCGTTACTGGCCTTTCATTTTGCAATCGCACCTGATTGACGGACACTCGGGTGCTCTCTTTAACAATGTCATGGAGGAATTATGACTCAGGCAATTCAGCCCTTGCGCCGCCTTTCTTTCACGCTGGCCGTGTTAGCGGGATTAGGTGCGGTGGCCGCCAATTCGCAGGCGCAACAGATATTGACGTATCAGTCGTATGCCGGTGTGATCAGCATCGATGTGCCTAAAGCGCCGGCGACGGCCACCTGCACCAAGGTGCCGACCGGCGCCTTGGTCGATAAGGTGGCGGTGAAACGCACTTTTTTTGATGGTTTCGACGGCCTGGATTTGAAGACCAACCGCTGGACTCCCCATTACGATGGCGGTTACGATGAGGTCAATAAAAAGTGGCTCGGTTATGACTGGATCACCAAGCGCACCCAGCCGGCGGCCCATGAGCAGCAGTTGTATGTCGATCCAGAATATAAAGGCACGACCCGCACCGCCCTTGGCTTCAATCCCTTCATCATCGAAAATGGCATTCTGCACATTGTTGCTCAGCGCACCCCCGAAAAACTCAAGTCGTCGATATCGAATTTTGAATATACCTCCGGTGTGTTGACCACCCGTAAATCGCATTTGCAGCGCTACGGTTACTTCGAAGCCAGGATCAAGGTGCCGTCGTCCCAGTCATTATTGCCGGCGTTCTGGATGCTGCCCTTCAATAAAGCCTGGCCGCCGGAATTGGATATCATGGAAGCGCCCACCCACGAGGCCAATACGCTGGTGCAAAGCGCGCATTGGCTCAATGCTTCCGGCGTCCACGCCCACTCGGGTTGCCGCACGGTGATGCCTAACTATTCGTCCGATTTTCACCAGTTTGGCGCGTACTGGACCCCGACCAAGATCGTGTATTACATCGACCGGGTGCCGGTGGGCCAGATCCTGACTCCGGCCGGCATGAATATCCCGATGTATATGCAGCTCAATCTGGCGGTGGGCGGCGACTGGGTCGGTAAAGCGACCTTGACCACACCGATTCCGGCCGAGATGCTGGTTGACAATGTGGTGGCCTATTCGCTGGACGGCCCCACCGCTTGCGCGGTGCTGCCCAACGGTGCGACGCAATGCCCGGCTAAATAAATCAGCGGCGCCGATTGGGGTCGAGCGTGTCGGCAGGACAGGGCAGGGCGGCTCCCGCGAGGGCGCCGCCCTGTTTGCTTGACGCGCCCGCCTTACATCGCGGGCCGATGATCGCGCTCGGTCGGGGCCGACACTTCCTTTAACGTTTTTTCCGTGTCTTCCACATCGCGCTGGGCCAGGTCGGCAAACGCCACGATACCGATCAGCATTTGCGTTTCGTGGTCGAGCACGGGCACGCGCCGCACTTGCAGGTCGCCCATGTCTTGCAATACCTCGTCCACCGATTGATTGTCGAAACAATGCAGCACGTCTTCCGACATCACTTCCTCGATTCGCGTGTCGTCCGGCTCGTTGCCAGCGGCGGCGGCGCGAATGGCGATGTCGCGGTCGGTAATCATGCCCACCAGGCGCTGACCGTCGCACACCGGCAAGGCGCCGATATTGGTTTCTTTCATGATCTGCGCCGCGCGGCGCACGGTATCCTGGGGTGACACGCTGATCACATCCCGGGTCATAATTTCGGCGATCGTTTGCATGGCATGGTCCTTTCTCTCAATGTGGTCGAACTCTTTTAGACCGGAGAGCCGTCCGGCGGTTCGCGTCCGCGCGCCTTATCGGAAATTGCGTGCCAGGCTATTGTGCATATCGGTCGCCGCCATCGCCGCCTGGCCGATGCCGACGCTAATTTGGTGCAAGGTGTTGACCACGTCGCCGGCCGCGTACAAGCCGTCGACGCTGGTGCGCTGATGGCGGTCCACCTCGAGCTTGCCGTCCATGTCGCGGCGGGCGCCCAGGCCCACAGCCAGCTGATTGCGTGCCGTGTCGCCGAGCAGCAGGTAGGCGACGTCGTAATGACGGCGCTGACCGCCCGAAGTCTCCACCGATACCTGCTCGCGGTCGGTCAGCAAGAGCGTGCGCAGCGGCTCTTCGATGACGCGCACCCGCGCCTGGTGTAATTGTTCGCGCTGGCGGTCAGGGAGGCCGGCCGGGCGCGGATGGCAAAACAAGTCGACGTGGCGCGTATAGGTGCGCATGAACAAGGCGTGCGCGGCGCCGCGATCGGTCGAGGAAACGATGGCGACATGTTGATCGAGCGCGTCATAGCCGTCGCAAATCGGGCAAAGGCGGACCCGGCCGCTGCGCACCGCATCGGTCCAGTTCGGCATATCGACATGGCCGTCTTCGATCCCCGTCGCCAGCAATACTTTGTGGGCGTAGACGGATGACGTTCCAAGCCGGCATGAAAAGCGCAGCGCCGCCGGCCCGGCCGCGCCCTCCGCGCCGGTGGCGGGCTCGTGCGCGATAGCGGTGACCTCGCCTTCCATGGCCGTGACGCCGCAAGCGCATGCTTGCGCCCGCAGGCGCGCGAGCAACTCGCGTCCCGAGACGCCTTGTTCGAAACCCGGATAGTTGTGGCTGAGCGGAATGAGCGAAGCGCGGCTTTGGCCGCCGTCGGCCAGGATCACCCGACGGCGGTAGCGGGCCAGGTAGATTGCCGCCGTCAAACCTGTCGGTCCGGCGCCGATCACCAGACAATCGCATACCAGGGGAGCCGGCGAGTCGGTCGGAACGGTCATGATGCTGTCCTGTCGTGGTGTGATCGGCGCGCAGTCTGTTGTCAGCGGTGCGGGCCGTGGCCGTCGAACCGGCCCGGGTCACTGTGGGACTGCGCGCGCGGCGAACGGTTCGCATCACGCGCGCCCGGCTTGATCCTGGCCGGCGGGCGCGTCATCAGCGCCCCGGCCGCCAGCCCAAGTCCGAACGCCCCGTAGACCAGTGCCAGCGAGGGCTGCGACAAGCGCTTTTCGTAGCCGGGACGGAGCCGCTCGGGCGTGAGCCGGTAGTCGGCGAAGCAGGCCACGGCCGACATGGCGGTGGAGGCGGCCAAAGTGGCGCCCGGCCCTTGGCGATCCAGCCTGGTGCCCGCGAAACGCTGGAACAGCACCGCCCAAAACGTGGCGCTGGCATGGTGGATCAGGTAGCCGGTGGCGGTGTAGCGCAGCGACGGGCGGTCCCGGTGTGCCGCTTGCTCGCCCCACAGCCAATGGCTGATGGCGTTGGTGGGCGCAGCCATGCTGCCGGTGCCGATCCGGCCGAGCGCCGCCAGCGCCGCGGTCGACAGCACGCTTGCCAGCGCGCCCGATACGGCGCCGCGCCGCAACGCGGTGTTCCAATCGTCCATGTCATCCTCCCGTTCGATGTTGAACCTGGCGTCGTGACGGTATCGATCCATCCGAGAGCGATTTCGCGCCGCGGCCAAGGATACCAATATCGCGCCCTGATGGCGCGCCGCAGCGGCAATGCCGCGCTGAATGCCAGCAGCGCTTCGGCGCGGCCGCCCTGGCGCTAGGCGCCGTGCCCGTTCGGGACGATTTTTCCTGCGATGCTGGCCAAGCCCGCACGGTGCGAACAGCGCGCGATTTTACGGGCAGGGCGAAAAAAATCGGACAAAGTGTCGAACCGCTATCCATTTGCCCGGTCGAAGTTTGCTTACTACATCAACGGAGTCCTCATCATGTTTGCGCACAACAAGCAGCTGCAATACACCGTACGTGTCAACGAAACCAACCCCGGCTTGGCCAACCTCATGTTGGAGCAATTCGGCGGGCCGCAGGGCGAACTGGCCGCCGCCTGCCGTTATTTCACGCAGGCGCTGGCCGAGGATGATCCGGGCCGCAAGGACTTGCTGTTCGATATCGCCACTGAAGAATTGAGCCACCTGGAAGTGATCGGCAATATCGTGGTCATGCTCAACAAAGGCTGCAAGGGCCGTCTTGCCGAAGGCAACGAAGAGGAGGGCGAGATGTACCGCGCGATCACTGGCGCCGGCAACGACAGCCATCTGACGCAGGTGCTGTATGGCGCCGGCGCGCCGCTGGTCAATTCGGCCGGGGTGCCCTGGACCGCCGCCTATATCGACACCATCGGCGAGCCGACCGCCGACCTGCGCTCGAACATCGCGGCCGAAGCGCGCGCCAAAATCATCTACGAGCGGCTGATCAACCTGACCACCGATGCCGGTGTCAAGGAGGCCTTGGGTTTCCTGATGACGCGCGAAGTGGCGCACCAGAAGTCGTTTGAAAAGGCGCTGTATGCGATCGAACCGAATTTCCCGGTTGGAAAAATGCCTGGCGATCCGCGCTACAGCAGTGTGTATTACAACATGTCGCGCGGGCCGGGCGAGCAGCGTGGTCCTTGGAACCAGGGCGACAAATGGGACTATGTGGCCGAGCCCACGCCCGCGGTCGATGGCGGCATCGGCGACGCTGGCGTGACCTTGCGCGCCAACGAAGCCAGTGCGCTCCGACAAACCATCGTGCGCACCGAATCGCATCCTGACCGTGACCCGGTGACGGGCGCGGAATTGGGAATGGACGGGCAGCCGGCGCCAGTGGTGAAAAGCGGCGCGGCGGCGAACGGGCAGGGCGGTACGGCGGGCCAGCATTGAGGCGGGCCGGGCAGCGTCGGCGCTCACCAGCGCTGGCGCGGCCGCGGTCATCAGCGCGCCGGCGCGGTGGCGCGCTGACGGCCCGGCTTGGCTTTTTAGGCGGCGCTCACATCGAGACCGGCGCGCTGCAACAAGGTATGGTTGCGTGCAGAAAGGTTTACCACTTGAAGGCGTTTGCCCGCTTTCGCATAGCGCTCCCACAAGCTCTCCATGGCGGCGATGGCGGAATGGTCCGCCAAGTGCAAATACTGGCAGTTTAGGATCACCCGCGCCGGGTCTGTCAACGGTGTGAACAATTCTTGGAAATGGGCGGTCGAGGCGAAGAAAAGCGTGCCGTGCGGCAGGTAAGTACGGACACCGCTCACGCTATCGTCGATATCGCTCCGAATATCGCGCGCGTGTTGCCAGGCGAAGTTGAGGGCGGCGATCACAATCCCGCACAGCACGGCGGTGGCCAGATCGGTCAACACCGTGATGACTGTCACGGCGACGATGACCAGCGCATCCTGCACCGGCACCTTACCCAGCACGCGCAAGGAACCCCAGGCGAATGTCTGCTGGGCCACTACCATCATCACGCCGACCAGAGCGGCAAGCGGAATATGGGCAATGAGCGGCGACAGAAACAGGATAAACAGTAAGATCATGATGCCGCTGGTAAGCCCGGACAGGCGCGACCTCCCGCCCGAGCTCAGGTTGATCATGGTCTGGCCGATCATCGCGCATCCGCCCATACCGCCAAACAGGCCGGCAACCACGTTGGCGGCGCCGAGGGCGATACATTCGCGGTTGGGCTGGCCGCGCGTTTCCGTGATCGCGCCGGTAAGATTGAAGGTCAGCAAAGTTTCAAGCAAACCCACCATGGCCATCAGCATGGCATAGGGCAAAATGAGGCGCAGGGTCTGCGCGTTAGACGGCACGTCGGGCCAATGCAGCGCCGGCAAGCCCCCCGCCATGTGCGCCAAGTCGCCCAATGTTCGCGTAGGCAATTGCAAGCCATAACCGAGCAACCCGACACCGACAATGGCCGCCAGCGCCGGCGGCACGGCCTTGGTAAAACGTGGCAACAGGTAGACGATGAGCATCGTCAACGCCGTCAGCGCGCCCATCGACCACAAGGCCGGCCCTGTCAGCCATTGCTCCCCTTGCGTCGTGTTTTGCCGGAAATGCCCCAGCTGGGCCGTCGCGATGATGATCGCCAAACCATTGACAAAGCCGAGCATGACCGGATGGGGCACCATACGAATCAATTTTCCTAGACGTAGCACACCAAACACCATCATCAGCATACCGCCCAGTACCACCGTGGCCAGCAAGTATTGCACACCATGTTGTGCGACCAGGGCCACGATCACCACGGCCATGGACCCGGCGGCGCCTGAAATCATACCGGGACGGCCACCGAAGAGCGCGGTGAGCGCGCAGATGATGAAAGCGCCATACAGGCCCATCAAGGGATTGAGCTGTGCCACCAGGGCAAAAGCGATACATTCCGGCACCAACGCGAATGATGTGGTCAATCCGGCCAGCACATTGTTGCGTGGCTCGGATAACCAGTCATTGCACGTGAAAGTCGTTGTCATGGGCGGTGCTTCGTAGTTGTGCTCGATAATTGCCGCCATTGCGCGGCCCGGACCACCGGCACGGGCTGCACAGGTGTGCGGCCGCATGTAGCCAGACGCATCTAGCCGGACGCGCAAGTCCAATCCTGATATTTGCTGCAACAAGACCGCCACCGCGGTGCCGCGGTTGCGTGTTGCTTAAGGAAGGTGTTTTTCCGAGCGGAATTATACAAGATAGCGTGACGGCGCCCCGGCCGCACAACGCTGGCGGGCCGGCCAAGGCGGGGGCAGCTGCCGGCGCCCCCGCTGTGAGGGGCGCCAGCGCGCACGCCGCCAGCACCAGGCTTTATGCCGGGCGCGCGCCGTCGCGCTCCAGCGCGGCGGTTTTTCTACGGCCGACTTGGCGATCGGCGAGCGTTTCGGCGCCACCCCGCCCCAGGGATGTGGAGGCGGCCAGGCTGCGTGCTTCCGCGGCGATCTCGTCCTGCGCCAGGTGCTGGAGCATATGGCCCATGCCGGGTAGCAGGCGCAACCGACTGTGTGCCAGCGCATGATGCAGGCGGGTCGAGTTGCTTTCGGGGTCGGTCACCAAGTCGCCATCGCCGGCCATCAAGGTTACCGGCATGGTCAATTCGGCATAGCGCTGTTGCAGTTGCGCGGCGGCCGGCACCATCAACCCGGCTTCGGCCGCGCAGGCCCGCACTTGCGAGGGCCGCAAAGTCATCCACACCGGGAAGCGTTGAAAACTATCCGGTATCTTGCTGGGGCTGAAGGCCGCCTTGATGGTCGCCGGCCACAGCAGGCGTCCGGCCAGCGGCGAAGTGGTATAGCGCATCAGGTCGCCGAGCACGGGAATGGCTGGCATCGAGGCGGCCGGCACATCGGGCCGCAGACTCGGATAATAATAACCCGAGAGCAGCAGCAAGCCCTTGATGCGTTGGGAGAAATCCATGCCCATGGCGGCGGCCACCATGGCGCCCCATGAGTGCCCCAGTACCAGACAAGCATCGATTCCCAATTGACCTAATGCCTGATCGAGCAAGCGCGCCTGCGCCTGCGGCGTCCAGTTCGCGTGGTCGCGCGGCCGCTCGCTGTAGCCGTAACCGGGCCGGTCGAAAGCGATCACGCGAAAGTCGCACGCCAGCAGGTCCAGCAGGCCGCTCAGCTTGAAATCTTCCGCCATCGTTATGTTGCCGTGTAACAGGACCAGCACCGGACCTTCACCCTGGTCCAGATAATGCAGGCGCACCCCGTCGACCATCAGAAATTGCCCGGCCGGCGGATGGTCGCGCTCGGCCTGGCGCGACTTGTTGCGCACCACCACGAACGCCGCGCCCAACGCCGCCACGGCAAGCGCGGCAACGCGGCCCGCCTTGCCCTCAGTAACTGCCCGCTCGCTTTTCGGTTTCGTCATCATTTTCTCCGATAAAGTTGGTTTGAGCGGTCAGCATACAGGAGAGTTCGGAGCATTTTTTCGGGCGGGCAATGCTCCTACACGGGACGTCTTGTATTCCTATCGACTTGATGTGCCAAGGCAGACTTGCGGTACGCTGGTCGGGTGCCGTAGCTATGCCGAGTGGGATCATTCCACTAATGTAGTGTCGCATGCTTGTCGACGTATTAAAATGTGCCTTTGCACGCCATGCATCATTGCCTATCATAGCGAGCAAGTAAATCGATCAATCTCCTGAGCTGTTTTGCAGAAGACAATGAACTTTATGGCGACAAGTAAAAAAGCGGTTTCCCGTCTCGGCCCCCTACTGGTCGAGCTACAAGAACTATCGGCACGTATCGCAGGCGCGGAAGCTGGAGATGATGGTTTGACGGCGAAGAAAATCCGTCTGGGCCTTGAACAGGTGACAACTCAACTGAGACATGTGGCCACCAAGCTCGATCCGGTGCTGCGGCCAGAATCCATTTTCGATCCCGGCGATCCGAAAACCTCAGGCCGCGTAGTCGCGTTGACGCTGGTTGCTCAAGCCAGGCATGCGTTGGCTAAAATTCCGGAGTTTTATGGCGCGGGTGTCTACGCTATCTATTATCGGGGAGACTACGGTCCTTATGCCGCGCTGAAGGAAAAGGACCACCCTATCTACGTGGGCAAGGCAGATCCGGGCAATCCGTCGGCCAAAGACGCTATCGGCCAGGGCACCAAGCTGTCCGCACGACTCAACGAGCATGCGCGAAGCATCCGCAAAGCCCATGCCACATTGGATATCATGGATTTCGATTGCCGTTTCTTGATCGTCCAAACGGGTTTCCAGAAATCCGCCGAGGACTACCTGATTAATTTTTTCAAACCGATCTGGAATTCGGAAACCAAGATTTGTTTTGGTTTGGGCAAGCACGGCGACAGTTCGGAAACGCGCGTGAATAAGCGTTCTCCGTGGGACACCATGCATCCGGGCCGAGAGTGGGCCAAAGGCACTCTGGAAAATCAAAAACCGCCGGACATGATCGTAGAACAGATCAAAACCCATCTGGTCAAGCATCCGCCGTATGTCGACATTCATGGCATCTTCGAGCAGTTCATGATCGAAATGCGCCAATTGGATGCGGATCATTTTTACACGCCGGCGCATGGCGCCGTCACATTGGACGATGTCTCCGGTCCGGCTATTGCCTAAGTACGTCGCACACGGCCGCCGCCATGATAGAGGCGAGCCGCACCGGCACCGCGTTGCCGAGCTGGCGCATCGTCTCAGACCAGCTCCCCTCGAAGATGAAGTCATCCGGGAAGGTCTGGATGCGGGCCGACTCCCGCACCGTAAAATAACGCACCGAGCCGTCGACACGACGAAGCATGTTTTCGCCGCCCGGTACTCCATGATCACCCGCCTTTAGCGCCTTCGCGGGCTCGTCCATAGGACTGCCCGTATGGCCGGCATAGGCGCGCGCGCCTGGCTGGAATCGATGTGCCTGGAACAGCTCATTGGTCGGAAAACGCTCTGGATCGGGCAGATCGGAAAGCGCGTCTCGTACGGTATGCCAAGCTAGCACTTCCCGGGTGGTGTCCGCATCCAGTAGTTTCTGTATTTTCTTTTCGACTCCCACTGGACGGAGAGGACGGTTTTTGAGTGCCACGCGGTGTCTCTCCCAGTAGGCGCCGCTCGCCCACTGCGACAGAATTAACGCGTCGCTGCTATGTGTCTCGACCGGGAATTGCCAGACCTTGTTTTCGCTGACGCGGAAGCCGACGAAAAACACGCGCATGCGTTTCTGTGGCACCCCGTAATTGGCCGCGTTTACAAGGCGATGGTAAACATGGTATTCGCCTTCGCCTCCTGTTGCTTTCTGTTTCTTCAGTCTAGATAGATGGCCAATCCATAACTCTCCGACTTGAGAGACTATCGAAGGGAACTCGAGTTGCAACAGGATATATTCAAAATAATCCGCGAACGCGGCACGAGTGAGCCCTTGCACATTCTCAAACACAAAGGCCCGCGGCTTCGCCTCGCGCACGGCGCGTATGGCCTCAGGAAACATGTCGCGTTCATCTAAAAAGCCTCCGTGTTTGCCACCCATGGAAAACGGCTGACAGGGGGGGCCGCCAGTGATCAGATCGATTCCGTGATGGTCGTCGTATCTGAAGTTCTTGACATCGTCTTGGGTCACATCGGGCCAACGCCTGACAAGATTAACTCGTCGCCGCTTGTTTAGCCGAATGGTGTCGCAGGCATGCGCGTTCCACTCGACAACCGCGCGATGGTGCACATCGTTGCTGGAAAAGCCAAGCGCCAAACCTCCCGCACCCGCAAATAACTCAATCGATTCAAGCACGCGCACGGCCGGCTCGAGGGGAAGGTCCGCAAGCGCGACGATAGGAAGAGGATTGTACATGTGTTGTTAATACGATCAAATTGAATCGATGCCGTGCTCGCCAAACTTCATCAGGTCGGCAGATCTCGTCACTGTCGACCTAGGGTGCCGATGAGCGAAATGCAGCAGTATAAATCAGCTCATCAACCAATTTTACTGTACTTTTATACAGTACTCAATGCTATATCTCTGCTTTTTATCAAAATACCATTTAATTTTCCGCAAACGTCGCGACTTACCTCGCTCGGTATAAAAGTTCGGGGGCGAATATGGTTGATTCCTTGACTCCGGCCGGGCGCAGCGCGGTGATGGCGAAAGTGCGCGGCAAAAACACCCGCCCTGAGCTTATCGTTCGGAAACTGTTGTTCGCTGAGGGCTATCGCTATCGTTTACACGTGCGGACTTTGCCGGGCTCGCCGGATCTGGTCTTTGCCGCGCGAAAAAAAATCATTTTTGTCCATGGTTGCTTTTGGCACCGCCATGATGATTGCCCGGCGGCGCGGATGCCTAAGTCACGCGAAGACTTTTGGGGACGAAAACTGAACGGGAACAAGGCACGCGACGCCCGAATACAAGATGAGCTGACACGTGCGGGATGGCATGTGTTGACGGTGTGGGAGTGCGAGCTGGACAACCTTCAGATGTTAATGGATAGGCTACGTCTTTTTCTAGATCCAGCATCCTAACTTAGGGTCGCCACGCCATTCGGGAACTTGACGGGTTCGGCGCGGGACCTGAGGCGACATCGGTGCGCGCGACCTCGCATCCACGACATTCGCGTCGCGCGCTTTTGTTAAACTTCTCCATGGCCTACCCTGCTCGAACGCGGGTTCGAGCCTACGTTCCTCGGTACCTCAAGCTTAAACCGTTTCGCTTGAGGTTGTCAGGTCGAACAGGTTTTGCTTAGGGCGCGGACACCACCGGCCGCGCCGCGGCGCCACCGGGCGCCGCCTTCAACAACAGCTCGGCCACGATTGCCGACCCTTCGCTGGTCAGATGGCCGTAATCGAATTGCAGCGGCACGGTGGCGGTGGCCATGGACCGGCATTGGCGCTGCGGGCACAGGGCATCGATCAGGGACACATATTCGGCGCCGTGCCGGGCCGCCAGTTGGCGCATGGCCGGGTCCAGCGCGAACGGTCCGGCCACCAGGCCGCGCGCGCGCGCCGCGCCATCGGCGCCGCCGGCTTCGCGCACCAGGTAGCGCGGCAGGGCGGCGCCGTATTGCTGGATCGGGCCGACCAGCAACACGCGCCGCGCGCCGCGCTTGGCGGCCGCGATGGCGGCCGGCAGGTCGGCCAGGTCGGCCCCGGTCCAGCGTCCCGCCAGCACCACCGTGTCCACCGGATGGGCGGGCAACCACTGTTCCAATATGTGGCGGAAGAAAACGCGGCAAGCGGGCACCCTGCTGCCATCGGCGCGCGCATCGGGCAGCACCGGCCGGCAACCGGTCTGGGTTGCTTGCAACACGTTCCACTGCTGGCCCAAGGTGTGCAAGCCCGGCCACAGATGGGCGGCGTGGCTGTCGCCCACGAACAGCAAGGTCGGGCGCTCCTTATCCCGTTGCAAGCAATGCTCGGCGTCATAACGCTGATCGGCGCTGACCACAAAACAGCTGCCGCCACGGTAACGCTGGTCACCGTCGTAGTGCTCATAGGCGGCCAGGTCCAGCTGGCGCTGGTTATAACGTCCCGGCAAGCCGGCGCTGAACATGCACAGCAAGCCGACGCTGGCGCCCAGCGCCATCGATACGGCGCCGCTGCCCAGCACGTGCTTGCTGGCGAAGCTGCGGCTGCCGTTTAAAAACGGTTGCTCGACGTAACGCCACGACAGCCACGCCAGCGCCAGCGAGGCGACCAGCTCGGCCACCCGCACCGGCCAGCTCTGTTCCAGCAGCAAGCCGATTTGGGCGAACACGATCACCGGCCAATGCCACAGGTAGAGCGAGAAAGACAGTTGGCCGATCACCACCAGCGGGCGCCACGACAGCAGCCGTCCGGCCAGCGAGCCGCCTTGGGCGCCGGCGGCCAGGATGGCGGCCGTGCCCAGGCAGGGCAGCAGGGCGGCGGCGCCGGGGAAGGGCAGCTGGTCGTTGTAAAATTTCACGCACAGCAAAATCGCCACCACGCCGGCGCCGCCCATGACTTCGCGCGTGAGCCGGCCACGCCGCGTCAACCATGGCAGCACGGCGACCAGGGCGCCCACCATCATTTCCCAGGCCCGCGACGGAATCAGGTAAAACGCGGCCGACGGGTCGGACACCAGCTGGGTGGTGGCGATGTAGAACGACAGCGCCGTGATGGCGAGCGCGATGACGCGCACGGCGCCGGCGGCGCGCGCGTGCAGCGCGGCCAGGATCAGCGGCCAAAACAGATAAAATTGTTCTTCCACCGACAGCGACCAGGTGTGCAGCAGCAGTTTGGCGTGGCTGTCGGGCGCGAAATAACCGCTTTCCGAATAAAACAGGATATTGGTCACAAAGGCGGTGGTGGCGGCCAACGATTGGCCATAGCGAATTAATTCCGACGGCAACATGGTCGCCATGGCCAAGGCCGTCACCACCGCCAGCATCACGAACAGGGGCGGGAAGATGCGCAGCACGCGGCGCCGGTAGAAACCGACCAGGGAGAATTTGCCGTGCTCGAGTTCGCGCACGATGATGCCGGTGATTAAATAGCCGGAAATGACGAAAAACACGTCCACACCGATGAAGCCGCCGAAAAAGCCGGGCACCCCGATATGGAATAGCACCACCGGCAACACCGCCAGGGCCCGCAAACCATCGATATCGGTGCGCCGTCCCGCGCCATCGAGGTGGGCGCCGCTCACGCCGCCCGTCATGCCGGGGCGGACACAGCCGACATGGGCGTGCCTGGATTTGTTTTCCGTTTTGTAATAACGGTATGCATAGTGTATCCCTAGTTGGTATCAATAAATATTCGACGCTCGGAAGCGTGTTTATCTTAATCCAACTACCCTGACTAACTGTCAACTTTTTGTTGCCTGGCCCACAAAATAGCCGCATTCGTATTGATATTTCTCAAAATACTATCGGAAATTTTGGGTGGTTTCTTGCTTTACTTTCACTCTTGATAAGCTGTATGATGCTATGCAGCATAACGTAATTCCGCTCACAAACATTTCACTACCGAGAGTAGCGAGTGCGCTGTGCGCGCCCCGCTGGGCCGTTTTTTCGGCTGGCGGCCAGCGTGCTGATGCGTGTGAAATCGGATGCGGAAGTTGCATTTCGTGCATAATGAAGGGACTCTGTATGTTGTCTTACTGATAGTGTGCCAAATAATTTTTTGGGGGCTGTAACGTTTCTCCCTGGCATGATCGTTCGCGTGGCGGACGGTCGAAGTGGGCAGCAGGCGCAGCACGGTTGTAAATAAGACGCCACCGGCCGACAGGGCCGAGTGGAGCGATAGGTTTTTCATTTGGACTGCGGTATGACGCGCGATAATTCCCCACTCGATTCTGCTTGTAATCGTTCTTTCCGCTTGTCGGTTGTTATTGCTGCGCATGCCACAGGCCCCGCATGGCCCGCGCGTCCATGAGCGCCGCCTTCGCCGCGCCGGCGCGCGACATCGTGATCGGTATTCCCACTTATCGCCGGCCCGAATTGCTGGCCGCCTTGCTCGACAGCCTGCTGACCGAACTACAAGGGCGGCCGGCCTGCGTGATCGTGGCCGACAACGATTGCGGCAGCGACGCGCCGCGCGTGGTGGCCGCCTTCCAGGCGCGCTGGCCCGACATCGTTTGCATCGCCGTGGCCGCGCGCGGGGTGGCGCAAGTGCGCAACGCGCTGGTGGCCGAGGCCCACCGCCTCAGTCCGCAATGGCGCTGGTTGCTCATGCTCGACGACGACGGCGCCGTCACGCCCGGCTGGTTGAACCGTGTGCTCGACACCGGACAGCGGCTCGACGCCCATCTGGTGGGCGGTCCGGTCGAAGGCTTGTTGCCGGCCAGCGCCAACCTGTTCGCCCGCAATAGCATATTCTCGTCGCGCCGGCGCTGGCCCACCGGCCTGGTGCCCACCTTGAACACCACCCAAAACCTGGCCATCGCGCGCGCCACCTTGACACTGGTGCCCGAGCCCTTGTTCCGCAACGAGTACGGCGCCTCGGGCGGCGAGGATTACGACTTGTTTCGTCGTGTCGCCAGCGCCCGCGGCCGCATGGCCTGGTGCGACGAGGCGGTGGTGCTGGAGCCGGCCCCGGCCGACCGCCTGACGGTACGCAGCCTGCTGCACCGCTACGCCACCACCGGTATCTATATGGTGGCGATCGACCGCTCGTATGACGGCGCGCGCCAGGTCTGGCGGCAAGCCGTGCGCGGCTGGCTCGCTGCCTGCCTGCGCATGCTGGGCGCGGCCGTCACTTTCCAGTCCGACAAATTTGCGCGCGCGGTGCTGGCCATCGCCCATTACAGCGGCCGCCTGGCCGGTTTGCTGGGCTGGAAGACGGCGCGCTATGTTTCTCCCGCTTCAACCGTGAAAAGGTCCGAATAATGTCCGCCACCCCCAGCAGCTCCACTTTTTCCGGCCTGGCGGTCGGACTGTGCACCTATAAACGTTGCGACTCCCTGGTTCGCCTACTCGAGCATATCGCCGTGGCGGCCCAGCCGCTGGCGGCCAAACCGAGCGTGATCGTAGTCGACAACGACGGCGAGGACGCGGCCGTCGGCCAAGCCGTGCAAGCGTTTTCCGCCGCCAGCGGCATCGCCGTGGTGTACCGGATCGAAAAGACGCCCGGCATTTCGGCCGCGCGCAACGCCGTGTTCGCCGAAGCGGACCGCCTGGGCGTGCGCTTCGTGGCCATGATCGACGACGACGAATGGCCGGCGCCCGGCTGGCTCAGCGAATTGCTCAAGGCCCAGGCCGACAGCGCCGCGGTGGTGGTGGGCGGCCCGGTGCGCCCCGTGTTTCCCGATTCCGCCGCCGCCTTGCGCCGCTATAGCCGCTATTGGTCGGTCGATAAGCAGCTCTTGCAAGGCAAGCCTTTCGTGTTTTGTACCTGTAATTTTCTGATCGATATGCAAGCCATCGCGGCCGAGCCGCGCCCCTTGTTCGATGAGGAATTCGGCCTGTCCGGCGGCGGCGACACGGTGTTTTTCCGCAAGCTGTTTTTCAAGGGCCATGCCATGGCCTGGTCCGACGCGGCCTGGATCAATGAGGAAGTGCCGCAGTCGCGCGCCTCGTTCAAGTGGATGCGCCAGCGTCGTTTCCGCGTCGGCAACCACGCGGTGCGCTGGGAAAGCATCGACGGCGGCGCGGCCCGCTCGATCGCCAAAACCATCGGCATTTCACTGCGGCTGGCGATCTACCCCCTGTTCCGGCGCGAGCCCGAATCGGTGATGGTGGGCTGGCTGCTTGAATACGACAAGGTACGCGGACGTTGGGCCTCGCACTTCGGCGACGTGTTTGTCGAATACGCGCGCCCGGCCAAGCCGGGCGAAAAGGTATGCCGATGATGCCAGGGCCGGGCCGTCCCGCTGGTCGGGTGCGGGCATGATGGGGAAGCTGCGCGGCGCCATCGCGCGCCTTGAACAGCGTTTCAGGGTGGTCACGTTTTTCACCACCATGGTGCCCACCATGGGCGCGCTCGGTTTGCAGTTTGTCACCTTCGCCATCACCGCGCGCGGGCTGGGGGTCGAGCAATTCGGTCGCTACACGGCCTTGCTGGCGGTGGTGGGGATTGGCGTCGAGCTGGTCGGGCTGGGCGGGGCCGACGTGCTGGTGCGCGCGGTGGCGCGCGACAAGAGCCGCTTTCGGGCTTACTACGGCAATATGCTGATGCTGATGGCGGCCTCGCTGCCGGTGGTGGTGGCGCTGGGCGTGGCGGTGGCCGCCGGCGCCATGCAAAGCACGGTCGATTTGCTGCTCATCGTGGTCGCGCTGGGCGCCGAAATCGCGGTGGCGCGCATGTCCGCTTCGCTCGAACTGGTGATGGTGGCCCATGGCCAGACCGCGCGCGCCGGCTGGGTGCGCATGACCACGGTGCTGGTGCGCCTGGTGCTGGCGGCCGGCTATTTTTTCGCGCTCGACCGGCATGCTTTGGACACCTGGATCTGGCTCGTGTTTTTGCAATCGCTGATCGTCACCGTGGCCTATGTGATGGTGGGCGCGCGCCTGTACGGCCAGCCGGTCTGGCACTTGCTGCGCGGCGAGGTCAAATCGGGCACCCTGTTTTGCATCACGCAATCGGCGCGCGCCGCGCAGAGCAATCTGGACCGCATGGTGCTGTCACGCTACGCCGACGACGCCGCGGTCGGGTTGTACGGGGCCGCCTCGCGCTTTTTGCAGCTCGGTATGTTCCCGGTGCAGGTGCTCACCCGCATCTTGTATCCGAAATATTTTGTGCACGGCGCCAATGGCATCGCGGCCAGCCGGCGCTACGCGATCCGCATGACGCCGGCCTTGCTCGGGGTGGGCGTGTTGTCCGGTGTCGGGGTCGCCGTGGCCGCCTTGCTGGCGCCGCGCGTGCTGGGCGCCGAATACGGCGGCAGCGTCGAGATCACGGTCGGCCTGGCGTTTTCGCTACCCCTGATGGCCTTGCAGTATCCGGCCGCCGACGCCTTGACCGGCGCCGGGCGGCAAGGGTTGCGGGCCGCGATCTATAGCGTGGCCTCGGTCGCGTTCGGTTTTGTCTTGTTGGCTGGCGTGCAGTGGGGCGCCATCAAGGGGTTGATCGCCGCGTTTTTGATCGGCCACTTGATTCTGGCTCTTGTGCTGTGGGGCACGGCGTTTTTGTGCTCGGACGACAAGGGTAAATAAGGCCGGCGGCGCGTGCCGCCGGCCACCAGCGTCGCCCTGGGCGGCGTGGGAAATAATTGTAAATTTTGGGGAAATGATGAAAATTACCGTGATTGGTACTGGTTATGTCGGACTGGTAAGTGGCACTTGTCTGGCCGAGATGGGCAACGAGGTCTTGTGTCTGGACCTGGATGCGAAGAAAATCGCCATTTTGAACGATGGCCAGATCCCTATCCATGAGCCGGGCTTGCTTGAAATGGTGCGCCGCAACGTGGCCGCCGGCCGCCTGCGCTTCACCACCAGCGTCGAAGACAGCGTCGCTTTTGGCCAGCTGCAATTTATCGCGGTCGGCACCCCGCCCGACGAGGATGGCTCGGCCGACTTGCAGTATGTGACGGCGGCGGCGCGCAATATCGGCAAGCACATGACCGAGTACAAGGTCGTGATCGACAAGTCGACCGTGCCGGTGGGCACCGCCGACAAGGTCAAGGCCGCCATGCGCGAAGAATTGGCGCAGCGCGGCCTGGCGCTCGAGTTTTCGGTGGTGTCGAACCCCGAATTCTTGAAAGAGGGCGCGGCGGTGGATGACTTCATGCGCCCGGACCGGGTGGTGATCGGCGCCGAGGACGAGCGCGCCATCACCCTGATGCGCGAACTGTACGCGCCCTTCATCCGCAACCATGACCGCGTGATCGTGATGGATGTGCGCTCGGCCGAGCTGACCAAGTATGCCGCCAACGCCATGCTGGCGACCCGCATTTCCTTCATGAACGAACTGGCCAACCTGGCCGACAAGCTGGGCGCCGACATCGAGCAGATCCGGGTGGGCATCGGTTCCGATCCCCGCATCGGCTTCCACTTCCTGTATCCGGGTTGCGGCTACGGCGGTTCGTGCTTCCCGAAAGACGTGCAGGCGCTGATCCGCACGGCCGGCGAAAACGGCTCCCAGCTCAAGGTGCTGCAAGCGGTGGAAGACGCCAACGAGGCGCAAAAGCATTTGCTGCTGGAAAAAATCGTGGCGCGCATGGGCCGCGATTTGCAAGGCAAGCATTTCGCGCTGTGGGGCTTGGCGTTCAAGCCGAACACCGACGACATGCGCGCCGCCTCCAGCCGGGTGGTGATCGAAGGCTTGTTGGCGATGGGCGCCACCGTGACCGCCTACGATCCGGTGGCGATGACGGAATCGCGCCGTATCTTCGGCGAGCAGCCCGGTTTGCGCTACGCCGATTCGCCCATGGCCGCGCTGCAAAACGCCGACGCCTTGACCATCGTCACCGAGTGGAAGGAATTCCGGGTGCCTAATTTCGACGCCATCCAGCAAGCGCTCAAGCAACCGCTCATTTTCGATGGCCGCAATCTATATCAACCGGCCCAGGTGCGCGAGCACGGTCTGGAATACTTCGCCATCGGCCGCCGCTAAACCGGTTCCGCCGCGCCGCCCGCACCGCCCTTGATACAGGCGTATGCGGACCGGCGCGCAAGCGATGATATTGTGGCAGACGGCAGGGTGGCGCGCCGGATTTCAACATTACACACGAGGTCGATAACATGAAAGCAATGATTCTGGCGGCAGGCAAGGGCACGCGGGTGCGCCCGCTCACTTACGACCTGCCCAAGCCGATGATCCCGATCCTGGGCAAGCCGGTGATGGCCTACCTGATCGAACATCTGGCCAAGTATGGCGTCACCGAGATCATGGTCAACGTCAGCTATCTGCATGAAAAAATCGAAGAATACTTCGGCGAGGGCCACCAGTACGGGGTCCAGATCGGTTACTCCTTCGAAGGCTACACCAACGACCAGGGCGAGGTGGTGCCGCAGCCGATCGGTTCGGCCGGCGGGATGAAAAAGATCCAGAACTTCGGCGGCTTTTTCGACGACACCACCATCGTCTTGTGCGGCGACGCGGTGATCAACCTGGACATCAAGTCGGCCCTGTTCGAGCACCGCCGCAAGGGCGCGCTGGCCAGCGTGATCACGCGCGAAGTGCCGTGGGACAAAGTGTCGAGCTATGGCGTGGTGGTGAGCGAGCCGGACGGCCGGGTCAAGGCGTTCCAGGAAAAGCCCAGCCAGGAAGAGGCGTTGTCGAACATGGTGAGCACCGGGATCTATATCTTCGAGCCGGCCGTGCTCGATTTGATACCGGACAGCGGCTCTTTCGATATCGGCTCCGAGCTGTTCCCCCTGCTGGTGGAGAAGGGCTTGCCGTTTTTTGCGCAAAAGCGCAGCTTTAGCTGGATCGATATCGGCAGCGTGAAGGATTACTGGGAAGTCTCGCAAAGCGTGCTGATGGGCGAAGTGGCCCATATGGACGTGCCCGGCATTCAACTGGAAGACGGCATCTGGGTCGGTTTGAACACCAGCATCGACTGGGAAGGCACCCGCATCGAAGGCCCCGTGTATATCGGTTCCGGCTGCAAGATCGATGCCGGCAGCACCATCATCGGACCCACCTGGATCGGCCACGGCAGCCATGTGTGCAGCGGCGCCACGGTGGTGCGTAGCGTGCTGTTCGAATACACCCGGGTGATGCGCGACGTGAACCTGGAAGAGATGATCGTGTTCAAGGAATACAGCGTCAACCGGGCCGGCGAGATGAAGCACGTCTCCGAATATGCCAAGGACGAGTGGGGCAATTCGCGCGACCGGCGCAATCGGCGCCGCACCGAAAGCGACAACCAAAACTATCACAAGGAAGGACGTAAAGCATGAAGATTTATCCAGTCATTTTGTCGGGCGGTTCCGGCACCCGTCTGTGGCCCCTGTCGCGCGCCGTATTGCCCAAGCAATTGCTGCCGCTGGTGTCGGACAAGACCATGCTGCAAGAAACCGTGCAGCGCCTGGCCAACCGGCCCGACATGATGGCGCCGCTGATCATCTGCGGCAATGAGCACCGTTTCCTGGTGGCCGAGCAATTGCGCGAGATCGGCAAGCAGCCGCTCGGTATCTTGCTCGAATCGGCCGGACGCAACACGGCGCCGGCCGTGGCCGCGGCCGCCCACTACCTGCTGGCGATCGATCCCGACGCGCTGATGCTGGTGTTGCCGGCCGACCATGTGATCGACGACGTGCCGGCCTTCCACGCGGCCATCGAGCGCGCCGCCCAGCTGGCCGCCGAAGGCGCCCTGGCCACCTTCGGCATCGTGCCGACCGGTCCTGAAACGGGCTACGGCTATATCCGCCGCGGCGAGGCGCTGGGCCACAGCGACAGTTACCAGGTCGATCGTTTCGTCGAAAAGCCGGATCAAGCCACGGCGGCCGGCTTTGTCGCCGATGGCGGTTACTACTGGAACAGCGGCATGTTCCTGTTCCGCGCCCAACATTATCTGAACGAGTTGCAGCAATTCCAGCCTCAAATGGCGTCGGCCACCGAGGCGGCGGTGCGGCTCGGTTACCGCGATCTGGACTTTTGCCGTCTCGATGAGAAGGAATTTGCCGCTTGCCCATCCGATTCGATCGACTACGCGGTGATGGAACACACCCGTCACGCGGTGGTGGTGCCGGCCGACATAGGCTGGAGCGACGTCGGCTCCTGGTCGGCCTTGTGGGAAGTGCAGCAAGGCGACGCCAACGGCAATATTCAACGGGGCGATGTCTACCTCGACGGCGTGAGCAATTCGCTGGTGCGGGCCGAAAGCCGCATCGTGGCGGTGATTGGCGTGCAAGACCTGATCGTGGTGGAAACCTCGGACGCGGTGCTGGTGGCGCACAAGGATCAGGTCCAGCGCGTCAAGCAAATCGTCGAGCACTTGAAAGCGAGCGCCCGCACCGAGCATTTGCATCACACCAAGGTCTATCGGCCATGGGGTTATTACGAAGGGATCGACGCGGGCGACCGCTTCCAGGTCAAGCGCATCACGGTCAATCCGGGCGGCAAGCTGTCCTTGCAAATGCATCATCACCGGGCCGAGCACTGGGTGGTGGTGAGCGGCACCGCGCGCGTGACCTGCGGCGAGAAAATCAGCTTGCTGGCCGAGAACGAGTCGACCTACATTCCGATCGGTATGAACCACCGCCTGGAAAATCCGGGCAAGGTGCCGCTCCATATCATCGAAGTGCAGTCGGGCAGCTATCTGGAAGAGGACGACATCGTCCGCTTCGAAGACGTCTACCAGCGCGCCTAAAGCGCGGCGACCGGCACCCCCGCCGAGACGGGCATACAAAGGCAGCTTAGGCTGCCTTTTTTGTTTGGCGCCGGCCACCCTTTATATCGATGTGTCAAGTGTTGTAATTCTGTAAGTGTTACTTACAATAATCACAAATGTTTTTATTTAGCCATGATATGATTTAGTCCACTTGTTGTTTTGACTAAATCAAGGCCCGCTCACGGGTCGTTTAGAAAGGTTCTCTATGAAAATGAAAGCACTGACCGCGGTCGCCTGTTTGCTCGTCTCCATGTCCAGCGCCATGGCCACCACCGTCGATTTGACCAAGGGGCAAGATGGGATTTACACCGGTTACTTCGGCGCCACCCATACCAGCGGCGCGTTTACCGATGTCTATGAATTCTCTCCATTTCTCACATACGGTAAGTTCGATACTATTCTGTCGTCGATCGGTACTAGCGCGGCAAGTAATATCGACTTTACATTCGCCGATTTTAATGGTCATTCGCTCACGCTCAATTCCAGCGGTCCGCTGGAGACCGCTTATTTGGGCTTGACCAGCTTTAACGGTCCCTTGACCTTGACCGTGAGCGGCTTGTCGGGCGCCACCGCTTCCTACTCCGGTTCGCTCAATGTGGTGCCGGTGCCGGAACCGGAATCGTACGCGCTGATGCTGGGCGGATTGGCCTTGCTGGGCGTGGTCGCCCGGCGCCGCAAATCTGCTTAAAATCAACTTGCGCTTCGATAGTGAAAAAGAGGGCCGCGGCCCTCTTTTTTTTCTTGACCTGTGATAATGCGTGATTTTTAAGCAGAATTTTGTGTGCAAAAACAACGTTCTCAGCAAATTTTCCATGTATTTTTCTCGTGTTTAAGTAGGCCCAGGCCGACAAAAATACCGGTGGTAACTAAAAGTTAAATACATTTGTGGTGCCTAGCCCCACGTTTCTGCTGATAAGCTAACTTTTACTTACAATCAACTCTAATGTTTCCCAGATAAAAGTTTCAGCTAGGCAACTTCTTGATGTGAAACAGATAACTTTAGTTGCCGTGCGTGGTATTATTTTAAGTACGGGAATCTTCCCGGGGAGCGGACCCTCACTTGAGGGCTTGCACAATCGACTGGGTTATATATGAATAATACAAAATCAATCTTTACCGCCATCTTATTGGCGGGCGCCGCTTTCACTTCCAGCATGGCCACAGCGGCTGTGGACGTGAGCCACGCGCCTTCGACCATCAGCTTCCTCGATGGTACGCGTGACTACGGCGCCAGCTTCGGCGCAGGTCATGCCGGCGCCACTTTCGCCGACCAATACACCTTCACCCTGGGCGGCTCGAACAAGCTCAACACCCTGGTATCGTCGATTTCCGACACCGCCGCGGTTGGCCTGGACATCACCGGCTTCTCGCTGAAAGATTCGTCCGGCCTGGCCTTCGACGGCGTACGCCAATTGAACGGCGAAATCGACCTGTGGAAACTGAACGTGTCGAACCTGGTTTCCGATACCTACACCCTGACCGTGTTTGGTACCATCAACTCGAAATTCTCGGGCAGCTACAGCGGCAACATCAACGTGACCGCCGTGCCAGAACCAGAAACCTACGCCATGCTCATCGCTGGCCTGGGCCTGGTTGGTTTCATGGCACGTCGTCGTAAAGTCGTCGCCGCCAAGGCATAATCACCCCAGTCGTCCCCGGCGGCAGCTTCGGCTGCCGTTTTTTTTTGTTTTTTTTATTTGACGCGCCCCGGCTGACCACAGCGGCGCGCCGCCAACCCAAACCGCACTATAATCGGCGAGCGGCCGGCCAGCTTCGCTCCGAACGGCTTTCAGCGCCCGCTCGGCTGGCGCGACGGCGGGGATGGGTCCGGCCTGGATGGGTCCGGCCTGGATGGGTCCGGCCTGGATGGCCCGGCCGACTTTGACGACGGGACTTTCTTGCGCGCTACTCTCGCTCTATTGCTGGTCTTGCTCGCCGGGCCGGCCTACCCTCAGTTCGCCGGCTCGGCGCCGGCCGAGCAGGTGTTAAAACCGGAGCAACTGGCCGTGATCATCAACGACGAGGAAGACAATAGCGTGCTGATCGGCGAGCTGTACCGCCAGGCGCGCGACATTCCAGAAAAAAACATCGTGCACGTCAAGATCCCCAACCGGCCGCGCAAGCTGACGGCGGCCCAGTTCGCGGTACTGAAGAAACAGATCGATGCCCAGCTAGGGCCGCACATCCAAGCCGTGCTGATGGTCTGGACCGCGCCGTACGCGGTCGAATGCAATGCCATCACGGCCGCCATGACCCTGGGTTTCGACCCGGCCCAGTGCGAAAAAACCTGCGAGGCCGGCAAACCGAGTGCCTACTTCAATTCCAGTTCGACCCAGCCCTACACCGAACTCGGTTTGCGGCCCAGCATGCTCATGCCCACCGAGTCGGTCGAACAGGCCAAACAATTGATCGGGCGCGGCGTGGGCAGCGGTTTCCAGATTCCGGCCGCCACCGCCTATTACCTGATCACCAGCGAAGGACCACGCAATAGCCGGGCCAGCTTTTTTCCGCCCTCGGGCCGGATCGAACAAAAGAAATTAAACGTCAAGACCATCAAATCCGACACCCTGGAAGGGGCGCGCGATGTGATGATTTACCAGACCGGTCTGGCCCGGGTCGGCAAGCTCGACACGCTGCATTTCTTGCCTGGCGCGCTGGCCGATCATCTGACCTCGGTTGGTGGCGACTTGCTGGGCGAGGCGCAGATGAGCAGCTTACGCTGGCTGGAGGCGGGCGCCACCGCCAGTTACGGCAGTGTCTCCGAACCCTGCAATTATTGGCAAAAGTTTCCCCATCCGACCGTGTTGCTCAAGCATTATCTGGCCGGTGAGACGGCTATCGAGGCTTACTGGAAAAGCGTGGCCTGGCCGGCCCAGGGCCTGTTCATCGGCGAGCCGCTGGCCGCGCCTTACCGGCGCTGGCAGCGCGAACCGCGCTAGCGCCGTGCCGCCGCAGCGCCCGGTTGCGCGCTTGCGGCCCGATTTTTTGTCACGGACACGTCATCGCCTGCATGTAGTATGCATTTTGCAATAGTGATCGGGTAATATCTGAGACGGCGCCAGCGCATCCATGGGCCGCGCCGCCGTCACGCTTTGACTTTTCATTTCAGGAACGATTATGAACCAACTGTTTACAACGATGCGCGCCCAGGCGGGCGGCCGGCCTGTCCGCCTGGGCCTGATGGCGGCCCTGCTGGCCGGCGTGTGGACGCCGGCCCTGGCCGCGTCCGACGTGGTCATCAGCCAAGTCTATGGTGGCGGCGGCAATTCCGGCTCGACCTATAAAAACGATTTCATCGAAATATTCAATCGCGGCACGGCGCCCGTTGATGTCAGCAATTGGAGCGTGCAGTACGCGTCCGCCGCCGGTGCCAACTGGGCGGTGACGCCGCTGCCGTCCGTGCTCTTGCAAGCCGGTCAGTATCTGCTGGTGCAGCAAGCGCAAGGCAGCGGCGGCAGCACCGAGTTGCCGGAAGCGGACGCCAGCGGCGCCATCGCCATGTCTTCCGGTTCCGGCAAGGTGTTGCTCAGTAACGCCAGCGTGCCAGTGAGCGGCGCCAGCCCGGGCGGCGCGGGCGTGCTCGACCTGGTCGGCTTTGGCGCCGCCGGCGCCTTCGAAGGTTCGGTCGCGCCGGGCCCGTCGAACACGATGGCGATCGCGCGCGCCGACAATGGCTGCGCCGACAGCGACGACAACGGCCGCGATTTTGCGGCCGGCGCGCCGGCGCCGCGCAACCGCGCGTCCGAACCGCATGTGTGCGGCGCCCCCGTGCGGCCTGCCATCGTGGCCACTTGTCCGGCCCTCTTGTCGCTGATGTTGGGCCAGGCCGGCGGCGCGACCTTGCACGCGAGCGACCTGGACGGCATGGTCAATCGCGCCACGATCGCTTCGCCCGCCGTAACCGGCATCGCCCTGTCCGGCTTCGTGGCCGCCGCCGCCCCCGGCGAGCGCGCCAGTGTGCGCCTGACAGTGGGCGCCGGGGTGGCGGTCGGCAGCTATCCGGTGGTGATCAACTTTGGCAACGACCAGGACCAGAGCGCCAGTTGCAGCGTGAATGTGACGGTGCAAGTCGCTCCTGCCGTGACCCGTGGCATCGCCCAGATTCAGGGCGAAGGCGCCACCAGCGCGTACGCCAACACGGTGCAAACCACCGAGGGCGTGGTCACCCTCAAAGTTGGGTCCGGCTTCTTCATGCAAGACCCGGCCGGCGACGGCAACCCCGCCAGTTCCGACGCCATTTTTGTATTCACCGGCGCCGGCCTCAATAACGCCGCGGTGGGCGACCTGGTGCGCGTGACCGGCACCGTGACCGAATTTACGCCCAATGGCGCCAGCCGCTCGGTGACCGAGTTCAAGGATCTGAGCGCGCTCATCACCCTGAGCGGCGGCCATAGCGTCGCCCCCACCAATATCGCGCTGCCATTTGCCGACCTGGGCCAGGTGGAAGCCATGCTGGTACGCTTTACCAGCCCGCTGACCGTGTCGCAGAGCGAGTTTGTCGGCAGCCGAGGCGAGCTGAGCTTGTCGTCCGGTCGGCGCGAAGTGCCCACCAACCGGTATCGCGCCGGCTCCACCGAGGCGCTCGCCTTGGCCGCCGCCAATGCCCGCAATTTGATCGTGCTCGACGACGGCAAATTTGTCACCCCCAGCGTGATTCCCTATATTGGCGAGGGCGGCACGGTGCGCGCCGGCGACAGCGTCGCTGACCTGACCGGCGTGGTCGACTTCGGCGCCATCGGCGGTGGCGGCGCCGCCTTCAAGCTACAACCGACCGTCACGCCGCGCTTTTCGCGCGACAACCCGCGCGCCGCGCCGCCCCATCTGGTCCACGGCAACGTCAAGGTGGCCAGCGCCAACGTGCTCAATTTTTTCACCACCTTCACCAACGGCGCCGACGTGTTCGGCCAGACCGGGCAGGGCTGCACCTTGGGCGCCACCAGCACCAAATCGCATTGCCGCGGGGCCGACAATCTGGCCGAATTCGTGCGTCAGCGCGACAAGATCGTGGCCGAACTGATCGCCATCGATGCCGACGTGGTGGGCTTGATGGAGATTCAAAACAATGGCGAGACGGCGGTCTCGTATCTGGTCGACCAGCTTAACGCGGCGGCCGGCGCGGTCAAATACGCCTATGTGCCGAAACCTGCCGCCACCGGCAGCGATGCAATCCGGGTCGCCATGCTCTACAAGCCGGCCCGCGTCACGCCGGTCGGCGCCGCCTTGAGCGATGCGGCCGCCATCAATAACCGGCCGCCCATGGCGCAAACCTTCATGGCCAACAACGGCGAAAAGTTTTCGCTGATCGTCAACCACCTCAAATCCAAGGGCAGTTGCCCGAACGGCGGCGGCGCCGACGCCGACCAGGGCGACGGCCAGGGTTGCTGGAACGCGACCCGGGTGCAGCAGGCGCAGCGTTTGATGGGCGGCTTCGTGCCGCGGGTGACGGCCGCCGCCGGCGACCCCGACGTGCTCATCATCGGCGACCTCAATTCGCACGGATTCGAGGACCCGATCAATGCCATCACGGACGCCGGCTTCGTCAACCAATTGGAGCGTTTCGTGCGCCCCACCGGCACCCCGTATTCCTTCATCTTCGACAGCGAGATCGGCTATCTGGACCATGCCCTGGCCAGCGCCGCGCTCAGTGCGCAAGTGGCGGACGCGGCCGAGTGGCATGTCAACGCGGACGAGCCGAGCGTGATCGACTACAACATCGACGGCAAACCCCAGGATTGGTACAACGCGCTGCCGTACCGCGCCTCGGACCACGATCCGGTGGTGATCAGCCTGAATTTGCGCTCGCAGCTGGTCGATGTCGGCGCCAGCATGGCCACCTCCGCTTCCGGGCTGAGCTACAACCGCGTGACGCGTCAATACGCCGGCACCTTTTCCTTCACCAACACCGGCAGCGTCGCCTTGCGCGGGCCGTTTACGGTGCGCTTCGACGCTTTGCCGCCTGGTGTGAAACTGGTCAACGCGAGCGGGGTGAGACAGGGCGTCGCCCATATCACCGTCAACCAGGCCAGCCTGGCACCCGGCGCCAGCGTCACCTTCGCCCTCAGTTTCAACAACCCGCGCAAGGCGCTCATCACTTACGCCACCCAAGTCTACAGCGGCACATTTTAAGGAAAACCATGTCATTGTCTTCCATGCTTCGTTTCGCCCGCCGCTCCGCATTGGCACTGGCCCTGGCCAGCATGGCCGGTCTGGCCGGCGCCGCGCCGGTGAGCAATTATCATGTCGTCATCGATACCGGCGGTTTTAGCGGCGCCGGCTTCCTGGACTTCGCCTTCATTCCCGGCAGCAGCGGCGCCAGCGCCGCCCATGCCAGCTTGAGCCACTTCAGCGGCGCCTTTGGCGCGCCGGTGTCGAGCGAAGGCGAGGTGCATGGCGCAGTGGCGAACGATATCTATTACTTCGGTAACAGCACTGGTTACAACGACTTGTTTCACTCGGTCACCCTGGGCGGCAAATTCAGTTTCGACATCGCCTTCGGCGGCGATTTTCTGACCGGCGCCGGCCACACCGGCAGCACCTTCGGCGTCGGTTTGCTCAACAAAACCGGCTACCTGGGCAATCCCGACGGCAACGTGGTGCAGTTCGAGTTGATGCCGGCCTTTCTTGGCAACCCGGCCGGCGTGACCGCCACGGGATACGCCGCAGTCGGGATGGTGGCGGCGGTGCCGGAGCCGTCGTCGTGGCTGATGTTGGGCGCGGGCTTGGCCGTGGTCGGCTTCGGCGTGCGGCGTCGTTCGGCTTTGGCGGTGCGCGTCTAAAGCGGCGCGGCGCGCTGCGGCCGCCGGTTCAGGGATAATGAGCGCGCCACCGACGTGGCCGGGCCAGCGTGGCCCGGCCAGCATTGCGCGATCAGCGTGGCACGACTTGACCTCCGCCCGCCGCCGTCGCATGATGGCGCTTCCCTCACAAATGACTGTTCCCATGCGCCGCCTCGCTCCCGTCTTACTGCTCGCCTGCGCCGCTTGTAGCTGGTCCGAGGCGGTGCCGTCGGCTTCGTCCGCGCCGGTGCCTGCGCCATCGGCCGCGCCGCCAGGCGACACGCTGGCCCGCATGCGCGCGTTGGTGGGCGCCGCCGCCTGCGCCGACACCTCGCAATGCCGCACGCTGGCGGTGGGCAGCAAATCATGCGGCGGACCGGAATATTTTCTGGCTTGGTCGAGCGGCGCCACCGAGCCGGCCGCCTTGGCCGCCTTGGCCGAACGTTACCGCACCGAACGGCAAGCGGCCAATGCCGGCCTGATGGGCGACTGCCGCGTGATGTCCGACCCGGGCGCCATTTGCCACGCCGGCCGATGCGTGTTGCGCCCGCAAGGGGCGGCCGATCCCACCTGAGCCGTTCGCCGGGCGAAAAAAAAGCTGCGGGCCGTGAGGCGCGCAGCTTTTTTGTTGAGCGGCCGAAGCCGCCCCTGTACTTACATGCCGGCGTTGCGCTTGATAACGCGGTCGACCGGGCTCGATAGCGGCACCGCGTTGTCCGTTTCGACGGACAAGATGGTGGTGCTGGCAGGGTTGTTATTCAGATCGAGCAATTGCAGCCCGCCCAGATAACGTTTGCCGGTCGTCAGTCCCGACCAGCTCAGTCCCACCGACGCCGTGCCGGCCGCGTAGACGGTGCTTGGCAGCGACACTTTCAAGTTGCCGCCCTTGTCGGCGCGGGTCACCACCGCCGACGACAAGGTGAAGTCGGCCGACACGCCATTGGCCAAGGCATAGCCGATCAGGCAAACCTTGTAGCCGCCCGCCGCCGGGTTGGGCAAGGTGACGGTTTCGTTCGAGCCTTCATGCAGGCTGTAACCGGCCAGATTGCCCGCGCTGGTGAGCACGGCCATGTCGATGTCATGGCCGGCGCCGCTTTCCGTGTCGCGGTTGAAGGTTTCAAAACGCGCCACCACGGTGCTGGCAGGGAAGGTGACGGGCACCACGCGCACGCCCGTGCCGCCGGCGTTACAGGCGGCCGTGACTTGCTCGAGCGTGTCCACCGAACCAGGCGCGGCCTCGGTGATGGTCAGCGCAGTGCGGCTCACTTCCTTCAAGCCGCCGGTGGCAGCGCCCAGTTTGCCGGAAAAGCCGGTGGTCACGCTCAGCAGACGGGTGCCGCTCACGCGATCCGATTGCAGCGTGGCCGGGGCGATGATCGGCTTGCCGGAGCGGGCCTGGAT
Organism: Pseudomonadota bacterium; assembly: GCA_040385995.1. Classification (GTDB taxonomy): domain Bacteria; phylum Pseudomonadota; class Gammaproteobacteria; order Burkholderiales; family Burkholderiaceae_D; genus Janthinobacterium. The sequence goes on from JAZKGI010000017.1 coordinate 139,004, forward strand.
CGGGCTGCGCACGTTGTGCACGCCGTCGCTCCAGACCAGCGCGCCGAACTGCCAGACATTGTCGGCCGCCGTGGTGCGGTTGAGCACCACGTTGAACGACTTGGTCTCGCCCGGGTTCAAGCTCAGGCTGCTTGGCACCACCGATACGCTGTAGCCGCTGATCGAGGCGCTGGCGTGGTAGGTGGCCGCGCTGGCGCCCACATTGGTCACCTTGCGGGTGACGGTCTGGGTGCCCAACACATTGCCCACGGTGATGGACGCCAAGTTCAAGGCATAACCCGGAATGCTGCCGGTGGCGCACTCGGCGCTCATGCCGGCGCCGCACATGTATTTACGGTAGTCGCTCAAGCTGGCGTCGTACACCAGGCCCGGGTCGGCGGCCAGATTGGGCACCACGTGACCGGCGCCTTGGCCCCACGGCAAGATACCGCGCGCCTCGCCCGTTTGCGCATCGGGGAAGGTGGTGCTACCGGTGGTCATCAAAGCCGATTTGATGGCCGCCGGCGACCAGGTCGGATGCAACTGATGCAGCATCGCGGCCAAACCGGCCACGTGCGGGCTCGACATCGAGGTGCCTTGGTAGAAGGCCCAGGCCGCCGGTGGGACCAGGCTGCCGTTGATGATGTCGGCGCGCTGGGCGGCCGTCAATGCCGGGCTCACGCCGGCCAGGATGTCCACCCCGGGCGCGGTCAGATCCGGTTTCAGCAAATTGGCGTCGAACATGTTCGGGCCGCGCGAGGAAAACGCCGCCATCACCGGCGCCGCCGTGCTGCTCTTGCCGGTGACGAATTTGGACAGGGCCGCCTTGGCGCCGGCGCTCTGGGCGTAGGCCGCGATCTTGGCGCCGTCCGTTTCGCTCACGTGCACCGTCGGCACCGAGTGGATTTCGGCCACCAGACCGGCCCCGTTGTCGATCAAGACCATGCCGACGCCGCCCGCTTGCTGCACCGCCAGGCTCTTGTCGATGCGGGCGTTTTCGCCGCGGGTGCAGGTGACGATCTTGCCGCGCACCTTGGCCGGGTCGAGCAGGGGCAGGTTGTTGTTGCCGCTGGCGCTGTAGCACAGGCGCAGGCGGGTCGGGTCGGCGCCCGTCACGCCGGCATCCTCGGACCGGATCAGTGGCGTACTCGGCAGCGGCGTCACGTTCAGCGAGGCGCCCTGGTACACGGCGCCGTTGGCCAGACTCAGGGTCGCTTGCAACAGGCGGTCATGGGTCGAGGCGCCCACCGTGGTCAGCCATGGGCTGATGTGGGCCACGGCGTTGGCCGGGCCGCTGTTGCCGGCCGACGCGGCCACAAACACGCCGGCGTTCGAGGCGTGCAGAAAGGCTTGCTCGACCGGATCGTTGATCGCGCTGCCGCCGCTGATCGAAAAGTTGATCACGTTGACGCCATCCTTGGTCGCCTGTTCGATGGCGGCCACGCTGTCGCCGGTCCAGCATTGGTTCTTGGCGCCGGTCGGATCGGTCGGGTCGTTGTAAGACCAGCATACTTTGTACATGGCGACGCGGGCGCGCGGCGCGATGCCCGACAGGTTGCCCATCGGGATACCGTCCACATTGCCCGGCACGCCATTGTTGCCGGCGGCGGTGGACGAGGTATGGGTGCCGTGGCCGCCATGCCCGACGTTGCCGCCGATCGAATCGCGCGGCGAGCGGAACTCGGTCCAGTGGGTGCTCTTGCTGGTGTCGGCCAGGAAGCTGGCGTCGAAAAATTGGGCGCCGATCAGTTTATTGTTGCAATCGCTCAGTTCAAAGCCTTCGCCGGTTTGGCAGTTGCCTTTCCAGAACGGGGGCGGCGCGCCGTAGGCGCTGGTGCCGCTGGGGTCGAAGGTGGGCATGCCGTTGCTGTCGATGCGGTCGGCGTACGCCTTGTTTTCGGGCCAGATGCCGCCATCGACAATGCCGATGACCACGTTTTCACCGGCCGCCGATTTGCCGCCGAGTTGGTTCCACAAGCCGTTCGGCTGGTCCAAGCCGAGGAAGCCGGGGGTGTAATTGGTCAGCATGTGGCGCGGTTCGTCGGCCGAAATGGTGGCCACTTCGCCGCTGGCCTTGAGCTGGCGCACTTCGGCGTCGGTCAACATGGCGGCGAAGCCGTTGAAGACCACCTTGTATTCATGCTGGATGGGCGCGCCGGCGATGATCGCCTGCACGCTCGCTTGTTTCTGGCCCAGATAGTCGGCGTACAGCTGGACGTCGGCCGATTCCAGGTTCAAGCGTTTGCCGGCGGCCGGCTGGGTGGCGTTCAAGCCGGCCACCCCGCCGGCGTAGGAAGCGACCGGTTTGTCGGCCAATTGGATGATGTAGGGACGGCGCAATTCGGCCGCTTGGACCGAGTGGGCGGCCAGGTGCGCGCCGGACAGCAGCATCAGCACGGCGAGTGAGACGGGACGTAGTTTCATGTATGAAATCCTAGAAGAGGGAAGGGCGGCTTCGGCTTACTTGACGCGGCGGCGGCGCGCGACGGCGCCGATGCTCGCCAGGCCCAACAACATCATCAGATAGGTGGTCGGTTCCGGCACGGCGACCAGGATGTTGTCGATGGCAAACTGTCCCTTGTTGGTGCTAAACGCGCTGCAACTGCCGGTGCTGTTGCAGGTAAAGCCGAAGATCGCCACTTGGCTGAACGCTTGCTCGCCGAAGGTGCTGCTGGTGTTGAAGTGCTGGAAGCCGAAGCTGCCGGCGGTCGGGCCGTTCAAGGCGTAGTTTTCAAACACGGTGCTGCCGTCGGCGAAAAAGCCTTGCACCCGCAGTAATCCGGCCGTGGCGGGATAGCTCGCGCCCGCGACCGCGCCGATGAAGCTGGCGTCGAAGCCTTTGATCTTGAAGCTGTCGCCGGCATGGGCGGGGTCGATGAACAGCGCGCTGTCGTTCAAGGCCGAGTAAAAGCTGGTTTGATTGTTGGCGGGGCAGGCCAGTCCGGCACAAATGCCGAGGTCGGTGCCATCGACGACGGCGCCCACCAGGTCGCCGGACAGGGCATTGTCGGCCAGGGAGTAACCGGTCAACGCCAGGCCGCCTTGCTGGAAGACGTCGTTATGACCGACCAAATCGTTGCCGATGCCCTCAAAATCGATCACCGCCGCTTGCGCTGCGGGCATGGCGAAGGCGGCGGCAACGAGGGCGCCGGCCAGAAGACGGTGAAGGGCGGGGCGGGCCGTGCTGGGGGTGCTGATCGACTGCGCAGTGCGTTTCATGAAATCTTCCCTTGATTTATTAGTTAGGCAATATATTTTGCGATTGTGGTCAACTGGCCTGATGACTCCCGTACAACAGGTCGTACTTTAACTATAGCAAAACAGTTAATTAGCGTGCGGAAATTTGTATCGTGATAAATTTGCCGGTTACAAAATATTTCCAAACAATATTTCGTTTCCACTATCACTACTTAACTAATAGTGGCAAAAAAAAGCGTTGAAAATATGCGACAACCTTGTCAAATAACAAACTAAAACATGGTCGTGGTTGTTTGCCCGGGTGTTTTTGTTTGCAAAAAAGAAGGATTGCGGCGCGAACTGAAGCATGCCGTCAAGAAATGGTTGTTTAACCCGCAAACGGCATGGTAGTCTTGCACGGGCACAACCTTGTTTGGGCGCCGGCGCCGCCATGGCCGACCGTCGAGCGGGGTGGTCAAGGCAATCAATTGAGGAGTCGGTCGGATGCATGCAGCACAGAATCTAGGTTTACGGGGGTGCCGCGGGCGCCGCGATTCCGGCTTTACGCTGCTGGAATTGTTGGTTGTAATCGTGATCATCGGTTTGCTGGCCGCTTATGTGGGGCCCAAGTACTTCGCCCAGCTGGGCAAGTCGGAAGTGACGGTGGCCAAGGCCCAGATCGAAGCGTTTGAAAAATCGCTCGACACCTACCGCCTCGACGTGGGCCGTTATCCCAGCAGCGACGAGGGTTTGGCCGCCTTGCTGGTGGCGCCACCCTCGGCCGGCGCCAAGTGGAACGGCCCCTATTTGAAAAAGAGCGTGCCGATCGATCCCTGGGGCCATCCCTATGCCTACCGCGCGCCCGGCACCAAGGGCGAGTTCGAGATCACCTCGACCGGCAAGGACGGCCAGCCCGGCGGCACCGGCGAAGACGCCGACATTAGCTCGCAATAAGCCGTCGCCCTATCATGCAGTTTGACGTACGCGCCCTGTCGCCGGAAATGACGCTCTCGAGCCTGACGGTCGACGGCCGTGACGAAGCGGACGCGCGCCGCCAGGTCGAGGCGCGCGGCCTGTTCGTGAGCGCCATCGCGCCGGCCCGTTCCGGCGTGTTCGGCGGCGCCGCCCGCCCGCGCGGCAAGGCGCTGTCCCTGGTGCTGTTCAGCCAGGAATTGCTGGCCTTGCTGACCGCCGGCCTGGGCATCGTCGAGGCGCTCGAGGCGCTGTTGGAAAAGGAAGCCAATCCCGGCACCGCGGGCGTGCTCCAGCGCATGCTTGACGGCTTGCGTGAAGGCAAACGGTTTTCCGCCGTGCTGGCCGACCAGAGCGAACTGTTCCCGCCCCTGTATATCGGCATCGTGCGCGCGGCCGAGGGCACCAGCGATCTGCCGCGCTCGCTCATGCGCTACATCGATTACCAGCAGCGCATCGACGTGGTGCGCGCCAAAATCGTCAGCGCCGCCATTTACCCCTGCATCTTGCTGCTGGTGGGCGGCGGCGTGAGCGCCTTTTTGATCACATATGTGGTGCCCCGTTTCGCCGAGGTGTATCAAGGCGCGGGGCGCAACCTGCCGTGGATGTCGCAGCTGTTGCTCAACTGGGGCCAGTTCGCCACCGCCCACGGCACCGTGCTGCTGGCAGCGGTCGGCGCGCTGGCCACGCTGGCGGTGACGGGCTGGCGCCGGCTCAAGGCCAGCGGCGGTTTGACGCGCCTGATCGCGCGGCTGCCGGCGATCGGCGAACGGGTGCGCATCTATGAATTGTCGCGCCTGTACCTGACGCTGGGCATGCTGTCCGAGGGCGGCATCACCATCGTGCAAGCCATCGAGACGGTGCACAGCATGGTCTCGCCCGGCATGCAGCTGTCGCTCCAGGCGGCCCGCGCCAGCGTGGAGGCCGGCTTGCCGCTGTCGTCCGCCTTCGAGGCCAACGCCTTGACCACGCCGATTTCGCTGCGCATGCTGCGGGTGGGCGAACGCACCGGCGACATGGGCCCCATGCTGACCCAGTCGGCCGCATTTTACGACGGCGAGATCAGCCGCTGGATCGACCGCTTCACCCGCACTTTCGAGCCGCTGCTGATGGCCGCCATCGGCCTGGTGGTGGGCGCCATTGTGGTGCTGTTATATATGCCGATCTTCGATCTGGCCGGAGACATATCCTGACCACCCTGCCACCCGTCGCCCCTCCCGTGATCGATGCCACCCTGATGGCGCGCGCGCGCAAATTGCGCGAGCAGTCCAAGCGTTCGCTGGTCGAGGAATTGCAAGCCTTGAGCGGGGCCGAGCCGCGCCTGGTGGTGCGCGCCCTGGCGCTGCCGTTCGGGCTGGCCGTGCTGGAGACGGTCGACATGCTCGCCTTCAGTCCCGCTTTCGACTTGCTGCCCTTGGGCCAGGCGCTGGCCCGCCACTGCGTGCTGCTGCGCGCCCAGAACGGCCAGGTGCTGGCCGTGATCGCCGATCCGTTCGACCTTGACCTGCAAACCTGGCTGGGCGCCCGCGCGCGCGCCGCGCCGCACGCGCCGCTGCAAATCCGGCTCGCGCTGCAAGCCGATATCCAGGCCTATCTGTCCAAGCAAGAGGAATCGGCGCGCGCCGTCGACAGCCTGCTGCCGGGCGCCGCCGACGGCCGGCGCGACCGCGGCACCGCCGCCGTGCTGTCGTTCGCCTCGGTCTCGGAAGCGGGCAGTCCGGCCGTCAAACTGGTCAATTCGACTTTGTACGACGCGCTCAAGGCGGGCGCCTCCGACATCCATCTGGAGAGCACCGCGGCGGGACTGGCCGTCAAATACCGGGTGGACGGCGTGCTCGATCACGCCACCGCCGTCAACGGCATCGAGCTGGCCGAGCACATCATCTCGCGCTTAAAGGTGCTGGCCGAACTCGACATCGCCGAGCGCCGCGTGCCGCAGGACGGCAGCTTCCGGGTCGAGGCCAACGGCCGCGAAATCGACTTGCGCGTCTCGATCATGCCCAGCATTCACGGCGAGGACGCGGTGATCCGGATTCTCGACAAGCGCGCCATGATCGAAGCCTACGGCGCCTTGACGCTGGAGGCGCTCGGCTTCGACGCCCCGTCCCTGGCCTCGCTGCGCGTGCTGGCTCAGGAAGCCTACGGCATGCTGCTGGTGACCGGCCCGACCGGCTCGGGCAAGACCACCACCCTGTACGCGGCCCTGACCGAGATCCACAACGGGCGCGAAAAGATCATCACCATCGAAGACCCGGTCGAGTACCAGTTGCCCGGCATCTTGCAAATTCCGGTCAACGAAAAGAAGGGCCTGACCTTTGCCAAGGGATTGCGCTCGATCCTGCGCCACGATCCCGATAAAATCATGGTGGGCGAAATCCGCGACCGCGAGACGGCTGAAATCGCGGTGCAGTCGGCCCTGACCGGCCATCTGGTGCTCACCACGGTCCACGCCAACAATGTGTTCGACGTGTTCGGCCGCTTTACCCACATGGGGATCGACCCCTACGCTTTCGTGTCGGCCTTGAACGGCATCTGGGCCCAGCGCCTGATCCGCACCAATTGCCCGCACTGCGCGGCCGACTACACGCCCGACGACGCCGAACTGGCCAGCGTGGGCCTGGCGCGGGCCGACGTGTTCGACTTCCAGTTCATGCAGGGCAAGGGCTGCGGCGACTGCCGCGGCACCGGCTACAAAGGGCGCCGCTCGATCGCCGAAATCCTTACCTTGAACGACGAGATCCGCGAGATGATCGTCGACAAACGGCCGATCCGTCAGATCAAGGCGGCCGCCTATGAAAACGGCACCCGCAGCCTGCGCCTGGCCGCGCTCGAACTGGTCAAGCGGGGCGCCACCACGATCACCGAAATCAAGCGGGTGACCTTGCATGCGTAGGGCGCCCGGACAGAGTTTGCGGCTGGGCGTGTCGCGCCGGGGCGTCAGTTTGCTGCTGGCGAACCGCTGGCGCGGGCCGGCCTTCACGGTGCTGGCGGAGCAGGATTTCGCGGCCACCGACACGCCCGACGCGGCCACCATCGGCGCGGCCATCGACAGCATGCTCGACGAAGTCGGTCACGCCGGCTGGCCGCTGGGCATCGTGCTCGACGACGCGCATGCCCGGCTGTGGCAAGTGACCCCGCCGGTCGGGGTGGCGCGTCTGGCCGACATCGAGGCGGCCGCCGCCATGCGCTTTCAACATTTGTATGGCGAGTCGGCGGCCGGCTGGCAGCTGGCCGCCCATTGGGACGCGGCCACGCCGTTTTTCGCGGCCTTGCCGCGCCCCTTGCTGGCCACCCTGGAGCGCACCGCCACCGCGCACAATCTGCATATCGTGCGTATCGTGCCGCATTTTATCGACGCCTGGAACCGCTGGCAGGGCGCGCTCAAGGCCGACGCCTGGTTCGCCCTGATGCACGACAAGCTGCTCACGCTCGGGGTGCGCCAGGGCCGCCGGCTGCGCGCCGTGCGCGTGCTGCCGATGCCGCCCGGCGCCGAGCATTACTGGCTGACCCAGACCGTCATGCGCGAGGCGCTGCTGCTCGACATGGCGCTGCCGCCGCTGCTGCAAGCGTGCGGCCAGGTGCCGGCCATCTTGCGCCAGGCGCCGGCCAAATCCTACCATTTGCGCTGCGCGCTGCTCGAAGGCGACACCGTGCTGGCGCTGCCGGGCGGCGCGCCCTTGTCCCTGTCGAGCCGGTTAGCCAGCACCGGGAAGCTCACATGAGCCGCTTGCACATCGATTTCGCCCCGCCCAGCCTGCGCCGTGGCTTGTACCGCATGTCGCCCGCCGTGTGGGGGGTGTGCCTGCTGGGCGCGCTGCTGTGCCTGAGCGCGGCCGTGGCCGGCAACCGCGCGCTCGAGCGCGAGCAGGCGCGCGAGGCCCAGCAGCGCCGCCTGGCCCAGCGCCAGGCCGTGCGCGCGGCCGCGCCGGCGCCGGTGCCGGCGCTGACGATCGCGCCGGCCCAGGCGGCGGCCGTCAACGCCGCCGTGCAGCAGCTCAATTTGCCCTGGCGCGAACTGCAAGACGCGGTGGCCGCCGCCACCCCGCCCACGGTGGCGCTGCTGGCGCTGGAGCCGGACGCGCGAAAACAGGTGCTCAAGCTGAGCGCCGAAGTCAAGACCAGCGAGCAAATGATCGAATATATTCAAGACCTCAAGGAGCAGGAATTTTTCACCGGGGTGGTGCTGACCCGGCACGAAATCAACGACCAAGATCCCAACAAGCCGATCCGTTTTCAGCTTGAAGCGCAATGGGCGGCGCCATGAAGCGCCTCGATCTGGCCGGCTTGCCCTTGCGGCTGCACCTGTTTTTCTTGCGCCGTGGCGCCGCCGCCTGCCTGGGCGCGGCCTTGTGCGCGCTCGGCGTGGCCGGCTGGGCCTCGGTGTTGCTGCATCGGGGCGCGCCGGCGCCGCAAGCGGCGCCGCGCCCGATCGCGCCGGCCGCGCCGACCGCGCTGGTGCTGGCCGCGCCCAAGCCGGCGTCCACCCCGGCCCAGAATCTGGCCCTGTTTTACGACGTGCTGGGCGAGCAGCGCTATGCCGAACAGCAGGTCGGGACCCTGTTCGCGCTGGCCGCCAAGGCCGGCTTGAGCTTGAGCCGGGGCGAATACAAGGCGGCCTACGACCAGGCCGGCCGGGTGCATACTTATCAGGTGCTGTTGCCGGTCAAAGGGCCCTACCAATCGATCTGGCAATTTAGCTTGCAAGCTTTGCGCGCCGTGCCTTTCGCCTCGCTCGACGAGATCAACTTCAAGCGCGACGCCATCAACGACACCGCGCTCGAGGCGCGCCTGCGCTTGACCTTCTATCTGAAGGCCGCGGAGCGGGAGGCGGCGCCATGACGCCGCGTCGGATCGCCCTGGGCGGGGCGCTGGCGCTGGCCGCCGGGCTGGCTTTTTTCGGCGACAAGAGCCCTTCCGGGCAAGTGAGCGAAGCGGTCGAGCGGCGCCCGGACGCACGCGCCGGCGCGTCGGCCAAGCCGGCGGCGCCGGCCGCCGCCGTCAGCACCGCCACCACCGCCACCACGGCCGCCACGGCCAAGGGCGCGTCCGGCGCCGTGGCCGAGCCCCGCATCATCGCCCTGCGCCCGCGCGCCTCGCTGGTCGGGGAAGCGGGCGAGGCGGTGTTTGGGGCCGGCGAGGGACCGTTTTTGAGCCAGAATTTCAACCCGCCGCCACCGCCGCCGCCGCCGCCCGTGGTGGCGCCGCCGCCACCGCCGCCCAGCGCGCCGCCCTTGCCCTTCACGTATCTGGGCAAGGCGGTCGGGCAGGGCCGCTGGGAGGTATTCCTGGTGCGCGGCGACCAGACTTATATCGTGCGCCTCGATACCGTAATCGATGGCACCTACCGCGTCGATGCGATCGCGCCGCCTGTCATGACGATGACCTATCTGCCTTTGAACCAGGTTCAACAGCTCAACATTGGAGTTAGCGACTGATGTCAAGTCCTTTACACATATGGCGCGCGCGGCGCGCCGGCCGTTCGCGCGGCGCCCTGAGCGGGCTGGCGCTGCCGTTGCTGGCGCTGGCCTTGAGCGGTTGTGCCGCCCAGATGTCTTTCCGGGACGGCAATTCCCTGGTCAAGAACGAGAATGTCGAAGAGGCGCTGCTGAAATACCGCGACGCCATCGAGCGCGAGCCGGGCAACGCCGAGTACCGCGCCGCCTATCTGGCCGCGCGCGACCGCGCCATCTCGCGCTATCAGGATCAGGCCGGGCGCTATCTGAACAAGGGCCAGCCGGAACTGGCCTTGCCGCTGCTGCAAAGGGTGCTGCGGCTGGACCCGCAAAACGACAAGGCCAAGGCCTGGGTGCGCACGCTGGAGCAGGGCAAACGGCACGACCTGATGCTGGCCGAGGCGGCCGCCGCGATCGAGGCCAAGCAGTACGATCCGGCCCGCCAGCGCTTGAACGCGGTCCTCACCGAGCGGCCCGGCTACGAGCCGGCCCGCGTGATGCTGCGCGACTTGAACGACAAGCTGGCGCCGCCGCCGGTGGAGGGCGGCCTGGCGCGCGCCTACAAGCAGCCGATCACCATCGAGTTCCGGGACGCCCCGCTCAAGCAAGTGTTCGAGGTGATCGCGCGCCGCTCCGGCCTCAATTTCGTGTTCGACAAGGACGTCAAGACCGATACCCGGGCCTCCATCTCGCTCAAAAACAGCACCGTCGAATCGGCCATTTACTTCATGCTGATGACCAATCAGCTCGAGCAGCAGGTGATGGATGCCAACACCATCCTCGTCTATCCTAACGTGGCCGCCAAACTCAAGGAATATCAGGAGATGGTGGTCAAGACGTTTTACCTGGCTAACGCCGACGCCAAGCTGGTGGCCAACACCTTAAAGACCATTCTTAAGTCGCGCGACGTGGTGGTCGATGAAAAGCTCAACTTGCTGATCGTGCGCGACAGCCCGGAGGCGATCCGCCTGGCCGAGCGGCTGGTGGCGTTGCAGGACGTGGCCGAGCCGGAAGTGATGCTGGAAGTGGAGATCATGGAGATCAAACGCAGCCGCCTGCTCGAGCTGGGCATTTCCTGGCCGTCCGATGTCAGCTTGACCCCGTTGACCACCTCCACCGGCGGCGGCGTGACCCTGGCCGACTTGCAAAATCTGAACAAGGGCACCATCGGCATTAGCGGCATCGGCGCCCGCTTCAAGGCCAACAAAACCGATGGCGACGCCAATTTGCTGGCCAATCCGCGCATCCGCGTGCGCAACAAGGAAAAGGCCAAGATCGTCATCGGCGACAAGGTGCCGGTGATTTCGTCGAACAATATCCCGTCCGGCTCGAGCACCATTTCGTCCGAAACCATCAGTTATGTCGACGTCGGCTTGACCTTGAACGCCGAGCCGACCATTTATCTCAACAGCGAGGTGGCGATCCGCATCTCGCTCGAGGTCAGCAATCTGGTGCGCGAAATCGCCACCAAGTCCGGCAGCGTCGCTTACCAGATCGGCACCCGCCAAGCCTCCACCATGTTGCAGCTCAAGGATGGTGAAAACCAAGTGTTGGCCGGCTTGATCAATAGCGAAGACCGCAGCGACGGCAGCAAGGTGCCCGGCCTGGGCGAGATGCCCTTGCTGGGTCGGCTGTTCGGGATCACCAAGGACGACCGTCAAAAAACCGAGATCGTGCTGTCGATCACGCCGCGCTTGGTGCGCAATGTCCAGCGCCCCGACGCCGCCGCCTCCGAATTTACGGCCGGTACCGAGACCAGCTTCCGCCGTCGCCCCGACTTGAACGCCAAGGGCGTGGCCGAGTTGCCGGGGCCGGTGCGCCCTGGTCAGGTGATGTCGGGCGGGTCCGGCTCCACTTCCGCTCCCACCGGCCAGCTGCGCCAGCAGCAAGTGCCCGATGTGGGCGCCGCGCCGCAGGCGGTGCCCAACCCGCAGACCGATCCGAGCCCCTTGCCGCCGGCCCCGTTCGATAACAGCAGTCAGAAGACGGCGCCGCCGGCCGGCGGCATTCCGCTCTCGTCGAGCCAGCCCGTGCCGGTGCAACCGATCGCGCCGCCGCCCACCACCGCGCCTGCGCCGGCCCCGATGCCGTTTCCGGTGCCGGGCCTGCCGCCCAGCAAATGAGCGGCGCCCTGAGCGCGCCGTCCCGGCCCGGCCGCGGTTTCACGCTGATCGAGCTGCTCGTCACGCTGGCCATTTTAGGCTTGCTGGGGACCCTGGTGATTCCGGCCGCCCAGGTCACCGTGCAGCGGCGTCAGGAGCAAGATCTGCGGCGCGCCCTGCGCGAGATCCGGCAAGGCATCGACGCCTATAAACGGGCTTACGACGAAGGCCACATCGTGCGCGCGCCGGACGCGAGCGGGTATCCGAAAACGCTGGAGCTGCTGGTCGAGGGCGTGCCGGATCAGCGCAATCCGAAGCGGGTGAAAAAGTTTTTCCTGCGCCGGCTGCCGCGCGACCCCTTCAACGCCGATCCGGCCTTGAGCGACGCCGAGACTTGGGGCAAGCGCAGCTACGCCAGCGAGGCCAGCGAGCCGAAGGAAGGCGACGATGTCTACGATGTCTATTCGACCTCGGAAAAAATAGGATTGAACGATGTGCCATACCGCAAGTGGTGAGCGCGCCGGCCATCGCCCAAGGCGCCGGCGCGGCTTCACCTTGATCGAGCTATTGGTGGTGCTGGGCATTATCGCCCTGCTGCTGACCCTGGCGGTGCCGCGCTATTTTCCCACCGTCGACAAGGCCAGGGAAACCATCCTGGCCGATAATTTGCGCAATGTGCGCGCCACCATCGACCAGTTTTATGGCGACACGGGGCGCTATCCCGATTCGCTCGAACAATTGGTGGAAAAAAAATATCTGCGTGAAATGCCGATTGACCCGATCACCGAAAACAGCACCAGCTGGATCGTGGTGCCGCCCGAGGACGGCTTGCAGGGCGGCGTCTACAGCGTGCGCAGCGGCGCCGCCGGCAACGACCGCAGCGGCAAACCGTATTCCGAATGGTGAGACAGGGCCGCCGCCGCGCCGCCGGCTTCACCTATCTGAGCCTGATCATCGTGGTGTCGATCATCGCTCTGGTGGCGGCGGCCGGCTTGAAGATGGGCGCCTTGCTGCAACGCCGCGCCGCCGAGCAAGAGTTGCTCGAAATCGGAGCCGAGTTTAGCGCCGCCCTCAAAAGTTACGCGACCGCGACGCCGCCCGGCCAGCCCCAGCAGCCGCCTCAGCTTCAGGATTTGCTCAAGGACCCGCGCGCGCCCAATATCCGGCGCCATCTGCGCAAGCTGTATGCCGATCCCATGACCGGCAAGGCCGAGTGGGGCGTGATGTATGTGGCCGGCGATGTGGGGGTGGTGGGCGTGTATAGCCTGTCGCAGGCCCAGCCCATCAAGTTGAGCAATTTCGATGCCCGCTTCCCCAATTTCGATGACAAGGAGCACTTGTCGGATTGGAAGTTCACCATGGCCGGGCCGGCCGGGTCCGCCGTGCCGCAGCCCACCGTGCCCTTTCCGCCCGGCGCCATCAATCCGGTGCCTGCGCCCGCTGGCAACCCCAATGCCAATCCCGGCGCCGATCCGGCCACCAATCCGGGCGCCGTTCCTGGCGCCAATCCCAAATTGCGGCCCGATGTGGTGCCGCCGCGGCCGGCGCCCATCTCGCCGGCCGTGCCGCCGCCGGCGCCGCCGGTTAACGAGCCGCTGCCGCCGCCCTCCGAGCCCGCTTCGCCCTAGTCGCCTGTCGGACGTGGGATCGTTCAGCGCGCGCTGCGCTTGAAATCGTTGAGCCGAAATCCCATCGCCGCCAACGCCGCGAAGTAGGTGGCGCCGCACGCGGCGATGATCAGCATCAGGGCGCAAAAGCGCAGCACGGGGGTGCGGCGCAAGGCCAGCCAGTCACATTGGTCGGCGCCGAACAGGGCCACCAGCGCCATCAGGCTCACCGCCACGATCAGTCGAAGATAAAATTTGCCCCAGCCGGGCAGGGGCCGGTAACTGCCGTTTTTGCGCAAGCCGGTGTAGAGCAGGGCCGCGTTCAGGCACGCCCCCAGGCCGATCGACAGCGCCAGACCGGCCACCTGGAAGTAGGGCACGAACACCAGGTTCATGAGCTGGGTGGCCAGCAGCACGCCCACGGCGATCTTGACCGGGGTGCGGATGTCTTGCTTGGAGTAAAAGGCCGGCGCCAGGGTCTTGACCAGGATGATGCCCAGCAAACCGAGGCTATACGCCATCAGCGGCCGGGCCGACATGATGGCCGCCTGGTCGGTGAATTTACCGTAATGGAAAAGCGAGGTGATCAGCGGCAAAGCCAGGGTCGCCATGCCCACCGCGGCCGGCAGCGCCAGCAGGAACGTGAGGCGCAAGCCCCAGTCCAGCAGGGCCGAATACTCCTCGGCGTCCTGGTCCAGATTGGCTTTGGCCAGACTGGGCAGCAATACCGTGCCCAGCGCCACCCCCAGCATGGCGGTGGGAAATTCCATCAGGCGGTCGGCATTGGTCAGCCAGGAAATGCTGCCCTCGACCAGGCGGGAAGCGATGCTGGTGTTGATCATCAGGCTGATCTGGGCCGCCGACACGGCGAACACGGCCGGTCCCATTTTTTTCAGCACCCGGCGCACGCCCGGATCGCGCAGGCTGGCCAGCGGATGCCAGGACAGGCGCGGCAGCATGCCGATCTTGCTCAAGGCCGGCAATTGTATCGCCACCTGCAACACGCCGCCGACGAACACGGCGATGGCCATGGCGTAAATCGGTTGCGCCAGATGGGGCGCCAGAAACAGCGAAGCGGCGATGAAGGTCAGGTTGAGCAGCACCGGGGTGACGGCCGGAATCTTGAACTGGCGCCAGGTGTTGAGCACGCCGCCGGCCAGCGCCACGAAAGACATGAAAGTAATATAAGGGAACATCAGCCGCGTCATCCAGACCGCCGCGTCGAAGGCGCCCGGTTTGTCGTTCAAGCCGGTGGCGATCAGGTACACGAACCAGGGCGCGGCCAGGATGCCGATGCCGCTCACCGCCAGCGTGCACCAGACCAGGGTGGTGGCCACATGGTCGGCCAGGGCCTTGCTGGCCGGTTGCCCGTGTTGAATCTTGAATTCGGCCAGGATCGGCACGAACGCTTGCGAGAAGGCGCCCTCGGCAAACAGGCGGCGCAGCAGATTGGGAATGCGAAAGGCGACAATGAAGGCGTCGGTGTAGGCGTTGGCGCCGAAAGCCCGGGCAAACAGGCTTTCGCGCAACAAGCCGGTCACGCGCGAGAGCATGGTCATGCTGGAGATGGCGGCGAGGGTTCTTAGCAAGTTCATGGGGCGAGATTATAGCCGGCCCCGGGTGCGCCCCGCCAAGCGCCGGGAAACTATCTGACGGCGTATCGCGCAGCGCGCGCCATGCAGTTTTCTTGTATTTTGAATTGCTCCCGCTACGAAACCTCGCTATAATCGAAGGCTGTACAGAATTCTGTTACGCAGACACTAATGTTTGACAGGCACTGGTTTGGCATACATGGTTCGGCAGATGCACAGAACGCACCGGTTTGGCAGACACTAATGTTTGCAAACGCAACTTGACCCTGTTTTAGGAAATTCCATGGCAAATACCGCACAAGCGCGCAAACGCGCTCGTCAAGCAGTGAAGCAAAACGCACACAATTCGTCCCAGCGTTCGACCCTGCGCACGGCTATCAAAGCTGTTCGCAAGGCCATCCAGGGCGGCGACAAAGCCGCCGCCGCGGCGATCTTTCAAGCATCCGTGTCGACCATCGACCGTATCGCCGATAAGAAAATCATTCATAAAAACAAAGCAGCACGCCATAAGAGCCGTCTGGCCGCCGCTTTGAAAGCGCTGTCGGCTTAAATATCGTCAGGCACGGCTGCTTAGGCAGCCCTGTCGCTGGCTGGCGCGCACCTCTGCTCGCGCTTGGTCATGGCAAGTCGAGCAACGCGCCGAGACAATCGGCCGCGCCCGTCGCACCGCCCTAAAAAACCCGCCCGATCCCGTCGCGCGGGTTTTTTCTCGTGCCGCGCTAGCGCAGCGGCAGATGGCTGACCATGCTGCCCGGTTTGATGTTTTTCTGATGAAACCAGCCCATGCGCATTTCCAGCGCATACAGCACCGGCACCGACTTGGTCGAGCAATGGCTGTCGAGCGTGTGCGCTTGCATGTCCTCGATATTGACGATCCGGCCCTCGGCGTCGATGAAGGCCACCGACAGCGGCACGGCGGTGTTTTTCATCCACATGCAGCGGGTGCCGGCGCGCTCGAACAGAAATACCATGCCGGCGTCGGCCGCCAGTTTTTCGCGCCGCATCAAGCCTTGCTCGCGCTGGGCCTCGGTGGCGGCCACTTCGGCCCGTATCTGGTGGCCGTCCACGGTCAGCTGGGTCACGTGAAACTGCTGGGTTTGCGCCGCGGCTGGCACGGATAGGCCCGCCAAAGCGGCCATGAGCAGGTGGGCGGTTAGCGTTGGCAATCGAATTTTCATGCGGGGCAATCGAGGCGGCGGCCGGGCCGACGGCCAGGGTACGGGCGCCGAGAAGCGGGGTCGTGGCGATGTGACGAAACGGCGGACGTTAAAAAAGGCAGGACCAGCCTGCCTTTTTCATGCAACCAAAACGATTACTTGCCGGTGGCAGGCGCTTCAACAGCCGATGCCGATGCCGAAGCGGCGGCTTTAGCTTTGTGGCCTTTTTTGGCTTTAGGTGCTGGGGTCGAAGCTTCCATCGAAGCGGCGGCCGAAGCGGCTGGCGCCGAAGCCATTGCTGGAGTCGAAGCCATTGCTGGCGCCGAAGCCATTGCTGGAGCCGAAGCGGCAGGAGCCGAAGCGACAGCCGAAGCCGAAGCGGCGAAAGCGGAAGCGGCGAACAGGGAAGCAACCAGAGCAGCGATGATTTTGGACATTTTGAATTCCTTTAACGTTTAAGAAACAGCGATTCTGATGAATCTGGTCCCTTAACGCGGCCAATAACTTGGCGGTTGACATGTTTTTTCATGAAACCCCCATTTTCTTGAAAAACTTTGATCTGGCGCAGGAACCGCCCGCCGGTTTGTTGCGCAAAGTCTTTAGCCGCCGTTCCACTCGGCGGCCGCCACCTCGCGCCATTGGCCCGGCATCAGCGGGTGGCTGACCAGCGAAAACGGTCCGATCGCGCTGCGCACCAGGCGCAAGGTGGGCAAGCCGACCGCCGCCGTCATGCGCCGCACTTGGCGGTTTTTGCCTTCGCTGACCGTGATCGCCAGCCACGCGGTGGGGTGCCCGGCGCGGCTGCGGATCGGCGGCTGGCGCGGCCACAGCCAGTCCGGCTCGGCGATGCGCACCGCCTGGCAGGGCAAGGTGACGAAGTCGCCCAGGTCGAGCGGCGCGCGCAGCCGCGCCAGCGCGGCCGCGTCCGGCATGCCTTCGACTTGCACCAGATAGGTTTTCGGCCGCTTGTGGTCGGGATGGCTGATTTCATGCTGAAGGCGGCCGTCGTCGGTGAGTAGCAGCAAGCCCTCGCTGTCGGCGTCGAGCCGGCCGGCCGGATAGACCCCGGGCCGGGCGATGTAATCGGCCAGCGTGGCGCGCTCGGGCTGGGCGGAAAACTGGCACAATACCTGGAATGGCTTGTTAAATAAGATCAGTGGCATGTGGGCGAGGGGGCGGTGTAGGGGAGCGGGTGCATTTGCCTGTGTCGTAAAACCGTAGCGCCTAGTAAAATACTAGTGCATAATGTGAAACGCCTGTCTTATGTCTTATAGAAGACTTGGATGGAAGAGTGAGATGCACATCATCATTTTGTCTTAATTCAGATTGCACAACGCGCCGCCGGCCGGTTTTTTCGTTTTCGTCAACGGCCGTGTGCGGCGCATACCTTCGGAGAACCCATGTATCAACATATCACTGTACCTGCTGACGGCGCCAAAATCACCGTCAAGGCCGACTTTTCGCTGACTGTACCAGATAATCCCATCATCCCTTATATCGAAGGCGATGGCACCGGTGTCGACATCAGCCCCGTCATGATCAAGGTGATCGACGCGGCCGTGGCCAAGGCTTACGGTGGCAAGCGCAAGATCAGCTGGATGGAAATTTTCGCCGGCGAAAAGTCGACCACCGTGTACGGCCCCGATGTGTGGCTGCCGGAAGAGACGCTGGAAGTGCTCAAGGATTACGTGGTGTCGATCAAGGGTCCTTTGACCACCCCGGTCGGCGGCGGCATCCGTTCGCTCAACGTGGCGCTGCGCCAGCAGCTCGACCTGTACGTCTGCCTGCGCCCGGTGCGTTACTTCACCGGCGTGCCTTCGCCGGTGCGCGAGCCTGAAAAAACCGACATGGTGATTTTCCGCGAAAATTCGGAAGACATCTACGCCGGCATCGAGTGGCAAGAAGGTTCGGAAGGGGCCAAGAAGCTGATCGCGTTCTTGACCAAGGAAATGGGCGTGACCAAGATCCGTTTCCCGGACACGTCGGGCATCGGCGTCAAGCCGGTCTCGCGCGAAGGCACCGAGCGCCTGGTGCGCAAGGCGATCCAGTATGCGATCGACAATGACAAGCCTTCCGTGACGATCGTTCACAAAGGCAATATCATGAAGTACACCGAAGGCGGCTTCCGTGACTGGGCCTATGCGCTGGCGCAAAAGGAATTCGGCGCCGAGATGATCGATGGCGGCCCATGGTGCAAATTCAAAAATCCGAAAACCGGGCGCGACATCATCGTCAAGGATTCGATCGCTGATGCATTCTTGCAACAGATCCTGTTGCGTCCGAACGAGTACAGCGTGATCGCCACCTTGAACTTGAACGGCGATTATATCTCCGACGCCTTGGCGGCCCAGGTCGGCGGCATCGGCATCGCGCCGGGCGCCAACCTGTCGGACTCGGTGGCCATGTTCGAAGCGACCCACGGCACCGCGCCCAAGTATGCCGGCAAGGATTATGTGAACCCCGGTTCCCTGATCCTGTCGGCCGAAATGATGTTGCGCCACATGGGTTGGCTCGAAGCGGCCGATCTGGTGATCGAGGCGATGCAAAAATCGATCGCCTCGAAACGGGTGACCTACGATTTCGCGCGCCTGATGGAAGGGGCCACGCAAGTGTCGTGCTCCGGTTTCGGCGACGTGATGATCGAGCACATGTAAGATTGGCGCAACAGGACGGCCGGCCGCCGTCCCCCTTTCGATTCGCCGATTTACAACAGATCGGCGCGGCGCGCTCGACGGCCCGGCCAAGTCCGGGCCAAAAAAAACCCCGCGTCGCGGGGTTTTTCACTTCCTGGGCCTGAACTTGCTTAGGCTGACTGGATGTTGGAAGCTTGCTTGCCTTTAGGGCCTTGCGTGACTTCGAACTGAACTTTTTGACCTTCTTTGAGGGTCTTGAAACCGTTCATGTTGATTGCGGAGAAGTGCGCGAACAGATCTTCGCCGCCGTCATCTGGAGTGATGAAGCCAAAACCTTTGGAATCATTGAACCACTTAACTGTACCTGTTGCCATAAAAAGAACTTTCAAAATTAAAACATATCACACGAGCCATAAAAGCAAGAAGCTTCTTGCCCCCTCCTCGACGCCTCACTTCTTATCAACATGTACATTTCCGCACTAGTTGATACCGCATTGTTGGCGGAATAACTAGTGAAGTCAAGCGCTTTTCCCTCGCCCCTCCTAATTTCTTTGCAACATGCAAGAAAGCAACTCTTGATTTTACCGATTGGGTCGCCATCTGCGCAGAGTCGAGAAAACGCGTAATATTGAAATCAATTGGAAGTGCGCTGATATTTGCGCATTGCATCTACCCTGAAAGCATTAGAATAAGCGTATGGCAACCAAGCATGATTCCGAAACTTTGCTGGAGCGGCAGACCGTCAAGCCGCCGCCCCTGTACCAGGTGGCCTTGCTCAATGACGATTACACGCCCATGGAGTTTGTGGTCGCCATCATTGAGGAGTACTTTAACAAGGATCGTGAAACGGCGACCCAGATCATGCTCAGTGTTCATCGCTACGGCAAAGGAGTGTGCGGCGTGTTCTCTAAAGATATAGCGTGTACCAAAGTGGAGTTTGTTTTAACGCATGCGCGCAAGGCGGGCCATCCCCTGCAGTGCGTGATGGAGGAAGTATGATTGCGCAGGAACTAGAAGTAAGTTTGCACATGGCGTTTGTCGAGGCACGGCAGGCACGGCACGAGTTCATCACCGTCGAGCATTTATTGCTGGCGCTGCTAGATAATCCCTCGGCGGCGGAAGTGTTGCGTGCGTGCGCGGTCAATATCGAAGACTTGCGTAAAACTTTAACCAACTTTATTGGCGATAACACGCCGACCGTGCCTGGCACGGGCGAAGTGGACACTCAGCCTACTCTCGGTTTTCAGCGCGTGATTCAACGCGCCATCATGCACGTTCAGTCCGCGTCGAACGGCAAAAAGGAAGTAACCGGCGCCAATGTGCTCGTTGCCATCTTTGGTGAAAAAGACTCGCATGCCGTCTACTACCTGCACCAGCAGGGCGTGACCCGGCTCGACGTGGTCAATTTCATTTCGCACGGCGTGCGCAAGGATCAGCAGGTCGATACCCAGAAGGCCTCGGAAGGCGTGGAAGAAGCGCCCGTCGAAGGCCAGCAAAAGGAAAGCCCGCTCGACCAGTTCACCCAAAACTTGAACAAGGCTGCGGCCGAGGGCAAGATCGACCCGCTGATCGGTCGCGAGGACGAAGTCGACCGCGTGATCCAGATCCTGTGCCGCCGCCGCAAGAACAATCCCTTGCTGGTCGGCGAGGCCGGGGTCGGCAAAACCGCCATCGCCGAAGGGCTGGCCTGGCGCGTGACCCAGGGCGAGGTGCCGGAAATCTTGCAAAACGCGGTCGTGTATTCGCTCGACATGGGCGCTTTGCTGGCCGGTACCAAATATCGGGGCGATTTCGAGCAGCGCTTGAAAGCCGTGCTCAAGCAGCTCAAGGACAATCCGAACGGCATCCTGTTCATCGACGAGATCCACACCATCATCGGTGCCGGCTCGGCCTCGGGCGGCACGCTGGACGCGTCCAATCTGCTCAAGCCGGCGCTGGCCAACGGCCAGCTCAAATGCATCGGCGCCACCACCTATACCGAGTTCCGCGGGGTGTTTGAAAAAGACCACGCGCTGTCGCGCCGCTTCCAAAAGGTCGATGTCAACGAGCCGACCGTGGAGCAGACGGTGCAGATCCTGCGCGGCTTGAAGTCGCGCTTTGAAGAGCATCACGGCGTGAAGTATTCGTCGTCGGCGCTGTCGACGGCGGCCGAACTGGCGGCCCGCTTCATCAACGACCGTCACCTGCCCGACAAGGCGATCGACGTGATCGACGAAGCGGGCGCGGCGCAGCGCATTTTGCCGAAGTCGAAGCAGAAAAAGACCATCGGCAAAACCGAGATCGAGGACATCATCGCCAAGATCGCGCGCATCCCGCCGCAAACGGTCAATCAGGACGACCGCAGCAAACTGCAAACCATCGACCGCGATCTGCGTAACGTGGTGTTCGGCCAAGACCCGGCCATCGAGGCCCTGTCATCGGCCATCAAGATGGCGCGCGCCGGCTTGGGCAAGACCGACAAGCCGATCGGCTCCTTCCTGTTCTCCGGTCCGACCGGGGTCGGCAAAACCGAGGTGGCCAAGCAGTTGGCGTTTATCCTGGGGATCGAGCTGATTCGCTTCGACATGTCGGAATACATGGAGCGCCACGCGGTGAGCCGTCTGATCGGCGCGCCGCCGGGCTATGTGGGTTTCGACCAGGGTGGCTTGCTGACCGAGGCCATCACCAAGAAACCGCACGCGGTGCTGTTGTTGGACGAGATCGAGAAGGCCCATCCGGATATTTTCAACATCCTGCTGCAAGTGATGGACCACGGCACCCTGACCGACAACAACGGTCGCAAAGCCGATTTCCGTAACGTGATCATCATCATGACCACCAACGCGGGCGCGGAGAGCTTGCAAAAATCGTCGATCGGCTTTACCAACTCGAAAGAGGCGGGCGACGAAATGGCCGACATCAAGCGTATGTTCACGCCGGAATTCCGTAACCGGATCGACGCGACCATCAGCTTCCGTGCGCTCGACGAGGAAATCATCTTGCGCGTGGTCGACAAGTTCTTGATGCAGCTCGAAGAGCAGCTGCACGAGAAAAAGGTCGAGGCCATCTTCACCGAGAAGCTGCGCAAGTTCCTCGGCAAAAAAGGCTTCGACCCGTTGATGGGCGCGCGGCCGATGTCGCGCCTGATCCAGGACATGATCCGCAAGGCCCTGGCCGACGAGCTGCTGTTTGGCCGTCTGGTAAGCGGCGGCAAGGTGACGGTCGATATGGACGAGAAGGATCAAGTCAAGCTGGAGTTCCCGGAATCGGACGCCACTCCGCCCACCAGCCCGCCCGAAACAGTCGAAGTCGAATAAACCGGCCGTCGATTGCGCCAAAAAACCTGCCCCGCAAGCGGCAGGTTTTTTTTCGGGCCGCGTCGGAACGGGGCGCGATCCGCGCCTTGGCTGGGCTAGGCGGCGGCGCTTCCACCAACCTGGCAAGCTGTCGGACTTGGGATCGTTGGCTGCAACATGATCTGGAACGGTTCCTATTTCGCCGCCTTTTCGGCCAATAGCTCGCTATTGTCACTGCGAAACCGTCACAATCTGAGCTCGTCCAGCGCATGTTTCGCTTTGACTTTCCAAGTCCGACAGGCTGCTAGCGCAAAGCGGTCGTCACCGGCGCAGCGGCGGCGCCAGAGCCGGCGCCGGCCTCATCGCGCAGCTTGCGCCACAAGGTGGTGCGGCTGATGCCGAGATAGCGGGCGGCGGCGTCGCGCCGGCCGCCAAAACGCAGCAGCACCTCGCCGGCCGTTTCGCGCCGGCCGGGCGCTAGCGGCGCCGCCGGCGCCTCGCTGTCAGCGGGCGCTGACAGCGCCAACTCTGGCGCCACTTCCAGCACGAACGCGGGCGACAGCGCCCGTAGCGGCTGGGCCGCCAAAAACAGCGCCAGACGCTCCATCAGGTTGCGCAGTTCACGCACATTGCCAGGCCACGCATAACGCTGGAGCAGGTCGGCGCAGGCGTCCAGTTCCGCATGCAGGTTGGGATGGGGGCGGGCGCCCAGCGCCGCCAGCGCGTTTTTGAGCGCCCATTCGGCCAGCAGCACGATATCGCCGGCGCGCCGGCGCAGCGGCGGCAAGACCAGCCGCAGCACGGCCAGCCGGTAAAACAGGTCGGCCCGAAAGCGGCTTTCGGCGATGCGCTGCGCCAGATCGCAGTGGGTGGCGCACACGATGCGCACCTTGATCGCGATCGGCCGGGTGCCCCCTACCCGCACCACCTCGCGTTCCTCCAGCACCCGCAGTAAGCGGGTCTGCAAACCGAGCGGCATTTCGCCTATCTCGTCGAGAAACAGGGTGCCATGGTTGGCCGCTTCGAACAGGCCGGCGTGGCCGCCCCGTCGCGCGCCCGTGAACGCGCCGTCTTCGTGTCCGAACAATTCCGATTCGAGCAGCGATTCGGCCAGCGCGCCGCAATTGACCGCGACGAAAGGCCGGTTCGCGCCCAGCCCGTGCGGGCCTTCGCGGTGAATCGCTTGCGCCACCAATTCCTTACCGGTGCCGGTCTCGCCCTCGATCAGCACCGTGGCCGGCGATCTCGCATACAGCAGCACCGAGCGGCGCAGCGCCTCCATCGCGGCCGAATCGCCGCGCAGACTGTGCAAGCCGTGTTTGGCCCGCAGCGTGTCGGCCGGCGCCAGCGCCGGCGCGCGGCGCGCGGCCAGCCGGTGCTGGCGCGCCAGCTCGAGCGCCTGGTCGAAGGCGCGCCGGATCGAGGCCGCCGAGTACATGAACACACCCGTCAAGCCGGCTTCCTCGGCCAGATCGGTAATCAGTCCGGCCCCCACCACCACTTGCACCCCGGCCGCTTTCAAATCGTTGATCTGGGCCCGCGCGTCTTCCTCGGTCACGTAAGTTCGCTGGGCGATCGGAATGGCGAAGCTGGCGCTCCATTCGGCCAGCTCGGGCATCGGGTCCTGGTAGCTGACCACCCCGATGTGCCCGGACACACGGCGCGCGCGCGCCAGCGCCTGCATCACGTCGAAGCCGCTGGCTTTGGCGATCACCACCGGCACCGACAAGCGACCGGACAGGTACGCGCCGTTCGACCCCGCCGCGATCACCACGTCACAGCGCTGGGCGGCCATGCGGTCGCGGATATGGCGCGCGGCGTCGTCGAAACCGAGCTGTATCGGCTCGATGGTGGCCAAGTGATCGTATTCGAGGGTGATATCGCGCAGCAGATCGGACAAGCGCGAGACCGACACGGTCCAGATCACGGGTTTGTCAGTGTCGGCGGCTGGGGAAGGGGAAGGGCGCATGCCGCCATTTTAGTGCAATCGCGCGGCGCTGTTGCGCGTTGCAGTTTGCATCATTAACTTAAAATGAAACAAGAATTGAAACATCTTTGGCTTTTTTTACGATTGAGCGAAGGTGGCATGGGGTTTGCGTATTACATATTAGTAGCGTGTGATGAAACAGCTCACGCAACAAGTCATCCAGTCCGACAGGTCACCAATATGCATAGGATCAAGTCATGAGCCATTACTCCGCAGGCGCCGCGTTCCGCAAAGCGGTGCAGGAAGAAGCGCCGCTGCAAGTGGTCGGCGCGATCAACGCCAATCACGCGCTGCTGGCCAAGCGCGCCGGCTACCGCGCCATTTATTTATCGGGTGGCGGGGTCGCCGCCGGTTCGCTGGGCCTGCCCGACCTGGGCATCTCGAATCTGGACGATGTGCTCACCGACGTGCGCCGCATCACCGACGTGTGCGACGTGCCGCTGCTGGTCGATGCCGACACCGGTTTTGGATCGTCCGCTTTTAACGTGGCCCGCACGGTCAAGGCGATGATCAAGTTCGGCGCCGCCGCGCTGCATATCGAGGACCAGGTTGGCGCCAAGCGCTGCGGACACCGTCCGGGCAAGGAGATCGTGAGCAAGCAGGAAATGGTGGACCGCATCAAGGCCGCCGTCGACGCCCGCACCGACCCCGATTTTGTGATCATGGCGCGCACCGACGCGCTGGCGGTGGAGGGACTCGACGCGGCGCTGGAGCGGGCCGTGGCCTGCGTCGAGGCCGGCGCCGACATGATCTTCCCCGAAGCGATCACCGAACTGGCCATGTACCGCCGGTTCGCCGCCGAGGTCAAGGTGCCGGTGCTGGCCAATATCACCGAATTCGGCGCCACCCCGCTGTTTACGGTGGATCAGCTGCGCGGCGCCGATGTGGGCCTGGTGCTCTATCCCTTGTCCGCCTTTCGTGCCATGAACCGGGCGGCCGAGAATGTGTACGCCGCGATCCGGCGCGACGGCACCCAGCAACATGTGGTCGAGTCCATGCAAACCCGGGCCGAACTGTACGAACGGATCAATTATCACAGCTTCGAACAGAAGCTCGATGCGCTGTTCGCGGCGCAGAAAAAATAAGCCCCAGTGTGAGGAGACATCATGAATACGCAATCGAGCACCAGCTTCAAACCCAAAAAATCGGTCGCCTTGTCGGGAGTCACGGCGGGCAATACGGCCCTCTGCTCGGTCGGTAAAACCGGCAACGACCTGCACTACCGCGGCTACGACATTATCGATATCGCCGATTCCTGCCAGTTCGAGGAAGTCGCTTATCTGCTGGTGCACGGCAAACTGCCCAACACGGGCGAGCTGGCGGGCTATAAGGCCAAGCTGCGTTCCCTGCGCGGGCTACCGGCGGCGGTCAAGGCGGCGCTCGAGGCATTGCCGGCCGCCGCCCATCCGATGGATGTGATGCGCACCGGCGTCTCGGTCCTGGGCTGCGTCTTGCCCGAAAAGGATGACCACAACGTGCCCGGCGCACGCGACATTGCCGACCGCCTGATGGCGTCATCCGGTTCCATGCTGCTGTACTGGTACCACTTCAGTCATCACGGCAGACGGATCGAGGTCGACACCGACGACGATTCCATCGGCGCCCATTTTCTCCACCTGCTGCACGGTTTCAAACCGTCGGCGGCATGGGAAAGGGCGATGCACACCTCGCTGATCCTGTATGCCGAACACGAATTCAATGCCTCCACCTTCGCCAGCCGGGTGATCGCCGGCACCGGTTCCGATATCCACTCCGCCATCACAGGTGCCATCGGCGCGCTGCGCGGCCCGAAACACGGCGGCGCCAACGAATTTGCATTCGACATCCAGAAACGCTACGACAACCCGGACGAGGCCGAGGCCGACATCCGCAACCGGGTCGCCAACAAGGAAGTGGTGATCGGCTTCGGCCATCCGGTGTATACCGTTTCCGACCCGCGTAATAAGGTGATCAAGGAAGTGGCGCGCGGCTTGTCGCAGGCCGGCGGCTCGACCAAGATGTTCGATATCGCCGAGCGCCTCGAAAGCGTGATGTGGGACGCCAAAAAGATGTTCCCCAACCTGGACTGGTATTCGGCGGTGTCGTACCACATGATGGGCGTGCCGACCGCGATGTTTACGCCGCTGTTTGTCATTTCGCGTACCTCCGGCTGGGCCGCCCACGTCATTGAACAGCGTATCGACAACAAGATCATTCGCCCCAGCGCCAATTACGTCGGCCCGGACGATTTGCGTTTCGTGCCGCTCGACCAACGCTAATAGAACGCTTTCCCGTTTTTTTCATTCAAAGGAACTCCATGTCATCCCACATTTCCAATGTGCGCACCGAATTCGATAAAGAAATCGTCGACATCGTCGACTACGTGATGCACTATCAGATCGACTCCAGCGCGGCCTATGAGACGGCGCGCAACTGCCTGATCGACACGCTCGGTTGCGGCCTGGAGGCGCTTGAATACCCCGCTTGCAAAAAGCTGATGGGGCCGATCGTACCGGGCACCGTGGTGCCGAACGGCGCCAAAGTGCCGGGCACCCAGTTTCAGCTCGATCCGGTGCAAGCGGCCTTCAATATCGGCGCGATGATACGCTGGCTCGATTTCAACGATACCTGGCTGGCCGCCGAGTGGGGGCACCCGTCGGACAATTTGGGCGCCATCCTTGCCACCGCCGACTGGCTGTCGCGCAACGCGGTGGCCGCCGGCAAACAGCCGCTGCTGATGAAGGATGTGCTCACCGCGATGATCAAGGCGCATGAAATCCAGGGCTGCATCGCGCTGGAAAATTCATTTAACCGGGTCGGCCTCGATCATGTTGTGCTGGTCAAGGTGGCGTCGACCGCGGTGGTCGCCGACATGATGGGACTAAGCCGCGATGAAATCCTCAACGCCGTGTCGCTGGCTTGGGTTGACGGTCAGGCGCTGCGCACTTACCGCCATTCGCCCAATACCGGCTCGCGCAAATCGTGGGCCGCCGGAGACGCCACCGCGCGCGCGGTGCGCCTGGCGCTGATCGCAAAAACCGGCGAGATGGGCTACCCGTCGGTGTTATCGGCCAAAACTTGGGGCTTTTACGATGTGCTGTTCAAGGGTCGGCCGTTCACATTCCAGCGTCCCTACGGTTCATATGTGATGGAAAATGTGCTGTTCAAGATTTCCTTCCCGGCCGAATTCCATTCGCAAACCGCGGTTGAAGCGGCCATGACGCTACATGGCAAACTGGCCGCCGCCGGTAAAAGCGTCGATGACATCGGCAAAATCACGATCCGCACCCACGAGGCATGCATCCGCATCATCGACAAGAAAGGCCCGCTCGACAATCCGGCCGACCGCGATCACTGCATTCAGTACATGGTGGCGGTGCCCCTGATTTTCGGCCGTCTGACCGCCGCCGATTACGAGGACAAGGTGGCGGCCGACGCGCGCATCGATATCTTGCGCGATAAAATCGTCTGCATCGAAGACGCCGGCTTCACCGCCGATTATCACGACCCGGCCAAGCGTTCGATCGCCAATGCGCTACATGTGGAATTGAGCGACGGCTCGGCCTTCGAGGAAATCGTGGTCGATTATCCGATCGGCCACGCGCGTCGCCGTGGCGACGGTATTCCGCTGCTGGTGGAAAAGTTCCGCACCAATCTGGCACGCCAATTCCCGCCCAAGCAGCAGGCTGCCATTCTGGCGGTCTCGCTCGACCAGCCGGCGCTGGAAGCGATGCCGGTCAACCAGTACATCGATATGTATGTGATTTAATGGCTGGACGGGCCGCCCGCGACGCGGCCCGGTGCCGACGGCGCCGGGGGGCGCGTTCGGCACTCAGTCCAGCGTGGCGATGATGGGCGCGTGGTCGGACGGCTGTTCCCACTTGCGGGGCACGCGGTCGATCACACAGGCGCTGCAACGCGCCGCCAGGGTTTGCGACAGCAAGATGTGGTCGATGCGCAGTCCCTTGTTAAGCCGAAATCCCAATTGGCGATAGTCCCACCAGCTAAACGATTTATCGGCTTGCTCGAAGAGGCGGAACGCGTCTTCCAACCCTAGCGCCATCAAAGCGGCAAGCGAAGCGCGCTCCGGGTCGGACACCAGCACCTGGCCGGCCCATGCGACCGGATCGTGGACATCCCGGTCCTGTGGCGCGATATTGAAATCCCCAAGCACGGCCAGTTCGGTATGCTGCGCCGCTTCCGCGCTTAGCCACTCCCGCAACGCCGCCAACCACGCTAATTTGTAGTGATATTTGTCCGACTCCACGCTCTGCCCATTGGGTACATAGGCACATACAATACGCACTCCGCCAATGGTCGCGGCCAGGATGCGTTGCTGCTCATCGGGGTACCAAGGATTATTTTTTACTACCCCTTCAATTGGCAGTTTAGATAAGATTGCGACCCCATTGTAGGTTTTTTGACCGCTGAAGACAACTTGATAGCCCGCCGCCTCGATTTCAGTAAAAGGGAATTTATCGTCGGTGAGTTTCGTTTCTTGGAGGCACAGCACATCGACTGGATTGTCGCCCAACCACTGTAATACCTGTGACAAACGTACTTTTAGTGAGTTTACATTCCAACTAGCTAGTTTCATCTTCGACTTTCTTGTAGTAAAGTTACGCCGCAGCACAGCAATAAGGCAGCGCCGCCGAACGTTTGGCACGGCCGAATCTTACCGTAAGCCCGCGTCCATGCGACTTTGCCCAATGTTTTGAGGCAAACGGCTCTGCGTACATCATGCCGGCCGGGGCGATCCGGGCTGATCTGTGGCTTGGTATGAAAATATTGCGGTGTACGCACGAGAATTGATGCTAAACAAGTTCATAATTGCAATTGTATGTTCATATTGCTAATAATAAAATTATATTGGCGGGTAAGAGGAGGAGAAAGTGGATGACACGGCGGAACGAATGTCGCTCGGGAGACAATTTTTTTTTCTCCATCCAAGGGAACGCTACTAAAATGTTGAAAGGTGCAAAAATGAAGACATAAACTACCAGTTTTCGTTTTTTATTGTAATTCTAATATCATAATCGCACTCCTATTGCTCAAAAAGCGAAATATACTTACTAAGGATTGCCGCTGATGTTGCATTGCACGCCACATTACGAAAAAGCCGCATCATAGTAGTGTTATATGACGCCAATAAATGGTAATATTTTGAAATATTGCGGTTTTAACAGTGAAATGCGTTAAGCATTGGTAAAGGAAGAAAATGCGATCTGCATTTGAAGCGTGGGCGCAACGTGACGGCCACATTGTGCGTCGGCGAGAAGATAAACCGGAAGAGTATCTGATATTCGAAACGCAGCGCCGCTGGGTCATCTGGCAAGCTGCGCTGACGCATGGCAAGCCTGCCGGCAAGACTAGCAAGAGTGCGGCGGAGAAGAAGGCGCAAGCTGCCCAAGCGGTGCAGCGATCGCCGGACATTTCCTCCGACGAGGCCGCCGTGCGCAATCAGGTACTCAATGAGGTGCTGGACGCGTTCACCGATCTGGACGGCGCAGCCGGAATGGAAGGCATTCTGAAGGTGATTCAGAGCCTGAAGAAAAAGCAGCGTTCCCAGGTTCAGGCGCAGCCTCAAGACCAGAGCAGCGAGTAGGCGGCGGGCGGCGCACGCGGGCAAGCGTGCGCGTTCGGTAACGGCGGGCCAACGCCCGGGCGTCCGACAGTGCCTGCGCCAGAGGCGCCAGCGACCATACACGGCGACCACACGATCGCCGCAGGCGCGGCGACATGTCCCTGCGGCAAGCGGCAGCGGCCGCTTTGGCTCCACCTGTGAGGATACCCATGCGTTTTATCAAATTACTATATACGTCCGTCCTGATGTTGGGCAGTGGGCTGGCCGCGGCGGAAACGGTGGGCTCGGTCGATACCGAGTTTAAACTGATCGGCCCGGACCATAAAGTGGTGGTCGAAGTATTCGACGATCCTAAAGTGGGCGGTGTCAGTTGTTATCTGTCGCGCGCCAAGACGGGCG
Organism: Pseudomonadota bacterium; assembly: GCA_040385995.1. Lineage (GTDB taxonomy): Bacteria > Pseudomonadota > Gammaproteobacteria > Burkholderiales > Burkholderiaceae_D > Janthinobacterium. Next base: position 168,900 of record JAZKGI010000017.1, read on the forward strand.
GTATCAAAGGCGCGGTCGGATTGGCCGAGGATAAGGCCGAGTCGTCGGTGGCTTGCCGTCAGGTGGGTCAATTGCGCTTCAACGGAAAACTGCCGGTGCAGGAAGAAGTATTTTCGGAACGCGCCTCGATTTTCTTTAAACATGTGCGGGTGGTGCGCATGGTCGATGCCAAACGTAACGCGCTGGTTTATCTGGTGTACTCGGACCGCTTGATTGACGGTAGCCCGAAAAACAGCGTGACCGCTGTGCCGGTGCCGGGCGACTTGCCGATACCGTTGCGCTGATCGCCTTGTCCGGCGGCGCGTGGCGGCCGGATTTATCGCCAGGCCGGCAGGTGCCGGTCCAGCCGGAGGAGCATGCCATGTTGCGTTACGCCGCCATCGGCGCCTTGACCACCTTCGCCGCCTTCCCCGTTTTAACCGGCTGCGCCACCTTGACCGAATCGAATCAGCAGCAGCTGCTGGTGCACACCATTGTGGATCACCGCGAGGTGGCTGGCGCCGGCTGCCTGCTGAGCAATGACGTGGGGCGCTGGTTTGTCACCACGCCGGCCCGGGTGATGGTGCGCAAAAGCGCCGCGCCGTTACGCATCGACTGCAAAATGGACGACGTCGGCGCGGCCGGCGAAACGGTGGCATCGAAGCCGAACGTGAGCCGCTGGCACAATCTGGCGTGGACCGCCGGGCTGGGCAACGAGATCGACCGCGATACCGGGGCCGGCTTCGATTATCCGTCCACCGTGATCGTGATCCTGCAAAAAAACGCGCCCGGCGGCGGTGCCGATGGCCGGGCCGATCCGGCGGGCGGCGGCTCCGTCATCTATTAAATGGCGCCGTCAACGCGCCATCGACCAGCGCGCGGCCCGACCATTATTGGGCGCTTGCTTGCGCGGCGATCCGGTTCAGCAAAAACGTCGTCAGCAGCGGCACCGGCCGGCCGGTGGCGCCCTTGCCGGAACCCGATTTCCACGCCGTGCCGGCGATGTCGAGGTGGGCCCAGGTGTACTTCTTGGTAAAATTTTCCAGGAATGCGGCGGCGGTTGCCGCGCCGCCGCCGGGCGTGCCGATGTTGGCCAAATCGGCGAAATTGGACTTCAACTGCTCATTGTAGGCTTCCTCGACCGGCATGCGCCAAGCCTTGTCGCCCGTGCTGTTACCGGCCGCCAGCAGCTGCTCGGCCAAACGGTCATGGGCCGCGTCGCTGCGGGTAAACAAACCGGTGTTGTGATTGCCCAGGGCGACCACGCAGGCGCCGGTCAGGGTGGCGATGTCGATCACCACCGCCGGATTGAAACGCTCGGCGTAGGTCAGCGCGTCGCACAGCACCAGGCGGCCCTCGGCGTCGGTGTTGAGCACTTCGATGGTCAAGCCCTTCATCGAGGTGACGATATCGCCCGGTTTGGTGGCGCGCCCGGACGGCATGTTCTCGCAGGCGGCGATCACGCCGATCACATTCGCCTTCAAGTTCATTTCACCGATGGCGCGGAAGGTGCCCAGCACCGATCCGGCGCCGCACATATCGTATTTCATCTCATCCATGCCGACCCCGGGCTTGATCGAAATGCCGCCCGTGTCAAAGGTGATGCCTTTGCCGACCAGCACCACCGGCGCTTCCTTCGATTTGCCGCCCATATGCTTGAGCACGATGAACTTGGGTGGCTGCTCGCTACCGCTGGTGACCGACAAAAAACTGCCCATCTTGAGCGCTTCGAGCTGTTTGCGGTCCAGCACCTCGAGTTCGAACTGGTATTGCTTGGCCAGCTTTTTGGCGGTATCGGCCAGGTAGCTGGGCGTGCAGACGTTGGCCGACAAATTACCCAGGTCCTTGGTCAGGTTCATGCCGTTGGCGATGGCGATACTGTTGGCCAGGGCGGCCTTGCTGGCGCTATCGGCCGGCAGGTCGAGTACAATCTTGCGTACGCCTTCGGGGGCGGGGTCTTTTTTGCTTTTTTGCGCGTCGCAACGGTAGGCATTGTCGTAGGCGCTGTGGACCACGCGGGCGATGGCCCAGCTGGCGTCGCGCTCGGCCACTTCCGCCATTGGCAATGCGATAATGGCGTCCGTGGCGCCCAGCGAAGAAAACGCCTTCATGGTCGCTTGCAAGGCGGTGGTGAAGCTTTTTTCGCTGATCGCCTCGTCGCTGCCCAAGCCCACCAGCAGGATGCGGGCGGCCGCCGCGCCGAGCGCGCCGCGCAGCAGGAGCGTGCTGCCGGGTTTGCCGGAAATGTCGCCGGACTTGAGCGCAGCCGTAATTTCACCAGCACTGTCGAGAGCTTTTGCCGCTTGCGAGAGTTTTTTATTTTCGAATACCGCAACCGCGACGCAACCGGTTTTAACCGAGGTGATGGTGTTTTTTGTGTCGAAAGCTTTTATGCTAAAGTCCATTTGGTTCTCCGTTTTTCGTTTACTCGTGACGAGTTGCTTCACTTACTGATCCGAATTATAAACTTCGAATGATTTTTCAACGTACCTTGCAACGTGAATTGGCCAGCGCCGCCGGCGCCTCCTTCACGGTGCTGTTTACCATCATCTTGACCTGGACCCTGATTTCCATCCTCGGCAAGGCGGCGGGCGGCCGGGTCGCCTCGGGCGATGTGGTGGCGCTGATCGCTTTTGCCGCGCTAAATTATCTGCCAACCATCTTGATCCTCACCAGCTTTATTTCGGTGCTCATGGTGGTCACGCGCAGCTACCGCGATTCCGAGATGGTGGTCTGGTTCGCCTCCGGCCTGAGTCTGGCGCACTGGATCCGTCCCGTGCTCCAATTTGGCTTGCCGCTGGTGATCTTGACGGCCGGCCTGAGCCTGGTGGCCACGCCGTGGGCCAAACAAAAAAGTAATGAGTATGTCGAGCGTTTTCTCAAGCGCGAAGATTTGCAAAAAGTCTCGCCCGGCCAATTCCAGGAGTCCGCTTCGAGCAACCGCATTTTCTTTGTCGAGGGGGTGTCGGGAGAGCGCGCCAAGGTGCATAACGTGTTTGTCAATTCGGTCGATAAAAGCGGCAATTCGGTGGTGGTGGCCAGGGAAGGGGTGATCACCACCGACGCGCACGGCGGCAATTTCCTGGTGCTGAAAAACGGTCGGCGCTACCTGGGCACGCCGGGCCAGGCCGATTTTCAAATCATGGAATTTGAAACCTACAGCATGCGCGTGGCAACCCAGGCGCAGGACCTGGGCGGCGAATTGCAAGTCAATTCGATGAGCACGAGCGCGTTGTTGGCCGCGCCCAGCCCGTCCACCCTGTCCGAGCTGTACTGGCGTGTCAGCGCGCCCATCACCTGCCTGATTCTGATCCTGCTGGCCATACCGCTCGGCTTTGTCAATCCGCGCGCCGGCAGCTCGGTCAATCTGATCATCGCGCTGCTGATTTTTTTCACCTATAACAATCTGGTGAAAGTGGTCGAGTCCAGCGTGCGCCACGAGCGCCTGTCGTTCGGCGCCGGCTGGTGGCCGCTGCATGTGCTGGCGGCGCTGGCGGTGCTGCTGCTGTTTGCGTGGCGCGTGAATGTCAATCATCGTTATCACCCACTGGTATTGCTTGCCTCGTTTAAACGGGGCCGCCGCGCCAGCCAGCCATCGATCGCGGCACCGAAATGAAAATCCTCCAGCGTTATTTTGCGGTCGCCATTTCGCAGGCGGTGGCCTTTGTGCTGGTCGCCTTTCTGGCACTGCTGGCGTTCATGGACTTGACGGGCGAGCTGACCTCGGTGGGGCGCAACGGCTACACCATCAATAGCGCCCTGCTGTATCTATTAGTGCTGATGCCCGGCCACGTGTACGAGGTGATGCCGGTGGCGGCCCTGATCGGCACCATCTACACGATGGCGCAATTTGCGGCCAGCTCGGAATTTACCATCATGCGCGCCTCCAGCATGTCGACCGGCATGGCGGCCTGGATGCTGTTTCGGATCGCCATCGTGTTTGTCATCATCACCTTCATCTTTGGTGAATTAATCGCGCCGCGCACCGCCCCCATCGCCGACAAGATGAAGCTCAATTCGCGCGGCACCACCGTCTCGGCCGAGTTCCGCTCCGGTCTGTGGACCAAGGATATCGTCAAAAGCGACGGTTTGAGCGGCGAGGTGACCGGCTCGCGCTTTTTTAACGTCGGGGAGGCGCGCGCGGACGGCCAATTGATCAACGTGAAGCTCTACGAGTTCGACAGCGACTTCCGCATGCGTTCCCTGATCGTGGCCGCGCGCGCCACTTACATGGGCAAAAACACGTGGCGCCTGCAAGACGTGACGGAGACGCGCTTTTCGAACACGGCGCCGCCGGTGGCCGGCATGCCGGCCAACTGGGCCAATCACTTCCGTCAGGAGACGGGCGTGGTATCGACCGTCAAGCTGGCCAGCAAAGAGTTCATCTCCGAAGTCACGCCCAAGATCTTGTCGGTGTCGGCCTCCGATCCGGAGCGTATGTCGGCTAACGAGCTGGCCGTTTATACCCGCCATCTGGTGGAAAACAAGCAGGAAACGGAGCGGTTCAAGATCGCGTTCTGGAAAAAGCTGATCGATCCGCTGGCCATCTTCGTGTTGATGGCGCTGGCGCTGCCTTTCGCCTATCTGCATTCGCGCAGCGGCGGCATCAGCCTGAAGATTTTTCTCGGCATTATGATGGGAGTGAGCTTCATCTTGGTCAACTCCCTGTTCTCGCATCTGGGGCTGCTCAGCACTTGGCCGGCCTTTTTGACAGCTGTGGCGCCTTCGGCGCTTTATCTGGCGCTGGCGATCGGCGCCCTTTGGTGGGTGGAGCGGCACTAATGACAAAACGCGCATTAATATTATTCGCACACGGCGCCCGCGCCGCGACCTGGGCCGAGCCGTTCGAGCGCTTGCGCGCGCTGACCCAGGCCCGTTTGCCGGACATGACGGTGACGCTGGCGTTTCTGGAACTGATGACGCCGCGTTTGCCCGAGCAGGTGGCCGAACTGGTGAGCGGCGGCGCCGCCGATGTGACCGTGGTACCGGTCTTTTTGGGGCAGGGCGGGCATTTGCTGCGCGACTTGCCGCTGCTGGTCGAGCAGCTCAGAGTCGACCATCCCGGGGTGGCCATCACGGTCGCCGGCGCGGTGGGGGAAGCCCCGAATGTGCTCAACGCGATGACCGATTATTGCGTCAGCGTGGCCGGCTAGCTTAGCGCCAGGTTCTCCATCCTGCTTGTACTATTGTTCGCGCACACTACGGATGCGAGGTCGCATCCGTGTCTTCCCTATCCACGCAGGCATACCGTTCACATTCGCGCCGACATCGCGATAGCTGTGCTATTCCTGAAAATCTTGCAAAATATCAAACTTCGTTGAGTTCAATAGCGGCAGGATACTTTATCCAGCGAAAATGTCGTGTCAGAACAGGGGAAACCACATGCCCATCATCGGCTTCATCGTCGTTGGCGACCGGACATCGCATGGTGGCGAAGTCATCTCATCCTCATCCAGACGTTCCATCGACGACATTCCGATGGCACGGGTCGGTGATCCGGTCTCATGTCCTCGTTGCAAGAGGGAAACCAAGATCCTCAGCAGCCGTTTTCCCCAAATGACCGACAATGGCGTTGCCTTCGCTTTCGACCAAGATGTGACCGACTGCGGCGCGGTGCTTTACTCACGGCATAACAATCATGCTGGGTACGGTAGCGACGACGCACCCGCGCCAGCGGCCAAAGCGGCGCCGGTGCCCATGTACCAGGCGCGGCCAGCCTCACGCGTTCAAGAACATTTCGTTCTGCAAGATGGTGAAACGGGAGAAAAACTTGCCGGCGTCAAATACACGCTCACCATCGCCGACGGACGTGCGGGCGGGGGTGAGACAGATCGGTACGGCAGAACCGGGGAGGTATGGACCGATACGGCCGTCGCCGCGCGGCTGGCAGTGGAACGCGTGGAAGCTGCGGGCGACGATCCCTATCACTATTGCGAATCAAACGCGGAGGACGCATAACCATGCCGGACGATCTGAACAAGCCGAAGTCGTACACCGTCGGGCGCTCGATCACCCACGAAGGATCGCACGGCAAGGTGCTGACCCTGTCGCATCCGCTGGACTGCGGCTACCTGTGCGAAAAGATGTGCGTTTGCAGTGCGGGCACGACTGTGCGCAACACGCTTGGCCATGAATTGAAACAGCGCTGCACCACCAAGGGTATCTGGGCGGACGAGGAAATCAATCAACTGGTGTGGCGCTACAAGGCCGAGGTGGGTTTCAGCATGAAGACGGACCCACCCAAGCCTTTGATGAGCATCGAGCAGCCGAACCGCCCCAGCCGCTTTCCGCTGGGGCGCGCCATGGGCGAAGGTTTGCTGAAACGCGACCTGGAAGGCCGGCCTCAAAAAGGGCTGCTACGCATACCGGACTGCATCATCCTCCGCTCTACCGGTGTGGAATTGGCGGCCATGCGCGCGGGGGGGCACGATAGATTGGGATCGCTTGATTCCAGTGAAGAAAAATATCGAGACCGTCCTCGAAATCAAATTCGCTGGCGATAGCCTCGACCGGTATCAGCGATTGGCGTATGAAAGAATTGCTGGTGTTAAGCGTTTTCGTCTACTCGAAATTAGCGATTGCGATTGCGGCAAAAAGCGTCCCGCGCCCGCCACCGCGCCGGTCCGGGTTCCCGTCACCACCCCGATGCAAAGGGAGTCGCAAGAGCTGCGGCGCTGGTATCAATTACCGCCGCCCAAACCGTCGCCGGCGCCGGCGCCCCAGCCGCAGTTGCCGCAATACGGGCCGATGGCCGAGGTTGGCGAACACCGCACCCTGGCAACATTTTTGAAAGAAAATCCTGGCACCAGCGGCGTCATCCTGGTGGGTGCCATCCTGCTCGCCTTCCCGCCGACGAGAAATGCGATTGTCGGCGCCGTAGCGCTCGGCCGCGCCGGCGCCGCGCTGCTCGTCACCGCGAAAGCCGCCACCGCCGCCCCCACACCAACGAAAGAAACGAAATGACAATGGGCACCGAACTGGAAAAAATAGAAACGCAGCGGCTCTATTTCGAATACACCAATGAAGAGACCGGTAAAGTCATCATGACGGTGGGCTTCGTCGCATCCTTTCACTTTTGGGGCGGACATACTGCGGCCAAACGGTTGGCCTTGGCCGAATGCTTCGACGCCTACCGGGAAGCTTACGGCGACAATCTGACATGGGCGCGCAACCCGGACACCTGGAAGCCCATCATGCTGGCGAAAAAGCCGCTGCCAGTCTTTCGCGATTACATCTTGCCGCTGGACGAGGACGATGGCATCCAATGGTATGAATCGTCCGGTGACGGGCCGGACGAAGCGGGCGAATACGCTCTTACTTGCTTGACCGAGCGGGGCTGGGAAGAAAGCGATATCTCCAGCTTTCAATTTCAAGTTCCGCGCTCGCACGCCTTTGACGGCGAAAAGCTGAAGGCGCTGGAAACCTTGATCGCCCTATGCACCGAACGGCTCACGCCATTTCACGGCGTTGCTGGCTTAGCTGCGATAACGACCGAACAAATGCTGCCATGGGAACCGGAAGCGCTGGATTTGGCGACGCGCTATCGCACCCTCAATATCGATGACATCGTGAGGGATGGAAGGCAAGCCCCTAAAGGTCTCAAGGGCGTCAACTGGCTTACCTTTGTAAGCGACCTACTTACCGAACGGGTGGGCGGCCCGCAAGCATTTGTTGCTTATTGCCAGCGCTTCGGCGTTACCCCGATACGGTTGGCAAACGGCTACACCATCCGCGCCGGGGAAACGCCACAACTGGGACCAATCGAGCAACCGCCACCGGACGCTTACGTGCGCGCCAATAGGGCGATACGCCCGCTGCGCAACGGCAGGTTCGACTCGATGGGCACCGGCTCCATCCACGGTGAACAACGCTTCGACCGCTGCACCTCGGACCTGTGGATACGCCGCTTCGACGGCCCTGAATTGGAGTCAACTATCTGGCCTCCCGCGTCCTTCGCGGGACTGCCGCCCGGCCCCATCGGCAAGGCGCCCGCCAAGAAAATTAAGCTCGCCACAGGCACGCCCTGCGTCGTCCATGGCCGCTATCGCAAGTACCCGATCGACCCGGCGCTGTTCGATGAAGACGAAGAGTACGACCGTAGCCCCATGGTCGTTCTGCTGCCCGGCGACTTCGCGCCGTTTTACCTGACGCTGGGCGCGCACGGCGAGTTCATAAGTCGCGACACCGTGGTGTGGGAACTGGCGGCGGAGCTGTAACCCACCATTTTCGCCCTGCTCGTCGCGCGCAAAGCTGGACCGTACTAATATCGATTCGGTGTTGCTCGGGTCCCGGAAATGTGAGACGGCGGGAACAGGGCCATTGCCGCTGCGCGTACTGTTCTTCAGTCGGCGCTTGCCTGAAGCGCCGCCGGCGGCGCCACGTCGCGCTGGCGCTCGCGCATGCGCATCGCCTCGCCCAGCATCACCAGCACCGGCCCGTGCGCTTCGCCCAGGCCGTCGGCCAGGGCGCCCAGCTCCAGGCGCAGGATGCGCTGTTCGGGGCGGCTGCAATTTTCAATGATCACCACCGGCGTGTCGGCCCGGCGCCCCCGCTCGATCATGCGGCGCGCGGTGGCGATGGCTTCGCGCCCGCCCATGTACTGCACCAGGGTGTCGGTGTCGGGAATGCCGGCCAGCTCCTGCTGCTCGGGCGCCGTGCTGGAGGTGAAAAAGGCGACGCTGCGCGCCACCCCGCGTTTGGTCAGCGGCTGCTGACTGGCCGCCGCCGCCGCCAGCGCGGTGGTAATTCCCGGCACCACCTCGACGGCGATACCGACTTCCTCCAGGGCCCGCAATTCCTCGTCGGCGCGGCCGAACAGCATCGGGTCGCCGCCCTTCAAGCGCACCACCATTCCATAGCGGGCCGCGTGATCGATCAGCTGCTCGTTGATAAATGCTTGCGCCGTCGAGCGCTGGCCGCAGCGTTTGCCGACCGAAACGAGCACCGCTTGCGGACACAGGGCCAGCATCTCGGCCGTCACCAGGGCGTCATACAGCACCACCTCGGCCTGGGCCAGCAAACGCGCGCCGCGCAGGGTCATCAGATCCTGCGCGCCGGGGCCGGCGCCCACCAGATACACTTTTCCGTAGGACGGTTGGGCCATGCCACTCTCCTAGTCGAGCCGTATCATGCCGGCCGCCACCGTCTGGTGGGTCACCTCGTCGATCAAGATGAAGGCGCCGGTGGCGCGGATGTCGTCGTAGGCGTCGGCCGCCAGCGGCTGCTGCACGGTGAGCGCGATGCGGGCGATATCGTTGAGCTTTAAGCCGGTGGCCGGGTGACGCTGCTGGGTATTGATGTCGAGCAGGGTGTCGATGGCCGTCACGCGCGCGCTGGTCTGTTTGGTGCCGTGCTTGATCCAGTATTTGCGGCGCAGGTCGAGCGCGTCTTCGGACAGCCAGCACACGTCGGCGTTGACCTGTTTGAGCAAGGTGGCGGGACGGTCGGCGCCGGCCAGCATGTCGCCGCGCGAGATGTCCAGATATTCGTTGAGCAGCAGGGTGACCGACTGGCCCACCAGCGCCGTCTGGAGCGCGCCGTCCAGGGTCAAAATCTGCTTCACGGTGGCGCTCTGGCCGGAAGGCTGCACCAGCAACTGGTCGCCCACGCTGACCTGGCCCGATTCGATCCGTCCCATGTAGCCGCGGAAGTCGTTCGCCTCGTGGCCGTTGTGACGCGCCACCAGCTGCACCGGAAAGCGCAGCGGGCTGTGATGCGATTCGTCGTACACCGACAGCGATTCGAGCAGCTCGATCAGGGTCGGGCCCTGGTACCACGCGAGCTTGTCGCCCCGTTCGACGACGTTGTCGCCGGTGAGGGCCGAGAGCGGAATCGGCGTGATGTCGCGCAGGCCGAGCTGCTGCGCGAAGTCGCGGTAAGCCTGCACGATGCGCTCGTAGATGGCTTGGTCGTAGCCGATCAAGTCCATCTTGTTGACGGCCACCACCACGTGCTCGATTTGCAGCAGGTGGGCGATGGTGGAGTGGCGCTTGGTCTGGATCAGCAGATCGACTCCGCCGTCTGCGCGCAGCTTGACCTTCGATACGTCGATCAAAATGATCACCGCGTCGGCGGTCGAGGCGCCCGTCACCATGTTGCGGGTGTACTGTTCGTGGCCGGGCGTGTCGGCGATGATGAACTTGCGTTTCGGGGTGGCGAAATAGCGGTACGCCACGTCGATCGTGATGCCCTGTTCGCGCTCGGCCTCAAGGCCGTCGGTGAGTAGCGACAGATCGACCGCGTCGCCCACGGTGCGCTTGTGCTTGGAGCGCGACATGGCGTCGAGCTGGTCGGCGAAAATGCCTTTGCTGTCGAACAGCAGGCGCCCGATCAGCGTGCTTTTACCGTCGTCGACCGAGCCGGCCGTGATGAAGCGCAGCATGCCGCGTTCGGTTTGCGGGGCGCCCTGGCCCGGGTTGTGCGTTGCTGCGTTCATCAGAAGTACCCTGCTTTCTTACGTTTTTCCATCGACGCTTCCGAGGTCTGGTCGTCCATCCGGGTCGCGCCGCGCTCGGTGATCTGGGTCA
>JAZKGI010000018.1:0-92799 GCA_040385995.1 Pseudomonadota bacterium
ACTGGCCACCTGATGATTACAAATCAACTGCTCTACCAAATGAGCTAAGTCGGCGTGACTGCGGGCCCGATTATACGCTATTTGATACGGGTCAGGGTAGGGCGGCCGCCTTTTTTGGGCGGTTCGCGGCCGTCCTCGGGCTGCGCGGCGTCGGCCTGTTGGCCGATGTCGGACACGCTCGAGGTCGGCACCGAGGCCAGGGCGGGCCCCGGCGCCGCTTCCTCGCCGTCTTGCGGCGCGTTCTCGCCCACTTGCGGCTCGAACGCCATGCCTTGGCCGTTTTCGTTGGCGTAAATGGCCATCACGTTATTGACCGGCACGAAAATTTCGCGCGAGACGCCGCCGAAACGGGCGTGGAAGCGGATGCTGTCGTTGTCCATCTTCAAGCCGCTGGTGGCGCCGAAGCTGATGTTGAGCACGATTTCGCCCTTCTTGACGTATTCCATCGGTACCGTGGTCGAGGCATCGACCTTGACCGCCAGATAGGGCGTGTAACCGCAATCGGTGCACCATTCATAAATGGCGCGCAACATATAGGGTTTGGTAGAGATTTCAGGCATGGTGTGGGTAGACTGTCTGGCCCGGCGCCGCCGCGCCCGCCAGGGCGGACCCGGCGGCGCCGGTAAATCAAGTAGAACGGTGGCCGCGCGACTTAACGGCGCATCACCTTTTCCGATGGGGTCAACGCTTCGATATAGGCCGGACGCGAGAAGATGCGTTCGGCGTATTTCATCAGCGGGGCCGCGGTTTTCGACAATTCGATGCCGTAATGGTCCAGGCGCCACAGCAGCGGCGCCACCGCCACGTCCAGCATCGAGAATTCGTCGCCCAACATATACTTGTTTTTCAAAAACAGCGGCGCCAAGGTGGTCAGGCGGTCGCGGATTTCGGCGCGCGCCTTGTCGTGGCTCTTGTCGTTGCCCTTGGCCCGCTCGCTTTCCAGCACATGTACATGGACGAACAATTCTTTCTCGAAATTGAACAGCATCAGGCGCGCGCGCGCCCGCATCAAGGGGTCGGCCGGCATCAGTTGCGGATGGGGAAAACGCTCGTCGATGTATTCGTTGATGATGTTCGATTCGTACAGAATCAATTCGCGCTCGACCAGGATCGGCACCTGGCCGTACGGGTTCATGGTCGAAATATCTTCCGGCTTGTTGAACAGGTCGACGTCGCGCACTTCGAAATCCATGCCTTTTTCAAACAGGACCAGGCGGCAGCGTTGCGAGAAGGGGCAGGTTGTGCCCGAATAGAGAACCATCATTTTTATAGTTCCTTAGAAACAAAGGGGGTGAGCCCGCGAACGGATCACCCCGAAACAATTACCCGCCAATGCGGGCAACGCAAAACGAATGCGGTCGGCAGCACTCTCTTATTTGACTTCTTTCCAGAACGATGCGTTCAAACGCCAGGCCAGCAAGACCAATACGGACATGAACAGCAGCACCCAGACGCCCAGGCGCTTGCGGGTGCCTTGGGCCGGCTCGGCCATCCATTCCATGTAACCGACCAGGTCGGCCACCGCGGTGTCGAATTCCAGCTTGTTCAGCTGACCTGGCTTCACTTGCTGGAAGCCGTCGAATTTGTGCACCATTTTGCCCGCTTCATGCGGGTCCTTGACTTCGATCATTTTGGCGGTCTGGATGCCCTGCAATTCCCACAGCACATGCGGCATGGCCACGTTCGGCACCACCAGATTGTTCCAGCCGGTGGGGCGGGTGCTGTCCTGATAGAAGGTGCGCAGGTAAGTGTACAGATAGTCGCCGCCGCTGCCGGCCGAGGAAGCCTTGGCGCGCGAAATCACCGACAGATCCGGCGGCACCACCCCGAACCACGCCTTGGCGTCTTTCGGATTGAGCGTGGTGGTCATCAAGTCGCCCACTTTTTCGCCCGTAAACAGCAGACTGCCCTTGATCTGGTCTTCGCTCAAGCCCAGATCCTTGAGGCGGTTGTAGCGCATCGAGGCCGCCGCATGGCAGTTCAGGCAATAGTTGACGAACAGTTTGGCGCCGTGCTGCAAGGCCGCCATATTGTTGGAGCGGTCAGGCGCCTTGTCGAGCACGGCGCCGCCCTCGTTGGCCATGGCCAGCGCCGGCACCAGGGTCAAGATGGCGAGCAGTTTTTTCGGTAAATTCATGTCAGGTCCTTTGTCCTTTAGTCGCTGGAGTTAATGCGGATGGAACGTCACGCGTGACGGCACGGGCTTGAAGTTGCCCATCGCGCTCCACCATGGCATCAGCAGGAAGAAACTAAAGTAAAACAGCGTGCACACTTGCGAGACGATGGTGCGCACGTCGGTCGGCGGCAAGGTGCCCAGATAACCGAGCGTCACGAAGGACAGGCCAAACAAGATATACAGATATTTGTGCCAATCGGGCCGATAGCGGATCGATTTCACTTTCGAGTGGTCGAGCCAAGGCAGCAGGGCCAAGATCATGACCGAACCGCCGAAGAACACCACGCCCCAGAACTTGGCGTCGAGCACCTGCGGCAGCATGCCGATGATGGCCACCAGGGCCACCAGGGCGATGGCGGCCTTGATCACGGTCGCCAAGCGGGTCTTGAGCCAGATGAACACCACGTAGGCGGCCACCGCGGCCATGAGCACGTACATGAAGTCGGCGGTGGTGGCGCGCAGCACCGAGTAAAACGGCGTGAAGTACCAGGTCGGCGCGATGTGCAGCGGGGTCTTCAGGGAATCGCCCGGCAAGAAGTTGTTGTACTCCAGGAAGTAGCCGCCCATTTCCGGCGCGAAAAAGACCACCGCGCTGAAGATGGACAGGAAGATCGTCACACCGAACATGTCATGCACGCTGTAGTAAGGGTGGGACGGGATGGAGTCGAGCGGATGGCCGTCCGGGCCCAGGTTGTCCTTCACTTCAATGCCGTCCGGATTGTTGGAGCCGACTTCGTGCAGCGCGATCAGATGCGCCGCGACCAGGCCGAGCAGCACCAGCGGGATGGCGATCACGTGGAACGCGAAGAAGCGGTTCAAGGTGGCGTCCGAGACCACGTAGTCGCCCCGTATCCAGAGCGACAAATCGGGTCCGATCAGCGGAATGGCGCCAAACAGGTTGACGATCACTTGGGCGCCCCAATACGACATCTGGCCCCACGGCAGCAGGTAACCGAAGAAGGCTTCGGCCATCAGGCACAGGAAGATGGCGAAACCGAACAGCCAGATCAGTTCGCGCGGTTTGCGGTACGAGCCGTACAGCAAGGCGCGCGTCATGTGCAGGTAGACGATGATGAAGAAGGCCGAGGCGCCGGTCGAGTGCATATAGCGCACCAGCCAGCCCCAGGGCACTTCGCGCATGATGTATTCGACCGAACCGAAGGCCAGATTGGCGTCCGGCTTGTAGTGCATGGTCAGGAAGATGCCGGTGACGATCTGCATCACCAGCACCAGCATCGCCAGCGAGCCGAAGATGTACCAGAAGTTAAAGTTCTTCGGCGCGTAGTACTTGCCCCACTGATCGTTCCACAACTTACTCAATGGAAAACGGTCATCCACCCAGCCCAAAGCTTTGTCGGCCACGGGCGCGTTGGCCGGGAACTTGGTCTCTTTAAATCCGGCCATGATTACGCCTCGCCTTTCTGATCTTTGCCGATGACCAAGCGGGTATCGCTCAGGTACATATGGCGTGGTACTTGCAGATTATCGGGCGCCGGCTTGTTTTTGAAGACGCGGCCCGCCATGTCGAAGGTGGAGCCGTGGCATGGGCACAGGAAGCCGCCGGCCCAATCGTCGGGCAGCGAAGGCTGGGGACCGGGCGTGAATTTGGACGAGGGCGAGCAACCCAGATGGGTGCAGATGCCGACCGCCACCAGAATTTCCGGCTTGATCGAGCGGTGTTCGTTACGGGCGTACTCGGGCGTGAATTCCTCCGGGTTGCGCTTGGAATCGGCGTCGGCCACTTTGCCGTCCGTGCTTTTCAAGGACGCCACCATGTCCGGGGTGCGCTTCAAGATCCACACCGGCTTGCCGCGCCACTCGACCGTGGTCATCTCGCCCGGTTTCAAGCTGGAAATGTCCACCTCGACCGGCGCGCCGGCCGCTTTGGCCTTCTCGGACGGCTGGAAAGTGCTTACCAACGCCCCTGCGGTGGCCAAACCGACCACACTGCCCGCCGCGCACGTAGCGACGAGCAAGCCGCGTCGGCCGGAATCGACCTGCTTTTCGTTACTCATACAAACCCCAATCAGTCAAAATGCGAAATCTTTAAGAAACGTTAACATAGCTTCTAGCAACCTTAAATTATAAGGGAAGCGCGTAGCGAATTAAAGCAAAAACGTTGCCGTGCTCCTAATTGCAGCCGATTGTGGCAACTTGGCGCGCCGCCGGCGGTCCAATGGGCGGCGCGGCCCGGTTTGGAGCGCCCGCCAATCGATAGTATGATTGTCATGGTTTTTATAAAAACATCCAGCGGGGATATAACTATGCCAATGTTGCAGGAATTTAAACAATTCGCCATGAAGGGCAATGTGGTCGATCTGGCGGTGGGGGTCATCATCGGTGGCGCGTTCGGCAAGATAGTCGATTCCCTGGTGCAAGACGTGATCATGCCGCCGATTAGCAAGGTGTTCGGCGGGCTCGACTTCGCCAATTACTACCTGCCGCTCAACCATCAAGGCACGCAACTGACCCTGGTCGAAGCCAAGAAGGCGGGCGCGGTATTTGCCTATGGCAATTTCCTGACGATTTTGCTCAATTTCCTTATTCTCGCTTTCATCATTTTTCAGATGGTGCGCCTGGTAAACAAGGCGCGCACCACCCAGCCGCCGGCCGCCGCCGTCGTCCCGGAAGACACCGTCTTGCTGCGCGAAATACGCGACGCCTTGAAAAAATAGCCCCACCCGGCCGGCCGCCTGGTGCGCCGGCCCGTTACTTGCAAAGAGCTTATGCGACGACTCTGGTTATTGTTTGCGCAAACGGTGACCATCGTGCTGGCACTGTATTTCGTCTATGCGGCCACCGGCGCCGGCGGCCTGTGGCCGGGCCGCGCGGTGGGACGGGTGCATCAGCTGGGCAACGCCGACACCCCGGCCGCCCTGCTGGAGGCGCCCCGCGGCGGCGCGGCGGCCGGCTCCTTCCGCGACGCGGCCGGGCGCGCCATGCCGGCGGTGGTCAACATACTGACCAGCAAGGCGCCGCGCCGGGCCGGCCATCCACTGCTCAAGGACCCGTTTTTCAAAAAGTTTTTCGGCGAACGCCTGCCCGATGGCGAGGAAGAGCCGCAAAACAGCCTGGGCTCGGGTGTGATCGTGAGTCCGGACGGTTACATCCTGACCAACAACCACGTGGTTGATGCCGCCGACGAAATCGAAGTGGTGCTGGCCGATGGCCGCAAGGGGCCGGCCAAGGTGGTGGGGCTGGACCCGGAAACCGATCTGGCCGTCATCAAGGTGGCCTTGAACAATTTGCCCGTGATCGTGCTGGGCCAGGCCGAGCAAGCCAGGGTGGGCGATGTGGTATTGGCCATCGGAAACCCTTTCGGGGTGGGGCAGACCGTCACCATGGGCATCATTTCCGCGCTGGGGCGCAATAACCTGCACATCAACCATTTCGAAAACTTTATCCAGACCGATGCCGCCATCAATTTCGGCAATTCGGGCGGGGCCTTGATCGATACCCGGGGCAATCTCCTGGGCATCAATTCGGCCATCTATTCCCAAACCGGGGGCTCGGTGGGAATCGGCTTCGCCATTCCCGTCTCCACCGCCAAGGCGGTGATGGAATCGATCATCAAGAGCGGTCATGTGGTGCGCGGCTGGATCGGGGTCGAGTCGCAAGACATCACGCCCGAGCTGGCCGCCAGCTTCGGCCTGGCGCGTCAAAAGGGCGCCATCATCGCCGGCGTGGTGCGCAACGGCCCGGCCGACCGGGGCGGCATCAAGCCGGGCGACATCTTGCTCAAGGTGGAAGGCAAGCCGGTCGGCGACACCACCGACATGCTCAATCTGATCGCCCAGCTCAGCCCGGGCGGCAAGGCGCGCATGACGGTGCTGCGCAAAAACCGCGAGGCCGAGCTCGATATCACGGTCGGCAAGCGCCCGGCCAGCAAATAAGGCACACTGCGGGCAGCCGGTTGGCGGCCTCGGCCGATCCGGCCGCTTGGCCAATCTCCCACATGGAATCTGATTCATGCACTTGCGCGACCTGACCCAATTTTTATTCGAACTGAGCGAAAACAACAACCGGCCCTGGTTTGTCATGAACAAGCCCCGCTACGATATCTTGCGCGAAGAATTTTTGGCCCTGGTGACGGCCCTGATCGCCGAACTGGGCAAGTTCGATCCCGCCGTCAAGTGGTGCAACCCGAAGAAGGCGCTGTTTCGCATCAACCGCGATGTGCGTTTCGCGCACGATAAAAGCCCCTACAAGACGCGTTTTTCAGCCGCCATCGCCCCCAACGACATGCGCCGCCCCAGCAAGGCGGGCGGGCCGACTTACTATATGCAAATCGACGGCGGCGGCAAGTTGCTGTTCGGCGCGGGCGAATACCTGCCGCCGGCCGGGCGCTTGCGCGCCATCCGCGAGCATCTGGTCAATGACGCGCCTGGTTTTTCGAAAGTGATGAACAATAAGCGCTTGCGTCACACTTACGGCGACGTGCAAAACGAGGGCAAATTGCAGCGCCCGCCCAAAGGTTTCGACGCCGACGCCGTCCATATCGAGTACATCAAGATGAAAAGCTTTTTCGTGTGGACCGAAATCGATTTGCCGTTCGACGAGCCGGAGCGGATGGTGCCGGCCGTGGCGCGCGGCTTGCAAGACGCGCTGCCCTTGGTGGCATGGCTGCGCGAGGCGAAAGAGCAGGAGCAACCCATATAAGGAGCGAGACCATGGCTATGCCCCATGCGCCATCGGGCGCGGTGATCGATGTACAGCAAGCGCGGCAGGATCTGACGGTGTTTTCCGCGATCGCGCTGGCCAAGACGGACGAGCTGGAACTGATCCGCATGATACTGCCTGCCGGTAAGGCCATTCCCGAGCATCATGTGCCCGGCGAAGTGACCCTGCTGTGTCTGGAGGGCGAAGTGACGGTGCGGGCCCACGGCGCCGACCAATGCTTGCGGCCCGGCCAGATGATGTATTTGCACGGCGGCCAAGCCCATGCGATTCGGGCCGAGCGCGACGCGCTCTTGCTGCGCACCATCTTGCTGGTGTAGCCGGCGCCGCCGACAGGCTGCTAGGCCGACTCGTCGCGCGGATCGCGCGCCAGCAGGCGGGCCACCATGTCTTGCGGCCGGTCGCCGTCGAACAGCACACCGGCCACCGCGTTGGTGATCGGCATGTCCACCTGCAAGCGCCGCGCCAGCTCGCGCACCGCCTGGGCGCACGGAACGCCTTCGGCCACATGGCCCAGCTCGGTCACGATGGTGGCCAGCGCCTTGCCCTGGGCCAGCGCCATGCCGACCCGCCGGTTGCGCGACAGGTCGCCGGTGCAGGTGAGGATCAGGTCGCCCATGCCGGTCAAGCCCATGAAGGTTTCGGTGCGCCCGCCCAAGGCCGTGCCCAGGCGGGTGATTTCGGCCAGGCCGCGCGTGATCAGGGCGGCGCGCGCGTTCAAGCCCAGGCCCAGGCCGTCGGCCGCGCCGGTGGCGATGGCCAGCACATTCTTGACGGCGCCGCCCACCTCCACGCCGATCACATCGTCGCTCGCATAAACCCGCATCGCGCCGCCGTGCGCGATGCCCACCACCTGCTCGCGCAAATCGGGCGAGGCCGAGGCCACGGTCAACGCGCACGGCAAGCCGCGCGCCACTTCCTGGGCGAAAGAGGGGCCGGACAGGGCGCCGCCGATCACTTGGTCGCCCAGCACTTGCCGCACGATTTGGTGCGGCAGCAAGCCGGTGCCGCCTTCGAAGCCCTTGCACAGCCAGATCAGCCGGGCCGGCGCGCGCCCCTGCAACTGTTCCAGCAGGGGCCGCAGGCCGGCCACCGGGCAGGCCGCGATGAGCAAGCCGTCGGCGTCGCCCGCATGGGCCAGCGCGGCGTCGAAGTCGGCGCCCAGCAGCAGCGCGGCGGGCAGGGTGAAGCCGGGCAGATAGCGGTTTTCACGGCTGACTTCCATCGCCGCCATGGCGGCCGGGTCTCGACCCCACAGCCATACCTGGTGGCGGGCGGCCAGCGCCATCGCCACCGCCGTGCCCCAGGCGCCGGCGCCCAGCACACTGATGCGGGCGGGCGGGCGTGAGGAAGAAGGGGAGTTGGGGGATGCTTGCATGCGACCTCAGAAGATGATGAAACCGGGGATACGGCCCGCGCGAGCCGCGGGCGGGGCGGGTGCCGGGCAAGCCACAGGCAAAAACCGGAAAAAAGCCGGGCGCGCGGAGGAGCCGGTGGCGGGCATGCGCCGGGCATGCGCCGGGCATGCGCCGGGCATGCGCCGGGAATGAGCTGATTAAGCGCCCCACACCTCGGCCGCCTTGACGTAGCCGACCTGGCCGTCGCGATGGCGCACCCTGATCCAGCCCGAGGCGGCCGGCTCGGCCACTTCCAGCAGCAAGCCCTTGTCGGCGATGAACACGGGTGGCGCGGCCTCGTCGGGGGTGGCGCGCACTTTCAGGTTGGGCCCGCGCACCACCACGTTGCGCTGCTTGGCGCTCAAGCCTTTGGCCTCGGTCCAGGACAGGTCGCCGGCCACGTCGCGCACCTTGACCCATTCGCCATAGCTGAGCACCACTTCGAGCGGCATGCCGCGCGGCGCCACGAACAATTTACCGCCCTTGGTGGAGGGGGCGTCGTACAAAATCACGGGAGCCGAACCGACGGTCTTGAAATCGAAGGCCTGGCCGCTCGCCGCCGCCAGCGACAGCAGGGCGCCAGCGAGGAAACGGGAAATGCTCATGCGCAGCCTCGGCTTGAATAGGGGGAGGGCCGGCCGCGCGATGCGCAAGATCGGCGCGCGCGGCCGGCCCGGCTGAACGGATTAGTGGGTCGCTTCGCCATTGGCGGGCGCGGCGGCGTTGGCTTCGGCCACCGCTTGCAGGCGCTGTTGGTAAAACACTTCGAAATTGATTTCCGCCAGATGCACGGGCGGGAAGCCGGCGCGGGTGATGACGTCGGCGATGTTGGCGCGCAGGTAAGGGTAGACGATGTTCGGGCAACCGATGCCCAGCAGCGGGTCGAGTTGATCGGCTGGAATGTTGCGCGCTTCGAAAATGCCGGCTTGCTTGCCTTCGACCAGGAACGCGACCTTGTCTTTGACTTTGGCGGTGACGGTGATGGTGACGGTCGATTCGAACACGCCATCGGCCAGCGGCTCGGCGCCCACGTCGAGCGAGACTTCGATTTGCGGCGCTTCTTGCTCCAGGAAGATGCCCGGGGAATTAGGCTGTTCCAGCGACATGTCTTTCAGGTAGACGCGTTGGATTTGGAATACTGGTTGCAGGTTTTCGTCAGACATGGAACGCTTTCGTTGTAATTGGAAAGAACGGACAAGCCGCTCAGATGGGTGTCGCTCGCACAGCGTGCGTCAAGTGCGAGGGCAATTGTATCAAAACCCCTACCGCAGTAAGTAGTTTCTGGCCGCGCCGGCCCAATTCGTTTCACGCGCCCCGCAGCAGCGCGTCCAGGCCGCCGGCCTGATCGAGCGCATACAAGTCGTCGAAGCCGCCCACATGGGTGGCGCCGATGTAAATTTGCGGCACCGTGCGCCGGCCCGTTTTTTGCATCATCAGGGCGCGCTGCGCGGGGTCCAGGTCGACCCGGATCTTTTCGATCCCGGTCACGCCTTTGGCTTCGAGCAGACGTTCGGCGCGTACGCAATACGGGCACACCGCGGTGCTGTACAAGATTACATGGGCTGTCATGGCGCTCTTTCGTCTCTATGCGTGTTATTTGGTGATCGGTAAATTCTGCTTTTGCCATTCCGCCATGCCGCCGTCCAGGCTGACGGCCTCGAAGCCGCCCTGTTCCAGGATGCGGGCGGCGCTGGCCGAACGGCCGCCGCTCTGGCATACCAGCACCACGGTGCGGGCCTTCGACTTGTCGAGCTCGGCGATCCGCTGGCGCAATTCAGGCAGCGGAATGTTTTTCGCGTCGCGCAAATGGCCTTCTGAAAACTCTTGCGCGCCGCGTACATCTACAATGGTGCTCTTGCCGCGATTAATCAACTGGGTGACCTCCAGCACCGATGCCCGTTTGCCGCGCAACATGACGGCGGGCCACAGCAGGGCGCCGCCCGACAGGATGACGATTGCGAAAAGAAAAATGTGGTCAAGAATGAATTTCACAGGGGTCCAATGGTTTAAGTCAATCCGCGCATTATAAAATAGAAGCCGCAAGAGTTCTTAGCCGTTCTCTCGCGCCCGTGTTTGTCCCCACCCACTTTGAAGAATGCATTATGTATAAGATCGTTTTCATGCGTCATGGCGAGTCCACCTGGAACCTCGATAACCGCTTCACAGGCTGGACCGACGTCGATCTGACGCCGAAGGGCATCGACGAGGCAAGTTATGCCGGCCAAGTGTTGAAAGAGGCCGGCTTCCGGTTCGACCTGGCGTACACCTCGGTGCTCAAACGCGCCATCCGCACCCTGTGGCTGACGCTGGACGCCATGGACCAGATGTGGCTGCCGGTCAAGCACGACTGGCGCTTGAACGAACGCCACTACGGGGCCTTGCAGGGTCTGGACAAGGCCGAGACGGCCGCCAAATACGGCGACAAGCAAGTGCTGGTGTGGCGCCGCAGCTACGACACGCCGCCGCCGGCGCTGGCCGAGGACGACGCGCGCGCCTCGTTTGCCGACCCCCGTTACGCCGGGTTGCCGAAAGCGGCGATTCCCTTGACCGAGTGCTTAAAGGACACCGTGGCGCGCGTGATGCCGGCCTGGGACGAAGAGATCGCCCCGGCCATCCGGTCCGGCAAGCAGATCCTGATCTCGGCCCACGGCAACAGCTTGCGCGCCCTGATCAAGATGCTCGACGGCATTAGCGACAGCGATATCGTCGGCCTCAACATCCCCAACGGCCAGCCGTTGGTGTATGAGCTCGACGCCGACCTGAAGCCGATCCGTCACTACTATCTGGGCGATCCGGCCGCCATCGCGGCCGCCGTCAGCGCCGTGGCCAATCAGGGTAAGGCAAAGTAGTTTGCCGTCGTTTTGTTGGGGTTTGAGCAAGATGCCGGCCTGGCGCGCGGCGGTCTTGCTGTGCCTGGCCGCGCTGTGCGCCGACGCCGCCGCCCAAACCCCGGGCGCCAAGCCGACCACCCGCAGCCGGCAAAAGGCGGCGGCCGAGGCCGAGCGGGCCGGCCTGCAACAAAAGTTGAGCGAGCTCAAACGCGAGATCGGCCAGACCGAAAGCGCCAAGGACGACGCGGCCGACACCCTGGCCGAGTCGGAGCAAGCCATTTCCAACGCCAACCGCGAATTGCGCGATTTGGCCGGGGAACAGGCGCGCACCAATTTGCACCTGTCGCAGCTGGCCGCCGAGCGCACCCGGCTGGCCGACACGGTGGCCCGGCAAAAAGCCCAATTGACCCAGTTGCTGCGCGAGCAATACATGGCCGGCAACGAGGACCGCATCAAGCTGCTGCTCTCGGGCGACAATCCGAACCGCATCAGCCGCGACTTGCAAATGCTGGCCTATGTGGCCCAGGCCCAGGCCAAGCTGCTGAGCGCCCTGCGCGCCAATTTGCAGGCGGTGGAAGCCAACCAGGCCGAGGCCGAGAACGCCAAGCGCGAGTTGCTTGAAATCGCAGGCGAACAATTGCAGCAAAAAGCCTTGCTCGAGCAAGAGAAGGGCCGCCGCGCCGCCTTGCTGAGCAGCTTGTCGCAGCGGCTGGCGGCCCAGCGCAAGGAAGCCGGCAATGTCGAACGCGACGAGCAACGCATCAGCGGCCTGGTCGACAAGCTGGGCAAACTGATACAGGAGCAGGCCGAGGCCGCCGCCGCCGAGCGCCGCCGCCAGGAGCAAGTGGCGGCCGCGCGCGCCAAGGCGCAAGCCGAAGCGAAGGCTAGAGCCGAGGCCAAGGCCGAGGCGGACGCCAAGGCAATCGCCAAGGCGGACGCCAAATCCAAGGCCGAGCGCGAACGGCTGGCGCGCGAAGCAGGCAAGGCCGGCAAGCCGCCCAAGGGCGAGCCGTTCAAGTCCGACCCGATCGACCCCGACGAACGGCCGGCATTGGCCAAGGCCGAGCCCAAGGGCGAGCCCAAGGGCGAGCCCAAGGGCGAGCCCAAACCGGAGGCCGGCACCGACGTCAAGCCGGCTGCCGCTTCCGAGCCCAAGGTGGCCGAGCGCAACCTGGCGCCGGCCGCGCCCGAAGGCGCGTTCGCCAGCCTGCGCGGGCAGTTGCGGGCCCCGGTGGCCGGCCAGATCGGCGCCAAATTCGGCAGCAAACGGGGTGACGGCCCCAGCTGGAAAGGGGTGTTCATCCGCGCCGCCGAGGGCACCGACATCCGCACCATCGCCGCCGGCCGGGTGGTGTTCGCCGAATGGCTGCGCGGGTTCGGCAACCTGATCATCGTTGACCATGGCAGCCAGTACATGAGTATTTATGGCAATAATCAAAGCTTGCTCAAGCGGGCCGGCGACGCCGTCAAGGCGGGCGAGCCGATCGCCAATGCCGGCAATAGCGGCGGCAATGAAGAATCGGGTTTATACTTTGAAATGCGGTATCAGGGCCGCGCCTTCGATCCGGCCGGCTGGGTGAAGTTTTAGCCTCACGTTTTAGCCGCCGAATCAGCCACCGTAGCGCCGACTCCGGCTTCACAGTTACACCTAGCGGGTTACCACATGGGCAAAAGAGTAAAAAGCGTCACGTTGATCGGTCTGGGCATGGTGGCCGGGATCGCCGCCACCACCCAGTTCTCGGCCCTGGCCCAGCGCGTGGGCGGCGCGCCGCTGCCGCTGGAAGAGCTGCGCCAGTTGTCCGACGTGTTCGGCCTGATCAAGTCCGACTATGTGGAAAAGGTCGATGACAAGAAGTTGCTGACGGAAGCCATCTCCGGCATGGTGGCCTCGCTCGATCCGCATTCGGTGTATCTGGATAAAAAAGCCTACAAGGAAATGCGCGAGAGCATGCAGGGCAAGTTTGTCGGCCTGGGCATCGAAGTGGGGGTGGAAGATGGCTTTATCCGGGTCGTCACGCCAATCGAGGATTCGCCGGCGGCCAAGGCCGGCATCAAGTCCGGCGACTTGATCACCCGCATCGACAATGTGCCGCTCAAGGGCTTGTCGCTGGACGAATCGATCAAAAAGATGCGCGGCGAGCCGCACACCCGGATCGTGCTCACCGTCAGCCGCAAGGGCGAAGACAAGCCCCTGATCTTCCCCATCGTGCGGGAGGAAATCCGGGTCCAGAGCGTGAAGGCTAAAATGATCGAGCCCGGTTACGCCTGGCTGCGCATCGCCCAGTTTCAGGAACCGACCGTCGACGACATGGTCAAAAAGGTCAACGCCCTGTATGCCCAGGAGCCCAACCTGAAGGGTCTGGTGCTCGACTTGCGCAACGATCCGGGCGGCTTGGTGCCGGGCGCGGTGGGGGTGGCGGCGGCGTTTTTGCCGAAAGACGTGGTGATCGTGTCCACCAATGGTCAGTTGCACGACTCGAAACAGACGTTTTATGGCCGGCGCGAGTTTTATGCGGGCCGCCACGCCGGCGATCCGCTGAGCAAATTGCCGCAGGCGCTCAAGAAGGTGCCGCTGGTGGTGCTGGTCAATACCGGTTCGGCCTCGGCCTCGGAAATCGTGGCCGGCGCCTTGCAAGACTATCAGCGCGCCACCATCATTGGCAGCCAGACTTTCGGCAAGGGTTCGGTGCAAACCTTGCGCCAGATTACGGCCGATACGGCGCTCAAGCTGACCACAGCCCGGTATTACACGCCCAAGGGCCGTTCGATCCAGGCGCGCGGCATCGTGCCCGACTTGTTGGTCGATGAAAGCGCCGGCGGCGACGGCTGGAACAGCCTGCGGCTGCGCGAAGCGGACTTGCAAAAGCATTTGAACAATGGCGGCGCGGCCGAGCCCGCCTTGCCGGGCGCGGCCGGTGCGGACACGGGCGAGCCGCGGCGCGACCAGCTGGAAGAAGAGCAGCGCCTGATCGCGCTGGAGAAAAAACGCAAGCCGGTCGAGTTCGGCGGCAAGGACGATTTTCAGCTGGCCCAGGCGCTTAACCACTTCAAGGGCTTGCGGGTGACCTTGACCAGCGCCGAGGCGGGAGCGGACAAGTTCGTGGCCAAGCAAGAGATCAAGTCCGATATCAAACCCGAGGACAAAAAGTCGGCGCCAAAAAAATAGCGCCCGGGGCTGCCCGCCCGGGGCTGCCCGCCTGGCCTTGGCTCTGCCTGACGCCCATCGACCATCATGAACGATCACCAATTGCTGCGCTACTCGCGCCATATCCTGCTCGATGAAATCGGCATTGAAGGCCAAAGCGCGCTGCTAAACGCGCACGCCCTGGTCATCGGCGCCGGCGGGCTGGGCTCGCCGGCCGCCATGTACATGGCCTCGGCCGGGGTGGGCCGCATCACCCTGGTCGATGACGACACGGTCGACCTGACCAATCTACAGCGCCAGATCGCCCACACCACCGCGCGCGTGGGCCAGGCCAAGGCCGAGTCGGCGCGCGCCACTTTGTTGGCGATCAACCCGGAGATCGTGGTCACCGCGCTCACCGAGCGGGCCGACGCCGCCCGCCTGGCCGAGCTGGTGGCCGCGGCCGATGTGGTGCTCGACTGCTGCGACAACTTCGCCACCCGCCACGCCGTCAACCGCGCCTGCGTGGCCGCGCGCATCCCGCTGGTGTCGGGCGCGGTGATCCGCTTCGACGGTCAGGTGGCCGTGTTCGATCCGCGCGGCGGCGAGTCGCCGTGTTACTCCTGCCTGTTTCCGCAAGACCAGCGCTTCGAAGACGTGGCCTGTGCCACCATGGGCGTGTTCGCGCCGCTGGCCGGCGTGATCGGCGCCACCCAGGCGGCCGAGGCGCTCAAACTGATCATGGGGGTGGGCGTGCCGCTGGCCGGGCGCCTGCTGATGCTCGACGGCTTGCGCATGGAGTGGACCAGCATCGCGGTGGGCCGCAGCGCCGATTGCCCCGTTTGCCGCGCGCCGCACACCGCCTGAAGCCATGGCCGCGCGCCGGCTGGGCCGCCGGCGGCGCCGGCCCCATTGGTGCGGTGCGGCATGACGATATTCCTGATGGAAATAAATGTAACCAACTGTAAGTGGGTCTGAATGATTTTTGGCGTTGCGCCGATTCCGACATATACTCTCCACTCGCAGTCTAACCTCGACCGATTTCTATATTATGCAAATTGTATCAAACCGCTCGATTCGTGCCCGCCAGCAAGGTTTTACCCTGATTGAAATCATGGTGGTGGTGGTCATCATGGGTATTCTGGCCGCCCTGGTTGTGCCAAAACTGCTGAGCCGCACGGGCGAATCGAAAGTGGCGGCGGCCCGCGTCGATATCTCGACCGTGGTGCAGGCGCTCAAGTTGTACAAGCTCGACAACCAGCGTTACCCGACCACCGAGCAGGGCTTGCAAGCCTTGCTGACCAAGCCGACCGCCGGCCCGGCCGCCAATGGCTGGAAAACCGGGGGCTACCTGGAAAAGATGCCAAAAGACCCGTGGGGCAATCCTTACAGCTATCTGTCGCCCGGCGTGAAGGGTGAAGTCGACGTGTTTTCGCTGGGCGCCGATGGTCAGCCGGGCGGCACCGGCGACGACGCCGACGTCGGCTCGTGGGACATTTGACGTCGCTCCAGCGAGCATGGGCGCCGGCCAGCGCGGCGGTGCCGCCTATGGCGCGGCGCGCCGGGCGCGGGTTTACGCTGATCGAATTGCTGGTGGTGATGGTCATCATGGGTGTCACCCTGGGCCTGGCCACCCTGAACGCCTTGCCCAGCCAGCAGCAAGCCTTGCAGACCGAGGCGGAGCGGCTGGCCTTGCTGCTCCAATTGGCGCGCGATGAAGCCATCGTGCGCAACCGGCAAGTGGCCTTCGAGGGCGAGCCCGATCGCTACCGCTTCCTGGTGCGCAACGACAAGCAGTGGCAAGCCGTGACCAAGGACGATTTGCTGCGCGAACGCGAGTGGAAAAACGCGCCCCTGCTGTTGACGGTGGAACCGAACACCGCGCTGCCGGGCGCCAGTTTGCGCATCGTGTTCGGGCGTGAGCCGGTCGACAAGCCTTTCGTGTTGACCCTGTCAAGCGCCGACAAGCACGTGGCGATCCGGGCCGACGGCATCGGCCATTTTGTAGTCGAGTGAGTATGTACCGGACCGTGCGCCGCGCCCGCGGCTTTACCCTGCTCGAAGTGTTGGTGGCGCTGGTGATCGTCGGCACCGCCCTGGGCGCTTCGCTGCGCGCGGTCGGCAGCCTGACCCAAAACAGCAGCGGTTTGCGCAGTTCCATGATGGCCACCTGGTCGGCCGAAAACCGGCTGGTGCAAATGCGCCTGAACCGCGCCTTCCCCGAAGTGGGCAAGCAAACCTTCGACTGTCCCCAGGCCGACTTTAAACTGGTGTGCGAAGAAGAAGTGATCGTCACGCCCAACCCGCGCATGCGCCGGGTCGAGGTCAGCGTGTTCGACCTGCAAAATCCCGAACGCCGCATCATCAAGCTGGCGCAGCTGGTGCTCAACCCATGAGCGGCCCGCGCCCACGCCGTGGCCGCTTGTTGGGCTTTACCCTGGTCGAGCTGCTGGTGGCCATCAGCGTGCTGGCCATCGTGGCGGTGCTGGGCTGGCGCGGGCTGGACGGCATTATCCGCTCGCGCCATGCGCTCACCGCGCAACTGGAGCAAACCCGCGGCTTGCAGCTGGCCTTCGCCCAAATGCAGAGCGACTGCGAGCACATGGCCAGCGCCGCGCTGCTGCATCAGCGCCAAAACCTGAAAAGCGAAAGCGGCGCCCTGCTCATGGTGCGCACCGTGTTCGCCGAGAACGAGCCGGCCCGGCTGCAAGTGGTCACTTACCGACTGCGCGACGGTTTGCTCACGCGGCGCGAATCGCTCTCCACACGCGACCTGGTGCAGCTCGACGCCATGTGGAAAACCGCCATGGACGATACCGATCAGTCCGGCGCCGGGGTGCAATTGCAAGCCGGCGTGGCCGGCTTCACGGTGCGCCTGTGGGAAGGCGCCGAATGGCGCGATGCCGGCGCCGCCGCCGTGGCCCTGCTACCGACCGTGCCGAGCGGACTGGAAGTGGGTTTGCAGCTGCAAGGCCAGGAAACCAAGCTGATCAAAACCTTTTTGCTGGGGGCGCTGTGATGCGGCGCGCGCGGCGTCAGCGCGGCGTGGCCGTGATCACGGCCTTGCTGCTCACGTCGCTGGCCATCACCATCGTGGCCAGCCTGTTCTGGCAGCAGCAGGTGCAGGTGCGCTCGATGGAAAACCAGCGCCTGCACTTGCAAACCAAGTGGATTTTGCGCGGCGCGCTCGATCTGTCGCGCCTGATCTTGCGGCAGGACGGGCTCGACCCCAAGGGCAAGACCATGACGGTGCTCACCTCGGTGTGGGCCACGCCGCTGGAAGAGACCCGGCTGGACGACTATATCGAGCGCGAGCGTCAGGAAACGGAAAAATTCGACGCCACCCTGTCGGGCCAGATCAACGACGCCCAGGCGCGTTACAATTTGACCAGCCTGGCCGTCAACAAGGCTCCGGCCATGGCCGAAGTCGAGGTATTGAAGCGGCTGCTAAACAATTTGCAGCTCAATCCCGCGCTCGCCCTGCCGCTGGCGCTGGAAGTGGCGAAGGGGCAGGTGGCAAGTTCGGGCACGCCCGTCACGGCTGGCCAGGGTACGGGGACAGGCACGGAGACCGGAACAGGAACAGTAACCGGGACTGGAACCGGGACAGGGACCGGAACAAGCACGGGCACGGCCGCCGCGCTAGCCGGTACGGGCGGCCAGACCGGCCCCGAGCCGATGGAGTTTTTGCAAGTTGACGATGTGCTGGCGGTGGCCGGCTTCACGCCCCAGGCGGTCGAGCGACTGCGCGAATTCGTGGTGGTGCTGCCGCAGGCGACCTTGGTCAACGTGAATACCGCCGCGCCCGAGGTGCTGGCCTCGGTGGTCGATTTTTCGGTGTCCGAAGCCAATGCGCTGGTGGTGAGCCGCAAGCAAAACCCGTTCATCAGCGAGGACGACTTTAGGAACAAGCTGGCCGGCAAGCAGTTGTTGAATCAAGTGAAGATCGCCGTCAACAGCGCCTATTTTCTGGCTAGCAGCCGGGTCCGGCTGGACCGGGCCACGCTGGAGGCCGAAGCCCTGATTTACCGTAATCCCCAGCTTCAGATGCAAACCACCGTTTTGGCAATCCGGGAATATTAGAACGTGAAAGCGAGACCTTCTTGAGTACTTTATATATCCGACATCCGGCCAAGGTCAGCGTCGACGCCAGCGGCCAGGGCGCCGCGCCGGTATGCCATTACGCGCTGGCGTCCGACAATGGCAAGGTCGAGCAGCAGGGCAGCGCCGCGCTGGGCAGCCTGGGCGATCTGGTGGCGGGCGCGCGCCGCGTGGTCTTGCTGCTGAGCGCGGCCGACGTGACGCTGCTGCGTGTGAAGGTGCCGCCCATGTCGGCCGCGCGCTTGCGCGCCGCCTTGCCAAATATGATAGAAGAGCAAATTCTGGGCGACCCGGCCGACTGCGTGGTGGCGGCCGGCCCGGAAGGCGAGGATGGCTTGCGGGCGGTGGCGGTGATGCAAAAAACCTGGCTGGCGGTGCTGGTGAAAGCCTTGCTGGCCCAGGGCGCGCGCAGCGTGTCGGCGGTGCCGGGCCAGCTCTGCCTGCCGCTTGAGGAGGATCAGGCGGTGGCCGCGATCCAGGCCGATCAGGTCGGACTGGAATTGACGCTGCGCCTGGCGCGCCACGACGGCATGGGCATGACCATGGCGGCCCAGCCGCTGGCCGCGCTGCTGGCCTTGCGCGCCTTCGCCGGCGAGCGCCCGCTGACGGTGTATCTGGCGCCCGAGTACAGCGCCAATTACCAGGAGCTGGGGCTCAATGTGCCGGGCGTGACGATTGAAAACGACCGCTGGGAACATTGGGTGGACGGCGCCGCCGGCGCGGGGATCGATTTGGCCGCCGCGCTGGGCGGGGCCACCGGTCAGGGCCGCAGTTGGCAAGCCTGGCGTTGGCCGCTGCGCCTGGTGTTTTTGCTGGCGCTGGTCAACCTGGTGGGCTTGAACATGCAATACATGGGCTTGAAGCGCGACGCCGAACGCTATCGCCATGCCATTTTAGCCACCTTCAAGAACGCCTATCCGAACGAAACCGTGATCCTCGATCCGGCCGCCCAGATGCGCAAGAATATCGCCGCCGCCCAGCTCGATAGCGGCAAGGTCGCGCCCGACGAATTCACGGCCGTGAGCGCCGCCTTCGGCGAAGCGCTCAATGCGGTGCAGGGAAAAGGCGCGATCGTCAGCCTGGCCTACCGCGACCGTACTTTGACCGTGAAAATCAAGCCGGACCGCATCGACGGCAACGCGCTGACCCAAATCAAGAGCGCGCTGGCCGCGCGTCACCTGAGCCTGACCGAAAGCGGCAGCGACAGCTGGCAAATACGCGCCACCACGCCAGGAGCGAAATCATGAAAGCCATCAATCTGATCCTCAACCGCTATCGTCTGGCCGGCGCCGCGTTTTGGCAAGCGCGTAGCGAGCAGGAGCGCAAGATCCTGGGCCTGGGCGGCGCGCTGCTGCTGCTGGCGCTGTTGTATTCGACCCTGATCGATCCGGCCTTGAGCGGGCGCACCCGTCTCAACAAGGAACTGCCTATCCTGCGTCAAGAGGCCGCCACCATCGACGGCCTGGCCCTGACGGCAAACGAGCTCAAGAAAAGTGCGCCGGTGCCGGTGCCGCCCATGACGCGCGACAGCTTGACGGCCGCCCTGAAGGCGCGCGGGCTGACCCCGCAAAGCCTGAATATGACGGGCGAATATGCCAAGCTGCAATTTAACGAGGTGCCGTTTTCCGGTCTGATGACCTGGCTCGACGCGGTGCGTCACGAAAGCCGCATCGGGGTGCAAGACGCCACCATCGTGGCCAAGCCCACGGCCGGCCTGGTGGACGCCACCCTGACCCTGCATCAAAGCGGGGGCGGCGCCAAATGAGGGGACCGATGAGTATCCATTGCGCAACTTTACGAAAAAAGGACGGTAAATGAAGCGTGCCGTGCTATGGTTGCTTGCAATCATGTTTAGTGTGGGGCTGACCCTGCTGATTTTCTTCCCCGCAACGTGGATGGCCGATCTGGTCGAGCGTCAAACGGGTGGCCGTCTGACCTTGGGCGACGCCCAGGGCACCTTGTGGCGCGGCTCGGCCTTCGTGGGCGGGGCCGCCAGCGCCGACGGCGCCGTCACGCCGCTGCTGCCGGGCCGGTTCGCCTGGACGCTGTCGCCGATGGTACTGTTCGGCTCGGTGGACATGACGCTGGAAAACAGCGCGGCCTTGTCGCAGCCGATCAGTTTGAACGGCTCGTGGGACCAGTGGCACGTCAGTCCGGGCGCGCTGCTGTTACCGGCCAACGGTTTGGCCGGGCTGGGCGCGCCGCTCAACACGATCGCGCCCAGCGGCGACATGCGCCTGTCCTGGAGTTCGCTGGACTTGGCGCGGGTCGGCCAAGCCATCGAATTGTCCGGCCGCACCACGCTGGAAATGAAGGACATGGCTTCGCGCCTGTCCAGTTTGCGTCCGCTGGGCACCTACGAAATGGCGCTCGACTGGCGCGGCCAGGAAGCGCAACTGACCTTGCGTTCCCTGAAGGGGCCCTTGTTATTGGACGGTAGCGGCGCATTGAAGCAGGGACGGTTGCGTTTTTCCGGCCAGGCTCAAGCGGCGCCGGGGTTTGAGGAGTCGTTGGCTAATCTGTTGAATCTGCTTGGCCAGCGTCGTAGAAACAGCGAAAAAAACATCATCGCCTTAGAGTTCGGATCATGACAAAAAAGCCTGTGAAAAAATCATCCCCCTCCGCCTTGTCGGCCCCTTCCCTGCGCCAGTTGGGCGTGGGCGCCATGCTGTGGCTGGCCATGGCCGGCGCGCCGCAACTGGCCACCGCCCAGGGCAAGGACGACGCCGCCCTCAATTTCGTGGGCGCCGACATCGAAGCGGTGATCAAGGCCGTCGGCCATTACACCAACATCAATTTCGTGGTCGACCCGCGCGTCAAGGGCACCATCACCCTGGTGTCGGAAAAAACCATCACCAAGACCCAGGCCTTCAGTTTGCTGACCTCGGCCTTGCGTTTGCAGGGCTACGCGGTGGTCACCGCCGACGGCTACGCCAAGGTGGTGCCGGAAGCGGAAGCGAAGCTGCAATCGGTGCCGACCCACGTGGGCAGCGGCCCGATACCGATCAAGGGCGACCAAATCGTGACCCAGGTGTTTTACCTGAACTTCGAATCGTCGGTCAATTTGCTCACCGTGCTGCGCCCTTTGATCACCCCGAATAACACCATCAACTCCAATCCGGGCAACAATTCGCTGATCATCACCGACTACGCCGACAACCTCAAGCGCCTGGCCAAGATCATCGCCGCGCTCGACGCGCCGGCGGCCGCCGACCTGGACGTCATTCCGGTGCGCTACGCGGTGGCCTCCGAGATCGCGCCCATGATCAACCGCCTGATGGAGCCGGCCCCCGGCGCCGGCGCCGACACCGGCCGGGTCAGCGTGCTGGCCGATCCGCGCACCAATTCCCTGATCTTGCGCGCGCCCTCGGTGGCGCGCGCCAATCTGGCCAAGTCGCTGCTGTCGAAGTTGGACCAGCCCACCGCCCAGCTTGGTAACGTGCACGTGGTGTACCTGAAAAACGCCGACGCCACCAAGCTGGCCATCACCTTGCGTTCGGTGATCTCGGGCGAGAGCACGGCCGCCACCAACCAGAGCGGCCCGACCGGCAACCAAGGCGGCGGCAACCAGCCCGGCGGCGGCTCGGCCCAGAGCGGCGCCACCCAGGGCAGCGGCGGCGCCTCGCTGTCGGCCGCCCAGCCGACCCTGTCGGCCGGCGGCGCGGCCGGATTCATACAGGCCGACGCGGCCACCAACACCTTGATCATCACCGCCAGCGAGGCGGTCTACCGCAATATGCGGGCCGTGATCGACCAGCTTGACGTGCGCCGCGCCCAGGTCTACATTGAATCGATGATCGTGGAAGTCAATTCCGACAAGGCGTCCGAGTTCGGTATTCAATGGCTGGGGCTGTCGGGCGACAGCGGCAGCAATTACCGGGTCGGCGGCATCTCGTCGTATAACGCGAACGGCAACAGCCTGGCGTCGCTGGCCACCGCCAACGCCGCCCAGCTCGGTTCGGCGCTGCCCGGTCCCGGCCTGTCGATCGGCATCTTTAAAAACGTGGGCGGCCAGCTGGGCCTGGGCGCCCTGGCCCACGCGCTGGAAACGGATGGCAACGCCAACATCTTGTCGACCCCGAATCTGATCACGCTCGACAACGAGCTGGCCACCATCCAGGTCGGCCAAAACGTGCCCATCATCACCGGTTCGTTCACCAGCGCGGCCGGCGCCAACGCCAATCCGTTCCAGACCATCGACCGCAAGGAAGTCGGTCTCACGCTCAAGGTGCGGCCGCAGATTTCGGAAGGCGGCACCATCAAGATGCAGATTTATCATGAGACTTCCAGCGTCGACAAGAGCACCCAGACCAGCGCGGCCGGCATCACGCTCAACAAGCGCGTGATCGAAAACAGCGTGGTGGCCGACGACGGCCAGATCATCGTGCTGGGCGGCCTGATCGAGGACGCCACCAACGACGCGGCCGAAAAAGTGCGCGGCCTGGGCGATATTCCGTTGCTGGGCAATCTGTTCAAATACCAAAGTCGCGGCCGCAGCAAGAAAAACCTGATGGTGTTTCTGCGTCCGGTAGTCATCCGCAACAAGGAGCAAAGCACCACGCTCGCTTCCGACCGCTACGATTACATGCGCGCCACGCAAGGCACGGCCTTGCCGAAAACGAGCAACATCATGCTGGAAAATCTGGGCACCCCGGTGTTGCCGCCGCTGGAAGACGGCGCGCGCCCGGCCGCCGGTCCGATGGTGGTGCGGCCGATGCCGCCGGCGCCGTTGCCGTCGGAATCGGCTTCCGGCCTGGCCACGCCGGTGCCGGGCACCATGGCGGCGCCCGCGGCCGAGCCAGGCGCCACGCAGCCAGGCGCGGCCCAGCCTGATGCGGCCCGGCCGGGTGCGGCCCAGCCTGACGCGGCTCGGCCTGGCGCGGCCCGGCCGGGTTCGGCACCCCCGGCCTCGTCCCGCCCTGGCGCGGCTCAGCCGGGTGCGGCCCAGCCAGGTGCGGCCCAGCCGGGTGCGGCCCAGCCAGCCCCGGCCCAGCCAGGTGCGGCCCAGCCAGGCTCGGCCCGGCCTGGTGTGATCGCGCCCGGTCTGGCCCAGCCGGCGCCGTCCGCCGCCACGCGCCCTGGCGCCGCCGCCCCGGTCGCCACGCCGGTTGCCCCCGCCGCGCCGGCGCGTCCTGTCAAGTGATGAGTATCTGTCATGAGTAATTTATTGCCCTACGCCTTCGCGCGTGATTTCGTGGTCTTGGCCAAGCAGAGCGAGGAAGCGGAAAACACGGTCGACGTCTGGATTTCGGGCGGCACCGTGCCGGCCGCGATCTCGGAAGTGGCGCGCCGCTTCGGCCGCATCAACCTCAAGACCATGTCGCGCGAAGAGCTCGACGCGGCCATCGCCGGCGCCTATTCGGGCGCCGGCGGCGACGCCAATCAGGTGGCCGACGAATTCGACGCCGACCTCGACTTGACCAAGCTGTTACAAGATGTGCCGGCCATCGAAGACTTGCTCGAATCGAGCGACGACGCGCCCGTGATCCGCATGATCAACGCGCTGCTGACCCAGGCCCTGCGCGAAGGCGCTTCCGATATCCATATCGAGCCGTTCGAGCTGACCTCGGTGGTGCGGTTCCGGATCGACGGCAGCCTGCGCGACATCGTGCGTCCGCGCAAGGCGATCCACGGCTCGCTCATTTCGCGTATCAAGATCATGGCCCAGCTCGACATCGCCGAGAAGCGCCTGCCGCAAGACGGCCGCATCACCTTGCGGGTGGGCGGCAAGCCGGTCGACGTGCGCGTTTCCACCCTGCCCACCGGGCATGGCGAACGCGCCGTGCTGCGTCTGCTGGACAAGGAAGCCAACCGCCTCGACCTGAACCATCTGGGCATGGCCGGCGACATGCTGGGCCAGTTCGACACCCTGATCAACCAGCCGCACGGCATCGTGCTGGTGACCGGGCCGACCGGCTCGGGCAAAACCACCACCTTGTACGCGGCGCTGTCGATGCTCAACGCCACCACCACCAACATCTTGACGGTGGAAGACCCGATCGAGTACGACTTGATCGGAGTCGGCCAGACCCAGGTCAACCAGCGCATCGACATGACCTTCGCCAAGGCTTTGCGCGCCATTTTGCGGCAAGACCCGGACGTGATCATGATCGGCGAGATCCGCGACCTGGAAACGGCGCAGATCGCGGTGCAAGCCTCGCTCACGGGCCACTTGGTGCTGGCCACCTTGCATACCAACGACGCCTCGGCCGCCGTGACCCGGCTGCTCGACATGGGCATCGAGCCGTTCCTGCTCTCGTCTTCCCTGCTGGGCGTGCTGGCCCAGCGCCTGGTGCGCAAGCTGTGCTCGAACTGCAAAACCTTCGACACCCGCAACTGGCATGCGATCGGCTGCGACCAGTGCGGCCACACCGGCTACCAGGGCCGGGTCGGGGTGTACGAACTGCTGCAAACGACCGACCAGATCCGGGCCCAGATCCACGAACGCGCGTCCGAGGCCCAGGTGCGGGCGGCGGCCCAGCTGAGCGGCATGCGCACCATGCGCGAGGATGGCGAGCGTTGGCTCAACGACGGCACCACGACGCAGGCCGAGTTGCTGCGCGTGACCAAAGACTGACGGGGCGCGCACCATGCCTGCATTCCGTTACGAAGCGGTCGACGCCGCCGGTTCCAGCAAGAAGGGCGTGCTCGACGCCGACAATGCGCGCGCCGCCCGTTCCGAGCTGCGCAATCAGGGACTGGTGCCGCTGGTGGTGGACGCCATCACGGCCCAGGTCGACGCGGCCGGGGTGACCAAGCACCGCCGCTTCGGCGAACGCCTCTCCAGCGTCGAGCTGGCGCTGTTTACGCGTCAGCTGGCCAGCCTGCTGGAAGCGGGGCTGCCGCTGGAACAAGCGTTTTCCGCCTTGCTGGAACAGGCCGAAAAACCGTATCTGCGCGACTTGATCGCCTCGATCCGCTCCGAAGTGGTGGGCGGGGCCGCCTTTTCCGATGTGCTGGCGCGCCACCCGCGCGACTTCGCCGAAATTTACCGCGCCCTGGTGGCGTCGGGCGAGCAGATCGGCCATCTGTCGCGCGTGCTTTCGCGCCTGGCCGACTATATCGAGCGGCGCAACGCGCTGGTGTCGAAGGTCAAGCTCGCTTTTACCTATCCGGCCATCGTCACCGTGGTGGCGTTTTCCATCGTCATCTTCCTGCTCACCTATGTGGTGCCGCAGATCGTCTCGGTGTTCGCCAACACCAAGCAAAAACTGCCGATGCTCACCATTATCATGCTGGCCCTGTCCGACTTCGTGCGGGCCTACGGCATCTTCGTGTTCGTGGCCCTGGTCGGGGCCTGGTTCGCCTGGCGGCGCGCCCTGCAAGACCCGGTCTTGAAGCGCCGCTGGCACACCTGGCTGCTGACCGCGCCCCTGTACGGCAAGTTCGAGCGCAGCTTGAACACGGCCCGTTTCGCCAGCACCCTGGCCATCACCAGCGGCTCCGGGGTGCCGATCTTGCGCGCCCTCGACACCAGCCGCGACACCTTGACCAATGTGGCGATGCAGGAATTGGTGGAGGAAGCGAGCGCCAGCGTGCGGGAAGGGGTGAGCCTGGCGCGCGCGCTGTCGGCGCAAAAGCATTTTCCGCCCATGCTGATTCATATGATACGGGCCGGCGAAATCACCGGCGAGTTGCCGGCCATGCTGGAACGGGCCGCCAGCGCCCAGGAGCAAGATCTGGAGCGGCGCACCCTGACCATCGCCGGGCTGCTGGAGCCGGTGCTGATTTTGTCGATGGGGGTGGTGGTGCTGCTGATCGTGCTGGCCGTGCTGATGCCGATTATCGAAATTAACCAGCTGGTGCGCTAACGCGGCCGCTGGCGTTGTAGGAACTGAGGATAGCGATGAAGCGTTTGCCTTTAATTGTAAGTATCTTGATCGTGGTGGCGCTGTCGTCATCGCTCGCGTATTGGGGCGTTGAGCTGAGCAAAAAGCCGCAGCGGCCGATCGCCACCCCGGTGGCCCAGGTCGAGACCGAAGCCCCGGTGGATGGCGCCGCCAGCATGTTTGGCGGCCAGGCGGTGCAGGTGGCGGTGAGCAATTATCAGTTGAAAGGCGTGGTCGCCAGCGGCGGCAACGGCAGCGTGGCGATTCTGGCCATCGACGGCAAACCGCCACGGGCGCTACCGGTGGGCGCGGAAGTGGCGGCCGGCATCACAGTCAAGGAAGTGCAGCCCCGCTTCGTGCTGCTGTCGGAAGGCGGCGTGATCAAGCGCATCGAACTGGCGGCCGACCCGACCCGGGCGCCGGACGCCGGCGGCGGCCAATCGCCAGGTCTGGCCATGCCGCAGCCGGCCCCGCAGCCGATCCAGGTGGCGCCAGCGGCGCCCGCGTCCATCCAGCAGGATAATCAGGGGCAAGGTCAAGGACAAGCCATGGGCCGCCCGCATCCGCAGGCGCCGTCACCGGCTCAGGCTCAGTCACAGGCGCAGTCGCAGGCGCAGGCGCCGGCCTCGGCTCAGCCGACCCAGCCCACGGCGGCGCAACCGATCCGCATGGGCGGCAGCCCTGTTACGGCGGTGCGCATGCAAGGCCCCTCGGCCAACCCGTCACCGCCACCCCAGCAATAAACCAGGCCGTAACGCCGGCCAGCGTTGGGCCAACCGCTACAACACGTAGCGCGACAAATCCTCGTTCTCGGCCAAGGCGTCGAGGCGGGCGTTGACATAGGGCGCATCGATCTCGAGCACGCTGCCGGCCGTTTCGCTGGCGGTAAACGACACTTCCTCCAGCAGTTTTTCCATCACCGTGTAGAGCCGGCGCGCGCCGATGTTCTCGGTGCGCTCGTTGACGGCAAAAGCGATCTCGGCCAGGCGGGTGATGCCTTCCGGCGTGAACGCGATACGCACCTGTTCGGTGGCCAGCAAGGCTTCGTACTGGCGCGTCAGGCAAGCGTCGGTGCTGGTGAGAATGCGTTCGAAGTCGGCGATCGACAGCGATTCGAGTTCGACCCGGATCGGAAAGCGCCCCTGCAACTCGGGTATCAGGTCGGACGGCTTGGCCAGATGGAAGGCGCCGGACGCGATAAACAAGATATGGTCGGTGCGTATCAAACCATATTTGGTGTTGACGGTGGTGCCTTCCACCAGCGGCAGCAAGTCGCGCTGCACCCCGGCGCGCGAGACGTCGGCCCCGCCGACCTCGGAACGGGAAGCGATCTTGTCTATCTCGTCGAGAAACACGATGCCGTTTTGCTCGACGTTTTGAATCGCCTTTTGCTTCAACTCGTCCTCATTGACCAGCTTGGCGGCTTCTTCCTCGACCAGCAACTTCATGGCCTCGCTCACCTTGATCTTGCGCGCCTTCTTGCGTCCGGCGCCCACGCCGGAAAACATGGACTTGATTTGCTCGGTCATTTCTTCCATGCCGGGGGGCGCCATGATTTCCATCTGGGGGCCCGATTCTGCCAGCTCCAGCTCGATTTCCTTGTCGTCCAATTCGCCTTGCCGCAAGCGCTTGCGGAAAGTCTGGCGGGTGCTGTCGCCGGCCGGCGCGGCGTCGGTCGCGGCCCCGGCAGGGGCGGAATGAAAGCCGAAGTCGCGCGCCGGCGGCACCAGGATATCGATCACGCGGTCTTCGGCCGCGTCCTCGGCGCGCTGGCGCACCTTTTTCATTTCCGCCGAGCGGGTTTGCTTGATGCCGATGTCGATCAAGTCGCGGATGATGGTGTCCACATCGCGCCCCACATAGCCGACCTCGGTGAACTTGGTGGCTTCGATCTTGATGAACGGGGCGCCGGCCAGCTTGGCCAGGCGGCGCGCGATTTCGGTCTTGCCGACCCCGGTGGGTCCGATCATCAGAATGTTTTTGGGGGTGATTTCGTGGCGCAGCGGTTCGCTCACCTGTTGCCGGCGCCAGCGGTTGCGCAGGGCGATGGCGACGGCGCGCTTGGCCTTGGCCTGACCGACCACATGTTTATCGAGTTCGCCGACGATTTCGAGCGGAGTCATGTTCATAGGGGGTTCGGCCTCAATCCAGGGTTTCTATCGTATGCGACAGGTTGGTGTAGATGCACAGCTCGCCGGCGATGGTGAGTGATTTTTTGACAATCTCTGCCGGCGTCAGTTCCGTGTTTTCTTGCAGGGCTTTGGCGGCCGACTGGGCATAGATGCCGCCCGAGCCGATGGCGCCGATGCCATCCTCCGGCTCCAGCACGTCGCCGTTGCCGGTGATAACCAGGGTCGATTCGCTGTCGGCCACCAGCAGCATCGCTTCGAGCCGGCGCAGTACGCGGTCGGTGCGCCAATCCTTGGCCAGTTCGACCGAGGCGCGCAGCAGGTTGCCCTGGTGTTTTTCCAGCTTGCCTTCAAAGCGGTCGAGCAGGGTGAAGGCGTCGGCCGTGCCGCCGGCGAAGCCGACCAACACCTTGCCTTGATACAACTTGCGCACTTTGCGCGCGGTGCCCTTCATGACGATATTGCCGAGCGTGACCTGACCATCGCCGCCCAGGGCGACTTGCTTGCCGCGCCGCACGCACAGGATGGTAGTGCCGTGAAATTGTTCCATGTTGACCTCAAAGTGATGATGCGTGTGCCGCATCTTTGAAAAATGGGGATGGATACGATAATTGCAAGGTGCACATGGTGGGCGTCCCGGGCCGCCCGCGCGGGCTTCGACAGGCCAACCTTGCGGCAAAATCTAGATTTGCTCCAAGCGGATCGCTACACCTATCTCACTCCGGGGAACTTTTATTTCCTTGCGTTCACTTATTGGTCGATGTTGCGACGACGCGGGAACGTATCGCTTGCCAACAAGATCCCACCGCTTCGCCCGATGAAGGAATCGCATGCCTAGTCCGCTCAGAAATACAGCAAATTTTGTCCCCTTGGTGGCCAGCGCCCCCCAACCCTATCGGCCGCAACCCCCGACCCGCCCGCCGGGTGCGCAGGCCGCAACGCCGAATACGGACCAGACGGGCACACGCGCCCGCAGCTCTGCGGCCGAGGTCAGCGCACTTATCAATCGTCAACAATCAAATATGGCTGGGGCGATATCGGGTCCGGTGTTAGCGGCCAAGGCTGCTACGCTTGGCCATTCCGTTTGCCAACTTGATCATGAAGACTTAATGCCCGCTATCGAAGACTTGCGCGACCAAATGGACGAATTGACCAAGCCGCCGGGCGTGAGTGAGGAAGATTGGAATTTTCGACTGGCCAAGACGAACGAGTTGCTCGACATGATAGAGCTGGCCCTGCCAGGACTGGATCATGACAAAGATAAGATACTGGGCTACAAAACCGACGACGAAGTGAAAGGGTTGTTGGTCTTGGAACACAAGTCGCCGCCCTCGGTGTATGCCTTCGTTACCCTTCCTGATCCGTCGATAAGAGGTGCTGGGCGCGCCTTGATGGAGCATGCGCAGCACGTATCGGAGAGTGCCATGCATGGCAATGGAGCATTGCAGTTGACCCCCTTGAACGTCGTGGCGGAGAAGATTTATCTGCATTGGGGATTCGCAGTCGATCCGTCAGACCCAGCCGGGAAGCGTATGACGATCGCACATTCCGGCCTGGCTAAAAGATAAATTGATAGCGGGCGCGCCATCTGGTTCCATGCCGCACCGAGTCGGTTCGCTTTGGGCCCGAATCGCCGGCGCCCGGCCGCCGCTCAGTAATTGTGCGGGAAAATCTTGGCGATGTCGGAAAAGGCGAGCAAGCGCAGCAGCGCCGCCACCAGATGGTTCACATCGCGAAATTCGATTTTTTTGCCGTCCTGGGCCAGCACTTGCAGCCGGCTCAGCAGCTGGGCGGCGGCGCCGAAGTCGAGCCGCGCCAGGCGCGAGCAATCGAGCACTACCGGGTCGTATTGGCTGGCATAGTTGGCGATGGCGTCGAGCAGGGGACCGCTGTCGCCCTTGATCACGGCCGGCAACATGAAGCGGTCGGTCGAGACGGAAGCGTATTGCTTGGCGGCCGTGGCCACCTTGCTGGGCGCGACGAAGGAGGGCGGCGACACCTCGAAGGTGACGCAGTAATCCATGCCCGTTTCCTCGAAATCCTTTTCGCGGTTAAGCAGTTGCAGCAGTTCGAGCAGCAGCAGCCAGCACGGCTCGTCCTCGCGCCGGCCCACTTCGATCACGTCGCGAATATGGTCGGCCAGCTCGGCGGCCGCCACCACGATCAATTCCTTGCGCTGTTGCTGCAAGGCCTTCAAGCTGTGCAGCAGCAGGGCGCAGCCGGCCGGCTCCACCCCGGTGACGCGGTTAAATTCCAGCCGCAAGGCGTTGTTGGCGGCGGCCAGTTGCTGCACCCGCGCCAGTTGCGGGCCGATATGCTCGCCCAGCACGCCGGAGAACGCCTGGGTCGGGGTGACCCCGGAATACGGTTTGCCGGCGTCGGCCGTGGCCGGGCCACTGGCCCAGGCCGGCGGCGAGGTTTCGAACTTGCTGGCGTAATCGATGGACAGATTGTCGAATTTTTCTTGCTGGCCGCTCACCTGGTACAAATCGAACAACATCCACCATACGGTGCGGTCCTCGCCCGCCGCGGCCAGGCTGTCGACCAGCATGTGCTCGGCCACTTCGGCCTGTTCGTTGGCGTACATGATGGCGATTTCTTCGACGATGGGCGCGCTCTCGGCCGCCACCGCCGCTTGCGGCAACTCGCCATCGCTCAGCAATTCGGTGGTGGGCACCTCGGTCATGGTCAGGGTCACCTCGTCGCCATGCGACTTGGCGCGCTGGGCCCGTTTCTGACCGTTGCTCCAGGCCGGTTCCGGCCCGTTGAAGATGTCCGACGCCATGGCCGCCTCGATGGCGTCGATCTTCATGGCGGTGGCGCGCGCGATTTCGCGCTGGCGTAACTGTTCGTTTTGGCGTTCGATTTCCGTGTTCGGGTCCAGGCGTGCCGTATCCTCGGCGCGGCGGCGCCGGGTGGCGCCGTCGTCGCGCTCCGGCTGCGGCGTACTATTCCGTTTGAACAGGGAGAGTAAACCCACGTTTTTCCTTCTGGTTAATACTTAGCGCCGACACGCCCGCACGTCGCCCGGCCACTAGTGTAGCGCATGGGCAAGGTTTTGCCGCGTCCGCTTACATTTTGAGAGAATTGCATGTAGGCAAGATCCAGTCCCGCGCTGCGGCGGGCGGACGCGTGCGGTTAATCGCCGTACAATTTCTGTTTCAGCTCACGCCGCTGCTGCGCTTCCAGCGACAAGGTGGCGGTGGGGCGCGCGATCAGGCGCGGGATGCCGATCGGCTCGCCTGTTTCTTCGCACCAGCCGTAGTCGCCGCCATCGATGGCGGCGATCGATTGCTGCACCTTTTTCAGCAGTTTGCGTTCGCGGTCGCGGGTGCGCAATTCGAGCGCGTGCTCTTCCTCGATGGTGGCGCGGTCGGCCGGGTCTGGCACCAGCACGGTTTCGCGCAAGTGCTCGGTGGTCTCGCCTGCGTTTTTGAGCAAGTCTTTTTCAAGTTGTTGCAAACGCGCCTTGAAAAATGCCAATTGCGCCGGATTCATATAGTCCTTCTCACCCATTTGACGGATTTCGTCTTCCGAGATGACAGGCACGTCTGTATTCGCGGCGGGGGTCGATTTATTAGTTTTAGTCATCACTTCGCTTACCTTCGATACGACAGAGTTTTCAAATTGATCAGTTGAGTCGGCATGACCGACCACTGCACCGGTATCCGCTTTGGCACTTTTCAGTTGGCCGGATCTTCCATTACCTCACAAGGTTCGGGCCGCGCCTGGCTGGCCGTCGTTTTATGTCTTTTGCAACTTTTTGCTTCACCCGCCAGACCGGTCGGCCTGGCTGTCCTGCATAGAAGAGGGCCCGGCGGCGCCGGGCGCGGCCAGCATACAATGGCCGGAACGCCGGCGTCGGCTTGGTCGATTCTGTCACGCTTTGCCGCATCTCGCCATCCCGATTTTGTGGCGCGCGCGCCGCGTCGCGTCCCGGTGGGGCGACGCGCGAGACAGGCCGCGATGCGCGAAACCCGGCTAGTTTATACCAGACATTGTTCCAGTCCGCGAATAAAAATATCTTTAGGGAGATTTTTCCCAATAAAAACCATCTTGCTGGCGCGTGGCTCGTGCTCGCCCCATTTGGCGCCCAGGTCGCTACCCATCAGCTGGTGCACGCCCTGGAACACCACCTTGCGCTCGGCTCCCTGCATCCACAATACGCCCTTATAGC
The DNA here is from genome assembly GCA_040385995.1 of Pseudomonadota bacterium. Taxonomy (GTDB): domain Bacteria; phylum Pseudomonadota; class Gammaproteobacteria; order Burkholderiales; family Burkholderiaceae_D; genus Janthinobacterium. The sequence goes on from JAZKGI010000018.1 coordinate 32,442, forward strand.
GCAACATGCGCGGCCCGTACACCTGCACCAGGCCGCCCAGGAATTCGTCCAGCTTGGCGCTGTCGAAAGGCCGCGCGCTGGTAAACACGAAGGCGGCGATCTCGTCGCTATGGGCGGTGGGCGCGTGCCCGCAGTCGGGGCCGTGCACGTGGCCGGGATCGGCGTCATGCTCGTGCTCGTGCTCGTGCTCGTGTTCATGATCGTGACCATGGCCGTGGGCCGGTTCGTGCGCGTGATGGTGCGCATGGCCGTCGCGGTGCACCTGGGACCGCGCGTTGGCCAAGAAGTCCGGGTCCAGTTCCAGCTTCTCGTTCAAGTTGAAGCCTTTGATGTCGAGCACCTCGGCCAGCGCCACCCGGCCGAAGTCGGCCGCCCCGATCGGCGCGCGTGGATTGATGCGGCGCAGGCGGGCGCGCAGCGCGGCCAGTTGCGCCTCGGTGCACAGGTCTGTTTTCGACAGCAAGATCTTGTCGGCGAACCCGACCTGGCGCTGGGCTTCCTCGTGCTGGTCCAATTGGTCCATGGCGTGGTGGGCGTCGACCACCGTGAGCACGGCGTCCAGCATGTAATGGCTACCCACCGTTTCGTCGACAAAAAAAGTTTGCGCCACGGGGCCGGGGTTGGCCAGGCCCGTGGTTTCGATCACCACCCGGTCAAATTGCAGTTCGCCGGCCGCGCGCTGGGCGGCCAGCCGGCCCAGCGCCACGATCAGGTCGCCGCGCACGGTGCAGCAGATGCAGCCATTGTTCATCTCGACGATATGCTCGCCGCTATCTTGAACCAGGATCTCGTTGTCGATGTTTTCCTGGCCAAATTCGTTCTCGATCACGGCGATGCGCAAGCCATGCGGCTCGCGCAGGATACGGTTGAGCAGGGTGGTTTTGCCGGCGCCAAGAAAACCGGTCAGGATGGTGGTGGGGATCAGTGCCATGAGGTCGTGTGCGTGCCAGGGTGAGAAAATAGCGCGCGGCGGGCACGGCGCCGTCGCCGCCCCACCGTTGCGCAGGAGCGGACGATTATGCCGGATTTTGCCAATTGCTTGCAATTACGCCCGGTGCGCTTGACATGGCTCAGGCCCGGCCCGGCCCGGCCCGGCCCGGCCCGGCCTAGCCAGGCCCCGCCCGCTATTTGATCTTGGCGCGCGGATGGGCCCGGTCGTAGACCTGGGCCAGATGCTGAAAGTCGAGCGACGTGTAGACCTGGGTCGAGGTGATGCTGGCGTGCCCCAGCATCTCTTGCACCGCGCGCAAGTCGCCCGACGATTGCAGCAGATGCGAGGCAAAGGAATGGCGCAGCATATGCGGGTGGACATGGGTCGGCGTGCCGACCGCCTGGGCGTGCGCCTTCAGGCGCAGTTGCAGCACCCGGGCCGAGATGCGGCGCCCGCGCGCGTTCAAGAACAGTGCCGCGCTGGCGTCGCTGGGCGGCGGCCGCCGCGCCAGCCAGGCGGCCAGCGCGGCGGCGGCCGGCGCCCCCAGCGGCACCTTGCGCATCTTGTTGCCCTTGCCGGTGACGGTCACCTCGCGTTGCTCCAGGTCGATCCAGCCCAGCGACGCGGGACCTTGCGCGCTGGCGGGCCGATACGGCCAGTCCAGCCCGGTCAACTCGGCCACCCGCAGCCCGCTCGAATAGAGCAGCTCGAACATGGCCTGGTTGCACAGCTGATCGATCTCGTCGCCCGCGTGCGGCACAGACGGGGTCGCCACCAGATGCACCGCGTGATCGACCGACAGCGCCTGCGGCAAGCGCTTGGCGCGGCGCGGCGCGCGTACCCCGTCGGCCGGATTGGCGGCCAGCCCGTGCTGCTGGCCCAGCCAGCCGAAAAAGCCGCGCCAGCTCGACAGTTTGCGGGCGATCGAGCGCGGGTCCAGCCCGTTGGCGTGCAGCTTGGCCGTGAAGCGGCGGATATCGGCGTGGCTGTAGACTTCCCACGGCTGCTGCCCGCCCAGCGTGCGCAGCACGCGCAAGTCGCGCCGGTAAGCGTCCAGTGTGTGGGGCGAGAGCTGGCGCTGGGTGCGCAGATAGGCCAGGTAGGCATCGGCCCGGTCTGGCTGGTCGGCGTCGCCGGTCATGCTCACGCCTTCAGTGGCGTGAGGGCGGAACTGGCGGTTTCGCCGATATGGGTCAGGAAATCGGTGGCCATGTGGGCGCTGAAGCGGGCCGGGTCGGGCGAGCCGAGCACCAGCAAGCCGAAGGCGCCCTGGCCGCCCGTGCCGCCGATGTCGCTGCGCAAGGGCAAGATCACGGTCGAGGTGACGTCGGCCGCGTCCAGCCAGCGCACCGCCTCGAAATCGTGGTTGCTGCCGCAATACGGCGCCAGCAGGCTATTGGCGAACAGGCGCACATCGTCGGACACGTCGCGCGCGAACCATTCCTCCTGGTAGAGCGAGGACAATTGCCACAGGCGCAAGGTGACATGGGGCACACCGAAGCTCGCTTGCAAGCTGTCGATCAGCGCTTGCGGCATGTCGATCGGCTGGCGCACTTGCAGCAGGGACTGGGTCCAGCCGTGGAATTTGGTGGCGATGGCTTGATTTTCCTCGGCCAGGCGGGCCAGGTCGGCCATGCGCGCCTCCAGCGCCCGGTATTTGTCGCGCATCACTTCCATCTGCCGTTCTTGCAGCGACACGGCGCGCCCGGTCAGGGGGCTGGCCAGGCGCACCTCGCCCAGCAGGCTGGCGTGTTCGTCGAAAAAGCGCGGGTGATCCGTCAAGAATTGGGCGACGGTGGCAAAGTCCAGTGTGGCGGTCATGTCGGTTCGATCTGTGAGTGAGGCGTGGGCCGGTCGCGGCAAAGGGCTTGGTCGCAATTTTACCCGACCCGGCGGCGCGCGCGTGGCTCGAACCATGCGTTTGGCGCGTTCAATTCGGACAAGGGTGACGGACAGGCGGCGTAAGGGTTCGGCCGCCTAATCCGCCATGCCCAGCGGGCTGTCGTCGATGAAGTCTTCGAATTCGCCGTTCACCATTTCCACGAAATACCATTTGCAGGGGCGGGCTTCGAACGCTTCTCGGCCGACAGCGCTGGGCGCCAAATCGAACGAGGTTCGACAAAGGCGATCAGGTCGTTCACCCGCTGCTGCAAGCCTTTCAAGTATTCCATGGACACGAAGTGGTAGAGATTGGCGGCTTGTTTCTTTTGCCACTGTGTTAGCGCGAAAGGTGAGTTCATAGCGCTCATTTCTGCTCTATTTGCTTTCGGCGCCAAGTGATCGTGACGCCCACGGGCATGGCACGCGCATCAAGTCTTGGCTGAAGCCAGCCGCGCTATTTGCGGCGGCCGTTACTAATGCGGTGCCGCTCTCACGCGCAGCAGGTTCAATCGTCTTCTTCCAGACAGCTCCAAAGTGTGTAGCCGTGCGGTGGCTCATGCAGGTGCGTGAAGATTTCGCCAAGTTGGTAATTACGCTTGACGCCATTATAGTTACTCAGCCACATGCCGGCTTTCGGACAAGGGTGGCCGGCCCGGGAGCGCAAGCCGATACCCGCGCGAACCACCCAGCCACGAGGGCTTTCCTTATGTGGAGAGCGGCGGATGGCACATTGAGTGCAAGAAAGTGGAAATAGAGGCGAGGCGAGAGGACGAACCAGCGCGCAAAGCGTGCCGGCGCTGCCGGGGTGCCAAGCGTTGTAGCAAGACTGCCGATCAATCTGCTTTGGCGCGGAAATAAAAAAACGCCCGCGGTGGCCCGGGGCGTGAGCGGGCCGCGCGCGGCCCGGGGCAATACTGGCGCGCTTAAAAGCGGTGGCGCACGCCCAGTTGCAGGGCGCGGCTAGACTCGCCCGGCTGCGAGGTGAAGCCGCCCGAGGCGCTGGCCGCGCCCACCGCGTACTGGCCATCGTTGGTGTTCTTGATGTATGCCAGCACGGCGTACACATCGGTGCGTTTCGATAAATTGTGGTCGTAGCCCAGCGCGTACTGGGTGGCGTCGCTGTTGGACACCGTTTTGTCGTCCTGGCGCACCACGGAGGCCATCACGCGCCCGGCGCCGACTTTGTAATGCATGCCGACCTGATAGCTGGCCGCGTCCAGGAAGAAATTGCGTACCAGCGCGGTGCGCAGCTGGCCCAGCAACGCCGGTCCCAGCACGGGGCCGAAGGCTGCAAAGGTGGGCGCCACGGTTTCTTCGGCAAAACGGATGATGACCGAATGGTCATTTTTTTGCTTGTGATAACCGAGGAAATATTTGCCGTCGCCGATGCTGTACGAGCCGCCCACCGTGGTGCTGACCAGGCCCCGTTCGCCCACCTGGTTGGTGCCGTGGTTGTAGCCGATACCCAGATCCCAGCCGTTGGCCTTGTAGCGCACATTGCCGCCGTAGGAGCGTTTGTCCAAGCCGATGTAACCCGATTTTTCGGTGCCGTACATCAGGGCGCCGGCCAAGCCGTTCGGCAGTTCGATACGGTATTGCAGCGATTTGTCGGAGCGGATCGCGATCCCGGCCGTGACCAGGCCGCCGGTGCCGCCCACCGTGCCGCCCCAAGAGCCGCCGGTACCCGATTCGAATACGTCGGCGTTGTTGAACACTTCATAGCCGGGCGTGTACATGCGGCCCAGCAGGAAGGCGCCCACCGGTGTCACCAGACCGACCAGCGAGGTGCGGTCGAACAGGGCGTTGTTGATGTTGACATTGACCGCCGGTTGCAGCGCGCCCCGCACGCCGGCCAACAGGCGGCCCGCGGTGACGGCGCCGCCGGCGGCGGCCGGCACGGCGAAATTCAAGCCCTTGGTCAAAGCGAAACCTTGATTGGAGCTGAGGTTGCCGGTTTGCTGCTTACCGGTGTCGAGCTCGACGCGCGCTTCCAGGTTAAACACGGCCTTGTAGCCGCCGCCCATGTCCTCGCTACCCTTGAAACCGAGGCGCGAGCCGTCGGCGATGCCGCTGACGAGCTTGACCTTGGAATCGTTGCCGCCATTCTTGGCATACATCAAGCCGGCGTCGGCGATCCCGTAGATCGTGACATTGGACTGGGCCAGAACCGGCGCCGCGAAGCATGCCGCCACCACGCCTGCGAGTAATTTCGTTTTCATGCTGTCTCCAAGTATTATTTATGCTCTTATAAAATCGAACGCACGTTCTAATCGACGCAGACCAATATGACATTCTTCAGCTTGCTTGTACAGAAAGGCATGAAGTTGTCGAAAGATCAGTTGCGTAAAGCATACAATTCCTTGCAAGCCAATGCGAGGGCGGCGGGGTGGGGGCCCGCCAGCCAGACCGCCTCGGCGATGCCGGCCGGCGCCGGCTAGTCGATTAGAAATTGTGGTGCACGCCCAGGCCGTAAAACGTGACCGAGGTATCGGTGGTGGCCGAGGTGGGCACTTTGCGGTTGGAGGCGTCCGCGAACAGATAGGTGCGTTTCGATAGGCTGTATTCATAACCGAGCGACACTTGCCGGGTTTTGATGATGCCGTCGGGGCGCTTCTGGCCGTAGCCGGCCAGCAGTTTGTGCGAGCCGATCACATAATTGGCGCCCAACAGCCAAGCCTTGGTGTCGGAATTGAGGGCGACGGTGGCATCCTGGTCTTGATGCTGGTAAGACGCCATCAATTTGAGGTCGCTGACGGGGACGAAGGAACCGGCCACCGACCACAGCTTGGTATCGACGGCGTTGCGTTCGTACCCGGCCATGGCGCCGATCGGACCGTTGGTGTAGGTGGCCGACAGCGAGTACGGCACCACCGCCGCTTGCGAGTTGACCGGAAATTGCGGCACCAGCGCGGTGCCGCGGCCGATCAGGGCGGGACCATTGTTGGCTTCCTTGCTAGCCACGGTGGCGTTTAATTGGAAGCCGGAAAATACCGGCGTATTGTAAAAGAAGGCATTGGAGAAGCGGTTGCGCGAGTTGCCGGCCGGGCTGAGCGGGTCGCTGGTGTAGCCGGCCACCTGGATATCGGTCTGGAAACCGGCCGGGGTGGGGGCGCCGGCCCACGGCTCGAAGGCCAGGATCGATTCCTGGAACGCGGTCAAGCCACGGCCCAGGCGGGCGGTGCCGAACGCGCCTTGTAAGCCGACCCGGCTTTGGCCCTGGAACAGGGGGCGGGTACCGCTTTCGATCACGCCGGTGTCGGGCTCGAAGCGGATTTCCAGTTGAAACAGCGCCTTCACGCCATTGCCGAGATCTTCCGTTCCCTTGAAGCCGAGCCGGTTATTGTCGCGTTTGCCAACTTGCACGGTGCTGCCAGTGAGTTTGTTGATGGCCACATCCAGGTTGCCGTAAATTTGCACCGTCGATTGAGCCTGTGCCGCGCCTGCGAACGCGCCGGAAAACGCACCAAACAGCGCCAACATCACTGATGATTTCTTCATTGCTTTTCCTTAGAAATGGGATCCATAAAGCTACGTGTAGGCAGTGCGAAGCATTCAACACTGGGTTGAGCTGCACCTTAATGGGTGGCGCGGCCGGCGCGCCGAATTTGGTGGCGTGCCGCGCCCCGACTTGGTGAAATGCCAAGCTGTCGGCCTGTTCCGTTGTTTTTTTGTAACGATGGCGCGCTTGGCAAGCCACGCTTCCGTCCGCCGGCGGCCGCCGCCCCTGGGCTCCCCGCCTGGGGCTCCCCGCCTGGGGCTCCCCGCCGGGGCCGCGCGCCACAAGGCCGGCCCGTTTCGCTCGTAAAGTTTGTGTCAGATCAAGCTTGGGGCGGGTCGCCTGCCGTTTCGGCGCCGCCCGACGCTACACTCAAGGCACGTTGTCGACGCTATAACAGCGCTACGCTCTTGAGCCTTGCCGCTTGGAGCGCCCTTGAGTGGCCGACCGTTTCCGCTGGAAGCGTCCGGCCGCATCGCAAACCGCATGATCAACCTTCAAGTGAATCGATGGCAAACCGTGAAGAGTTAAGCATCATCAAGGGCGCCCGCGCCGGCGACACCGCCAGCCAGCTGGCACTGGGCAAGTTGTATCTGTTCGGCGGCGCCAGTTTGCCCAAGAGCATGGCCACCGCCTTGCATTGGCTACAGCGCGCCGCCACCCAGGATGGCGCCGAGGCTTGCGAGCTGATCGGACGGCACATTCCGTTCGACGTGGCGTGGTCGAGCCGGGCCGGCGCGATCGCCTGCTACGAGCGCGCTTACGATGGCGGCGTGCTCCAGGCCGGGGTGGTGCTGGCGCAGCTGGTGCTCGCCGACGGCGGCGCCAGTCATCCGCTGTATGGTAAGGCCATGCTGTGCTTGCAAACGGCCGCCGCGGCCGGCCTGGCCGATGCCCAGTCGCTGCTGGCGCGCCAAACCGGCGCGCCGCCGCGCCTGGCGCCCGGTCGCTTGCCGCCGCTCAGAAACCTGCCCGGGGCGGCGGCCGATGGCGGCGTCGCCGCGGCACAGCACGCACTGCTGCGGCGGGCCTGGGACCAGGGCGACTGGAGCGGCTTTTTGCTGCGCGCCTTGCCGATGGCGCGCCGCCTGCTGCTGGACGCCGAAGCGGTGAGCCGGCCCGGCGCCGAGGCGCGCCCGGAGCTGCCGCTGTCGCCGGAACAGGTGTTGTTGCTGTCGCGCTGTGCCCGTCTGTTGTCGGACCCGGCCGTGGTGGCCGATCCCGATCCGCTGGAAATTTGCCGTTGCTGGGAGCGCGCCGCCCAGGCCGGCGACCGCGACGCGCAGCTGGCGCTGGGCTTGTGGCTGGCGCGCATGGACGCGCATGGGCAGCGAGTGCAGTACGGGGTGCGCGCGGTCAACTTCAAGCGCGCCATCCGCTGGCTGACCCAGGCGGGCGAGCAGGGTCTGGCCGAAGCCTGGTTCGCCTTGTCGCGCATTTATGTGAAGCCGGAGTTCTCGCAGCGTTGCGCGCTGGAGGCCCAATCGTATCTGGAGCGTGCCGCCGACATGGGCCACAGCGCGGCCCAGCTCGAATGTGGCATTCACGCCTGGCGCAGCCGGCGCGACGATGAAAACAACGATGTGCGGGCCGCGTACTGGCTGGTGCGGGCGGCCAGCCAGGGCAGCGTGGAGGCGCAAGTGGTGCTGGGCAGAATCGCGCCCGGCCCATGCGAGGCCGGCTGGCTGGCCGGCTTGCCCGAGTCGGCCCTGGCCGAGCTGGCCGGCGACCAGCCGCTGCTGGCGGCCCGGCTGGAGCTGGCGCGGGTGTTCGGTTTGTCGCGCCCGGAGGCGCTGCTGCTCGATATACATAGCGCGGACCGCGGTCATTGCCTGCTGGTCGATATCCGCCCGAATTATGGCCGCAGCCGGCGCCGCCTGGTGCTGTTGAGCACCGTCAGGGAGCGCCAGGTGCTCGATCGTGTGGCCCGCTTGTTCGAGCGGGTCGATTGCGGACTGGGCGGGCCGGAAGGTAATTATCGCCAGCGTCTGTACCGGCTCAAGACGTGCGTGCCGGCGGCGGGCGGCCTGTTGCAGGAAGAATTGCTGCCGGCCTGATTGTGAGGGGCCGGCCCGCCGGCCGATGCCCCCCATGGTCGCGCCATCGGCATGGCGGGCGGCGATGGCTGCTTGGCGGGCGGGCCGGCCGCGTGCCCGATTCGATGAAGCGTGGCGCCGGCCCGGCGGGCGGCGATGGCTGCTTGGCGGGCGGGCCTCAGACCGTGATCTCGCCTTCGAACACGGTGACGGCCGGTCCGGTCATCCAGACCGGCTCGCCTTCGCCGGCCCAGCTGAGCGACAGTTCGCCGCCGCGCGCGCTCACCCGCACCGGCGAATCGAGCACACCGCGCCGGATGCCGGCCACCACGGCCGCGCACGCGCCGCTGCCGCAAGCGAGCGTTTCGCCCGCGCCCCGTTCGTACACCCGCAGCCGGATATGGTGGCGATTCAGCACTTGCATGAAGCCGGCGTTCACGCGCTTGGGAAAGCGCACATGCCCTTCAATAAGCGGGCCCAGCGCGGCTACCGGGGCCTGCTCCGTGTCTTCCACCACCAGCACCGCGTGCGGATTGCCCATCGATACGGCCGACACCAGCACGTGACCGCCATCCTCCATGGCCAGCGGCCACAGCGTGTCACGGCCCTGGGCCTGGCCAACCAGGCCGGCGCTGTCGAACGGCACCCGGGCCGGCTCCAGTACGGGCGCGCCCATATCGACCGTCACGCTGCCGTCCGCTTCGAGGCGGGGCGCGATCACGCCGCTCATGGTTTCGACCCGGATATGGGTTTTGGACGTCAAGCCCTGCTCGGTGACGAACTTGACGAACGCGCGCGAGCCGTTGCCACATTGTTCGACTTCGCCGCCGTCATTGTTATAGATGCGGTAGCGGAAATCGCAGTCCGGGCTGGTCGGCTTTTCCACCACCAGGATCTGGTCGGCACCGATGCCGAAGCGGCGGTCGGCCAGCGCTTGCCATTGCGCGCGGGTGAAGTCGATGTGTTGATCGATGCCGTTGATGACGATGAAGTCATTGCCGGCGCCATGCATTTTGGTAAATTTTAGTTTCATGGGATAAGTATATGCGACAGCCGCGCCGCCCTGGTCAATCGCCCGCAGCGCCAGCGCCAGCGCGGCCGGGCGCGTCCGGCGCGGTAGCCGGCTCGGTAGCCGAGGCGGTAACCGAGTCGGTAACCGCGTCGGTAACCGTGGCGGCGCCATACAGCGAAGGCTGGCCGGGCGGGCGCGTCTTGAAGCGTTTATGGGTCCAAAAATAGTCGGCCGGATGCTCGCGCACCCGCTCTTCGATAAAGGCGTTCATGCGGCGGGTGGCGGCGGTCATGTCGGGGCCGGGATAGTCGTCCCAGGGCGGATAATAAGTGACGCGCCAGCCCTGGTAGTGGGGCAGGAAGGTGGCGATCACGGGCATGATCTGGGCCCCGGTGGCGGCCGCGATGCGGGCGGTGGCGGTGAGGGTGGCGGCCGGGATGCCGAAAAACGGCACGAATTCGGCGTCCTTGGGGCCGAAATCCATATCCGGCAACATAAAATACGGCAAGCCTTCGCGCAGCGCGCGCAAGATCGGCTTGATGCCGTCCTGGCGCGTGAACAGGCGCACCGGCCGAAAGCGCGAGCGGCCCCGGCGCAGCACCTGGTCGAAGGCGGCGTTTTTTTGCTGCACATACATGGACGAGGCGCTAATTTCCATGGCCGTGGCCACGCCCGCCACATCGAGGCATACGAAATGGGGGCACAGCAAGATGGTGGGCCCGCTGGCGATCTGGGCGCTTGGGAAGGCCGGCACCACCTCGATCAAGCGGCGCAAGCGACTTTGCGGCGCCCACCATAAGATGCTGCGCTCCCACACGCTGCGCGAATAGGCTTGAAAATGCTGGCGCGCCAGGCGCACGCGGGCCGCCTCGTCCAGCTCCGGCAGGCACAGGCGCAAATTGGTGAGGGCGATGCGGCGCCGCTTGCGCAGCGCGATGAACAACATGCTGCCCACCAGTTTGCCGAACCGGCCCAGCAGCGGCAGCGGCAGCCAGTGCAGTAGCCACATGAAAAACAGCAGGATCCTCATGCCGGCTCTCCCGGCTCGGTGGCGGCCAGCGGCCCGGCCCCGGCCGGCACCTTGTAGCGGTTGTAACTCCAGAAATATTGGCTGGGGCTGCGCGCGATCAGTTGTTCCATGGCCCGGTTGATGGTGTGCGCCTGTTGGGCCGCGTCGCCGTCCAGGCTGGCCTCGAAGGGCACGAAATGGACGATATAGCCGCGCCCGCGCGGCAGCCGCTCGGCATAGGTGGCGATCACCTTGGCCCGGCCCAGCTGGGCCAGCTTGGCCGGCAAGGTCATGGTGTAGGCCGGGCGGCCGAAAAAGTCGGCCCACACGCCTTCGCCTTCCTGCGGCACCTGGTCGGGCAGCAAACCGATCGGCTGGCCTTTTTTCAGGCATTTGGCCAGTATCCGCACCCCCGCCAAAGTGGCCGGCGCGAGCATCAGGTTGGCGCGCGCGCGGGCGCCCTCGATCAGCGGCTTCAAGGCCGCCTTGCGGGGCGGCCGGTACATCACCGTGAGCGCGGTGCGCAGCGCGATTTGCTGGGCCACGATTTCAAAGCAACCCAGATGGGGGGTCAAAAACACGATACCCTGGCCGCTGTCGAGGGTCGCTTGCACCAGTTCCCAGTTGGCCAGGGTGGCGTGGCGCGCCACCCGTTCGGGCCGCGCGCACCAGATAAACGGCAACTCGACAATGCTTTTGCCCGATTCGGCCACCGCCGCGCGCAGGTGGCGCGCCACGCCGGCCTGACGCATATTGTCTTGCATGCGCCGGCGGTAGGACGGCGACAAGCCGTACACCAGCCAGCCGAGCGCGCTCCCCATGGCGTGCAGCACGGGTAGCGGGAATGTCGATAAGAAACGAAAAATGATTACCAGCATGAATATGATGAGTTTCAAATAAAAAGCGTGTTGCTGTGGCCAAAAAATTTTTAGGCAGCGTAAAATAGCACGTGCAGTATCCGCTGAGTTAATTAGACAACTTGCGAAGCGGAATATAAATATCGCTAAAGCGTCGCAGGCAGCCTTTTACTGCGACAGAACATTATTCTTAACAGTAATAGGAATCCGCCATGTCAAACGATTATCTCTTCACGTCCGAATCCGTTTCCGAAGGTCATCCGGACAAGGTCGCCGACCAAATTTCAGACGCCATTCTGGACGCCATCCTGGCCCAGGACCCCAAGGCCCGGGTCGCCGCCGAAACCCTGTGCAACACCGGTCTGGTGGTGCTGGCCGGCGAGATCACCACCCACGCCAATGTGGATTATATTCAAGTTGCGCGCGAAACCATCAAACGCATCGGTTACGACAACACCGACTTCGGCATCGATTACCGCGGCTGCGCCGTGATGGTGTGCTACGACAAGCAGTCGCCCGACATCGCCCAGGGCGTCGATGAAGGGGCGGGCATCGATCTGGACCAGGGTGCCGGCGACCAGGGCTTGATGTTCGGCTACGCCTGCGACGAGACCCCGGAATTGATGCCGGCCGCCATACATTACGCCCATCGCCTGGTCGAGCGCCAGTCGCAGCTGCGCAAGGATGGCCGCCTGCCATGGTTGCGGCCGGACGCCAAATCCCAGGTCACCCTGCGTTACGTCAATGGCCGCCCGGTGGCGGTGGACACCGTGGTGCTGTCGACCCAGCATGCGCCCGAGGTGTCGCACAGCCAGATCGAGGAAGCGGTGATCGAGGAAATCATCAAGCAAGTGCTGCCGCGCGAATGGCTGACCGAAACCCGTTATCTGGTCAATCCAACCGGACGGTTTGTGATCGGCGGCCCGCAAGGCGATTGCGGCTTAACCGGACGCAAGATCATCGTCGACACCTACGGCGGCGCCAGCCCGCACGGCGGCGGCGCGTTCTCCGGCAAGGACCCCACCAAAGTGGACCGCTCGGCCGCCTATGCCGCCCGTTATGTGGCGAAAAACATCGTCGCGGCCGGCCTGGCGCGCCAGTGCCAGGTGCAAGTGAGTTACGCGATCGGGGTCGCCAAACCGATCAACATCACCGTCTACACCGAAGGCACCGGCGTCATTTCCGACGACCAGATCGCGCTGCTGGTGCGGGAACACTTCGACCTGCGCCCGAAAGGCATCGTGCACATGCTCGACCTGTTGCGCCCGATCTACCAAAAAACGGCGGCGTACGGCCATTTCGGCCGCGAAGAGCCGGAATTCACCTGGGAACGCACCGACAAGGCGGCCCTGTTGCGCCAGGCGGCCGGCTTGAAATAAGCACGTCGCGGGCGGCGCGCCCGCTCGGCCTTGCGGGCCGGGCGCTAAATCGGGCTGGCGCCGCCCGCCCTTGAATGCTAAGATACAAGACTCCGAGGAGCGTTGCGACGAAAAGACCACAAGACCTTTCGCCAGGCTCGGACCATCTGCAACCGCGCTCACGTTACTTTTTTCTAACTGAAAGGAGGGCGTGATGAACGCCGTACTCAAACCATCGCAGGACTACCACATCGCCGATATTTCCCTGGCTGCCTGGGGCAACAAGGAAATCAAGATCGCTGAAACCGAAATGCCGGGCCTGATGGCGATCCGCGAGGAATTCGCCGCCGCCCAGCCGCTCAAGGGCGCCCGCATCACCGGTTCCCTGCACATGACGATCCAGACCGCCGTCCTGATCCAGACCCTGGAAGCGCTTGGCGCCAAGGTGCGCTGGGCTTCGTGCAATATCTATTCGACCCAGGACCACGCCGCCGCCGCCATCGCCGCCGCCGGCACCCCGGTGTTCGCCGTCAAGGGCGAAACGCTGGACGAATACTGGGATTACACGCACCGCATTTTCGATTGGCCGACCGAGGCCGGCGCCCCGGTGTATTCCAACATGATTCTCGACGATGGCGGCGACGCCACCCTGTTGCTGCATCTGGGTTCCCGCGCCGAGCAAGATAGCTCGGTGCTGGCCAACCCCGGTTCGGAAGAGGAAATCTGCCTGTTCAAATCGATCAAGCAGCATCTGGCGGTCGACCCGTCCTGGTATTCCAAGCGTCTGCCGCACATTCTGGGCGTGACCGAGGAAACCACCACCGGCGTGCACCGCCTGTACCAGATGCACAAGGATGGCAAGCTGGCTTTCCCCGCCATTAACGTCAACGATTCGGTCACCAAGTCCAAGTTCGACAATCTGTACGGCTGCCGCGAATCGCTGGTGGATGGCATCAAGCGCGCCACCGACGTCATGATCGCCGGCAAAGTGGCGGTGATCGCCGGCTACGGCGACGTGGGCAAGGGCTCGGCCCAAGCCATGCGCGCGCTGTCGGCCCAGGTGTGGGTCACCGAGATCGATCCGATCTGCGCCTTGCAGGCGGCGATGGAAGGTTACCGCGTGGTGACCATGGATTACGCGGCCGAGCACGGCGACATCTTCGTCACCTGCACCGGCAATTACCATATCCTCACCGAGCAGCACATGTTGAGCATGAAGGACCAAGCCATCGTGTGCAACATCGGTCACTTCGACAACGAAATCGATGTCGCCGCGCTCAAGAAATATGAGTGGGAAAACATCAAGCCGCAAGTGGACCATGTCATTTTCCCGTCGGGCAAACGCATCATTTTGCTGGCCGAAGGCCGGCTGGTCAATCTGGGCTGCGGCACCGGCCATCCTTCCTACGTGATGAGCTCCTCGTTCGCCAACCAGACCATCGCCCAGATCGAGCTGTTCGCCAATACGGCCAAGTATCCGGTCGGCGTGTACACCTTGCCCAAGCATCTCGATGAAAAAGTCGCGCGCTTGCAATTGAAGAAACTCAATGCCCAGCTGACCGAACTGACCGCCGAACAAGCGGCCTATATCAGCGTGTCGGTGCAAGGTCCGTACAAGCCCGATCATTACCGGTATTGAGCCGGGTATTGAGCCGGGTATTAGGCTGGGTATGAAGCGCATTCAGCGCTGATCTCCAGGGCCCGGGCGTTCGGTGACGAACGTCCGGCATTGTGCCCGTCAGCATGGCGCGCCGCCGCAAGCGGCCGCCCGACACCGGGAGCGGCCAGCCGCCGTTCCCGTTTCTGTTTCCGATTTTCTGTTGCGAGTCCCCATGCGTTTGTTGCTTACCTGGTTTGTCAATGCCGCGGCCCTGTTGGCCCTGCCTTATCTGATGCATTCGATCACGGTCGACAGCCTGGGCGCCGCCCTGGTGGCCGCTTTGCTGCTCGGTCTGGTCAACACCCTGATCCGGCCCCTGCTGCTGGTATTGACCCTGCCGGTCACGGTCTTGTCGCTGGGCTTGTTCATCTTTATCCTCAACGGTTTCATGTTCTGGCTGGTGGCCCAGCTGGTGGGCGGCTTTCACGTGGCCAGCTTCTGGGCCGCGATTGGCGGCGCCTTGCTGTACAGCGTGATTTCCTGGGCCCTGTCCACCTTACTTCTTAAAAATGATGGCAACTCATAATTTCAGCATCGAGTTTTTTCCGCCCAAGACGGCAGAAGGCGCAAACAAGCTGCGCCTCACGCGCGAGCAATTGTCCCTGCTCGGGCCGAAATATTTCTCGGTCACCTTCGGCGCCGGCGGCAGCACCCAGCAAGGCACCCTGGATACCGTGCTCGACATCATGGCCGCCGGCCAACAAGCGGCGCCCCATCTGTCGTGCGTGGGCGGCTCGCGCGCCTCGATCGGCGCGATCTTGAAGCAGTACCAGGGGCACGGCATCCGGCGCTTGGTGGCGTTGCGCGGCGATTTGCCCAGCGGCTATGGCGGGGCCGGCGAATTGCGCTATGCGAGCGAACTGGTCGAATTCATCCGCGCCGAAACCGGCGACTGGTTCCATATCGAAGTGGCGGCCTATCCCGAAGTGCATCCGCAGGCGCGCTCGCCGCAGGACGACTTGCAAGCCTACGCGCGCAAGGTGCAAGCCGGCGCCGATGCCGCCATCACCCAGTATTTTTACAACGCGGACGCCTATTTCCGCTTCGTCGACGAGACCCGCAAGCTGGGCTTGGACGTGCCGATCGTGGCCGGCGTCATGCCGATCACCAACTACACCCAGTTACAGCGTTTTTCCGACATGTGCGGGGCCGAGATCCCGCGCTGGATCAGGCTCAAGCTGGCCAGCTATGGCGACGACAGCGCCTCCATCAAAGCCTTCGGGCTGGACGTGGTGAGTCAATTGTGCGAACGCCTGCTGGCGGGCGGCGCGCCGGGCTTGCATTTCTACAGCATGAACCAGGCCCAGGCGACCAGCGCGCTGTGGCAGCGGTTGGTGAAGTAAGTCGCCGCCGACCCACGTTGGCATCTTACACCTGGCCGTCTTGCGTGACGATGGCGTCCAGGGCGATATCGTGCGCTTCGCCATCGAAGACGGCCGCCAGACACGCATAAGCGATGCCGGCGGTGAGCGGGCGCGGCGCCGCCGCCAAGGTGCGGTCGTAATAGCCGCCGCCATAACCGAGCCGCAGGCGCGCGCCGTTAAAACCCAGGCAAGGCACCAGCAGGGCGGGCGGACGCGGCAGCGGGCGCATGTCGGCCGGCACCGCCACCCCCATCCCATCCTGGCGCATGGCTTCGCCCGGCAACCAGGCCGCAAAACCGAGCGCCGCGTCGCGCTCGATCACCACCGGCAAGGCCAGCCGCACGCCGTCGGCCGCCAGCGCCGCGTAGGCGGGCCGCAAATCGGGCTCGCCCCGCAAGGGCCAATACACGGCCAGCGCGCGCACCGCGTGGCGCGCGCACCAGGCCAGCACATGGGCGCCGATGCGCGCGTCCCACGCTTGGCGGCTGGCCGGATCGATGGCCCGCCGCGCCGCCAGTAGTTGCGCGCGCAACAGCGCTTTGGGCGGCGCCGCAAAGGCTGGCTGTGCGGCTCGGTCGCGTGGTATTCTAGAGTCGCCGTTCATATCATGTGTCTAGTTTGAATTGAGAGTCGTACATTGATTTCCCCATTGAAATGGATTGTTGGCGCGCTGGTGCTGACGGCATGCGCCATCTCATCGGTGGCCGGCGCGGCCGAGGGCGACAGCCGGGCCGAAGACGACGCTTTTCTCTTGCTGCGCGACGCCGCCCGCCAGGAAGACCTGGCCAAGGTCGATTTTTACGCCGACCGCCTGCCCCAGTATCAGATCGCTTCCTATGTCGAGTATTATCGGCTCAAACCGCGTCTGCGGCAGAGCAGCCCCGACCAGATCCGCGATTTTTTAAGCCGTTACCAGGGCAGCGCCATCGCCGACCGCCTGCGCAACGACTGGCTGCTGGAACTGGGCCGCTTGCGCGACTGGCCCAATTTCGACGAGCAGTATCCGCAATTCGTGCTCAACGACGACCTCCAGCTTAAATGTTATGCCCTGCTGTCGCGCGTGATGAAGGGCCAGAACGTGGCGGCCGAGGCGCGTGCCCTGCTGGTGGCGCCCAGCAATTACGGCGAGGCGTGCAGCAACCTGATCACCGGCCTGGCGCAAAGCGGCCAGTTCAACGCGGAAGACTTGTGGACCCAGGTGCGCCTGTCCGGCGAATTCAATGCCACCGGTCCGGCCCGGCGCGCCATTGTCTTGCTGGACGCGGGCGCCGAGGCGCGCATGGCGCAAGCGATCGATTTGCCGGCCCTGGCCTTGGCCAGGGGAGTGGGCGCCAGCCGCGCCGAGCATGAAATGTACCTGGTGGCGCTGGGCCGCATGGCGCGCACCAGCGTCAAGCTGGCGCTGCTGGCCCTGAAAAAAGCGCTGCCCGGCCTCAATGCCCAGGAACAGGGCATCGCCTGGGCCAACATCGCCTTGCCGGCTTCTTACAGCCTGGCGCCCGAGGTGTCGGAATACTGGCGTAACACGGGCAACGCGCCGCTGTCGCTGGACCAGATGCAGTGGAAAACCCGGATCGCGCTGCGCGACCAGAACTGGCCCCAGGTCAAGGCCCGCATCCTGGCCATGCCGGCCGGCTTGCGCGCCGACCCGGCCTGGACCTATTGGCTGGGGCGCGCCATCAAGAGCGAAGGCGGGGCCCAAGCCGAGACCGACGCCGACGAGCTGTTCGAGCGCATCAGCGAGCAGAATAATTTTTACGGTTTGCTGTCGACCGAAGAACTGGGCCGTCAGATCACCCTGCCGGCGCCGGGCACGCCGGTGACGGCGGCCGAAATCGCGCCGATCGCGGCCAACCCGGGCTTTCAGCGCGCGCTCAAGTTCTTCAGCCTGCGTTTGCGCTTTGAAGGCACGCGCGAATGGAATTGGGAATTGCGCAAGCTTAACGAGCGCCAGCATCTGGCCGCGGCCGAATTCGCCCGGCAACACAATATCCTGGACCGCATGGTCAACACCTCCGAGCGCACCCGGGTCGAGGTCGACTATAGCCAGCGTTATCCGGCCCCGCACGAAGACATCATGCGGCCCGCCACCCAGACCCTGGGCCTGGACCGGGCCTGGGTCTACGGCTTGATACGGCAAGAGTCGCGTTTCATCATGGATGCCCAATCCTCGGTGGGCGCTTCCGGCCTGATGCAGGTCATGCCGTCCACCGGGCGCTACGTGGCGAAAAAAATCGGCTTGACCGATTTCGTGCAAGGCATGCTGAGCGACGTGCGCACCAATATTTTGCTCGGTACTAATTACCTGAACATGGTGCTGGGCGGCCTGGACGGCTCGCAAGTGCTGGCCACGGCCGCCTACAACGCCGGCCCGGGCCGCCTGCGGACCTGGCGCGCCACCTTGAACCGGCCGATGGAGGGCGCGATCTTCGCCGAGATCATCCCGTACACCGAAACCCGGACCTATGTGAAGAACGTGATGTCGAACGCTACATACTATGCCGCCCTGTTCGACGGCCGGCCGCCTTCGCTCAAGGCGCGCCTGGGCGCGGTGGCGCCCAAGGGCGACCTGACCGCCGCCGCCGCCGTTCCCGACACCCCCTGACGTGCCAGCGCGCGTGGCGGCGGGTGGCCACTTGCGGAGGATGGCATGCGCGTGCCTGAATGGTCGTTCAATTTACCCACCGTACTGGTGTGCGGCGGTTCCGGTTTCATCGGCAGCCATCTGGTGGCCAAGCTGTCGGCCGACGGCGTCCGCGTCATCGTGCCGACCCGGCGCGAAGCGCGCGCCCGTCACCTGATTTTCCTGCCCCGGGTGGAAGTGGTTCAAGCCGACATGGGCCGCGACGGCGTGCTCGGCGCTCTGCTAAAAGAAACCGGCGCCGACGCCGTCATCAATCTGGTCGGCCGTCTGCATTCCCGACCCGGCACGCCTTACGGTCCCGACTTCGCCGCGGCCCACGTGGCGCTGCCGCGCCGCATTGTGGACGCTTGCGCCGTTGCCGGGGTGGGGCGCTACCTGCACATGAGCGCGCTGGGCGCCGGCGCCGACGCGCCCTCCATGTACCTGCGCTCGAAGGCCGACGGCGAGCTGGCCGCGCTATCGGTGCCGTCCGGGCCCGGCCCGGCCGTGACCATCTTCCGGCCCTCGCTGGTATTCGGACCGGGCGAGCGCTTGCTGACCCTGTTCGCCCGCTTGCAGCAAGTGTTGCCGCTGGTGCCGCTGGCCGGCGCCGACGCGCGCTTTCAACCTATCTACGTGGAAGACGTGGCGCACGCCTTCGTGGCCGCGCTGCGCCAGCCGCATAGCCGCGGCCAGAGCGTCGAGCTGGCCGGGCCACGGGTCTACACCCTGCGCCAGCTGGTGCGACTGGCCGGCCAATACAGCGGTCACCGCCGTCCGGTGCTGGCGCTGCCGCCGGCCCTGGCGCGGCTGGCGGCCGGCTTGCTCGAACACGCGCCGGGCGGCCCCCTGATGAGCCGCGACAATCTGGCTTCGATGCAGGTTGACAATGTGCCGCACCCCGCCTCACGGGCCTTGACAGCGGCCGCGCTCGGCATCAAGCTCACCCCACTCGAAGCGGTGGCCCACCATTACCTGGGACCCGGCTCGAGCCGCCTTGATATGTTCCGCAGCCGCGCGGGGCGCTAAACCAGACACGGACCACCTATGCACAACACTGAACTCGAACCGACCTTGTCGCACGCGCTGGCCACGGCCAAGGCGCCCGGCCTGACGCTTGTCATCGGCAACAAAAACTATTCGTCCTGGTCGATGCGGCCCTGGGTCGCGCTGCACGCCTTCGGCATCGCGTTCCAGGAAGTGCGGGTGTTGCTCGACCGCGAAGACACCGCTAACCGCATCGCCGGCTACACCGCCAGCGGCCGGGTGCCGGTGCTGCTGGCCGGCGAGATGACGATCTGGGATAGCCTGGCCATCTGCGAATACCTGGCCGAGCAATTCCCCGACCTGCACCTGTGGCCGCAGGACGTGGCCGCGCGCGCCACCGCGCGCTCGATCTGCGCCGAAATGCATTCCGGCTTCGGCGGCTTGCGCAACGCCATGTCGATGAATATCAAAGCCCATTTGCCCGGGCGCGGCCGCAACGCCGAGTCGCAGGCCGACATCGGCCGCATCAGCGAAATCTGGGAAGAATGCCTGTCGCGCTTCGGCCACCACCAGTTCCTGTTCGGCGCGTTTTCCATCGCCGACGCGTTTTACGCCCCGGTGGTGATGCGCTTTCGCACCTATGGCGTGTCGCTGGCGCCGGCCCTGAACGCGTACTGCGAGCGGGTCAGCGCGCACCCGGCGGTGGCGCGCTGGATCGCCGAGGCGTTGGCCGAAACCGAATCGGCAAGCAAACACGACGTGTTGCCCGACTAAGCATGCGGATCTACACGGTGGGCGGGGCGGTGCGCGACCAGTTGCTGGGCCGGCCCGTGCACGACCGCGACTACGTGGTGGTGGGCGCCAGCCCGGAGCAGATGGTGGCGGCCGGCTTTCGCCCGGTCGGCAAGGATTTTCCGGTCTTCCTGCATCCCCGGACCCAGGAGGAATACGCGCTCGCGCGCACCGAGCGCAAGAGCGCGCCCGGCTACCGCGGTTTCGTGATCCATGCCGCGCCCGACGTCACGCTCGAGCAAGATCTGGTGCGGCGCGACTTGACCATCAACGCCATCGCCATGGCCGAAGACGGCAGCTTGCGCGACCCGTTCGGCGGGGTGGCCGATCTGGCGCGGCGCCTGTTCCGGCACGTGTCGGCCGCGTTCGCGGAAGATCCGGTGCGCATCTTGCGCCTGGCGCGCTTCGCGGCGCGCTATGCCGACTTCAGCGTGGCGCCCGACACCATGGCGCTGATGCGTGACATGGTCGCCGCCGGCGAAGTCGATCATCTGGTGCCGGAACGGGTGTGGCAGGAAGTGGCGCGCGGCTTGGGCGAGGCGCGTCCGGCGCGCATGTTGGCGGTGCTGCGCGACTGCGGCGCGCTGGCGCGCATCATGCCCGAGCTGGACGCGGCGTGGCAGACGCCCGGCGCGCGGGGGCCGGCCGGCGCGCACCTGATGCGGGCGCTCGACCATGCGGCCGAGCGGGGCGCCGAACTGGCGGTGCGCTTTTCCGTGCTGGCACTCGGCCTGGGCGCGGGCGACGGTGAAGGCGAAGGCGAACGCGAACGCGAACCCGCGCTGGCCTCGATCGCCTCCCTGTGCCGGCGCTTGAAAGTGCCCAACGATTGCCGCGAGTTGGCCGCGATCACAGTGCGCGAACACCACCATGTGGGCGCCGTGCCGGCGCTGCCGGCCGAGGCGGTGGTGGCGCTGCTGGAACGCTGCGACGCGTGGCGCAAGCCGCAGCGTTTCGCGCACATGCTGGAAGCGCTCGTCTGTCACGCGCTGGGCGGGTGGCAGGATCAGGCCCGCCATCTGCTGGCGGCGCTGGCGGCGGCGCGCGCCGTCAACGCCGGCGAGGTGGCGCGCCGCTGCGCCGGGCACGGCGCCAGCATCCCCGCGGCCGTGCACGCGGCACGCGTGGAGGCGGTCGAAGCCGCTTGGGGCGACCTGCCCGGGCCGCATGGGTCCGCCAACGGCGCGTGAATCGACCCGCGCGCGGGGTAGGGCCATGGGTTATATCGTTTTAAAAAAAACAAGGTATTTTTTTATTGAGAAATCATCGGCGGCCAGAGAATCACAGGCGCTGCCATTCCACCCAAGGCATACAGCATGGCGGCGCGCCGGCAAGTCAATTGCCGATTTGCAATTTAATGGCGCCGGTAGAAACTCTTTGGCTGATCGGCCGGTAAGATAATCATCTCGATTAGCGCCGCTCGGCATGGTTGGCATATTCCAATCTCGCCACCGGCTTTATTCATACCATCGCGGGATCACTGCGCTTATCGATAAGCAGATATGTTTTTGGAATCGCTTTCGATCCGGTTCCCTGCGCCGCTGAACCAGCCAGCGCCCCGCGCGGCGCGCCGTTTCCCTCTGAAGTCCGTCCCCTTTACGATTTCTCTTGCCATGCCGATTGCTTGGAGTATTATCTTTCGAGAACGCTTGCAACTGGCACGATAAATCAAACCGGATCGCCATATCCATTTTCATTGATCATTATTATGTCAGCAACTTGTTTTATTTTTAAGCAACAGTAAATGCCAGGCTTGGTCAGATTATATGGCGGTGCCCGATAGCGAGAATGCGAAACCGATGGGACATGGACCGATTATTGCTTAATAAATATCGGTTGGCAAACGCAGGTAAGCATGTGTATTGCTGTTTGCAAGAATAGGGGGGCGATGCGATATCCAAACGCAGGTGCGATCCCGGTAGCTAGTCGATTCTTTTGTATTGAGATCACGCAAGATGTCCATCTTCAGTCGTAAGGCGCTATCGCTAAACTTTCCTGTTTTTCAGAAGCAGTCGCCTGCGCTCGCGCCACGACAGCCGGAGCTCGATCCCGGACCGCCGCCGGTCAAGCATCCTAACGGGCCGGGCAAGTACATCGGGCGCGCATTCGGCTCGAAATTGGTGCAGCGGGCACGCAAGTTGAACTGTTTCGGTGCGCAGGCCGACCTCGACGGGCCGCCTTCGCCCACCGTCAAGCGCGACTCGGCCGATGCCGCGGCCAAGGTCGTGGTGGCCGATCCGGCCTTGATCGAAGTGCGCGTGTCCGATGGGCATGACGTGGTGACCGCCGCGCCCGAACTGGTGGCCGCCGGCGAATCGGCGGCCCATTCCGGCACGGGGCACGACACCATGATGGAGGTCTCCGCTGTGACGGTTTCGGCCGTGGGCGAAAATGTGGCGGCCCAGACCCCGCCGGGCGTGACGTTGCAAAACGCGGCCAAGGCGGTCAAACTGCAAGCCGAATTGAACCGCCTGCAAGAGTGGGAGAGCGCGCACCCGGTCGATCTGGAAAAAATCCTCGGCGCGCTCACCCTGGCCAATGAGGCGCACCAGACCAAAAAACCCTGGGATGTGCGCAATAAAAACTATACCAAGGCGTGCGAGCTGATGCGACAAGGCATGGGCATCGACGATGAAACGTACGCCCGGGCCCAGAAAGCGTTCGCCTTGCAGGGTGTGGCCGACGCCTACGATTCGGGCGTGTTCAGTTTCTTGCTGGCGCCGGCCTTGGCGGCGGTGGCCGGCCCCGTGGGCAGCGAACTGGGCGCCGCGGCCGGCAAGGTATTGAAGTATGCGACGCAATGGGCCATCTCGCCCTTGGTCAATAGCGCGCTTCAAATTCCGGTCGACGCCTTCATTGAAACGTCGACCCGGCATGACGGCGTGCCGGTGCCGGCCCCGGAAATTGCCAACAGCCCCAAGATGAATAGTTTGGCCAGGCAAGTGAAGGCGCAGCTCGTCAAGGCTAACGCGCTCATCGCCACCCACGAAGACGTGCGCCTGCCGGCGGCCGAGCGCAACGCGGCGCTCGACCAGTTGAAAGAGTGCGCGGCCGAGCTCGACGCGCTGCATCTAGGCTATACCGCGCGCGTGGTGTTGGGGCAAAGTAGTTACATCAAGTACTCGACCCAGATTCCGTTTCGCATCTTGACCGCGCCGGCGCCGGTGGCGGCGACGGTGTTTGGCGGTCCCTTGGCGGGCGCGGGCGCCGCCGCCGCCCAACAACTGGCCATCGCGCCGTTTGCCGCGGCCGACGAACTGCTGCTCAAGCAGCACATCTTGCGCTTTAACGCCAAGTATGCCAACGTGCTCACGGACGAGGCCATCAGCGCGGGCAAGAACCGCCGCAGCGTCAACCTCCAGGTCGAGGACCTCGATGAAGCGAAGGTGAAAAAGCTGTGGACCCGTCCGGCGCAAGTGATCGACGCCAACGTGCAATTGGTTTATACCGACGAGCTGGCCACGCGCATGCGCCGCCAGACCAAGCTCGATCACGTCTCCCGAGGTGGCACCGGCCTGACCGGCAAGGCGCTGGAAAAGGCGGTCCAACGGGCAGACCGGGAGCAAGCCAAACTGGTGCGCCTGGTCGACGACGTACTCAATTTCCGCGACCGCAAATGGGAT
The DNA here is from genome assembly GCA_040385995.1 of Pseudomonadota bacterium. Taxonomy (GTDB): domain Bacteria; phylum Pseudomonadota; class Gammaproteobacteria; order Burkholderiales; family Burkholderiaceae_D; genus Janthinobacterium. The sequence goes on from JAZKGI010000018.1 coordinate 56,071, forward strand.
CAGCTCGACCCGGAAGGCACCATCGCCGGCATGTTGCTCAGCCCGACGAAGCAAGTGGCCGCAATGAGCAAGGCCAAATTTCGGCGGCCCGGGGAATATACGGCCCAGGTGCTCGACCGCCTCGGCGGCCAAGCCTTGCCGCGCACCGTGGTGGGCATCGGCAGCGATTTGTCCGATCTGGCGCATCAAGCCGGGGACGTGGTCGACCAAAGTGTCGCGCAGTCCGGCGTGGTCAGCGCCGCCGTGTACACCAATGCGATCGCCAAATTCACCAAGTCGCGTGTGATGCGCAGTAACTTGACGCCGACCCCGGTGGACATCCCGGAAGCGCCGGCTGACGGCGCCACGCGCGCGCCCATCATGCGCCGCTCGTTCGGCAAGCAGCGTCCCGTCACCGATGGCGCGTTGCAACCGAAGATGTCGTTCGGGCCGGACGACAATCCGCTGATCATCGATTTCACCCAGACCCGCGCCTGGATGAATCACACCAACAGCAAGGCCAAGATCGCCACGCAAAGCGCGACCGATACGGTCAAAGGCTTGGGCACGCATATCAAAGCGGCGGCGACCCTGCCGGTGCGTTCGGTGGTCGGCGCGCAGGCCGACCACCGCGCCAAGCAAGCGCGCGCCAGGATCGCGCGGCTGGTGCCTGTGGTGGAGCCGCAGGTGCCGGTACCGGCCCCGACCGGGTCTGCGGCGACGCCGGCACCGACGCCCGCGCCGGCACCCGTGCCGGCACCCGTCGCGCCCGTCGTTCAGGCTTCGGTGGCGTCTACCATCGCGCCGATGCCGAGTGCGCCACCCGTTGCCCCGCCGGCACCGCGCGCTCCCGCGCCGGCCGTTGCGCCGCCGGCACCGCCCGTTCCCGCGCCGGCCGTTGCCCCGTCGGCGCCGCCCGCGCCGCCGGCACCGCCCGCTCCCGCGCCGGCCGCTCCCGCCCATGGCGGCGCCTTGGGCGCGATGTTATTCGAGCGCGAGCCGCTGGGAGAAATAAATATGGATGACATGTTTGCTACGGCCGCCGGCGCCACACCCAAAGCCAACGGCTAGCGCTTCACCCTGAAGCCACCGCGCGCCGCCGTCACATGGCTGGGCGGCCGCTTGGGCCGGCCCCGCCCCTGAGCCGGCTTACATCAGGGGCAGGGCGGTGGTGTCCTTGATGCGTTGCAGGGCGAAGCTCGATTTCACGTCTAGCACGGCCGGGTGGCGCAACAGGGTGGCCATCATGAAGCGGGAAAAATGCTCCATGTCTTCCACATGTACCCGCAACAGATAATCCATCTCGCCCGTCATCGCATAACAGGCCACCACTTCCGGCCATTGCTCGACCGCGACGGCGAAGTCGGCCCGCGGCGAGGCGGTCAGGGCGGCGGCGGCCGGCGTGAGCGCGCGGGCGATGCTCAGGGCCGAGGCGGCGCCGTGTTTTTCCAGGCGGACGTTGACGTAGGCCAGCAGACCGAGACCGATCTTTTCCGCGTCCAGCAGGGCCACGTATTGGCCGATCACGCCCGCTTCCTCCCGCCGCCCCGGGACTATACTGATTTGTCATTCTTGCAGGAGTCGATCATGCAGTGTCAGCCCTGGGATAACCCGATGGGAACCGACGCTTTCGAGTTCGTCGAGTATGCCGCGCCGGACCCGAAAGCGCTCGGCGCCCTGTTTGTCAGCATGGGTTTCACCGCCATCGCGCGCCACCGCCACAAGGACGTGACCTTATACCGCCAGGGCGGGATCAACTTCATCATCAACGCCGAGCAGGATTGCTTCGCCCAGCGCTTCGCCCGCACCCACGGGCCGTCGGTGTGCGCCATCGCGCTCCGGGTCGAGGACGCGGCCCTCGCTTACCGGCGCGCGCTGGAATTGGGCGCCTGGGGCTTCGACAATAAAAACGGGCCGATGGAGTTGAACATCCCGGCCATCAAGGGGGTGGGCGACTCGCTGCTGTATTTCGTCGACCGCTGGCGCGGCAAGGGCGCCGGCCGCGGCGGCCAAACCGGCGGCGTGGCGCGCCGCTGCGCCGGGCAGGCGCCAGCATCCCCGCGGCCGTGCACGCGGCACGCGTGGAGGCGGTCGAAGCCGCTTGGGGCGACCTGCCGGCGTGCCCCATGGGTCCGCCAACGGCGCGTGAATCGCCCCGCGCGCGGGGTAGGGCCATGGGTTATATCGTTTTAAAAAAACAAGGTATTTTTTTATTGAGAAATCATCGGCGGCCGGAGAATCACAGGCGCTGCCATTTCACCCAAGGCATACAGCATGGCGGCGCGCCGGGAAGCCAATTGCCGATTTGCAATTTAATAGCGCCGGTAGAAACTCTTTGGCTGATCGGCCGGTCAGATAATCATCTCGATTAGCGCCGCTCGGCATGGTTGGCATATTTCAATCTCGCCACCGACTTTATTCATGCCATCGCCGGTCACTGCGCTTATCGATAAGCAGATATGTTTTTGGAATCGCTTTCGATCCGGTTCCCTGCGCCGCTGAACAAGCCTGCGCCCCGCGCGGCGCGGCGTTTCCCTCTGAAGTCCGTCCCCTTTACGATTGCTCTTGCTCTTGCCATGCCGATTGCTTGGAGTATTCTCTTTCGAGAACGTTTGCAACTGGCACGATAAATCAAACCGGATCGCCATATCCATTTTTATCGATCATTATTATGTCGGCAACTTGTTTTATTTCTAAGAAACAGTAAATGCCACGCTTGGTCAGATTATATGGCGGTGCCCGATAGCGAGAATGTGGACCGATGGGATATGGACCGATTATTGCTTAATAAATATCGGTTGCAAGCGCAGGTAAGCCTGCGTATTGCTGTTTGTAAAAATGGGGGGTCGATGCGATATCCAAACGCAGGTGCGACCCCGGTAGCTAGTCGATTCTTTTATATTGAGATCACGCAAGATGTCCATCTTCAGTCGTAAGGCGCCACCACTAAACCTTCCTGTTTTTCAGAAGCAGTCGCCTGCGCTCGCGCCACGACAGCCGGAGCTCGATCCCGGACCGCCGCCGGTCAAGCATCCTAACGGGCCGGGCAAGTACATCGGGCGCGCATTCGGCTCGAAATTGGTGCAGCGGGCACGCAAGTTGAACTGTTTCGGTGCGCAGGCCGACCTCGACGGGCCGCCTTCGCCCACCGTCAAGCGCGACTCGGCCGATGCCGCGGCCAAGGTCGTGGTGGCCGATCCGGCCTTGATCGAAGTGCGCGTGTCCGATGGGCATGACGTGGTGACCGCCGCGCCCGAACTGGTGGCCGCCGGCGAATCGGCGGCCCATCCGGACACCGGGCGCGACACCATGATGGAGGTGTCCGCTGTGACGGTTTCGGCCGTGGGCGACAATGTGGCGGCCCAGACCCCGCCGGGCGTGACGGTGCAAAACGCGGCCAAGGCGGTCAAGCTGCAAGCCGAATTGAACCGCCTGCAAGAGTGGGACAGCGCGCACCCGGTCGATCTGGAAAAAATCCTCAGCGCGCTCACCCTGGTCAATGAGGCGCACGAGACCAAAAAACCCTGGAATGTGCGCAATAAAAACTATACCAAAGCGTGCCAGCTGATGCGACAAGGCATGGGTATCGACGATGAAACGTACGCCCGGGCCCAGAAAGCGTTCGCCTTGCAGGGTGTGGCCGACGCCTACGATTCGGGCGTGTTCAGTTTCTTGCTGGCGCCGGCCTTGGCGGCGGTGGCCGGCCCCCTGGGCAGCGAACTGGGCGCGGCGGCCGGCAAGGTACTGAAATATGCGACGCAGTGGGCCATCGCGCCTTTGGCCAATAGCGTGTTTCAAATTCCGATCGACGCGTTTATCGAAACCTCGGCCCGGCATGACGGGGTGCCGGTGCCGGCGCAGGATATCGCCAACAGCCCCAAGATGAATAGCTTGGGCAGACAAGTGAAGGAGCAGATCGTCAAGGCTAACGCGCTCATCGCCATCCACGAGGACGTGCGCCGGCCGGCGGCCGAGCGCAACGCGGCGCTCGACCAGTTGAAAGAGTGCGCGGCCGAGCTCGACGCGCTGCATCTGGGCTATACCGCGCGCGTGGTGTTGGGGCAAACCAACTACATCAACTTCGCGACCCAAATTCCGTTTCGCATTTTGACCGCGCCGGCCGTGGTGGCGGCGACGGTGTTTGGCGGTCCCCTGGCCGGCGCCGGCGCCGCCGCCGCGCAACAGCTGACCGTCGCGCCGTTTGCCGCGGCCGACGAAGTGCTGCTCAAACAACACATCCTGCGCTTTAATGCGAAGTACGCCAACGTGCTCACGGACGAGGCCATCAGCGCCGGCAAGAACCGCCGCAGCGTCAACCTCCAGGTCGAGGACCTCGACGAAGCGAAGGTGAAAAAGCTGTGGACCCGTCCGGCGCAAGTAATCGACGCCAACGTGCAATTGGTTTATACCGACGAGCTGGCCACGCGCATGCGCCGCCAGACCAAGCTCGATCACGTCTCCCGAGGTGGCACCGGCCTGACCGGCAAGGCGCTGGAAAAGGCGGTCCAACGGGCAGACCGGGAGCAAGCCAAACTGGTGCGCCTGGTCGACGACGTACTCAATTTCCGCGACCGCAAATGGGATCAGCTCGACCCGGAAGGCACCATCGCCGGCATGTTGCTTAGCCCGACGAAGCAGGTGGCCGCGTTGAGCAAAGCCAAGTTTCGCCGGCCAGGTGAATATACGGTCCAGGTGCTCGACCGGCTGGGCGGCCAAGCCTTGCCGCGCACCTTGGTGGGCATCGGCACCGATTCGGCCAACCTGGCGCAGCATGCCGGCGCCGTGGCCGACAACGGTGTCGCCCAGGCCGGGGGGATCGGCGCCGCCGCATACGCCAACCCGATCGCCAAATTCACCAAGTCGCGTGTCATGCGCAGCAATATGACGCCGACCCCGGTGGACATCCCGGAAGCGCCGGCTGACGGCGCCAGGCGCGCGCCCATCATGCGCCGCTCGTTCGGCAAGCAGCGTCCCGTCACCGATGGCGCGTTGCAACCGAAGATGTCGTTCGGGCCGGACGACAATCCGCTGATCATCGATTTCACCCAGACCCGCGCCTGGATGAATCACACCAACAGCAAGGCCAAGATCGCCACCCAAAGCGCGACCGATACGGTCAAAGGCCTAGGCACCCATATCAAAGCGGCGGCGACCCTGCCGGTGCGCTCGGCGGTCGGCGTGCAGGCCGACCACCGCGCCAAGCAAGCGCGCGCCAGGATCGCGCGGCTGGTGCCGGTGGTGGAGCCGCAGGTGCCGGTACCGGCCCCGACCGGGTCTGCGACGACGCCGGCCGCTCCCGCCCATGGCGGCGCCTTGGGCGCGATGTTATTCGAGCGCGAGCCGCTGGGAGAAATAAATATGGATGACATGTTTGCTACGGCCGCCGGCGCCACACCCAAAGCCAACGGCTAGCGCTTCACCCTGAAGCCACCGCGCGCCGCCGTCACATGGCTGGGCGGCCGCTTGGGCCGGCCCCGCCCCTGAGCCGGCTTACATCAGGGGCAGGGCGGTGGTGTCCTTGATGCGTTGCAGGGCGAAGCTCGATTTCACGTCTAGCACGGCCGGGTGGCGCAACAGGGTGGCCATCATGAAGCGGGAAAAATGCTCCATGTCTTCCACATGTACCCGCAACAGATAATCCATCTCGCCCGTCATCGCATAACAGGCCACCACTTCCGGCCATTGCTCGACCGCGACGGCGAAGTCGGCCCGCGGCGAGGCGGTCAGGGCGGCGGCGGCCGGCGTGAGCGCGCGGGCGATGCTCAGGGCCGAGGCGGCGCCGTGTTTTTCCAGGCGGACGTTGACGTAGGCCAGCAGACCGAGACCGATCTTTTCCGCGTCCAGCAGGGCCACGTATTGGCGGATCACGCCCGCTTCCTCCAGCCGCTTGATGCGGCGCAGGCAGGGCGAGGGCGACAGGTTGACCTGTTCGGCCACGTCCTGATTGGACAGCCGGCCGTCCGCCTGCAAGATGGCGAGAATCTTGCGGTCGGTTTTATCCAGGGCGATCTTGGTCATACATGCCTCGCAGGGCGGTGGTCGACGCAATATTATTGCGCAAATCGGGGGCCGGCGCGACCTATTTGACATTTAATGCCGCCGCTCCGGGACTATACTGATCTGTCATTCTTGGAGGAGTCGATCATGCAGTTTCAGCCCTGGGACAACCCGATGGGAACCGACGGTTTCGAGTTCGTCGAGTATGCCGCGCCGGACCCGAAAGCGCTCGGCGCCCTGTTTGTCAGCATGGGTTTCACCGCCATCGCGCGCCACCGCCACAAGGACGTGACCTTATACCGCCAGGGCGGGATCAACTTCATCATCAACGCCGAGCAGGATTGCTTCGCCCAGCGCTTCGCCCGCACCCACGGGCCGTCGGTGTGCGCCATCGCGCTCCGGGTCGAGGACGCGGCCCTCGCTTACCGGCGCGCGCTGGAATTGGGCGCCTGGGGCTTCGACAATAAAAACGGGCCGATGGAGTTGAACATCCCGGCCATCAAGGGGGTGGGCGACTCGCTGCTGTATTTCGTCGACCGCTGGCGCGGCAAGGGCGCCGGCCGCGGCGGCCAAACCGGGGGCGTGGCGCCCGGCGCGATCGGCGACATCAGTATCTACGATGTCGATTTTGTCGCCATCGCCGGCGCCCAAGCCGATCCGGTCGGCCACGGCCTCACCTATATCGACCACCTGACCCACAATGTGCACCGCGGCCGCATGAAGGAATGGGCCGCCTTTTACGAACACCTGTTTAATTTCCGCGAGGTGCGCTACTTCGACATCGAGGGCAAATTGACCGGCTTGAAGTCCAAGGCCATGACTTCGCCCTGCGGCAAGATCCGCATCCCGATCAACGAATCGTCGGACGACAAATCACAGATCGCCGAATACCTGGACGCCTACCACGGCGAGGGCATTCAGCATATCGCGCTGGGCAGCGACGATATTTACCGCTCGATCGAGGTCATGCGCGCCAGCGGCATCACCTTCCAGGACACCATCGAGACCTATTACGAGCTGGTCGAGCGGCGCCTGCCGCACCACGGCGAGTCGCTCGACGCGCTGCGCCGCCTGCGCATCTTGATCGATGGCCACAGCAGCGAGAGCGGGCGCGCCTTGCTGCTGCAAATCTTCACCCAGAATGTGATCGGACCGATCTTTTTCGAAATCATCCAGCGCAAGGGCGACCAGGGCTTTGGCGAAGGCAACTTCCGGGCTTTGTTCGAGTCAATCGAGCTCGACCAGATCAAGCGCGGCGTGCTGGAGGACCGCGCCAGCGCCTGACGGGCCGCCGAGCCTACTTAACCCATTTAGTCCGTCCCATAGGCTGGCAGTACCGCATAGAACGGCGCGTCAGCTTGTGCTAACCTATAAAAGCAGTCATTTTTTTCGCGGCGCCCCCCACAAGGCGGTGGCCGCGCGTGCCCGGCGCCCATCCGCTCCGGACGCAATGCAGATGAAAATAATGGAGACAACATGAATGCACCCGTGAGCGGCTCGCAGCTTGAGCCAGGTCCGCTATCGGACGATATTTCGCTGGAAGACAAGTGGACCCTGGAGCGCGGGCGCGCCTTCCTGACCGGCACCCAGGCCCTGATCCGGCTGCCCATGATGCAGCGCGAGCGCGACTTGCGCGCCGGACTGAACACGGCCGGCTACATCACCGGTTACCGTGGCTCGCCAGTGACCAGCGTGGACATGACGGCCATCAAAGCCAAGCAGCATCTGGACGCGCACCACGTCAAGTTTCATCCCGGCATGAACGAAGACTTGGCCGCCACCGCCGTGTGGGGCACCCAGCAAACCAATCTGTTCAAGGACGCCAAATACGACGGCGTGTTTTCCATGTGGTACGGCAAGGGGCCGGGGGTGGACCGTTGCGGCGACGTCTTCAAGCATGCCAACAACGCCGGCAGCGCCAAGCATGGCGGGGTGCTGGTGCTGGCCGGCGACGACCACGCCGCCAAATCGTCTTCCACCGCGCACCAGAGCGACCATATCCTCAACGCTTGCGGCATCCCGGTGCTGTACCCGTCCTCGGTGCAGGAATACATCGACTACGGCTTGCATGCCTGGGCCATGAGCCGCTACACGGGCTTGTGGGTGTCGATGAAATGTGTGACCGACATCATCGAGTCGGGCGCGGTGGTCGACTTCGATCCGGAGCGGGTGACGATCGTGACGCCGGACGACTTCGAGCTGCCCGAGGGCGGCTTGAACATCCGCTGGCCGGACACCGTGCTCGACATGGAAGTGCGGATGAACAGCTATAAATGGTATGCCGCGCTGGCCTATGCGCGCGCCAATGGACTCAATAAAATCATCTGGGACAGCCCGCGCGCGCGCATCGGCATCATCACGGCCGGCAAATCGTACCTGGACACGCGCCAGGCGCTGGCCGACCTGGGCATCGACGAGCAAGCCGCCGCCGATATCGGCATCCGGCTCTACAAGATCGGCATGACCTGGCCGCTGGAAGCGAACGGCGTGCACCGGTTCGCGCGCGGCCTGGACGAGATCCTGGTGGTGGAGGAAAAGCGCCAGATCCTCGAATACGCGTTGAAGGAAGAACTGTACAACCTGCCCGACGGCCAGCGTCCGCGCGTGGTCGGCAAGTTCGACGACACGGGCGAATGGTCCAACAAGGGCGGCACCGGCCACGGCGACTGGCTGCTGCCGGCCACCTACGAGCTCAATCCGGCCCAGATCGCGCGCGCCATCGCCAGCCGCATCTCGCACTACTGCGCCGGCCATCCGGTGGCCGCGCGCGTGCGGCAGCGCATCGCGTTTTTGGAAGCCAAGGAGCTGGTGCTCAACAGCGTGAGCGCCAAGCCCGACCCGGCCAAGGACCGCACCCCGTATTTCTGTTCCGGCTGCCCGCACAATTCCTCGACCAAGGTGCCGGAAGGCTCGCGCGCGCTGGCCGGCATCGGCTGCCACTACATGGTGCTGTGGATGGACCGCGAAACCTCGACCTTCACCCATATGGGCGCCGAGGGCGTGACCTGGGTCGGCCAAGCCCCGTTCACCAACGAAAAGCACGTCTTCACCAATCTGGGCGACGGCACCTATTTTCACTCGGGCATACTGGCGATCCGCGCGGCCGTGGCGGCCAAGGTCAACATCACCTACAAGATCCTGTTTAACGACGCCGTCGCCATGACGGGCGGGCAAGCCTTCGACGGCCCGCTCGATCCGGGCATGATTTCGCGCCAGATCGCGGCCGAGGGCGTCACTCCCATCATCGTGGTGACCGACGAGCCGGACAAATACCCGGCCGACTACCAATGGGCCGAGGGCGTGACCGTGCGCCACCGCAGTGAACTGGACGCCGTGCAGCGCGCGCTGCGCGAGCTGCCGGGTGTGTCGGCCATGATTTACGACCAGACCTGCGCCTCGGAGAAGCGGCGCCGCCGCAAGCGCAACGAGTACCCGGACCCGGCCAAGCGCGCCGTCATCAACGAGGCCGTGTGCGAAGGCTGCGGCGATTGCAGCGTGCAGTCGAACTGCCTGTCGGTCGAACCGCTGGAGACGGAACTGGGGCGCAAGCGCCAGATCAACCAATCGTCGTGCAACAAGGATTTTTCCTGCGTGACGGGGTTTTGTCCGAGCTTTGTGACGGTCGAAGGGGGCGCCTTGAAAAAACCGAAAAAAGCGGCGCCAGGCGAGGCCCGGCTGCCGCTCTTGCCCACGCCGCAGCTCCCCGCCACCACCGAGCCGTTCGGCATTCTGATCACCGGCATCGGCGGCACCGGGGTGGTGACGGTGGGGCAGATTTTGGCCATGGCCGCCCACGTCGAAGGCAAGGGCGCCTCGGTGCTCGACATGAGCGGGCTGGCCCAAAAGGGCGGGCCGGTGATGTCGCATGTGCGCCTGGCCGACGACCAGGCCGACCTGCATTCGACCCGGGTCGGCACCGGCGCGGCCGATCTGGTGATCGGCTGCGACCTGATCGTCACCGCCAGCCGCGACGCGCTCTCGCGCATGGGCGAGGGGCGCACCTTCGCGGCCATCAATTCGACCGGTTCCTCGACCGCCGCCTTCGTCAAAAACCCGGACTGGCAATTTCCGGGCGCTTCCTCGCAAAGCGAAATCGTGCGCGCCTGCGGCAGCGAGCGGGTCGAATTTGTCGATGCCGGCCACATCGCCACCGCCTTGATGGGCGACGCCATCGCCACCAATATGTTCATGCTGGGCTACGCCTGGCAAAAGGGCAAGGTGCCGCTGCGCGAGGCGTCCATCGTCAAGGCGATCGCCTTGAACGCGGTGTCGGTGGCCTTTAACCAGGCCGCCTTCCAGTGGGGCCGCCGCGCCGCCCACGATTTGGCGGCGCTCACCCGCATGACCACGCCGGCCAAGGTGATCGAGTTCAAGCGCAACCAGAGCCTGGACGAATTGGTCGGCCGCCGCGTCGCCCTCTTGAGCGCCTACCAGAACCCGGCTTATGGCGCGCAGTACCAGGCGTTTGTGGAGCGGGTGCGCGGCGCGGAGGCGGGCCTGGGCCAGGGCACCCGCCTGAGCGAGGCGGTGGCGCGCTATTTGTACAAACTGATGGCCTATAAGGACGAGTACGAGGTGGCCCGGCTCTACACCGACGGCGCCTTTCGGGACAAGATCGCCGCCATGTTCGAGGGCGAGGTGAGCTTGACATTTCACCTGGCGCCGCCGCTGTGGGCCAAGCGCGACGCCCATGGTCATTTGATCAAGCGGCAATTCGGCCCGTGGATGATGAAGGCGTTCGGGTTGCTGGCCAAGTTGAAAGGGCTGCGCGGCACGCCGCTGGACCTGTTTGGCTATAGCGACGAACGCAAGACGGAGCGGGCCTTGATCGGCCAGTACCGCGACAACGTGGCGCTGCTGCTGCCCAGGCTGACGGCCGACAATCTGGCGCAGGCGGTGGCCATCGCCAGCATCCCGGAAGACATACGCGGATATGGCCATGTCAAGGAGCGCCATCTGAAAGCGGCCAAGCAGAAGGAGGCGGCGCTGCTGGCCGCCTTCGGCCAGGCGCCGGCGCCGGCCGCGGCCGCCGGTCACGGCTAGCCGCCTGTCGGCCGCGCGGCGCGCTGTGTTTGGCGCCGCGCGGCCGGCGGTTGAAACGAGGCGGGCCGGTACCGCCTCGGCCAAGCTTGTGTGCCCGGCAAAACACCGCACGTTTGAAGCCGGCATCCCCCTACGGGTCGCGGTCCGTCCGGCTGCGCCGTCCCGATCCCATTGCAACCGTCAGGCCGCCAGACATCATCTCCGCCACATGCGCTTGGACCAGTGCTTCAATCCGTACCCGGTGCTTGGCACGGCCAGCGTCCATTCGCGCGCCGAATATGGCAAAAAACAAACATGAGGAAAGATAAATATGGCAGAAATACCAATGTAACATAACAAAATGGTACGCTGTGTAGCGTGTCCCTGGTGCCCGGCAGGGATCAACTCACATTGATGACCATGACACAGAAAAAAATTCTCCTGTTGAGCGTGTCGGCCGGCGCCGGCCACGTGCGCGCGGCCCAGGCCATCGAGGCCCATGCCAATCTGGCCGGCGGGCCGGCCGTGGCCACCCACCTGGACGTGATGGATTACGTCACGGCCGGTTTCCGCAAGCTGTACACGGATTTTTATATCAAGCTGGTCAACAAGGCGCCCGCCTTGTGGGGCTATCTGTACCAGGCCACCAACACGGCGCAGCCGGACGGCTCGTTGCAGCGCTTGCGGCGCGGCGTGGAGCGGCTCAACACCCAGGCCCTGCTGGGGCGAATCGCCGCCTTCGGGCCGGACGCCATCGTCTGCACCCACTTTTTACCGGCCGAGATCCTGTCGCGCGCGCTGCGCCACGGGCGGCTCGCCTGCCCGGTCTGGGTCCAGGTCACCGATTTCGATCTGCACCGCATGTGGGTGCACGAGCATATGCGCGGCTATTTCGCGGCCAACGAGGAAGTCGCCTTCCGCATGCGCGAGCAGGGCATCGCGGCCGCGCGCATCCACGTGACCGGCATTCCCGTCATGCCCGCTTTCGCGCAGGCGCCCGCGCGCGCCGAGTGCGCGCGCGAAGCCGGCATCGACCCTGGCCGCAGCACCATTTTGCTGATGGGCGGCGGCGCCGGTCTGGGCAGCCTGGACACCATCGCCGCGCGTCTGCTGGCGCTGGACGCCGACTTCCAGCTGATTGTGCTGGCCGGGAACAACGCGCAGGCCCTGACCGCCCTGCAAACCTTGGCGGCGCGCCATCCGGGGCGCTTGCTGGCCCAGGGATTCACCGACCGGGTCGAACGGCTGATGGCATGTTGCGACCTGGTCATCACCAAGCCGGGCGGCTTGACCACTTCCGAATGTCTGGCGCTGGGTTTGCCCATGATCGTCAACGCGCCGATCCCGGGTCAGGAAGAGCGCAATGCCGACTTTTTGCTCGAGCAGGGCGTCGCTCTGAAAGCGTTCGACGGCGCCACGCTCGCCTACCGGGTGCGCCACTTGCTCGCCCATCCGGCCCAGCTGGCCGAGATGGGCGCCAAAGCGCTGGCCCTGGGCCGGCCGCACGCGGCGCGCGCCGTGCTGGAGCGGGTACTGGAAAGCACGCCGGAGCGCTCGCCTTGCTAACCGCTTGTTCGCCGGCAGAGGAACGCGGAGCGGGGCGTGTCGGCGGCGCCGCTGTGGTTTTCAAAGGAGGATAACATGAGCTGTTGTGGCTTTTTTGCCCGTCATGCGCGGCGCGCGTTGCCGGCCGCGGTGCTCGGTTTGCTGTCCACGGTTGCGGCGGCCCAAGCCGTATTGGAGCCGAGCGCGCCGGTCGCGCAGACGGCGCCGCCGCGCGATGCGCAATGGGCCAGTGTGATCGACCCGCCCTCGAATCTGCATCGGGTGGGACCGGATTTTTACCGCAGCGCCAGGTTGAGCCGCAGGGAATTGCCGCTGCTGGCCAAGCTGGGCATCAAGACGGTCATCAATCTGCGCAAATTTCACGCCGATGGCGACGTGCTCAAGGGCAGCGGGATCAAGCTGGTGCGGGTGCCCGTCAATACCTGGGCCATCAGCGACGTGCAAGTGGTGGCCACCCTGAAGGCAATCCGCGCGGCAGAACGGGAGGGCGCGGTGCTGCTCCATTGCCTGCACGGGGCCGACCGCACCGGCTTGATGACGGCCATGTATCGCATGGTGTTCCAGGGCTGGAGCCGGGAGCGCGCCATCGACGAATTGCATCGCGGCGGTTACGGTTACCACACGCTGTGGAAAAATATCGACCATTACTTGCGTCAGGTCGATCCGCAGGCGATCGGCCGGCGCGTCGAACAGGACGGCGCAAGCTGACGCCAGCTGACGCCACTTCACGCCGGGACCGGTCCCGGGCGCGGTTCAAGCGCCAGCGCGACTGTGCAAGACGATATCGAACAGATCGTGCGCGGAAGCGGCGGCGAACCGTGCTTTCAGATCGTCGCGTCCGGCCAGCGAGGCCGGTGGCAAGATACGCAAGGCATATTGTCCCTCTGCGCGGTCCATCTTCCAGACTTGGCCGCCGTGCGCTTTGGCCAGCTCGCTAACCTGTGGTTCAAAATGGTCCGACACCGATAGCGCGATCCAGCCATTTTTTTCGTCCGTGACACGGGCCAGTTCCGCCACGTGATAGGGATACATGGGTGCGCCTTCCATCATCGTCATGCCGGAAAAACCGTCGGCCTCGATCAGTGTCGACGAAATGGTGGTCTGGGTATTGATGTTGATGGCATTGGGCATTGGCGCTTTTGAGGCCATCGAAGGTCTTCTGTCCTGCGCCGCCGATGTCGATCATGACCAATTGCTGCGGCGCGAACCCGAGCTGCCGCGGGGTCGGCGCGAGGCTGCCCGGCGACTGCAACGCTTGCCGCTGATATTGGTCACGGAATGTTCGCACCGCCTCACCGGCGGGCCGGGAATTGGTCTCGCCAAACGTCGCTTCGATGCTGGCGGCAAACTCCAGGCCATCGATGCCGGTATCCGGAAGCGCCATGTCTATCATCGGCCCGAAAGTGCTGCGGCCGGCGTTGTCGATGGCGGCGGGCGGCACCAGGACGGCAATGGCCGCATCGGGCGCGCTACCATTGCCACCGACCGAACCCCGGTGCCGGGGTTGACCGGCGACCACGCTGGCCGCCACCGATAAGGTGAGTACATTTGGTGTTAAACGCATGAAGGGTTTTCCTAGGACCCCGGTAACCCGGGCGGAGCGCCGATTGAGGTAAAATCGCTGCCACCGGGAGGGCCGGAGCCAAGCGAGAATCGAGAACATGAATAGCGTAGTGAGCGACCAGCAGTATCTCAGCGATGAGGCGGAAGACGGCTTGGAGCAAGCCGATCGGGAGCGCGACCCGACCGCGTCGCGCCGCTTCGAGATGCTGCAAAAGAATTTGCGGCGTCAGACCGGCAAGGCCATCGTCGACTTCGACATGATCGTCGAAGGCGATCTGGTCATGGTGTGCATGTCAGGCGGCAAGGACAGCTACACCATGCTCGACATCCTGATGCATTTGAAGAAGATCGCGCCCGTCAAGTTCGAGCTGATCGCCGTCAATCTGGACCAAAAACAGCCGGGTTTCCCCGAGCATGTCTTGCCTGAGTATTTCGCCCGCATCGGTATCCCTTACCGAATCGTCGAGCAAGATACGTATAGCATCGTGACGGAGAAAATCGCGCCCGGAAAAACCACTTGCTCGCTGTGCTCGCGTCTGCGGCGGGGCATCTTGTACCGCACCGCCAAAGAGCTGGGCGCGACCAAGATCGCGCTGGGCCACCATCAGGGCGACATCCTGGAAACGTTTTTGCTTAATATGTTCAACGGCGGCACCATCAAGACCATGCCGGCCAAACTGCTGGCCGACGATGGCGAAAACACGGTGATAAGGCCGCTCGCTTATTGCCGCGAGCAAGACATCGAGAAATATGCGGCGAAGATGGGTTTCCCCATCATTCCGTGCAATTTGTGCGGATCGCAGCCCAACTTGCAGCGCCAGGCGATGAAGGAAATGCTGGCCCAGTGGCAAAAGGACCATCCGCTATGGATCAAGAGCATGGCCACCGCGATGGGTAACGTCAAGCCCTCGCATATGCTCGACCGCGGCTTGTTCGACTTTTCCCATTTTGAAGTGAAACAAGGCACGCCTTTGCAGGGCGACATTCTGTTCGACAAGGAAGAGGCGCCGGCGGGGCCGAACACGGTTAGTTTTCTGTAGCGCTTGGCTAGGCGCAGGTGGCGCCCCGATTGGTAACGCATGCGCTATACGTTCCAAGCTCGGGCGTTTGTCACAGACGGCTTGGGCGAGGCAGAGACCAACGGAGACGGCCGATGGTGCTTCCAGCGTCACCGCCATGCCGGGCACGCAGCGCGTGAATACATCGATGGCGACCGTCAGGTAAGGGCGTCCGACGGGCTGCCGGTCGCGCTCATCGACGATAATCAGATCGATGACTGTATGGCCGATTTGCACCTGCTCAAGTGGTGCAGTGACTTCGGGCGGGACTCCGCCGGCATCGTGCATGTCACGGGCGGCATCCTGGCCGCCCCGGCTACTTGCCACTTTGCGCGGGTCCGGGCTAGCGATGCATAAAGCCACTGCGTTGCGGGCCGGCACCGGCAACTTCTTCGCTTTGCACGCCTGTGCTACTTCACGGTACACCGCCGCCAGGCTGCGCTTCTGCCGGGTCGGAAACCGCTGCCGTGCGCGCCGGATCAAAACAGCATGAAAATGCTTGCCCATTGATAGCGAAAATATAAAATGGGATCATTGAAATCGTTCCCTACGGAGGGCTGCCAAATGGCAAACGTACATGTAAGAAACCTGCCTGATGCCGTGCATCGTGCGCTTCGCGTGCGTGCCGCCCATCATGGCCGCAGCACTGAGGCGGAAATCCGCCACATTCTGGAAGCCGCAGTCCGGCCGCCCGAGCGCGTCAAACTAGGTTCCTTGCTCGCTTCTATCGCCCGTGAAGCGGGCGGGCTGACCGCTGAAGAGCATGCCCTGTTCGAGAGCGTGCGCGACAAAACGCCAGCCGAGCCGATGAGGTCAGCAGAGCGATGACGCCTATAGCCGTTGACTGACCGCCGGGGTGCAGGCGGTCATCGAGGCCCCCCGGCCAAGCATGCTGCATGAGGAAGTCATGGCCCGGATGGATGCCCAGCTTGCCCGCTTGGTAGAGGTTAGGCCGACAGGACGCGCGGCGCGGAAAGCGCCGTGACAACGTGGTGGGAAACGGATGTCGCCGGCGGGATCTACTTGTCATCAATATCAACTCCGGCGCAGTGCTGGCGAACCATGCAAACCGGCCGCTGCGGTGCGATGTCAGCAGTTACACGTCTTCCTTGATCTGAAACACTTCCACCCCCACCCCTTCGCAATCGGGATACACGTCCGGCTTCATGGTCGAGACCCGCGCCGCGCGCACCAGCGGATGCGCCAGCATGGCGCGCACCACGTCGTCGCACAGACTTTCTTGCAAATGCACATGGCCCTGGGCCAGTTTGAAATGAACAGGGCGCTCAATTATAAGCGACATTCTATTCGACAAGGACGAGGTGCCAGCTGGGCCGAACACAGTCAGTTTTCTGTAGCACATAGGGAAGCTGCGCAGGTGGCGCCTGATTGGCGAAGCATGCCATTGAAGGGAAGCAACCGGGCCACGAGCTATATCTCCATGTTCTAGGATTTCTAGTTGAGAAGAAAAGCTTCAGGTAAATATCAAACAGCTGTGCAAGTGACATGATAAGATCACCTATCTCACTGTCCCCCTTGTCTAAAGCGCAATGTATTCGGATGGAGCGGCTGCGCAATTGTCTTGTTTATGTGAAAATAATGATTGTTTATAGGAAGGATGGCATATGGCTGCTCAAGCACCTCCGAAAACTGGCCTAGAGAAATGGAAGCACGGGTTGAGTGCTGCGGTAGGAAACTCTCATTGGAATTCTTGGGATTGTGAAATTCAGGGGGCGGTAAATGAGTATAATCGCCACCTTTCGGGTGTCGCAGATTATATGCCGTTGGATTGGTTAATAATTAAAACGATGATGTGGGTCGAAACTGGTGCCGGCAATGAGCAATGGAATAGTAAGCCTATGCAAATAGGGGTCGCTGGAGATCCTGGGTTGACATCGCTTCTTTCGGGTAAAGAAGGTGGCGATTTAATTTTACCTCCAAATTTAAAAGCGGTCTTGACTATAGCATCTGTCAGGACAATTCCAGCGCACAACATTCGTGCTGGTATAGGCTATTTGCTAATGCGTATGGCAACTTTTGAAAATCGATCTGTGTTAAGTCGGGATTTGAAAATTTACGTAATATCTGTCAAAGCGGGCGATAGCTATGAAAAAATTGCTAAAGCTAATGGAACCACGATTGAGGTATTGAAGAAGTTCAATCCAATGGCCACTGTTTTACGGACCGGACAAACTTTGAAATATCAAAAATCTTCAATTCAACGTGTTATTACGAGTTGGCGGCATATATCAACGACATTGATAGCACAACGCTACAATGGCGGTGGCGACTCGTTTTATGCAAACAAGCTGGATTACGCCTTGGTGCTGGTTCGAAAATCGAAAGGTGACCTGTGCGGAAAATAAATTTTATTAGCCTTGGAATTTTGGTTTTTTTACCGCTGCTGGTATTTGCAACTTCAAACGATTTGACTTTAAGTGAGCGCGCTCTACGCGAGGAGTGCAGCACCGGCTCGCAAGCGGGAATCCGGGATTGTCTAGCGAAGAAAGTGGAAGAAAGTCAGAAAGGGCTGAGGCGTAGTGAGGCTAACTTAAGTAATGTGCTCTCAAAATGGGATGAAGACGATAAATACATTATTTTGGCTAAAGATAAGCTTGATAAGTCGAGCAAAGAATTTATTAAGTATCGACAAAGTCAATGTGAATTTTCGAGTGCATTGGGTGGAGGTGCAGCTGGAAACACTTATGAGATAAGACGACTGGCTTGTGTTGCAGAACTTAACAGCAAACGGTCCAAGCAGTTACGTGATTTTGTAGATGTGGTAATAATTAAATAAAATTTTGATCTGTTTTTCAGCCGCTATCGTTGCGTGTGAAGCATTGATAGCGTGGCCCGGCAATTCTACTAGGTAGCGTAGTTACGCGCACTTGTTTGAGGCTAGATCCCAGCCGCCAACAGTTGAACCACTTATCCCTCCAGCAATTTTTTGCTGGGTATATTTCCATTTTACTTTTGAAAAACGCAAGCCTATGGCATCTTGCAAAATTTGTCCTTGATGAACAGCTTGATCCATGCTGGCAATTAGAATGTTTTCTAACTCAACTTCGTAGTATTTTATCGGATTTCCTTGATTGTCGGCTCGCATAAATTCAAGTTTAGCCTTGGGGATCGTTTTGCCCATTGAGCAATGCTGCATTAGAATCGGCGATGCCATATCTGCAAGCTTCGTAAGGGTAAGTGTTCGATGTTCACAGCGTTCGGCTGTATGCCCACCACTAGATGAGTCGGTAAAATTCATTGGCTGAAGAACGCCCCAACTGGCTGAAGCGAGTTCGATCCATCCTTGGTGCGCTGAATCAGTTGATTCGCCTCTAATACCTTCGATTTGTAAGTATACGTCCAGTGCCATGTCGTTCCCCAAAGTTATTTATAATATGATATTGTAACTCAGCATTAATCGAATAGATTGGCAATACGCAAACTCTGTATCTCACATCCAGAAATATAGCGGATAGGTTACCGCGTTATTGTTGGAGCCCCCGAACCTTCCCCTCTACTGCTGTAAGATACGCTAGGTTCTGCTGAAAATATGCTTGAACTTGGTGTAAACCGTATGCTTCAGATGGCGTCGTTGAGAGCAGTAAACAGGTTTTGGTAGTGCTGGCGAACCATGCAAACCGGCCGCTGCGGTGCGATGTCAGCAGTTACACGTCTTCCTTGATCTGAAACACTTCCACCCCCACCCCTTCGCAATCGGGATACACGTCCGGCTTCATGGTCGAGACCCGCGCCGCGCGCACCAGCGGATGCGCCAGCATGGCGCGCACCACGTCGTCGCACAGACTTTCTTGCAAATGCACATGGCCCTGGGCCATGCGCTTGGCGATGGTGGTGCGCATGAAGTCGTAGTCGACCACTTCGGCCAGGTTGTCTTGTTTCGGTGTCGATAGCGCCAGCGGGATGTACAGGTCGACATTGATCAGCACCCGCTGCTCGCCGCGTTTTTCAAAGTCGTGCACGCCGATATTGATCATCACTTCATAGTTGCTCAGGAATAGGCGGCGGCAGTCGCTCAGACGGGGGTGGGACAGGGCGGACAACATAATGAACCTTTTCGATGTGTGAAAATTATTTGGCGATGAACATCACGTCGCGCTGGGTGGGCACCAGGTGTTGGCCGCCATCGACCAGCAGGGTGGTGCCGGTCAAGGCGCCGGCGCGGGCCGCGTAGCACACGCTGTCGGCCACGTCGGCCGCCGTGCTGGAGCGGCCCAGTGGCGTGAGTCGGTGAGCCAGCGCGAATTCGGCTTCGCTTTGCTCGCCCGAGCGCAGCGACAGGCCGGGCGCCACCCCCACCACGCGCACCTTGGGCGCCAGCGCCTGGGCCAGCATGGTGGTGGCCGTGTGCAGGGCCGCCTTGGACAGGGTGTACGACAAATAATCGGGATTGAGATTGTACAGTTTCTGGTCCAGCAGGTTGATCACCACCGATTGGGCGCCGTCGGTGGTGGCCGCGTGCAGGGCCTGGGCCAGCAGCAGCGGCGCCACCAGGTTCGCTTGCATGTGACTGTGCAGCAGGGCCGGCGAAAAGTCGGCCGCGCTATCGTAGTCGAACTGGGACGCGCTGTTGACCAGGCAGGATATCGGTCCCAGCGCCTCCTGCGCCCGCGCCAGCAGCTGGCGCACCGCGCCTTCGTCGCCCAACTCGCAGCGCAGCGCCACCGCGCGCCGGCCCAGCGCCGCGATCTCGGCCACCGCCGCCTCGGCTTCCTGGCGCGAGTGGCGGTAGTGCACCGCGATGTCCCAGCCGTCGCGCGCCAGCGCCAGGGCGATAGCCCGGCCCAGGCGGCGCGCGGCGCCCGTCACGAGCGCCACGGGGGCGGAGGGCGCTGCGGTCGCTTGTTGTGGCTGCATGATAGTAGGCCCTAAAAAATCGATGGAAAACGCGCCGCAAAAACGCTATGCGCCGCTCAAGGCGGCCATTTCTGGCTATCGGCGGCGGCAATTGGCTACAATGCCGGCATGGCCCTTCCCGCACCCGATAGCGACGCGCTGGCCGCGTCCCACGCCTTGCAGCACCTGATCGCCGCCGATATCGCGCGCCACTCGGGCAGCATTCCCTTCGTCCGCTTCATGGAGCTGGCGTTGTATGCGCCGCAACTGGGCTACTACAGCGGCGGCGCCGCGAAGCTGGGCCAGGCGGGCGATTTTACAACCGCGCCGGAATTGACGCCGCTGTTCGGCGCCGCGCTGGCGCAGGCGGCCGCCGCTATTATGGCGCAAAGCGCGCCCCGCATCCTGGAATTTGGCGCCGGCAGCGGCAAGCTGGCGCGCGATATGCTCACCGAGCTGGCCGCAGCCGGCGTGGCCGTCGAGCAGTATGCGATCGTGGAGCTGTCCGGCGAGCTGCGCGCGCGCCAGGAAAGCGCGCTGGCCGACTTTCCCCAGGTGGTGTGGCTGGACGCTTTTCCCCCGTGTTTCGAGGGCGTGGTGATCGCCAACGAGGTGCTCGACGCCATGCCGGTCAGCCTGGTGAGCAAGGGTGAAGCCGGCTGGGCCGAGCTGCATGTCGGCTGGCGCGACGGCGCCCCGGTGTGGGTCGAGCAGGCGGCCGGCCCGGCCCTGCTGGCGCAGATCGCGGCCCAGATCCCCGAGCCGGCCCAGCTGCCGCACGGCTATGTGACCGAGGTGCACGGCGTGGCGTGCGGCTTCATGGCCACGCTGGCGCGCATGTTGGACGCCGGCCGGGGCGGCGCCGCGATCTTGCTCGACTATGGCTTTCCCGCGCATGAATATTATCTGGGCCAGCGCGCCGCCGGCACCTTGATGTGCCATTATCGTCACCATGCCCACCCCGATCCTTTTTATATGCCGGGTTTGCAGGACATCACCGCCCACGTCGATTTCACGGCCATGGCGCTCAGCGCCCAGCAGGCCGGGCTCGATGTGCTCGCTTATATGAACCAGGCCGCGTTTTTGCTGGGTAACGGCATCGGCGAACTGCTGCTGCGCACCGATCCGGCCGACGCGATGGCTTATCTACCCCAAGCCAATGCGCTGCAAAAACTGGTGTCACCGGCCGAAATGGGCGAGCTGTTTAAGGTTTTGATCGTAGGCAAGGCGGTGCGACTGCCGCCCGCTTTATCGGGCGCGGACCGCAGTCACCGTTTATAAGCCGCACCGCCCCCATCTTGCCAAGTTTGCAGCAGTCAGATCGGCTATGATGGTCGATGCCGCGCGCGATAGCGGCGCCTAGCCATGTTGAAATATATGAAATGATGGGAAAGATACACACTCACTATGACAACCTGAAAGTGTCGCGTATGGCGCCACAGGAAGTCATTCGCGCGGCGTATAAGGCGCTGAGCCAGAAGTATCATCCGGACAAGAATCCGGGCGATGCCAAGGCGGCCCGCATCATGGCCATCCTCAACAGCGCCTATGGCACCCTGTCCGACGCGCAGCGGCGCAAGGAGCATGACGAGTGGATCGCCGCCGAGGAGTGGGAGATCGAATGGCTCGAAAGCACGCAGCAAGAGGATAGCCGGGGCAAGGGGCGCGCCGAAGCGGTGGTGCCGGCCCAGGCCTGGACCGAGGAAAGCGAGCCTGGCGTGGCGCTGGCGGCGCCCCGGCGCGACTGGATCTGGTGGTGCTGCGGCTTGGCCGGCTGTCTGGTATTGGGCTGGGGCGGCGCCGTGCTCACGCAAGGCAAAACCCAGACCGGACCCGATGCGCTGGTCGACGCCTGGGACGGGCGCGGCGCGCACGGCCACCGGCCCGGCGACAGGGGCGAGCTCAAGACCGATGCCAAGGCCGAAGCCAAGACCGAAGCTGGCTCCGGCGCGCGCGCCGACCCGGGCCTGGGCGTGCGCGAAGCGGCCATGGAGGCGGCCTTCGACAGCCTGGCCGGCGCCAAGCCGGGGTCGGCCGAGCCGTCCGGCTTGAAGCCGCCCATGATCAGGGTGGCGGCCGTGTCGCAAGTGGTGTTGGCGCGCGCCGTCAAGCCATGCGACAACGAATCGCAGACGCTGGTGGCGCCCAACGGCGAGCCGTGGCCGGTGCAATCCGGTTATGTGCAGGGCTTTCCAGTAGGTAACAAGGGCGACGAATTACAGCTGACCGTGGACAATGGCGAGAACGGCTTCGCCGTGTTCGTGAAACTGTATGACCTGGACCGGCGCTCGAATGTGCGCTACATCTTCATTTTGGCGCACGACAAGCTGACGGTGGACAAGCTCGCGTTCGGCAAGTACGAGGTGCGCTATCAACGCGTCGACGGCGGCGGTGCCGACGAGTGCGGCGCCAGCAAGGCGGGCGCCGCCAAGCCGCCCGAGCAGCTGCCGTCTTTGTAAGCCTGTCGTTGGTAAGCCGGTTGTTGGTAAGCCTGTCGTAGCTCAATTTTCAGTCCGGCCGCGTGCGGCCGCTTGGCACGGCCGTGTCGGGGCGGCGCCGGCGCCGTTACTGGGCGCCCGCGCGTAACTCTTGCTCGATCCAGCCGCCGGCGGCCGCGCGCACCGCATCGAGCTCGCGCGCCAAGGCGATATACAACTCTCCCGCGCTGACGAAATCGCGCTGCCCGATGGCCAGCTCCAGGCTGGCGCTGGTGGCCGCGAACCGGGCCGCGCCGAAAGTGCCAAAGGCGCCGCGCAAGCCATGCAGGATCGCCGCCGCCGCCGCCATGTCGCCGCCGTCGAAGTCGGTTCTGGAGGCGGCCAGCTGGGCCGGCGCCTGCGCGAGCGCGCGCTCGAGCAAGCCGACCAGGGCCGCATGGCGGGCCGGATTGTCGGCGCCCAGCGCGAGCAGGGGCCGCACATCGAACACGTCCTGCGAAAACGCGTCCCGCGCGCCGTCGGCGCCATGCCGCGGGCGCCGCTCCGGATAACGCTCGACATGGCGCGCGATGGTGGCGATCAGGATCTCGACATCGACCGGTTTGGCGATGAAGTCGTCGATACCCGCCGCCAGGCACTGATCGCGCTCCTCGATCATGACGCCGGCGCTCATGGCCAGGATCGGTATGGTCGCGCTCAGGTGTTGCCGGATGTGGCGGGTGGCCTGGTAGCCGTCCATGACCGGCATTTGAATATCCATCAGGATCACGTCGAACCGGTCGACCCCCTCCGCCAGCGCGTCCACCGCCTGTTGCCCGTTGCCGGCGGTGGTGACCAGCGCGCCTTCGGCCTCGAGCATGGCGCGCGCCACTATCTGGTTGAGTTCGTTGTCTTCCACCACCAGGGTGCGCACGCCGCGCAGGGCGCCCGCGCCGGACGCGGGCGCGGTGTCGGGCGGGCCGTCGGCGGCGTGCTCGATCGCGCCCAGCAAGGCGTCGAGCAAACTCGAGGGGGTGATCGGTTTCATCAGCAAGGCCTGGCCGCGCAAGGCCGGTTCGGCCAAGCTGGCGTCGGCATGGGCATAGGCGTTGACGGTGACCAACAGCGGCGGCGCCGCGCCCAGCGCGCGCAAGGCGTGCAACAGGGGCCAGCCTTCCAGTTTGTGCAATTCCCAATCGATCAGCAGCGCGTCGAACGGCGCCATGGCCGCGTCCCGCAGCAGGGCGATGGCTTGCTCGACCGAGGCGGCGCACACGGCTTGCCACTGCCAGCCGCCGACCATTTTTGCCAGGTAATGGCGGGCGTGCGGGTGGTCGTCGACGATCAAAATGCGGCGCGCCGCCAGCGCCGGTCTTGCCAGCTCGTCGGCGGCCGAAAAAATGGTCAGCGGCACGGTAACGGCGAAGGTGCTGCCCTGGCCCACCACGCTGGTGGTGGTGATGGCGCCGCCCATCAGTTCGACCAATTGCTTCGAGATCGCCAAGCCCAGCCCGGTGCCCCCGAAGCGGCGCGAGGTGGAGGTGTCGGCTTGTTCGAACGGCGTAAACAGCCGGTCGAGCTGTTCCTGGCTCATGCCGATGCCGGTGTCGGCCACGCTAAAGCGCAGCGTGGCCACCTGGTCCACGCGGCGCTCCAGGCTGACCGACAGCAGCACTTCGCCCGCTTCCGTGAACTTGATGGCGTTGCCGATGAGATTGAGCAGCGCCTGCTGAAGCCGCATGGCGTCACCGATCAGGGCGGCCGGCACGTCGGGCTCGACGCCGACGATCAATTCCAGATTCTTGTCGCGCGCGTTGGCCGTCATGATGGCGGCCGCCGTGTTGAGGATGTCGCCCAGATGAAACGGGCTGCTGGCGATGCTCAGCCGGCCGGCTTCGATTTTCGAGAAATCGAGAATGTCGTCTATGATCGTGAGCAAGGCTTTGCCCGACGATTGCAACATGGTCAGATATTTTTGCTGGATGGGGCTCAGGCCGGTTTTTTCCAGCAATTGGGCGATCCCCAGCACCGCGTTCATCGGGGTGCGGATTTCATGGCTCATGTTGGCCACGAATTCGCTCTTGGCGCGGTTGGCGCTCTCCGCCAGTTCCTTGCCGCGCGCCAGGGTCATCTCGGCCTGTTTGCGTTCGCTGATATCGGTGACCATCAGGTGAAAGCCCCTCACGGTGCCGTCGGCGGCGATATCGGGCAAGTAATCGGTCATGAAAAAACGCGACCATCGGCCGCCGCCGAAATCGGGTTCGAAATGCTGGCGCCGCCCTTGCAGCGCGCCCGCCACATACGGTATCAAATGGGCATAGGCTTGCTCGCCCATGACCTCGCGCATGGATTTGCCGATCATGCCGGCCGGGTCCACTCCCAGCACGGTGCGATAGGCCGAGTTGGCGAAGCGGTATAACTGGTCGCGGTCCACGTAAGCGATCAGGGCCGGGCTGTTATTGGTGATCGTCAACAGGAATTTTTCACTGTCGGCCAGGCGCCGCGCCGCGGCGTTGTGTTCGCTCATATCGGTCATCACCGCCACCGCGCCAAGCGCCTCGCCGTGCGGGCCGATCATGGGCCGGCTCGACGCGAGCACGTGGCGCGCCGGCTGGCCGCGCGGGGCGATGATCATCGGCATATTGTTGACCACCCCGCCGCGCAAGGCGCGCAGCAGCGGAATGGTGTCGACCGTCATCGCGGTCACGCCATCGTCTTCGTACAGCGAAAAATAACCCGGCCACAGGTCTTGCGCAATGTGGTCGGCGTCGACCCCGTGAAACAGCCGGCTGGCGCGGTTGAACAGGGTCAGCTGGCCGTCGCCGTCGCAAGCGACCACGGCGATGTCGATGGTGTCGAGGATGGTATTGAGCAGCACCCGCTTCGACTCGAGCTGGGCATCGAGCTTGGCCTGCTCGGCGATATCGTTGATGAAGGCGTTAAACGATACTTCGCCCGCCGTTTCGGTCGATGAAATGGTCAGCTCGATGGGGAATTGCTGGCCGTCGCGCCGCATGCCGGTCAGGCGTAGCCGGTGGCCGATCACCTTGCTCACCCCGGTGCTCAGGAAGCGTTGCAAGCCGGCCACATGGGCCGCCCGCAAATGCGGCGGAATCAGCACCTCTTCCAGCGGCCGTCCCAGTACCTCGGCCCGCGACCAGCCGAACACCAGCGCGGCGCGCTGATTCCACTCGGTGATTTTACCTTCCCGGTTCATGCCGACGAAGGCGTCGAGCGCGTGCTCGAGGATGGTGGCGATGCGCGCCGAGCTCATTTGGCGCAGGCGTTCGGCCGCGCGCAGCTCGGCCAGGGCCAGTTCGAGCTGGGCGGTGCGCTCGGCGATGGCTTGTTCCAGGTGGTCGCGGTGGCGCTGCAACTCGATGCCGGCGGCGCGGATGAAGGCCATGCCCTGGTCCGCCTCCCTGAACACGGCCCGCCCGCCACCGATCGGCTCGCCCTTGCCGAGCGTGGCGGCGGCCTCGACGAAGCTGCCGATGGCCCCGCCCACCCGGCGCGCCACCGCCAGGGCCAGCAGCAGCCCGGCCAGAAACAGGCCGGCCACCGCCGCGCTGATGCCGGCGATCGATGACAGCAAACCGTTTAATACTTCGGTGCGCGGCACGCCGATCGCCACCGCCCAGCCCGATTGGGTGGAGCGGCTGAACATGGCGTACACCGGCACCCCGTCCAGGGTGGTCAGTTCGAGCATGCCTTCCCGGTCCAGCTTGAGCCGGTCGAGCAGCGCGGCGTTGGCGCGCTGGCCCACATAGCGCGCGCCATCGCGGCTGCGCGCCACCATCACCCCGGATGAATCGAGAATGGCGACCAGGCGCGAGGCGGCAAGCGGCTGGCCCGCCAGCACCCGCGCCACGCGCTCGGGCGGCAAGGCCACCGACAATACGTATTTGACTTGGGCCCCGATGCGCACCGGCACATGGATCGCCACGATCGGCCGCCGCAACACGCCGCCGATGAACACGTCCGACACGCGCGGCTGTCCGGCGTCGAACACGCGCCGTAGCCGGGCCAGGTTGGCGTGGTCGGCGGCGGGCGCGCCGAACGGGCGCAGCGTATTGAAAATCTGGCGCGCGTCGTAGTCGCTCAAGACGACATTGGAACCGGGGAAATCGGCGCCGAGCGCTGCGCGCGCTTCGTCGTAGGCCGCTTCAAGGTTACCGTTGCGCAAGCTAGGCGAGGCCGCCAGCACCCGCGCCACGGCCAACGTCATGGCCAGATCGCGGTCCACGGCCTGGATCAGGGCGCGCGCGTGGATGATGGCGTCGGCCTGGACCAAGGCGCGCTCGCGCGCGTAAAAATGATGGATCAGCAGTCCCAGCCCGCCAAGCCCGGGCAGCGCGCCGATCAGCACCAGCATGGCGAGCAAGCGCCGTATCGTGGGCAGTCGATCGGCTGAGCGGAATTTCCACGTTTGGTGAGCTGAACGACGCGTCATGAAACGAGTGTAGCATCGAACACGGGCAATTTTGAGGCGGAAACGGCACAGTGTGGCGTGCCGGCCCCATCTTGGCGGCCGGCGCGCGCGGGCGTGGGTCGGGGCCGGCGCGCCCGCGCGGCGGACTGGGCTTGTACGAATCATCAATTCTGATTATGCTAAGGCGAGCGTGGCGCCACGGCCCGCTTTGGAGAGCATCATGAGCGACAAACAGGACGCCGACGACAATTGGCTGCTGGAAGACGACGGCGCTCCCGCCACCGAGGGCGCCGCCTTGGGCGGGGCCGTGGGCGGGTCCGAACAGCGCCGCTGGCGCGTGCTCATCGTCGACGACGACATCGATGTGCACGCGGTCACCCGGCTGGCGCTGCGCAACGTCAGCTTCAAGGGCCGCGCGCTGGAATTGTTTTCGGCCCATAGCGGGCGGGAAGCGTTCGGCGTGTTGCGCGACACCCCGGACATCGCCCTGGTGCTGCTCGACGTGGTGATGGAAACGGACGACGCCGGCCTGCTGCTGGTGCAGCGCATCCGCGAAGAGCTGGGCAACAGCACGGTGCGGGTGGTGCTGCGCACCGGCCAGCCGGGCCAAGCGCCCGAGCAGCGCGTGATCGTCGAATACGATATCAACGACTACAAGGCCAAGACCGAGCTCACCACCCAGAAGCTGTTTACCACCGTGATCGCGGCCTTGCGCGCCTACGAGAGCTTGACCATGCTCGAACGCAGCCGCGTCGGCCTGGGCAAGATCTTGGCCGGGGCCACCAATCTGTATCAGATCCAGTCGCTGCGTCAATTCGCTTCCGGGGTGCTCAATCAAGTGAGCGCCATTCTCGACGTGGGGGCCGACGGCGCGCTGTGCCTGATGCAGGGCGGCGGCGGGGCGCCGGCCGTGGTGGCGGCCACCGGCGCTTACGCCGAGCTGGCCGAGCTGGCGCATCTGCCGCCCACCCATCCGCTGGCGCTGGCGATCGCCCAGGCGTTCGCCGACAAGCGCAGCCAGTTCGAACACCCCGTCAATGTGTTGTTCATCCGCACCGAGGGCGAGCGCGAGCTGGCCATCGCGGTCACCCCGCCGTGGCCGCTGGCGCCGCTGCAACGCGATTTGCTGGAAGTGTTTTGCCAGCGCATCGCGGCCGCCTTCGACAATTTGCACCTGTTTAGCCAGCTGCGCAAGGCGCAGGAGGCGACCGTGGTGGTGCTGGCCGACCTGGCCGAATGTCGCGACGGCGCCAATGTGGGCCATGTGCGGCGGGTGCAGGCGCTGTCGGAGGCGATCGCGCGCCGGCTCGACGCCGTCGGCGCCCACCGCCACGAGCTGACTCCGCAGTTGCTCGACATGATAGGGCTGGCCAGCATCTTGCACGATGTGGGCAAGGTGGTCACCCCGGCGCAGGTGTTACTCAAGCCGGGTCCGCACGACGCGGCCGAATTGCGCGAAATGCAACGCCACGCCGAAATCGGCGAGGCCATTCTAGGGCGCGCGGCGCAGGCGGTGGAGGGGCCCAGCTACCTCAGTTACGGGGCCCAGATCGCCGGCGGCCACCACGAGCATGTGGACGGCAGCGGCTATCCGCGCGGCTTGAAGGGCGACGCCATTCCGCTGGCCGCGCGCATCGTGGCGGTGGCCGACGTGTACGACGCGCTCCAGCAAGAGCGCAGCTATCAGCCGGCCTGGAGCATGCAGGCGGCGCGCGCCTATATCGCCGCGCGCAGCGGCCTGCAATTCGACGCCGCCGTGGTGGCCGCGCTCGAAGCGGTGCTCGATCAGCGAACCGAAGCCGATCAACCGGGCCATTCGAGCTAATGTACTGAACGTGCCACGCCGCAGGATGGCTATTTTCAACGCCACATCCGCCGCCTTGAATGCATCACTGCTTCCTTAGCCGCCTGTCGGACTGGGGATCGTCGGCTGCAACATGATCTGGAACGGTTCATATTTCGCCGCTTTCTCGGCCAATGGCTCGCTATTGGCACTGCGAAATCGTCAAAATCTGACCTCGTCCGGCGCATTTTTCGCTTTGACTCCCCAAGTCCGACCCGCTGCTAGGAAAGCGGCATCCGCCACGCTCAAGCCGCGGCGTATGCCGCTAGCCTTGCGCGCCCCAGCGTCACGCCAACTTGGCCTAACCGTGCCCTTGTGGCAGGCGCGGCCATGCTTATGCAAGCGCTTGCACTTGCGTGAAGGAAAATCCTTCCCGACTACCCACGATCCCCAGTGCTTCTGAATCAACATATTCACAAACTGCCGTATCGGGCAGGAAACTGATAGGGTGAGGATAGGGTGTCGATTTACCAAATTTTTCACTTTCACTATGCGTGACGATGGGGACGCCACCCATTTGCTGCGACAATTCGCGGGCAAATTGGCCGAAAATTTCATTGCAATTGTAGGGGACGCCGGGATTCCGGTAGCTGTCTTCCATATGCAGCACCACCTTTTTCGACTTTTCATCGATTCCCAGGCGGACGATGCAACGCGCCTGCATTTTTTCATCTGCGGAATGAATGGTCATGATTCTGTTCTTCCCTTGCATGACATAGCCCATCAAAGCCGCACTGTATTTGGCCTCTTCCTCTATGTGCTGGCAACTTCCTTTTACATCCGTACCGCATAAAAAATAATCTTCAAAATCGTGAGCGAATTTGAGTGACCAAGCGCTGATGTCATGCTTTGACTGATTCCGATCGTGCGGATAGGCTGTGACATCGACTTTGCTATCGGTTCCGCCATATTTGCCAAATGCATTTTTGACTGTTTTTTCAACATTCAAAAAATATTTTGTGGCATCAGGCTGGAGCGCATAAGCTCTCTGTAAGTGCGCGGATTTGGAAATGTTGTTTCTTTCTTCAACAAATGCTCGCGATGAATACTCGCTCGTCACGGCGTTGGTTTCTGCTCGACTGTTCAATGCCTGACGATTTTGCGGCACCGTAGCCAATATGGCGGTATCCACACATCGGTTAAGCACCTTGAAAATTTCGTCCTTTCCCAAGCCTTCGTTTAACTCGGCATATAATTTGCTGGCGTAAGTGATCATTCCATTTGGGCGGCGAAAATTTTTGGTTGCCTGTGTTAATTTTCGCGCGAATTCCTCTGATGTCGCCGGGTCGATTTCTTTGCCTTCTTCCCGTTTCAGAATCGTCATGGATAATTTTCCGAGCGCCGCACCGGCATCCGCGTTTTTTTGAATGCCAGTCAATGCATCGAGGGCTTGTTCCTTGATTTTCTCATGCGAGGCGAGGTGAAGCAAATTGGCCAGGTTTTGCATCGCTTCGGCAAAAGCCTTGACATCGTCCTTGCCATCGGTGGCGGGCGTCAGCGCGTCTAACAGTCGCTGCTTTTCTGCATCCGTAATATGATTTGTTTGTGCCAGGGCTAGCAAGCCGTTCACCACGTTGCGCTGCCGGACTGAATCCTTTAAACCGTCTTTTGACAATAATGATGCATATTTTTTGATGGTGGTTTCGGCAGAAGAGCTATCCGGCGTAAGCGTACATAACAGCGGAATGAAAATTCGTGTATGCGGTTTGGTGAGGGCAGCGCTGATTTCGCCGAATCGGTCTGCAAAATATCGGTCATTGGCAGCTGGATTGACCGCCTCGGCCAGCAACCGGGTTAGTGAATAGCGAGTTTCAGGCTGGCGGTGCTGAAAGATGGCTTCGAGCCCAAGCGTGATCGCGGGTGCCATCGATTTTGGAATATTGCACTGGTCGAAGCACAGCTTCGCATAAAGCGCCCACCCACCCAGCACTTCGCGTAGAGCTGGATTCGACTCGGCTCTACTCGCGTCCAGAAATTTTCCTATGCAAGGTAACGGCATGCCCAAGCGTGCGGCGTGCTTTTCGAATCCCGGCAGGTTTGATGCGCCACCTAAAAATTTTTCCGAGTAATCATGGACTCTGTCGGCAACGTGTCTCAAGCTCGACTCTTCAACCGTATGATCGAGCCGATCCAAGCCGCCGAGCAGGCCGTTGGGCTCGATCAAACGAATTTCACATTCCCTTTGCAGCATATGTTCGGTAAAAGGTTGGAAATAGGTATGATACAAGTTGAGTACGGCATGCTGATCGTCTATCGCGAATTCATCAAAATTGGTGAATAGTTTTACTGGATCTATTTTGCCTATTTTATCGGCAATTTTAATGCGCTCCGCTTCGCCAACAGTGGGAAATTTGCTGATGCTCGCTAAGCAAGAGTCGGGTGAGTGTTCGGCGAGCGTCGTGAGTAACTTGATTTTATCATCTTGGCTCAAAAAATCCATGTCGTGAAATATGCTTGTTCCATAACCTTGGCTTTTGGCCGCCATGAATAGCAGCGTGTGCTGGTCGGTTTCCGTTAATTTAAATGATGCCATTGCACTGTTCAAATCGCATGGGCGACAGGTCAGTAGAGTGCGCGCCCACTCAAAGCGTTTTTTTGCATCTGCTGAGGTTACATGCCGCACAAAACCAGGGAGGCTATAGGGATGTCGCTTGGCCACGCGATCGCCGAGCTTTATCATATCCTCTGCTGTGGTGATCCCCAAGTCCCGGCATAGCTTGGCGGGATCTTTCGTGCCACCGTCGGCCGCTAAGTAAGTGGCAAGTTTGAATTTTTGCTCTGGGTCGCTGAAGACAAATTGTTGAGCATACTGCACAGAGTATGGCCGGCAATCTCTGCCGATTTGGTATTTTTCTTCATCTGAAAACGGATACGATTTAAAATTCTTGAAAAATCCGTCTGGGTCGGGCTCGTTTTTCACACTGGAAAGTTGATGGCCATATACTTTTCTGAGTGCAAATGTATACCCGGAGACCCCAACGAAAATCGCCTTGCGGAGTTGCGTATCGTTGGCGCGGCGCTTCGCATCGGACGGGATTGCCGGGACGGCGGGAAGAGCGGATTGAATAACTGTTTGTCTGTTTGTTGCGCCGCCCGTATTTTCCAGCGCGGGTGGCGCGCGATGCTCGGTTGGCACACTCGAAATAACTGGCATATTCCCTGCCCCTGTAATTTGATCAAAAATGCATCATCGTTTTCCGCTTGACATTCTATCTACATTATCAGGTAGATCATTGCGTGCCGGTAGCCGTTGCGCTTAGGTGGCATTGGTGCGATCGGAAGTTCCATCATCGCTGGCGGCGTGCCGCGGGCGGGACCGCCGTGGGGCAAGGTGGTCACCCCGCACGTATTACTCAAGCCGTTACCGCACGACGCGACCGAATTGCGCGGAATGCAACGCCACGCCGAAATCGGCTGGAAGCGGTGCTGCATGATCAGGCGCTGGCGGATCGAAGCGTGCGCCCATAGCTAGAGGCGGAGGCGGCGGCCGTGTATCGGCCCGTGCGCCGGCGATTGCTACGAAATTGCACAATTTCCAGAGACAGGAATGTTTGTTTTATTTCAATACACTTGCTTGTTTTTCGGATATAATTGCATTTTTAATAATATTTTGAGGTATCAATCATGATGCTAGAAATGGCTTCATATCCATGCCGTCTACCGTTATTAAAAGTCTGTGCATAGCCGTCGCGCTATTCGGCGCCAGTGCTGGTGCCCAAGAGAGCGACCATCCGCCGCGATTCCTGCATGATCCCGTGCTGGGCCTGCGGCTGCCGGTCGCCGACGCCAAGCTGGAGCCGGTGCCGGAAGCGATACGCGCCCTGTGCGCCCCGATGGCCGACAGCGAGATCTCGACCGGACGCCAATGGATTTTCGGTATGGTAAAACAGCCCACGGCGACGTATTACCTCGTGGATGGGTATGCCAAGCTGCGCAATCCACAACCCGACCAAGCCCCGTATTTCAAATTTTATGACCGCGGCGTGTATACCGTTTCAGGTGGCAAATGCGATGGCGATCAGGCACGCGAAGCCTTCGATGTGGGCGAGCCCAAGCACATTCCGCAGAAGGTACTGCGACAACTCGCGCGGGATTTGGCGACGCGCCTGGTGCGCGCGGCCGGCGGCGCGGATCGCCTGCGTAGCGAAATCGCCAACCAGCGTATCGACTTCCAACAGCTCTCGCCCGAGATTCAACAGGCGTTCAAAGCCTACTTCCGGTCCGAAAACTAGACGTCGCGCCGGAAGGCCGGCGGCCAAATTTGCACGGCGCGAACGATGCGCATGCTGCCGCCAAGGGTTTTCGTTGCGCGATTGGGATCAACTTGGTGATGGGCGCGCCTCAAGGACTGATGCTTGATAATGATGTTGTAGTCTTGCGGTAATATACTTCAGTGAGCACATCGGAACCGTGCGATCTTGCGGAAAGCAGCGATGAACCAACTGAAGGGTCTGACCGCCTTAATCATCGAACCCCACGCCGGCATGCGCGCCAGCCTGCACGCCATGCTCAATCTGTGCGGCTTGACCGGCATCGACGATGCCGCCAGCGCCAGCCAGGCGATCCGTCAATTGGGCGGCAAGCGCTACGATGTGATTTTGTGCGAATACGACCTGGAAGGCGGCCAGGACGGCCAGCAGATGCTGGAGGATTTGCGCCACCATCAGTTAATGGGGGCGGCCACCATGTTTTTTATGGTGACCGGCGAGGGCAGTTTCGGCAAGGTGGTCAGCGCGGCCGAACTGGGACCGGCCGACTACATTTTAAAGCCGTTCGCGGCCGACAGCATGCTGGAACGGATCACCCGCGCGCTTGACAAGCGCGACGCCTTCGTGCCCGCCTACCAGGCCATGGCCCTGGGCGACGAACGGGGGGCGATCGACGCTTGCCTGGCCGGCGCCGCCCAGCACCCCCGCTATGGCACCGACTTCGACCGCCTGCGCGCCGAGCTGCATGTGATGCTGGGCGAGGCGGCCGAAGCGGAGCCGATTTACGCCGCGCTGTACGAGGCCAAGGGCATCGGCTGGGCGCGCCTGGGCCAGGCCAAGACCCTGTTCATGCGGGGCGAGCATGGCGCGGCCCAAGCCATGCTGGAGGCGCTACTGGTCGACAACAAGCGCTTCCTCGACGCCTACGACTGGCTGGCCCGTAGCCACGAGGCCCAGGGCCGGCCGGAGCTGGCCCAACGCGTGTTGAACGAGGCGGTGGCGCTGTCGCCGCACGCGGTACGGCGTCTGCGCCGGCTGGGCGAGGTGGCGCTGGAGGCGGGCGACCTGGAAGGGGCGGAAAAGGCGCTCAAGCTGGTGGTGAGCAAGGCCAAGTATTCGGAATTTCGCGATCCGCAAGACCATGTGCGGCTGGTGCAAACCCTGGTGCAGCGGGGCGATCCGGTGCAGGCGGCGGCCGTGATCCGCGATCTCGACAAGTCGCTCGGCGGCCATAAGAACAGCGGGGCATGCAGCGCGATCGCCTCGGCCATGCTGCACGATTACACCGGCAACGAGCAGCGCCTGCACCAGTCGCTCGACAGCGCTTTGGGCGCCTGCCGCGTGGGCACCGGTCTGGCCGATGGCATCAAGATGGCGTTGGCCCGCAATTGCCTGCAAAACGGCAGGGAAGAGGGCGCGACCGAGGTGATGCGCGACGTGATGCGCAACGCCGCCGACGGGGTGGCCATGGGGCGCGCCCTGGCCGTGTTCGAGCAGGCGGGGCGGGCCGATCTGGGCTTGACCCTCGCGCAAGAGAGCCGGCAGTCGGTGGCCGACATGGTGGCGGCGGGCGCGGCGCGGGCGAAGGAGGGCGACTTCCGCGGCGCCGTCGATTTGATGATCGAGGCCGTGGCCAAGTTGCCCGACAATCCGCAGGTGGTGTTCAACGCGGCCGTGGCGGTGCTCAAATGCCTGGAAAACTCGGGCTGGGACGAGCGCCTGGGGCAGTTCGCGCTCACCTTTATTGGCGCGGTGCGGCGGCTCGATCCGGTCAACCCGAAATTGGCGCAGCTGTCCGGACTGCATCAGCAGATTTTACGCAAATACAATATCCGGGCCGGGCGCTGGAAGGAAGCGCCGCTGCGGGCCGCCTCCTGAAGGCGGCCAACGCGGCAAAAGCGGCAAAGGCGGGATCGCGGCATTCATCATTGCCCTCGGCCGTCGGCAGATTACACAGGAACCAGTATGGCTAGCATTCCAGGTAACAATTCCCACTCCGCCTCCCCGTCCGAGCCGCGCCCGGTGCGCGGGGCCCTGCTGCACCGTCTGTGCAGCGAAGACAGCGCCCTGTTCGCGCTGGGCGCCTCGGTGGCGCGGGTGGTGCAACTGGCGTCGTCGGACGACGAGGGCACCCAAAGCCTGGCTTATTACGTGTTGTCGGACGCGGCCCTGACGCAAAAGATTTTGCGCCTGTCGAACACGCCCACTTACCGCACCGCCAGCGGTAGCGCCGTGACCACCATTTCGCGCGCCATTTCCCTGCTCGGCTTTAACAATGTGAAAACCACGGCCCTGGCCATGTTGCTGGTCGATACCCTGTCCAACAGCAAGCATGCGCACAGTGTGCGCGGCGAGCTTGAAGCGGCCTTGTGCGCCAGTCTGGTGGGGCGCGAGATGGCGCGCCTCAGTCATCACCAGGGCGCCGAGGAAGCCTCGATCGGCGCCCTGTTCAAGAACATCGGCCAATTGCTGATCGCTTCCCAGGAGCACGAACGGTTCCGCGAAATCGGCGCCCTGATGGCGGGCGGCCAGCACAGCGAGAACCAGGCCGCGCAAATGATACTGGGTAGCAGTTTCGACACTTTGTCGGCCGCCGTGTTGCGCGAGTGGAAGATTCCGGACGTCATCGTGCGCGCCATCGCCGGCGTCCCGCCCGGGGTGCAAAAAGTGGCGGCCAACCGCCAGGAATGGATGCGCCAAGTGGCCGCCTTCAGCATGGAAGCGGCGCGCTTGCTGGCGCGCGCCGGCGCGACGGGCGCGCCGGGCGACGATCCGGCGGCGGCCCAGTTGCAACAGCGTTTTGGCGCCGCCCTCGGCCTGGACGCCGAGCGGCTGGGCGAGCTGTACGTCACGGTGCAAAGGGAAATGGCCGATCTGTTGCAAAGCATGAATATCGAGCCCCAGGAGACGGCCGCGCCGCCCGACAGTTCCGGTTTGCCCAACGTTTTGCTGCTGGCCACCATGGACGCGGGCGACGGCGCGCCCGACCTGTGCCATCCGAGCGGCAAACCGGTCAACGCGCGCGCGCTGCTGCTGGCCGGGGTGCAAGATGTCACCTCGCTGCGGACCGGCGGACAGAGCAAGGTCAACGATGTCATCATGATGGTGCTGGAAACCTTGTACCGCAGCCTGGGTTTCCGTTTCGCCACCGTGTGCCTGAAAGATGCGCGCAGCGGCCAGTACCGGGCCCGCCTGGCGCTGGGCGAACGCCACGCCGAGCGCCAGGCCGGCTTCCAGTTTCCGTTGCCGGCCCAGCACGACCTGTTTTACTTGTCCATGGAAAACGATGCCGATCTGATGATCGCCGACAGCCGCGCGCCCAAGATCGCCGACCTGCTGCCGGCCTGGCACCGCACCCTGCTGCCGGACGCGCGCAGCTTCATCGTATTGCCGCTGGTGCTGCAATCGGTGCAATTGGGCCTGTTTTACGCCGACCGTGTCCATCCCGCCCCGGAAGGGGTGGCGCCCGATGAAACGGCGCTGGTGCGCGCGCTGAAGGGGCAGGTGCTGATGGCGCTGCGCGCTTAACGCGTGCCTGCGCGCGCCGCGCGACTTCGAGACTTAGACTTACTTGAACCGCCCGCGATTTTCCGCTTGTTACGAAATTAAGTTGCGTCGGCCCTTGCGCGGGGGCGAAAGCTACGGTTACAATCACGCCCCGAAGCAGCCGAAACAACGCTATATGCCTGACTTGAACATCGGTTAGTGCGAATGACGTTGACAAGTATCAGGCAATGCTTCATACTCTGCGGTTCCTCGCGGAGGGGTGGCCGAGTGGTTAAAGGCGACA
>JAZKGI010000019.1:0-4607 GCA_040385995.1 Pseudomonadota bacterium
GGGTCGACGAATCGAGCCCGATGGTGGACGCCCGCCTGCCCGACGGCTCGCGCGTCAACGCCATCATTCCGCCGCTGGCGGTGGACGGGCCGATCCTGTCGATCCGGCGCTTCGCCGTCAACCCGCTCAGCGTCGACAATCTGCTGACCTACAAGAGCCTGACGCCGCCCATGGTGCAGGTGCTGCACGCGCTGGGCCAGGCCAAGATCAATATCCTGATTTCAGGCGGCACCGGCAGCGGCAAGACCACCCTGCTCAACGTGCTGTCGGGCTTTATCCCGGCCAGCGAGCGGATCGTCACCATCGAAGACGCGGCCGAGCTGCAAATGCGCCAGCCGCATGTGGTGCGGCTCGAGACGCGTCCGCCCAATATCGAAGGCAAGGGCGAAGTGAGCCAGCGCGCCCTGGTGCGCAACGCCTTGCGCATGCGGCCCGACCGCATCATCCTGGGCGAGGTGCGCGGCGCCGAGGCGCTCGACATGCTGCAAGCGATGAACACCGGCCATGAAGGCTCGCTGGCGACGATCCACTCGAACACCCCGCGCGACGCCTTGTCGCGGCTGGAGAACATGGTCGGCATGGCGGGGGTGAACCTGACCCCGCGCGCCACGCGCCAGCAAATCTGTTCGGCGGTGACGGTGGTGATGCAGGTGTCGCGCCTGACCGACGGCGCGCGCAAGTTGGTGAGCATGCAGGAAATCACCGGCATGGAGGGCGACATGATCGCCATGCACGAGATCTTCCGCTTCGAGCAGAGCGGGGTGGGCGCCGACGGCCGGGTGCAAGGCCATTTTTGCGCCACCGGCGTGCGCCCGCGCTTCGCCGAGCGGCTGCGCATGTTTGGCGCGGCGGTGCCGGACACGGTGTTCGATCCCGAGCGGATTTATGAATAGCGGCGCGGCGGCGCCCGGCGCGGCGGCGCCCGGCACGGCGGCGCCCGGCGCGCATCACCAGGGGAGGGGACATGGACACGATCTTTTATGGCTTTGTGGTGCTGCTGTTCGCGGCTTGTTTTTTTCTGGTGGAAGGCGCTTGGCTATGGTGGTCCGGCAACCACGGCAGCAGCGCGCGCCGTATCGCCAAGCGGCTGCGCATGATGTCGGCGCGCGCCGACGGCGGCGCCGAACGGGTGTCAATACTCAAGCAGCGCCGCTACAGCCGCTCTGCCGGGCTGGACGCGCAATTGCGGCGCCTGCCCTATGTGGCCGGGCTGGACCGCCTGCTGTTGCAGTCCGGGCTGAAGTGCTCGGTGGCCCAGTTCCTGGCCTGGTCGGCGCTGTTGTTGGTGGCCGGCGTGCTGTTGCCGCAGCTGTGGGACGTGCCGCTGGTGGCGGCGGCGCTGCTGGCCGGCGCCGCTGTGGCCGCGCCGGCCATGCTGCTGCTGCGCGCGCGCGGGGCGCGTCTGGAGCGCATCGAAATGCAATTGCCGGAGGCGGCCGATTTTCTGGCGCGCGCGCTGCGCGCCGGGCATTCGTTTTCCAATGTGTTGCAAATGGTGGGCGACGAGATGCCCGAGCCGATCGGCGCCGAGTTCAAGTTCGCTTACGAGGAAATCAATTATGGCGTGCCGATGAACGAGGCTTTGCTGAACCTGGCGGCGCGCGTTCCGCTGACCGACTTGCGCTATCTGGTGATCGCGGTGCTGGTGCAGCGCGAGTCGGGCGGCAATCTGGCCGAGATCTTGAACAGCATCAGCCGCATCATCCGCGAGCGGCTCAAGCTGCTGGGCCAGGTGCGCGTGCTCTCGGCCGAGGGCAAGATGTCGGCCTGGGTGCTGGGCTTGCTGCCGGGGGTGGTGCTGTTGGTCACCTCGCTGATCAATCCGGCCTATGTCAGCCTGCTGTGGACCGACCCGTCCGGCATCAAGCTGATGTGGGGATCGGTCGGCATGATTGCCGTCGGCGTGCTGTGGATGCGCAGCGTGATCCGGATACGGATATGAGCGCGCGCGGCCGGGAGCGGTGCGCATGAGCGCCCAACAACTGCTGTTTCTGATCGTGGTGTTTCTGGTGGTGGCCGGGCTGGCCCTGCTGGCGCTGCTGATCTTTTCCTCGGCCCCCCTGCGCCAGCGCTTGACGGCTTTCATCGGACCGGCCAAGGACGATCGGGCGCAAGACGGCGGCTGGGTCGAGCGGGTGGCCAAGGTGGCGCAACCGTTTACCCGGCTGTCGCTGCCGGAGGAAGGGTGGGAGCGCTCGCCCCTGCGCACCCGCTTCATGAACGCCGGCTGGCGCCAGGCCGGCGCGCCGACCGTGTATTTTGCCGCCAAGACGGTGCTGGCGCTGCTGCTGCCGGCCCTGCTGCTGGGGGCGGCGGGCGTGCTCGACCGCTTGCCGCGCAACGGCGTGCTGCTGCTGCTGTTTGCCGGCGCCAGCGCCGGCTATTACCTGCCCAATCTGCTGCTGGGGCGCACGGCCGCGCGGCGCCAGCGTGAAATCTTTGAAAATATTCCCGACGCGCTCGACCTGCTGACGGTGTGTGTGGAGGCGGGCTTGAGCCTGGAGCGCGCGCTGGTCAAGGTGGCCGGTGAAATCCATATCAAGAGCGTGACCCTGGCCCAGGAGTTGCAACTGGTGCTGATGGAAATGCGCGCCGGCTTCAGCAAGGAGCGCGCGCTGCGCAATTTGGCCTTGCGCAGCGGGGTGGAGGATGTCGATACCCTGGTGGCGATGCTGATCCAGTCGGAACGCTTCGGCACCAGCATGGGCGATTCGCTGCGCATTCATTCGGATAACCTGCGCGGCAAACGCAGCATGCTGGCCGAGGAAGCGGCCGCCAAAATCGCCCTCAAGCTATTGTTTCCTTTGATTTTTTGCGTGTTTCCAACGCTGCTGCTGGTGCTGCTGGGGCCGGCGATCATCCAGGTTTACCGGGTCTTGCTGCCCTCGCTGGCGGGGACTTAATGCGCGCTTGCGCCCACATCGAGGCTGTATCAGCCAGGGAGAATGTCATGCGAACCACCATCAAGTATCTGAGCACGGTGTGCGCCGGCGCCATGTTGCTCGCTTGCGCCGGGACCGGGACCGGAACCGGGACCGGAACCGGGCGCCAGGCCGCGCAGGTGACGCCGGCGCCGCTGCCGGGCGCGGCGGCGCCGCCCGCGTCCGCCGACGGCAATTACATTTTGGGGCGCGACGCGCACGCGGCCGGGCGCGAGGACCGGGCCATGCAGGCCTACCTGCAAGCGTTGCGCATCGATCCGTCCCACATCAACGCCGGCAACGGTCTGGCGGTGCTGTACGCGGCCCAGGGCGACTACGCACGCGCCATCACCCTGTGGCAGGGCCTGACGGCGCGGGCCGGCGCCGCCAAACCGGCCGAGCGCGCGCTGTTGTTGCGCAACCTGGGACATGCCCACTTTCTCAGCGGCGCCAACGAGGCGGCCTTGGCCGCGCTGGAACAGGCCTGCCTGCTCGATCCGCTCAATGCCGTGACCTGGGACCATCTGGCCAAGGTGCTGGAGAAAACCGGGCAGGGTGAGCGGGCCGCGGCGATGCGCAAACAGGCCGGCAATTTGCGCCAGCACGATGTGAAGGCCGACTATGCGCTGGCCGGGCGCATTGACGGGGCCGTCGACCCCGGCGCGCCAAGCGGCGACGGCGCGCCCGCCATGGCGCGTACCGAGGTGGTGCAAAGCGGCGCCCTGGTGCAAGTGCGGCGGGTGGCGGCCGCCACGCCGAAAGCGGCCTTGCAGGCCACCTTAAGCAGCGCCTTGCGCGACTTGTCGCAGCCGGCGCCGCTGGCGTCGGCGGATCCCGCGCGTGCGCTCGCCGTGCCCGCCGTTGTCCCGTCGCGCGCGGCGCCAGCGGCCGCGCCGCTGCGGCTGGAAATTCGAAACGGCAACGGCGTGACCGGCATGGCCGCCGCGCTGGGCCGCACCTTGAGCGGCGCCGATATGCAAGTGGTCAATCTGGCCAATGAAAAAGACTTCGCAGTGGCGCGCACCCGGGTCGAATATGGCCCGCGCCAGGAAGCGGAGGCGCGCCAGCTTGCGGCCCGGCTCGGCTCGCAGGAAGTGAGCCGGCAAGTCCAGTCCAAGGCGGTCGATATGCGCGTGATCCTGGGACATGACTTGACCGATCCGGTCGCCTTGCACCGGCGCTACATGAAGCAATTGCGCCTGGCCCGGGCCCAATTGGCCAAGCTCGGTTAACGGCGCCGAAGATGGTTGACGCCGCCCTCTTGCGCGGCGTCAAACGGCGCGGCCCGCCACAGCCGACAATACCGGGGACAGGGCGCCGCCGGCGCCGTGGGCGAGCCAACCGAACCGGAGTCGATGATGAGACGCAACCATCCTTTTCAGGTGTTGTTCAGTTTTTTGCTGCTGCTGGCGCTGATCGCTTGTGCGCCCACCCCCACCCGTGAGGGCACCGGCGAGTACGTCGACGACACGGTCGTCACCGCCAAGGTGAAAGCGGCGCTGGTGGCCGATCCGGAATTGAAGGCCACGGAAATCAATGTCGAGACGTTCAAGGGCACGGTGCAGTTAAGTGGTTTCGTCAGTTCTCCTAGCCATATCCAACAGGCGGAAAAACTCACGCGGGGGATCAAGGCAATCTACCGGACTTAAGCCGATGAGCCTAAAAATCGATTCGCGACGTTCAAAT
>JAZKGI010000020.1:0-109858 GCA_040385995.1 Pseudomonadota bacterium
CGCATCACCTAAAAGGCGAGAGTAAACCTGAAACCAGCCCAGGTTACAAGTGCCTTCGCAAGTGCTTGAATGTAAACAGATTTTTCAGGCGCCGCCTGATCAGCTCAGAGTTGTGTATAACGATATGGGTCCAAGTGGACAAGCTGTTCACCGACAAGGTATCGGGCAAGACACACAGCGGCCGCAGCTCGACGCGTTGCTGTCGTTCGCCCGCGAAGGCGACACGGTAGTCGTGCACAGCATGGATCGCCTGGCCCGCAACTTGGACGATCTGCGCCGGCTGGTACAGACGTTGACCAAGCGCGGGACACGAATCGAATTCGTCAAAGAGTGCCTGAGCTTCACCGGCGAAGACTCGCCAATGGCCAACCTGCTGCTGTCGGTCATGGGGGCATTCGCGGAGTTCGAGCGGGCCTTAATCGGAGAGCGGCAGCGCGAAGGAATCGCATTGGCCAAGCAGCGCGGCGCCTACCGAGGTCGCAAGAAAGCGCTGGTGGACAACCAGGTTGTCGAGCTGCGCCGCCGCGCTGGTGCCGGCGAGCAGAAATCAACGCTTGCACGTGAGTTCGGCATCAGTCGGGAGACCCTGTATCATTACTTGAAGGTGGCACCAACTCCTTAACCCGGTTTTCCGTTCCACTGCACCTCAAACCCCACGGTCGAGAACCCGGGTTTCGTCAGTTTAGCGGCGGTGGTGGAATTGTTTGGGTATTGCAGGGTTGTTATGACGCGAGCAAAGACGAGTCCATGGCAGTGCTCGAAAGGCTGCTACAGGTTCCTACGCTCGTTGTCGAGCATGCCGAGATCGTGGTGCAAGCGCTGCGGCAGTATGAAAACACAACTGCCGATTTCGCCGATTGCGTGATCAATCGCTCCGGTCTTCACGCCGGATGCTCACACACCACGACGTTTGATCGTAAGGCTTCAAAGCTGGCTGGAATGAAGTTGATCCAGTGATCGCAGCGCCCTGATGGC
This sequence comes from Pseudomonadota bacterium, assembly GCA_040385995.1. Classification (GTDB taxonomy): domain Bacteria; phylum Pseudomonadota; class Gammaproteobacteria; order Burkholderiales; family Burkholderiaceae_D; genus Janthinobacterium. The sequence goes on from JAZKGI010000020.1 coordinate 976, forward strand.
TCCACTGCTGGCCGGTCACCGGTCCGTTCAGCATTCCCGAAGCAAGTCGTTTCCCGTACTGTAGGCGCAACAATGATTTGAGCACGAGCAGCCGCGTTTTTTGCTCCGATACGCAACCTTCGCACCTTTTCACGGTCCAATCTTATAACGCGCTTCGATGGAGGGCGGAGAAGGGCCATGACGCATCCACAGCGTTTTCTCGATCGCACCCAGGCGGGCTTGGCTTTGGCCGCGCGGCTGGCGGCGTATGCCGGGCGCGACGATGTGATCGTGCTGGCGCTGCCGCGCGGCGGTGTGCCGGTGGGCGTGGCCATTGCGGCAGCACTGCATGTGGCATTCGATGTGCTGGTGGTGCGCAAGCTGGGCTTGCCGTGGCAGCCCGAGTTGGCCATGGGCGCGGTGGCGGGCGGCGGGTTGCGGGTGCTGGAACCGGAGGTGGTCGGCGCGTTGCGGCTGGAGCCGGCGGTGATCGAGGCCGCCACCGTGCTCGCGTTGGCGGAGGTGGCCCGGCGCGAGCGGCGCTATCGCGGCGGGCGGCCGCCGCCGTGCCTGGATGGCCGGGTGGTGCTGTTGGTCGACGACGGGGTGGCCACCGGCGCCACCATGCGGGTGGCGGTGCAAATGGCGCGGCAAGCCGGGGCCGCCAAGATTGTGGCCGCGGTGCCGGTCTGCCCCAGGGAGACTTTGCCGGTGGTGCGGGCCCAGGTCGACCATTGCATATGCCTGCGCACGCCGCATCCATTCGGCGCGGTGGGAATGTGGTACGAGCATTTCGAACAGCTTAGCGACGAGCAAGTCGAGCAGTTGATCGCCGGGCGGCTCGATGCTGGCGTCGGACACCGGCCCCGGGTCGGCCACCACGGGCGGCGGCGCGCCGACGCGCGACGGTAGTAGACACGAGCCAGTAGGCACGGGCGGGCAAACAGGCCGGCGGCACCGATTGCGAACTTGCGCAGACAACGATGAGGTGAGCGATGTTTAGGCACACGGAGCAGCAGAGGTCGAAGCAGGCGACATCGCGCCAAGGCCAAGCGCAGCAGGAACGCATGGTCCAGATCGAAGTGGACGGCGTGGCCCGGCACGCGCGGCTGGCGCTGCCACGCCTTGCCATCGGTGTCGCGTTGTTTGTCCAGGGTAGCGATCGCAGCGGTGCCCGTAGCGAGGCCCTGGCGCCGGCCTTGCGCGAGGCGGGCATCGGCACGCTACGCCCGGATTTGCTCAGTGAATACGAGGAAAAGGAATATTACACCCGCTTCGATATCGCCTTGCTGGCCCGACGCCTGGGCGCGGCCTTCGACTGGCTGCGGCAGGAGGAGGATACGCGCGCTCTGCCGCTGGGAATAGCGGGCGCGGGAACCGGCGCGGCGGCCGCGTTGTTGCTGGCCGCGTGGCGCGGCGCCCAGGTCGCGGCACTGGTGTCTTACGATGGCCGCCCGGACATGGCGGGGCGTGGCGCGCTCGACAAGGTGCGCGCGCCCACCTTGCTGTTGGTCGGCAATCTCGACCAGGATGTGTTGGGTCTGAACCGTATGGCATTTTCCGCGATGCACTGCGACAAGCAGTTGCAGGTGGTGATGGGGGCCGGTCAGCACTTCGACCAGCCGGAGGGGCTGGCCACCGCTTCGCTGCTGGCCACGGACTGGTTCAGCAGGCATTTCGCCGGCCGCGCGGGACGCTAAAACGGCATCCATTTCAAGTCGAATGCGCGTTCGATCAGCCAGCCGGCCGCGATCGCGGCGATGAGCACAGAGCCGCTGCTCATCAACTGGCGGTAAAACCAGGTCCGGCGCAGCAAGAAGGCGAGCGGCAGGAAAACGGCGACGATGGCCAGTTGTCCAAGCTCGACGCCGACGTTAAATCCCAACAGGCTGCGCACCAGGGCCGATTGCGGTAAGCCCAGGTCGCCCAGCACGCTGGCAAAACCGAAGCCGTGAATGAGACCGAAAGCGAACGCGGCCAGCGGGCGGCGGCCGCGGAACAGCGGGAAGACATTGTTCAGGGCGGCCAGCACCACGGAAGCGGCGATGGCCGATTCCACCAGGCGCGAGGGCAAGGCGATCAGGGACAGGGCCGCCAGCGTGAGCGTGATGGAATGGGCCAGAGTGAAGGCGGTGACCACTTTGAGCACGTCGAAAAAGGCCAGGCGCAGTGTGGCGACGCCGATCCGTCGAGGCGCCCAGCGCGCCCATGCGCTTGCCGGGCCGGACGCCGAATCGGCAGCGGGGTCGGGCCCCGGCCCGGACGGGGGGCCGGACCGGGTCCCGGTCGGGGTGGCGTGCGGGTCTTCAGAGCGGCTCGGCATCACCAGCACGGCCGGCAGCAACAAGGACAGCAGGAATAATATATGGTCGAAACCGATCCAGATATGCCAGATGCCATGCCGCACGTAGGCGCCGAACTGACCCAGGCGGTCCGGCGCTGCCAGGCTCAACGACTGGCGCGGCGCCTCCGGTCCCAGGATGGCGCTGGCATGCATGCCGTTTTGACTGAGGTTGAGCAAGCCCTTGTGCTGCGGGTCGAGCTCGGCGAACAGCCGGTAGCCGATATCGAGCGTGGCCACCGGCGCGGGGCAGGTGGCGCGCAGGCGCAACACCGTGTAGGCGCCGTCGGTATGCCGGTCGATCAACTGTTCGAGCGCCTCGAGCGGGCAGGCCGCGCCGCCGCTCGACAGCGTCAGGCGCTGTAAGGCGTAGGCCGCGATGGCCGCGTGCTGAACACGTATTTCATCCCACGTCAATTGACCGTCGCCGTCGCGGTCCAGGTCGAGCGCGAAGTCGAGGTCGCGCAACGCGATATCCCATTGGCCGTCGATCCGCTGGCCGTGCAGCGCAAGCGTCAGGTAACTGTCGCTGGGTTTGTGGGCCTGGGCCGGCGCCGTCAGTAGCGTCAGCAACGTCAGCAACGCCAGCAGGGCGCGTCCATACCGCAGTGCGCGCCTCATCATCGCGCCTGCGGCGCCAGCTGCAATTGGCCGGTCAGTCTGGCGATGGCGACGTCTTCCGTGCGGTTGGCCCGTACCCAGTCCAGCACCGGCCGCGCGGCCGCCGGGTCGCCGGCCCGCAGCGCCGCCTCCAGGTAAATCACCATGTCGGGTGTTTCCTTTTGCACCAGCCAGTTTTGCCGCGCCAGGCGCAGCGCGGCGGCGGCGTCGCGCCGCAGCGACAGTTCGAAGCGGGCTTGCTCGCGCTGGTGCACGCTATCGCCGCGCCGCATGGCGGCGTCGAAACGGCGGCCCAGTTCGGCGGTGGCGTCCGCCAGCGCGGCCGCGTTGCCCGGCATTTGCTGGAGCGCCAAGGCGCGCCGCAGCAACAGGGCGTCGATCCGGTCCTGGTCCTGTAACAGGGTGAGCACCTCGGCCGGGCGTCCTTGCTCAAGCAAAAAATCGGCGTAGGCGCCCAGCAAATAACTGTCGCCTGGATTGCCGGCCAGCGCGCGTTGATAACGGGCCTGGGCGTTGGCCGCCGCGCCGCGCCTGCTGGCCATGTCGGCCAGCAAGGTCAGGCTCCACACTTGCAATTCGGGATCGGCGCCGGCGCCCCGCTCGACCATCCGTTCCAGCAGCCGTTCGCTCTGGAGCGCGCTGCCGGTGACGCTGCCGATATTGGTCAGGCAAGTGGCGGTGACGAGCTCGTTGGCCAGCGAGGACAGGCGCGCGCAATCGGTCCTGGCCCCCGCGTAGTCGCCGCGCACGGTGCGCACGATGGCGCGCGTCAGCCACGCCTGGCCGTTGCCCGGTTCGGCGGCGATCACGCCGTCCAGGTCGGTCAGCGCGGCCTCGAAATGGTGGGTGCTTTGCAAAATGGTGGCGCGCAGCAGGCGCACGGCCGGCGGCGCGGCGGGCGTGCTCCACCAGGGCGCCAGCGCGGCTTGGGCATAGCCCAGATAGCGCGGGTCGGTTTCACTGCGCGCCATCGCGATATAGCGTTGCGCCAAGCTGGTGGCCAGAGTCAGATTGCGCGGCTGGGCCGCCAGTTCGGCGCGCTGGCGCAGCAAGGCGCGCTGCACCGGATCGCTACGGCGCGGCAAGGTTTCAATCACCTGGGCGCCGTTTTGCGGAATGTAGGGCTTGCCTTCGGCCCAACTTGTACAGGCGAGCAGGGCGACGGCGAGCGCGCGGACCAGGTGGCGAAAAGGCAGGCGGATTGGAGGCATCGGCGATCTTGGGGCGAAGTGGGGCAAATGGGCGAGCGGCGGCGGTCCGGCAGACGATACCGAGCGAGCCGGCGGCCAGTGCGCTTGAATGGTCCGGCCCGCACAGACGATGCGCGGGCCGGACCTGTGCGGCCGTTACAAGGCGACCGGTTCCGTGTCGTCGGGCGTACTGAACGCGACGCTGGCCGGGTCGATTTCCGGCTGGTCCTCGGCCTGGCTGCCCACCACGCCGGCCACAGCCGTCACGGTGGGGTCGGGTGGCCCGAACGGGGTGGCGCCGCCGCCGGCGCCGGTGGGCGCGGGCGCGGCTGGCGCCTGGGCCACGCTGCTGCTACCGCCGCCGCCGCAGGCGGTCAAACCCAAGGCGGCAACCAACATCAAGCTGGTGATTCTCATTGTGCGCTCCTGTCGGATGGATGGTTATTGCTGCGGCGAACCGGCCAGCGGCGTTTTCAGATACGGGAAAGCGCTGCTGAAAGCGTTTTCGTCGAGGTAGGCGCCATCGGTGAAATGCAGGGCGCCAGCGGCGGCGTCGGCCGGTGCGCAGCCAATGTTAAGCGTGCACAATTTGCCCATCGCCACGCGCAACACGACGTCGACCACGTCATCGCCTGGACGCCGACCGTTCGGGAAGCCGGCGCTGTCGCCGTCGATCACCCCCAAGCGCTTTTGGGCGCCGCTGGCGGTGACGGCCACGCCGGTGTTTAGGCGCAGCATTTCCGACGCGGTGACGGTGGCGGGCTGGTTGACGCCTTTGATGCCGGTCAGGAAGGTGGCGATCAAGTCATTACGCGGGAAGTTGGTGGGCGCCTTGGCGCCGGCGCTGCCGTACAGGATCTCGACCAGGGCCGGGAAGGTGGGATTGGTCACGTAATCGGCGAACTGGCCGTCGGCCGCGGGTTTACTGGCGTTAAAGCGGTCTTTGTCTTTCAAACCGATCACCACCTCGTTGACCAGGGGCATGCCCAGACGCGACACTTGCACCCAGGCGCCGCCTTCTTTCGACGTCGAGGCGCTCGCGCTCGGCGCCGAATTGAGCAGGCGCCCTTGGCGCATGCTGGCCGTGGTCCAGGCGCCGATCACCGGTTCGCTGCCGGCGGTCAGGCAGGCGATCGGCACTTCGAGCTCGATGGCGGTGACGTTTTTGCCGGCCAGGTCATCCTTGGCGGACGATTCGGCGTTGGCGGCAAATTCGGTGGCCGGGGTCTTGATGTTGATCAGGTCGAACGTTTCACCCAGGTTGACCACGAAGGAATCCTTGCGCTGGCCGACGAACATGCGGGCCGGCGTGGCGCAGCCGGGAATGGTCACGTTGTAGACGTGCTTGGCGGCATAGGCGGCGTAGTTGGGGATGGCCTTGTTGCCGACGTTGTCGATCGGCTTGTCGAACGCGGTGGCGCCCGTATCGGCATTGGTGACGGTGGCGCGGCTGCCGCTGCGGCGGTCGCCCCGCACCACGGTGACGGCATAGGTTTCGCGCACATTGGTGCCGGCGGCGTTGACGCTGTCGATGGCGCCGCCGTTGATCACCAGCGGAATCGACACTTTTTTGCCGCCCACGGTCAGCTGGGTATCCTTGTTCATGTTGGTGAAGCGGAACTGGAACGTCAGGTCTTCCTTGGCGTCGCCATTGTTATCGACGTGGATTTCATACAGCGCGTTCGGGTCCATCGCAAAATAGTTCGGACCGGCGCCCGGGTCTTGCAGCGGCACGTAGTTGGCGACCATGGTGACAAAGCCGCTGCGGCCGCTTTCATAGCTGCGGAACAAATAGAAGTCGGTCGCGTCGACTTTGGCGTTTTGCGTGATGAAAGGCGCCTCGCGATGGCTCGATGCGTAGGCCGACGGGGCGCACAGGACGCCGAGCGCGCCACCGAACATGGCGGCGCCCAGAGCCGTTCTTGATATCAACATTTGCATGAAAATCTCCTGTTTTTGTGAACCAGAGTGGCTGGTGTAGTGTTGTACGGCGGAGTAGCAAGTTCGGATTCAAAAAAATGCGGGATGCGACAACGGCGGCTGATTTAATGTTCATTTGCCATCTTCCCTGGGCTGAGGTTACACCGTTTCGGGCGCCGCACAAGACGCTGGCGAGAATTGCGTGGCGCCGCGCCACAGATGGGCGTGGCGCGAGGGCCGGCGCGCCGGCGTGGCCGGCGGCGCATACTGTTTACAGCGCGGGCAGCAAGGCCGCGCGCGCCGGGCTCAAGTTCTTGGCATGGAAGCGCAAGTGATCTTCCATGAAGGTGGCGACGAAATAATAGCCGTGGTCGTAAGCGGGGTGGCGCCGTAGTTGCAAGGGCTGGTTGGCGGCGCGGCAGGCGGCCTCGAACACTTCCGGGTACAACTGATCGGGCAGGAATGGGTCGTCCAGACCCTGATCGATCAGGATGCCGGCCGGGAAGGGCGTGCTGGCGCGCGCCATCAGCACGCTCGCGTCGTATTGCTCCCAGCTGGCGCGCTCGGGGCCCAGATAGGCGGCGAACGCTTTTTTACCCCAAGCGCTCAAGGTGGGCGCGGCGATCGGGGCGAAGGCGGAAACCGAGCGGAACAACTGCGGATGGCGCAAGGCCAGCATCAAGGCGCCATGCCCGCCCATGGAATGGCCGAACACGCCGATCCGCTTGCTATCGACGGGCAGCTGTTGCACCACCAATGCGTGCAATTCAAGCAGGTAGCTGTGCATGCGATAGTGGCCGCTCCAGGGCGCTTCGGTGGCGTCGACGTAAAAGCCGGCGCCCTGGCCCAAGTCCCAGGCCTGGTGTTCGTCCGGCACCGCCGCGCCGCGCGCACTGGTGTCGGGCGCGATCAAGATCAGGCCTGTTTCGGCGGCCACGCGCTGGGCGCCGCCCTTGCTCATGAAGGTTTCTTCATTGCAAGTTAAACCGGCCAGATAAAACAGTGCCGGCAAGCCGGGGTGTGCCGGCTGGCTCGGCCGGCCTGGAATGAAAGCGGAAAAACGCATCGGCAAGCCGATGGCGGCCGAGTGGTGGCGGTAAAAACGCTGCATGCCACCGAAGCAGGCATGTTCGCTGATTAATTCAAGCATGGGCAATCCTCCTTGGCGCCGAGTATAGCCGCTCGCCCTGGGATGGCCCGCACGGCGATACACGGCGAACCGGGGCCAGCGGCGCCGCCGCCTGATTCAGGTCCCGCCGGGCACGCCGGGCACGCCGGTCAAGCGGTGCAAGCGGGGCAGGATGGCCTCGGCCGGCTGCTCAATCTTTAGCGCCAACAAGGGGTCGGCCCGTGTTTTGCCCAGGTTGACGGCGGCGATCGGCTTGCCCGCCTCGGCCGCCGCGCGGCACAGGCGAAAGCTGGAATACACCATCACCGACGAGCCGACCACCAGCACCGCGTCGGCCGCCGCCAGCGCCTGCTCGGCCGCGCCGGCCACGGCGGGCGCCACGCCGTCGCCGAAAAACACCACGTCCGGCTTGAGCAGGCCGCCGCACCGGACGCAGTCGGGCACCTGAAACGGGCGCTGCGGGTCCGGTTCCAGGTGGGCGTCGCCATCGGGCGCCGGCGCGGCCGCCACGCCGGCCAGAGCCGGGTTGGCCGCCTCGAGCCGCAACTGGATGGAGCGGCGCGTAAAGCGCGCCTGGCAGGCCAGACACACCACCGCGTGGATGCTGCCGTGCAGCTCGACGACTTCAACGCTGCCGGCGCGCTGGTGCAAGCCGTCGACGTTTTGCGTGACCACGGCGGCCAGCGCGCCGCTCGCCTCGAGCGCGGCGATGGCGCGGTGGCCGGGGTTCGGCTCGGCCGAGGCCAGGGTGGGCCAGCCGGCCATGCTGCGCGCCCAGTAGCGTTGGCGCACCGCCGCCTGGCGCCTGAATTCCGGGCCTTGCACCGGAGCGTTGCCACGTCGTACGCCGTCACGGTCGCGGTAGTCGGGAATGCCCGAAGCGGTGCTCAGGCCGGCGCCGGTGAGCAGCAGAACGCGCCGATGGCGGCCGAAAAAGTCGTCCAGTTGCGCCAGCGCGTGGTCGGCCGCCTGCCTTGCCATGCCGGTTTCGGCCAAGTCGGGGTCGGATCGGCTCACGGCGCGCGGCACCCCGCTTCGGTCCCGGCCACCGCGGCCGGGAAGTGTTGCAACCGCCGACAGGCGAGTGCGGCCGGGGCCGGGCCGTGGCCGCGCTTGCCGCGCTCGATGCCGCCGACCGGGATGCCGATGTGATCGATCATGTGTTTGTTCTCAAGAAATGAGGCGCCGTGACATGGCGCCGCGCCTGACATTGTAGACAGAATGGGACGGCGCCGCACAGCCCATCACGCGGCCAAGCGGCTGGCCGCGCGCGGCGCCGGCGAGCGCGGCGCACCCGGCTGGCGCGCCAGGTCCAACCCGGCGATCCGCTGCCCCATGCCGGCGGCGCGCTGCTGCATATGGCGGGCCGCCACGCGGGCGAAGGCGATCAGGGTGGCGTCGCGCGCGCTGACCACCTCGCCGCCCGGCTGGCCGGAGGTGGGCGCGCCCGCATCGGCGCGGGCGGTGCCGTCATGGTCGTGCTGCATAAAGTGGCTAAGACGGGAAAATGTTTGCATGAGCTGCTCCTGCGTGTGGTGTCGAGGAAGCGGCTGGGTTGAGGCCGGCAAATGGGTGGTGCGCTGATCTGGGCCCGTCTGGCTGCACGGGCGGGGTCGGGGTCAAGCGCTGGAGCGGGGCGCCTGTTGATTACCCGACTGTAACGATTCCAGTGCGCACTGGCAATAATGTTGGCCCCGGTCCCGGGCCCGATTGATTTGCGCATGAGGTATATCAACTTCGCCGCATCGGCTGGTGCACGCCAGCAACATGCGCTAGTTGAGCGCCATGCCAAACCGCTCCGTGCGCGGATGCCAATTGCCCTTGATATCGGCCGACACCAGCACCCGCACCGCGCGCCCGATCAACAGCTTGCGCGGCACGAAGCCGAAGTAGCGCGAATCGGCGCTATCGTCGCGGTTATCGCCCAGCATCATGAAGTGTCCGGGCGGCACGATGGTGGCGGCAAAATCGCGCCGCGCGCTGGTCTCGGGCATGAGCTGGATATGGCGCTGTGTTTGGGCGAATTTTTCATTGATGCGCAGGGCGGTGACGGTGCTGCCGGGGCCGATCTGCTGCGATCCCGTGTCGATCGGGCTGTAGTCGGCTTTTTGCCCGTTGATGATCAATTCCTCGTTGCGCATCTCGACCCGGTCGCCCGGCACGCCGATCAGGCGCTTGATCAGGCGGGTGCCATCCTTGGGCGAGGAAAAGGTGACCACGTCGCCTCGTTGCGGCTGACCGAGCTGGGTAACGATCACGTCCGTGAGCGGCAGCTTCAAGTCGAACGCCAGGCGGTTGACGAACACCACATCGCCTTCGAGCAGATTGGGCCGCATGGAGCCGGACGGGATGGGATTCCAGTCGGCCACCGCCGTGCGGAACACGCCAAACAGCAGCAGGAACGCCACCATGCCTTTATTGGTGCGTAACCAGTCTCTCATTTTTCTCGCTCCGTGTGCCGGGCGGTGCCGCCCTCGCTATCGACTCTACCACAACGGCCGGGCGGCCAGCGCAATCGGCCCGGCTGGCAGCGGCCGCCAACGCTACGTGCCGGCGGCGGGCGCCACCGTTTCGATGGCGTGGCACAGCGCGTCGGTCTCGGCTTGCACTTGCGCGCCTTGGGCGAAGTGGGCGGCCACCTGGCGGCAGCGTTGTCGCACCGCCTCGCTGGCCAGCAGCGCGCCCAGGGCCCGCGCTAAGGTCGGCCCGCGCAGGCGCTGGGCCAGCAACAGACGTCCCACGCCCAGCGCGCCGACCCGGGCGCCATTGTCGAATTGGTCGAAGGCCAGCGCCACCACCAGTTGCGGCACCCCGGCGCGCAGCGCTTCGGCGGTGGTGCCGATGCCGCCGTGGTGCACCAGCGCGGCGACCCGGGGCAACAGGCAGCGCAGGGGCAAATAGGCTTGCCATAGCACGCAGTCGGGCAAGTCGGCGGGAATGTGCCCGCGGTGGCCGCTCAAGAAAATGGCGCGCCGTCCCAGCCGGCGCACCGCATACAAGGCTTGGGCGAAATATCGTGCGGCTTGCTGGTTGCCGGTTCCGGGCGTAAACACCAGCGGTGGCGCGCCGGCCGCCAAAAAGGCGGTCAGCTCGGCCGACGGCGCTTGCCCTGGATCGGGATCGTAGAGCTGGAATGGGCCGCGGTACAGCGGCTGTGGCCAGTCCGGCTCGGTCGCCGCGTACCAGGATGGAAACAGCGTGACCGACAGATCGGACACGCTTTGCATGTGCTCGATAAACCCGCGTACCGGCGCCATGCCGCGCGCCCGGCGCGCCGTGTTCAGCGCCGGCAGCACGTGGGGGTCGATCAGGGCGGTGTCGATGCGTCGCCACAACCAGCGCCGCACCCCGGCCGGCACCCAGCGCGGTACTTTGAACGGGCCCAGCATCATGGAGCGGTGCACCGTGCGCAAGCCGCCCGGTGCCAGATACACGCCCACGATGGGCATGCGCGCCAATGCCGCCGCCGGCAACAGCAATTGGTGGGCCACCATCACGCAGGAAGACGTATCGGGCAAGCCGGCCACGAAGTCGGCCAGGGCCAGTTCGCTGCCCTTGCCGGCGCCCATCACCACGGCGATGCCTTTGCGCGGATGCCACAAGTCGGGATGGGCCAGGGCGGCCCGATATTGCTCGCGGCTACCCAGCGTGACATAGTCCAGCCCGGCCGATTCGGCATAGTGGCGGTGCGGTTCCGGCCCTAAAAACGTGACGCGGTGGCCGCGCCCGCGCAGCGCGCACGCGATGCTGATAAAAGGGAACATGTCGCCGGCGGTGCCAACCGTGGCGACCAGATAATGGGTGGGAAGGGCGGCGGGGTGCAAGGTGGGGGGCTCCGGAAGCGAGAAGGGCGGACCGGGCCCGATTGCGCGGGCCGGCGGCCAGCCTCCGATGCTGCCACGGAATTGCTGCCGATGCAATGGCGCACGCGCGGCGCGCACGCGGCGCGCACGCGCCGTGCACGCGCCGTGCTCAAGAACGCCTGCGCGCGCCGGGCGGCCCGGTTCGCGCTGGCCTCAGGTTCCTTGCAGCGGCATCGGCACCTCGCGCGCGGCGCTGCCTTCAATGTGAATGCGGCCTGCGCGTTGCGCCGCGTCCAGGCGCTGGCTGATGACTTCGCCCAATATGGGCGAGATGCTGGCCGCGGTCGCCTTCAAGCCGTCCAGGATCTGCTCGGACAAGCCCAGGATACCGGAGATATATAGGTGAAAATCGGGCTGTAGAATCACCTGGAACATCGCGCGCGCCTGGTCCGCCTGCGCCACCAGGTCGCTCAAGCGCGCCACGCCCCCGCTTTTTTCCGGCTCCTGGCTGAACAGAGGGTGGTAGGTGACCTTGTTGTTCGGGTCGTCGGCTATGGCGCGCAATTCCTCGGCCGCGTATTCGAACTTTTGATACTTGTGATTGATATACAGCTGGCTGCTGGCCGGCGGCCGATCCGCGCGGGTGCGCGTTTTGAGCATGGCCCGAAACGGCGACACCGAGGTGCCCAGGCCGAAAAACAGGGCCGGGGTCTGGTTGTCGGGGCCCACAAAACTGTGCGACATGGGCACCGCCGCCAGCACCACGTCGCCCGGCTTGCTGGTCACCAGATGGGTGCTGCACGAGCCCTGACGGCGCACCAGCAGGGTCACCGAATGGGCATTGCGGCCCTGTTGGTCGCGGTCGCCGCCCCGCTCCGAAAAAATGCTGTAATTGCGTATCGGCGCCTCGCGCAAGTGCGCCCGGTCCGCGTCCGACAGGCCAGCTAACACCTCGCTCACGCCGCGCTCCCGGTCCTGCAAGGCGGGCGCCACGTCGCCGGAAAAGCCGGCCTCGGTGCTGGTGTTGAGCATGAGCAGGTGGTGGCCGGGCGTGACCTTGCCGTCGATTGCGGTGCCGGCCGTGCTGAGCGTGATTTTGCTGGCATACGCTTTGGCCGGGTCCGGCTGGTCGGGATCGCACGACACCACTTCCTTGACCTCCAGCCGGGCGATCGGACGCAAGCTGCCGTCGGCCTGTTGCAGCAGATGGGCCCATTGGTGGCCTTCGGGCAAACCGTGCGCGCCGATCGGCAGCTCGACCGGATAGCGGCCACTGCTCGCGTGCAAGGCGTCGAAGCTGGCGCGCAGCGCCTCGACATAGTCGCCAACCGACGGTTTGGTCGGCACCCGGATGCCGAACTTGCCTTGCAGCGCACTCATGGTCGCTTGCGCCCGGCCCGCCGGCTGGCCGTCGGGCGGGCGCGCTTGCAAGCGCGCAGCGGGGCGCGCCCGCGCGTAAGGTTAAAGGGGCAAGCGGCATGGCGTCACTTTCACTTCAATACTGTTTTGCATCATGGGCATCATGTTCCTTGTTTCTGATTAGCGCGTTTAGCCCAGCGCGAACTGGTCGGCCGACGGCAGCGCCGGCGTGGCCAAGGCCTCGGCGCGGTTGACGATGCGGGGCGCGCCATCTTTGGCGCGGCCGGCTTGCCATGCTCCGGCGGCGGCCTGCGCCGCGGTGGCCGCTTGCGCCTGATCGCGCGCATGCGCCTGGAGCAGGGGGGTCGCTTCGAGCAGAGTGGTGTGCAGCCGACTGCGGTTGGCGCGATAGCGCTCCGGCGCTTGCTTCATCAGATGGCGCGCCATCTGGCGCGCCGGATCGGCATCCTTCGCAGCCGGGCTGGCCCCGCCGTTCATCAGCGCCAGATAGCGGGTCTGCAATTTGGCCATGGCGCCTTGCGCCGGGGCCGTGCCGTTGGCCGCTTCTTGTTGCCGAGTGCGCAGGGCCTCGGTCAGTCGGCCCGCTTCCAGGTACAGTTTTTTGTCGTGCGCCAAGCCCTGCGCCATGCCGCGCCGGTGCTCGGCCACTTCGGGCGGCAGCGCGTCGGCGGCTTCGTCGGAAAGGTCGAGCAAGGCGGCTTTGTCGTCAAGTTTGCGCTCCAGGTAGCTTTCCATGGCGCTGGCGTCCTCTTCCATGAGCGCGACGATGGCGCCGTGGTGCTCGGGCGCGTTGAGCAGCGTGGCGAGATTGCGCTCGACCAGATAGTCGGTATGGCTGGCATGGACCTCGGCGGCCGCTTCGAAAGCCGGTTTCAATACATTGGCGCCCGTTTTGCCCACCACCTTGGCGCCCTTTTTGAACGGCGAGACGCCCTTGCCGAGGCCGGACTTGAAGGATCGAAAGGCGGCCTTGGCGGCGCCCACCGGGGCCTCGGGCGCACTGCCGTGTTCGTCGTGTTCATGCGTCTGCTCGCCGTGCGCATGGGCGTGCCCGTGCCCGTGCGCGTGGCCGGTTTGCGTGCGCACTTTGTCGCGCGCGTCGCGCCACGCTTGGTGCCAGGCGCTGGCGCTGGTGCTGTGGCGCGCCGCCGTGCCGGCCAGACCGGCGGCGGCGTGGCCGACGGCGCGCGCGTTTTGGGCTGTCATGCCGCGGCTGGCCAAAAAGCGTTGTGTGGCGTTGGTGCCGGCCTCGCCGCGCTGCGCGGTGCGTTTCGCCGACAGCTCGGCCATGTCGGTGGAATGGGTTTTCACGCCGTCGAAGCGCAGCCCGGACGACTTGGCCACATCGAACAGGAAATCCTGGCGCCGTTCTTCCTTCGACTCCATGGTGCGCAGCAGGGCGACGGCGTGATCGATCACCTCCGCTCCGCCGTGCGCGGCCAGTTGGTTGAGCAAATCGCGATCGACTTCCGGGTCGGCGCTGTTGGCCCAATCCTCGTGTTCGTGCAGTTTGGCGTGGTAGCGCAGGAAGCCGACGGTGCCGAACATGACGAGCGCGGTGGACGCGATCACACCGCCGCTGAAGCCGGCGTCCAGGGCGGCCGCGGTGCCCACCAGGGCGGCGATTTTCAAGGCCGACAGACCCGTCATGCCAACCGTGTAGCCGGCCATGCCGCCGGTGAAGCAGGTCATCAAATTGCGAAACGATTTGAGCATCGACTCGCGCGACTCCCATTTACCGTCTTGGAAGAAGCGTTGATAGTCGGCTTGGACTTGCTGCGGCAAATGCTGGACTTCGACCCCCAGGTGTTCCAGCGCCAGCGCCATATTCTTGCGGTATTCCTTGAGCTGCGCTTGCGAGTACACCAGGCTGTTGGCGCCCATGTACAGGCCGCAGGCCGCCGCCAGCGGCGACAGGGGCAGGGTGGCGAAGCCGCTGACGCTGGCGGCCACGGGTGCGGCGCCCGCGTCGAGATGGGCCATCAGTTTGGTCACCATATCGATCGCCCCCTTGCTCGTCATGGCGGCGCCGGCCGCGCGCGAGCCGGCGCCCAAGCCTTGTTTGCGCCCGTTGTGGCGCAGCTTGAAATCGATCTGGCCCAGTTCCCATTCGATCAGGCGCATTTGCGGCGCCAGCGAGGCGGCGATGGCGGTCCGTTTGGCGTGCTGGGCAGCGGTCTCGTCGGGCCCCGGGTGGGCCACCTCCTGGTGCGCGGCGGCGAAGCTTTTCTGCTGCTCGAGCAGCACGGTGCGGCGCGCGCCCAGGTCGACTTTTTCCTCTTTGGCTTCATGTATCTCGGCATGACCGGCCCCCATTGCCATTAAGCCCAAGCTGCCCATCACGCCGCTCAGTGCCATGTCAACGCCCAACTCGCCGCCTGAATGCGGTACCGAATGATGCTGGAATTGTTGCAAGCGCGACGCGTGCTCGTCGCCGCCCGGGGCGGCCACGTTGGTGGCGCCGGCCTTGGCGCCGACCACCGCATGGGGCGCCTCGTCCAGGTCGCTGGTGCCCAGGCACTTCTTGAGCACGCGGTCGAGCATGGTTTTATCATGGTGGTGGCCGTGCCCGTGCTCATCGGCGCCGGCGGACGCTTGCCCATCCGTTTCGCTCAGCGCTTGCCGCAGCACTTTGTCGATCGCGATCAAGTCGCGCTCCAGGGTGGGACCGGGCGCGTCGGCATGAAGCGTGTCCGCCATGCCGGCGCAGCCGGTGGCGGTGCGGGCATCGATGCCATCTTGGGGCAGCGCGCCGAACATGTGAAGCGCCATGTCACGTTCCTGGGTGGGCGTGTTGTCACCTGTGTTCAGGATGCCGGCCGCATCTGACTGACGGCGCGGCACGGGCACGTGCGGGCTCCAGAGTGGAGTCTGTTGCGCGCAGGGTGGGGCGGCGGCCGCGCGGCGCTGGTCCGGGGCCAAGGGCGGCACCGAAGCGGCCAGTGAGGAAGGGGAGTTACGCAGGGTAATAGTCATGGGATGCTTGAGCTGTGAGAAATGAAATGGAAAGTAGGCTATGGACATATGTGTGTACGTAATGAGAATCGTTCCATTTTGATGCGACATGGTCGCGCGCGGGGGGCGGCGGTGACGGCGCCGGTGCATACCAAGACGCTGACGTGAGCCAGGTAAAGGGTGGTCGGCGCGGCACGCGCCTGTGACGGTGGCCGGCCTGGCGCGCGGCCGCCGCGCCGGGCGGCAACGGCGGCGCGGGCGGTGCGCCTTATTCGCGGCGCAGTGCGTGGCCCCAGTCCAGCACGCTTTGCAGGCGCGGCCCCAGCAAGGCACGCGCGGCTTG
Source organism: Pseudomonadota bacterium (assembly GCA_040385995.1). GTDB lineage: Bacteria > Pseudomonadota > Gammaproteobacteria > Burkholderiales > Burkholderiaceae_D > Janthinobacterium. Next base: position 16,637 of record JAZKGI010000020.1, read on the forward strand.
GTAGGAGGCCCAGCGAAATTCCTGGTGTTCGGCAAAACCGAGCGCCGGATTGACCGGCAGCCGCACCTGGTCCGAGCCGCTCACGGCCAGATAGTAGCGCGCCACTTTGCCGGCGCCGTACGGGGCCGTTTCCCGGTAGGTTTGGCCCCAGGGAAACGACAGATCGGTCAGCGTGGTTTCCTCCTCCACTTCGCGGCAGGCGGCCTGGAACGGTTCTTCGCCCGGCTCGACCATGCCCTTCGGAAAGTCCCAGTACCGGTAGGAGCGCAGCAACAGATACAGCGCGGCGTCCTTGCCGTCAGGCGCCATCGCCGCGTGGCCCGGATGGAGCAACATGATGCCGGCGGAAAGGATGCGTTGTTTCATGACTGACCTCGCAAATGGCGCGCCGGCACAGGCAGCCGTTGGCCCGGGGCGACAGGCGTCGATAACAAAATGACTGGTGGACGAAAAACGGCATGGCGGCAGCGCCACGGATGACAGAATAACAGGCCGGCGCGGCGCCGGACTGCGCCTGCGTCAGTTCGGTGCGCCGGCCGTTTGCGGCGGCGCACGGTGCGCGGCGCACCGTGCGCCGCAACCGGCTCAGGCGCTAATGTTGATCAGTGTGCCAATACGTTCGTCAGCGGCCTTGACCACTTTGGCCGACAGATCGAATCCCTGCTGATAGACCAGCGACTCGGTGATCTCGGTGGCCAAGTCGACCCCGTTGGCCGGGCCCGCCGCGGCGGCCTGGCTGCGGCCCAGGGCAGACAAGGTGACGCCGCCGCCGCCCGGGTTGTCTTGAAACGCCACACCCTGCGGCTGAAATCCGGCGCTGCCGGCATTGGCGATGTTTTGCCCCTTGATATCGAGCGCGCCCTGGTTCGCTTGCAAGCCGGATAGCCCGGCGCTCAATGCGGAAATAGCCATGGTGATTCCCCCTATGCTTCAGTGTACACCCGGCCTGGGCGGCATGTGCCATCGGCGCGCGCGGGCGCGCGTCTTTCCGGCACGGATGTGTGCCGGCCGCAACGCAAGCCGTGGCAAGCTTGTTTCGATAACAAAATTTAAGCAAACTCATGCGAAATAAAGTGCGAAACATTTCACGCACCGCATTGTTTTCAAGCATATAGATGCCTAGAATCATTCGCTTGCATTGAGCTAATTGATTCTCGGGGTGCATTATTAACATCGTTTATCGTTTTCGCCGGCTGTGCGGCGCGCTGACGCTGGCGGCCGGCGTGGGTCTGTGCTGGATCGCGCCGGCCCGGGCGCAAGAGCCGCCGCTCGACGCGCGGCTCAATGAAACGGTGATCATGATCCCGTCCGGCGCCCAAGGGGCCGGGTCGATGGAAACGACCGTGTTTCGGCCACCCGGCGCCGGCCCGTTTCCTTTATTGATCATTAATCACGGCAAGTCGCCCGGTAATCCCCAATCGCAGCCGCGTGAGCGCTTCATTTATATGGCGGCCGCCTTCGTGCGGCGCGGTTACGCCGTCATGGTGCCGATGCGCACCGGGTTCGCCCATTCGAGCGGCCACTATGCCGATTTCGGTTGCGACATGCGGGCCAACGGCGAGGCCCAGGCCAACGACGTGGCCGACGCCGTGCGCTACGCGCGCCGCCAAAGCTGGATCGACCCCACGCGCATCGTGGTGGCCGGCCAATCGTATGGCGGCCTGGCCAGCGTGGCCCTGGCCGCGCGCGACGTGCCGGGGGTGCGCGGTGTGCTCAACTTCGCCGGCGGCTTGAAGATCGACGGCGGCGACTGCGACTGGCGGGCCGCCCTGGTCCAAGCCTTCGCCCATTTCGGCGCCCGCAACCGCATTCCGAGCCTGTGGCTGTATGGCGCCAACGATTCCTATTTCGGCCCGGACCTGGTGGCGCGCATGTTTGGCGCCTACTCCCGGTCGGGCGGCGCCGGGCGCCTGGTGGCGTACGGCGCCTTCAAGCGCGACGCCCATGTCATGCTGGCCAGCCGCGACGGTGAAAAAGTGTGGCGTGGCGAGACCGAACAGTTCTTGCAGAGCATAGACATGCCGGTGCGCGAGCTGTATGCGGTGGCCGAGCCGGCGCCGCCGCCAAAAACCAATTTCGCCAGCGTCGACAATATCGACGCGGTGCCCTATCTGCCGGACAGCGGACGGGCCGCCTACCGCAGTTTTCTCGAGCGCATGACCCCGCGCGCCTTCGCCCTCTCGCCCAGCGGCGCCTGGGGTTGGGCCGAAGAAGGCGAACAACCCGACAGCCGCGCCCTGGCCGCTTGCCAGAGCAACAGCCGCCAACCGTGCCGCCTGTATTCGGTGGACCAGGATGTGGTGTGGCAAGAGCCGGCCGGCGAGGCGGCGGCCGCCACCGGCCGCACCGAATAGCGCCCGCGCATGCGGATGAGGTGAACCGTTCCCGCGCGGGCACGGCTTCACCGATCGTACCTCCATCAAATAATTCCCCATTGGACATGAATATAGGCATGGTTTATAGGCTTTAAATAGCCTATTTTTCATTAAGTTGCCACATGATACATTCCGGAAACACTAGAATGCGTCAGTCAAATTTGTATTAGAAACATTTCTGATGGGCTAACAATAACGTACAGGGGCGCTATGGCAGTATTCGACATGCTCGACAAACAACGCACGATCGCCGGTGGCGGTTTCAATCGATGGCTGGTGCCCCCGGCGGCACTGGCCATTCATTTATGTATCGGCATGGCATATGGTTTTTCCGTGTTCTGGCTGCCTCTGTCGCGCGCCGTCGGGATCGACGAGCCCAGCGCCTGTCCCCAAGAAATCGGCTTGCTGGCGGAAATTTTCGCCACCTCCTGCGACTGGAAGGTCTCCATGTTGGGATGGATGTACATCCTGTTTTTCGTCTTGCTCGGCTCGTCCGCCTCCCTGTTTGGCGGCTGGCTCGAGCACGCCGGGCCGCGCAAGGCCGGGGTGGTGTCGGCGGTGTGCTGGTGCGGCGGCTTGGTGATCTCGGCGCTGGGCGTCTACCAGCACCAGATCTTGCTGATGTGGGTAGGATCCGGCGTGATCGGCGGGGTCGGCCTGGGGCTCGGTTATATCTCCCCCGTGTCAACCCTGATCAAATGGTTTCCCGACCGGCGCGGCATGGCCACCGGCATGGCCATCATGGGCTTTGGCGGCGGCGCCATGATCGGCGCGCCGCTGGCCGATAGTTTGATGCGGCTGTTCGCCACCTCGACCTCGGTGGGCGTGTGGCAAACCTTCTTGATGATGGCGGCGATTTACTTCGTGTTCATGATCGGCGGCGCGCTGTCCTACCGGGTGCCGCCGCCGGGCTGGCAACCGGCCGGCTGGACCCCGCCGGCGGCCAAGGTGGCCAACGCCATGATCACCGACCGGCACGTGCATGCCAGCAAAGTGTGGCGCATCCCCCAGTTCTGGCTGTTGTGGGGCGTGCTGTGCCTGAACGTATCGGCCGGCATCGGCATCCTGGGCATGGCCTCGCCTTTGCTGCAAGAGGTGTTCGCCGGCCGTCTGCTGGGGGTCGATCTGGCGTTCAACCAATTGAGCGCGGCGCAAAAAGGCCAAATCGCCGCCATCGCGGCCGGCTTCACGGGTTTGCTGTCGCTGTTTAATATCGGCGGGCGTTTCGTGTGGGCCTCGTGTTCCGATTACCTGGGCCGCAAGGCGACGTATTCCGTGTTCCTGATCCTGGGCCTGGCGCTTTACGCGGCCATTCCCGGCATGGGCCACGGCGGCCAGCTGGCGCTGTTCGTCGGTTTTTTTTGCATTATCTTATCCATGTACGGCGGCGGTTTCGCCACCATTCCGGCCTATATCGCCGACCTGTTCGGGACCCAGATGGTGGGCGCGATCCACGGCCGCATCTTGACCGCCTGGGCCGCGGCCGGGGTGCTCGGTCCGATTTTGGTCAACTATATCCGCGATTATCAGCTCGATCACGGTGTGCCGAAGGCGCAAGCCTACGACGTGACGATGTACGTGCTGGCCGGCTTGATCTTGCTCGGGCTGCTGTGCAATCTGATGGTGGGCCCGATCGCCGAGCGCCATTTCATGACCGACAAAGAGTTGGCGGCCGAGAAGAAGCTGTCCCGCGAGCGCCGGGTGCGGGCGCCGGTCGGCGGCCAAGTCGCGCGCGGCGCCGCCAGCGGCCCGGCCTTGACCGCGCTGGCCTGGCTGGCGGTCGGCATTCCGCTGTTGATCGGGGTGGCGATCACGCTGCAAAAAGCGGCCGTGCTGTTCCGCTAGCAGCCTACGCCGCAGGGTGGCTATGTTCAACGCCAAGTGCGCCGCCATGAATGAATCGGCGCTTCCCTAAGGCAGCACTGATTGATTCTGTAGCCGCGCCGGGGCGATCCCCCGCACCGCAGCCTGTATGGGGCGGGCGCGCTTGGGTATAATCAGGGCGATTCCAGCCAGCTGCCGCGTCCGGCAGCTGGGCCGTGCCCCTTTCGAGAGAATAATTTAACTATGGCTTCATCCAACGATACCCTCAGCATGGCGGTGTTTTGCGACTTTGAAAACGTCGCCCTCGGCGTGCGCGACGCCAATTACGAAAAGTTCGACATCAAGCCGGTGCTCGAGCGCCTGCTGCTCAAGGGCAGCATCGTGGTCAAAAAGGCTTATTGCGACTGGGAGCGTTACAAGGGCTTCAAGGCCACCATGCATGAAGCCAATTTCGAATTGATCGAAATCCCCCATGTGCGCCAATCGGGCAAAAATTCGGCCGACATCCGGCTGGTGGTGGACGCGCTGGACCTGTGCTACACCAAGTCGCACGTCAACACCTTTGTCATCATCAGCGGCGATTCCGATTTTTCGCCGCTGGTGTCGAAGCTGCGCGAAAACGCCAAGCAAGTGATCGGCGTGGGCGTGAAGCAATCGACCTCCGATCTGCTGGTGGCCAATTGCGACGAATTCATCTTTTACGACGACCTGGTGCGCGAGAGCCGGCGCGCGGCCGCCAAGCGCGACCCGCGGGTGGCCCAGCCTTCGCCCAAGCGCACCCCGGACGAGGAAAAAAGCCGCAAGGACGACCTGGAAGCGCGCCGCAGCAAGGCGGTCGAGATGGCGGTCGAGACCTTCGACGCGCTGGTGTCGGAACGTGGCGACAGCGGCAAGATCTGGGCCTCGATGCTCAAGGAAGCCATCAAGCGCCGCAAGCCCGACTTTAGCGAATCGTATTACGGTTTCCGCACTTTCGGCAATTTGCTGGAAGAGGCGCAGGCACGCGGCTTGCTCGAATTCGGGCGCGATGAAAAATCGGGCGCCTATGTTTACCGCAGCAGCGTGCCGGCGGGCGGGCGCGAAGCGGCGCTCGATCATATGGCGCTGCCGCCTGCCCTGACCCTGGTGTCGCCGCCGGCCGAGGCCGCGCCCGAGCAGGAAGCGCAGGAGCCGCAAGGCGGCAAGCACGAGTCGCGCCGCAAGGGACGCGGCGGACGCAAGCCGTCCGACCGCCAGTCGGCACGGGCACCGATGCATGAGCCGATGATCGAGCCGGAGCGGGAGCACGGGCAGGATGTGGCGCCGGAGCAGACTGTGGAGCAAGAGCGGGCTGGGGAGCAGGAACGGGCGGTGGAGCAGGAGCGGGCTGTGGAGCAGGATAGCGATGCCCCGCTGGAGGCGCCGGGCCAGCAAGCGTTCGCGCCGGCCGAGGAAAAAAGTGGGCGTGGTCGGCGTTCGCGCCAGGACACCGGCGAGCAGCGTGGCGGCCAGCACGAGTCGCGTCGTCATGGCCGTGGCCCGGGTGGGTCGTCGGGGCGCCAGGGCGCGCGCCCTGCGCCGCAGGCGGCGCAGCTGACCGAGCTAGCTCCGGTCGAGATGGTGGCGCCGGAATTTGAACCGATTCATGAGCCGATTCATGAGCCGATCCAGGAGCCGATGCAAGAGCCGATCCAGGAGGCGGTGCAAGATTCGATTCAAGAACCACTGCAGGAGCCGGTCCAGGAAGCGCCTGCCGCGGCCGCCCCGGCGCGGGGCCGCCGTCCGCGCGCCGGTGCCCGCCCGCCGGCCGACCAGAGCAATGACGAAGCGCCCGCGCAGCGGCGCAGCGCGAAGTCGCGCCAGGCGGCCGCGATGGTCGCCGCGCAGGCCGAGCCCGAGGTGATGATCGCGCCGGAGCCGGAAGGCGTGGCGCCGGAAGCCGAGCAGAAGGCGCGCAAGCCGTCAGCCCGCGGCCGCCGTCCGCGCAAGACCGACACGCCGGACGCCGCTTGATCAGGCCGGCCGGCGCCGTGGCGCCGGCCGGTGTAGGGCACGAAAAAAGGCAGACGAAAAAAAGATCGCTCAGCGATCTTTTTTTCGTTCTTTTTTTCGTCCGGCGCGTTTGCGCATGGGGCGGGACCAGCCGATTGAACAGTCCCGCCCGCTGCGCTTTTCGTACCGGCTGCTTGGTGCCGATGTATGCGTGCTGCCTTATTTGAGCGCCACCGGCAGATCCGGATACTCGTCGGCGAGCGCGTAGCGCACCCCGCCCACCGTCACTACATAGTTCGATGGCCCCGCGATCGGCAATTTATAGTTGAGCGTCAAGGACACCGACGCACCCGGCGCCAGACTTTGCCAGGCCGGAATGGAAAACTTGGCATGGTTAAAGTTAGCCTTGAAACCACCGATATTGTTCGGGCCGTTGTAGCCGGCCCGGGTGACGGCCAGCCCGAAGCCGGACTGGTCGCTCATATCGGCCGGGGCCGAGACCGGATAGTCGAATTCGATCACGCTGCCGCCGGCGATGGTGGCGGCCGTGTTGTTGGTGACGGTCATGACCGGATTGATGGGGAAATTGCTGTCGCCCAATTTCCAGCCGCCCAAGCTGATGGCGATCTTGGCGCTGCCAGCCGGCAGGGCGGTTTCGGCGCGCCGGTTGCCGTACGGGCCGGCCGCCTTGAAGGCGTTGTAGAGATTGGTGGTCAGGGTGCTGCCCATGAAGTATTCGCCCTTGCCGCCGTTTTTGCTGCCGTCCCAGCCGTAGTCGCCCGCCAATTCCCAGATCATGATGCCGCCGATCTGATTGTCGACGATGTACTGGGCCTTGGCGGCCATCGATTGCGCCGTCTCCGTCGACAAGAACACCCGTTTGGTGGCGTTCCACAGCCACGGCGCGGCCATGGTGGCGCTGTAATTCGGCTGGTACACGCCGGTCAAGTTCTTGTCGGTGATTTTATAGGCGTCCAGATAATCCGGCACGATGGCGTTTTGCAAGTTCAGCGCGTGCCACAGCGGGTTGCCGCCGCCCGGAATGGCGCCGCCGCTAGTGTCGAGATCGTGCCACACATTGTCGATGCCCACCGCCCCGGTGCCGCAGGTGCGCACCCCGGCGCAGGCGACGGTCGAGTTGACCAGGGCGGTGCTGCCCCACAGGCCGTTGTTGCCGCCGCTAACGTCTTTCCATCCGCGCGTGTAAAACGGCACGCCCAGGTTGATGCGGCCCGCTTGCAGCGCGCCACGGTAGTAACGGTAGGCCCAGTCGACGTTCAGATAGCCGATGTTGGCGAACTGGTAGGCGCTGCCGGCCTGTAATTCGGCATCGTTGCCATCATCGAACAAGGCCGCGTTCGGGCCCACGTACTGGTTCCAGCCGCCATGCAGGTCGTATGTCATCAGATTGGCATAGTCCAGATACTTGAGACCGGACATGTTTTCCTCGCCTCGCAAGACCCAGCCGGACGCCGAGCCGGCGATGGTGAGCAGATAGTATTGTTGATCGGCCACGGCCGCCTGGTCGAGTTTTTCGCGCACCACTTTGAGCAGCACATTGTAACTACTCATCAGGCCCGCCAGACCCGGTTTGGAGTAGCCGAAGTCAAGCGGATTGCCCGCTTCGTTGTTGGTGGTTGGATGCTCGTAATCGATGTCGATGCCGTCGAAGAAACGGTATTGGCGCAACACCGCGACCATCGAGTCGGCCAGGGTGTTGATGCCGGCCGTGTTGAGCGAGCCGTCGGCATGGGTGGTGGCGGTGTAGAAGCCGCCGCTGCCGGCCCAGCCACCCACCGACAGCAAAATTTTCACGTCCGGATGTTTTTTCTTGTACTGGGCCAGCAAGTTGAAGTGCCCTTTGTAGGGCAGGCTGGCATCCATGGCCGCCGCTGGATTGTTGGGCCAGCTTAAACCCGTGTCCGGGTTGTTGGCGCCGTTACCCAATACCACTTTCGAGGTGTTGGCATCGACGCTGGCAAAAGCGTAATTCAAGTGGCTGATTTTGTCCCAGGGGATGTTGTTGACCAGGTAAGACGGGCTGCCATCGACACCGGTGCGCCAGCTGGTGAAGTAGCCGACAATGCGCCGATTCAAACCATGGGCCAATTTTTCGCGGCCGTTGCTGTCGTAGACGCGGCAATACGGCACGTTGGGTACGGCGCTCGTCAAGCCATCCGGACGGCAGGGCGCCGCCGGTAGGGGTGTCGGCGTGGGCGTCGGCGTTGGCGTTGGTGTTGGCGTTGGCGTGGGTGTTGGTGTTGGCGTTGGTGTTGGCGTTGGCGTTGGCGTTGGCGTTGGCGTAGGCGTCGGGGTGGTCGGCACTTCGCCGCTGAGTTGCCACGCGCCCCATTCGCTGGCGCCTGGCGTCTCGCCTTGGCTCCACCATTTGGCTTTATAAACTTTGCTTTGATACGCGACGCACGCGCCTTGGGTATATGCCTGCGTGGCGATCCAAGCCGGGCAATCGGGCGTCGGCGTCGGGGTCGGCGTTGGGGTGGGCGTGGGGGAGGTGCCGGTAGCGTCGCCCGTCAGCTTCCACGGGTTGCTGTCGCCGGCGCCGGGTGCGTTACCTTGTGTCCACCATTTAGCGGTGTAGACCTTGCCTTGGTAGACCGCGCACTCGCCACCGGTGTAGACGGTACTGGCCGACCAGTCGCTGCATGCCGCGGCGCTGGCCGAGAGGTGGGTGCCGTCAGAGACTGCGGATTGACCGCCGCCGCATGCGGACAAGGCTGCGCCCAGCAGGCTGAGTAGCAGCCCGTTGATTTTGTTGTTCATGTTTACTCCCGAAACGGATTATTGTTGTGAGTCAGGGTGCGCCGGCCCGATGCCACGGCCGGCGAAAAGGTACTACGCTTGCTGCCACGACTGGCGTGGCCACACCGCCGCTTGCCGGTGCCGGCCCGGCCGCGCGCTGGGTGAGCAAAATCATGGACCAGCGGCCCGGCCTTGCCAGACCGCGCGGGTCAAGGCGCCATCGGCGTCGCCATCGAGTTCCCAGGAAAATGCGCCGCGCAGTTTTTGCTCGCGTACGTATTGCATTTTGCTGGCGATGACGGCGGGGTCGTCATAGCTCCACCATTCGCCATTGGCGGTGTATAGGGCCAATTGTTTGGTGACGGGGTGATACCGGCGCTTGCCGCTTTTGTCTTTCAAGACGGCGTAATCGTCCATGCCCGCCTCGTATGTGCCGGGCGCCGCGCCGCCAGTGCTCTGGTACAAGCCGTGGCCGTCGGCGCCGGCGGCCACCGCGCTCCAGCCGCGGCCGTAGAATGGAATGCCAAGCAAGATTTTTTCACGCGGCATGCCGGCCCGTACCAGCGCCATGACCGAGTCGTTGGCATTGTATTTGGCCAGCAAACCGGGGTTGCGGTCGGCCGCGTCGCCATACAGCGGGGCGTGGAAGTTGCTGATGCTTTCCCAGCCGCCGTGGTAGTCGTAGCTCATCAGATTGACCCAGTCCAGGTACTGGCTATATACGCCCGGTTCGGTCTGGGCGATTTTTTCGGTGCCGGCGCCCACCGCCGCCGTCAACGCGTAGCGTTTGCCGTCCGCCGCGCCCTGGGCGTCGAGCTGGGCGCGGAACTCGGCCAACAGCTGCGTGTAGTGATGTTTGTCGTTGGCGGCGTCGACCACGTTATAGGTTTGCCCGCCGCCGCCTGGATATTCCCAGTCGATATCGATACCGTCGAACACGCCCTTGGCCGCGCCAACACCGCCGCGCCCGTCTTGCAGCGGCAAGTCGCCGGCGATAAATTGTTTGACGCAGGAGCGCACCAATTGTTTGCGCAAGGCGTCGGTCTGGGCGGCGGCGGAGAAGTAACGCGACCAGTTCCAGCCGCCGAGCGATATCAAGACGCGCAAGTGCGGGTGGGCTTGCTTGAGCAAGTTAAGTTGGGCGAAATTGCCGCTGAGCTTGGCGTTCGGGTCCGGCGCCTTGCCATCGACCGTGCGCGCCGGGGTGCGCTGGTAATCGGCGTAAGCGTCGCCGCCGCTACCGGCTTCGGCGCCCGTGCCCGGCTCGGGCTTGGTGACCATATCGCATTCGTAGCCGCCGTTTTTGGGATAGATATTGCCGAATGCATAATTGATAAAGGTCAGCTGGTCGGCCACGCTGGTGGCCACCCCTTCGACCGGCGCGCCGGTGGTGTGAATGTCGGCCACTTCATAGGCGCGTTGGTACACGCCCCGCTGGGCGAAGTAGGCGCCGATTTCGGTGCCGGCGGCCGGTACCGCTGCGGCCGCGGCGCTCGCCTGGCTCAAGGTCGCCACCGGCGCCGTCGCCGCGGCCGGTTTGCCGGGCGCCGGCGCGCCGCTGCCGCCGCACGCCTGAAGGCTCAGCGCGATCGTGGCCAGTACCATTGCATTCACATGCGTCATATATGGTTTCATCGATTCGTAAACAACGCCGCCGGCGCCAGGGCGCGCCGCCGTCATCAGAAGTTGTGATCGCTCGGATAATGGGAATAGAAGTCGTTATCCCATCGGAAATTGGTGGCGGAAATCGTCACCGAAATATCGAGTCCCTCGACAAAATGCCACCAGCCAACCGGCAGAAATAAAATCTCGCCCGGCTCCAGCACGCAGTCGATCACCGGCACCCCGGCCATGGCGGGAAAACGCTGGAGATCAATGTCGCGCCCGTCCACCGGCGTGAAACAATGGCGGTCGTTATACATATGGGGCACTTCCCACGGCGCGATCAGGCGCACTTTTTTACGCCCGATAATTTGCGCCATGAAATTATTGGTCAAATCGTGGTGAAACGGGGTCACGGTGCCGGCCGGGCCGAACCAGAAAAATCCGCGGTTGTCCGGATTGGGCGCCAGATACTCGGGCAAGGCCGGCACGTCGGCCCACAATTCGCGCAAGGCGTCGCGGTTGCGCGAGTCGTTATTGGCGGTCATGTAAAAATCGTTGGTGCGGCCCTTGCTGCGCACCAGCTCGACGTACTCGCCAAACCGGATCTCGCGCTTGTGGGCGATGCTATTGATTTCATATTGCTGGTCGGCGTCGCGCCCGAACTGCACCTCGACCATGCGGTCGGCAAAATGGGCCGCGAAATAGTCGAGATTCCAGCGCGCGCGCGCCGGGCAGTCGTCCAGCATGCCGGTGATGATGACCGGCACGTTCACGCTGTAATGCTGGCGCAAAAACTCATCGCCCGACAGGCGCGCGCGGCGCGCGATCGCGGCCGGCGCGATCTTGCTCAGTTTGGAAAAAATCGACAGCACCCAGTCGCGCTTGGCCATCCGGTTTCTGACCCGTTGCACACCGTGCAGATACGGACTGCGCAAGGCGGCCTGGAGTTCCTGGGTGGCCTCGGGCGCGCCGATGCCGGACTTGACCAGGATCTCGACCAGACTGGCCGGGTGACTGCCGAGCATGAGGTTTTCCGCGATCCATCGGCGCCAGTCGTCGTTGACCTGCCCCCGGCTTGCCGCCACGGTCCGAATTTTCATCTGTGTTGATCCCCTTAAAAGTGAAAAAGGCTGAACCGCCGGTGAGTCGCCACCGCCGGTCCAGCCCTTGGCGCATCAGAGACGCACGCTTACCGGCCTTGCCACACCGCGTTGGTCAAGGCGCCGCTGGCGTCGCCGTCCAGCTCCCAGGAAAACGCGCCGCGCAAGCTTTGGTCGCGCATGTATTGCATTTTGCTGGCGATGACGGTGGGGTCGTCGTAGCTCCACCATTCGCCGTTTCCAGTGTACAGGAACAGCTGTTTGGTGGTCGGGTGATACCAACGGTTCCCGGCCTTGTTTTTCAACACCTTGTAATCGTCGATGCCAGGCTCGTAGGTACCGGTGGCGGCGCCGCCGGTGGCTTGATACAAGCCATTGCCATTCGGACCGGCGCCGACGCCGCTCCAGCCGCGGCCGTAAAACGGAATGCCCAGCAAGATCTTATTGCGTGGCATGCCCGCCTTGACCAGCGCCGAGATGCCGTCATGGATGTTGTACTTCGCGATCACCCCGGTCGAAGGATCGGAGGCGTCGTGGTACAGCGGGGCGTGGAAATTGCTCACGCTTTCCCAGCCGCCATGGAAGTCATAGGTCATGATGTTGACCCAATCCATGTATTTGCCGTACTGATCCGGTTCGGTCTGGGCGATCTTCTCGGTGCCGGCGCCGATGGCGGCCGTCAGCGCATAGCGTTTGCCGTCGGCGGCGCCTTGCGCGTCGAGCTGGGCGCGGAACTCGGCCATCAGCAAGGTGTAGTTATGCTTGTCGTTGACGGTGTCGACGACGTTGTACGGCTGACCGCCACCGCCCGGGTATTCCCAGTCGATATCGATACCGTCAAACACGCCCTTGGCGACACCGGGACCGCCACGTCCGTCTTGCACCGGCAAATCGCCGGCGATGAATTGCTTGATGCAAGACCGGGCCAGTTGTTTGCGCAAGGCATCCGTTTTGGCGGCGGCCGAGAAATAGCGCGACCAGCTCCAGCCGCCGAGCGAAATGAACACGCGCAGTTTCGGATGGGCCGCCTTGAGCAATTTGAGTTGGGCGAAGTTGCCGCTCAGCTTAGCGTCCCAGGGGATCGCCTTGCCGTCCACGGTGCGCGCCGGCGAACGCTGATAGTCGGCGTAGGAATCGCCGCCGGTGCCGGCGTCCGGGCCGCTGCCTGGCTCGGCTTTGACCAGCATGTCGCATTCGTAGCCGCCATTTTTGGCGTAGACGTTGCCGAACGCATAGTTAATGAAAGTGAGCTGGTCGGCCATGCTGGTTGGCACGCCGTTGACCGGGGTGGTGGTGGTATGGATGTCGGCCACTTCGTAGCCGCGGCCATACACGCCCCATTGGGCGAAGTAAGAACCGATTTCTCTGCCACCAACCGGAGTCGGGGTGGGCGGGGTGGGCGTCGGCGGAGTCGGGGTGGGCGGGGTCGGCGTCGGTGGCGTCGGGGTGGGCGGGGTCGGGGTCGGCGTGGCCGTGGTCAATTCCCACGGTCCCCATTGCGCGCTGCCGGGCACCTCGCCTTGGGTCCACCACTTGGCCTTGTAGACTTTATTCTGGTACGCAACGCAGTTGCCTTGGGTGTAAGCCGCGCTGGCCACCCAGGCCGGGCAATCGCCGCCGGGCGGCGGGGTCGGGGTCGGGGTCGGAATCGGGGTGGGGGTGGCCGCGTCCGAAGTCAACTCCCATGGTCCCCATTTTTCGGTGCCGGGAACGTTACCTTGGGTCCACCATTTTGCTTTGTAGACTTTGTTCTGATAGCTGACGCAATTGCCTTGGGTGTAGGCGGTGCCCGCCACCCACGGCGCGCAATCGGCCGCGGCCACGCCGCTCTGTGCCAGCAGCGCGCTGGCGCTGTTGGCGGCGTCGCCGGAGCCGCCGCCACAGGCGACCAGCATGCCGCCGATCAGCCCGATGATCAGGCTACTTCCTCTTAGTTGTCCCATTTCCCGTTTCCTTATTGGTTGAAATCACTTCTTTGTTATTTGTTTAACTCCGTACGTCGTCCGATTCTGATCCATGCGATACACAGGGAAGAATGCAGGCCCTAAAAGTGGTAGTCAAGTGGTTTCAATTTACCGAAACCGAAGCAATACCAGTTGCTGCAAGCATAACCTAATTTCCAATTGGAAACAATTCAATTAATATCAAATCGGCCTCGCCAGGCGGGATGGAAAGCATGACATGCCGGTCATATGATATAGGAAGAAATTGTTACATTTAACCAATAATTTAATTTGAGGAACTTACAATTGTTAAAACATCGGGTTCAAAAAGAGAACAAAGTTTTCTGAGTGAAACGAGACCAATGCGGGTAGGGCGGGCAAGTGGTATTGCCACTTTAGCTTTGACACATCCGAGATGACTGCCTGTGGCGCACCTTTGATCGAGATCATCGTCTTGACGTTGTACTCACGTAGCCTTGTGACTCGCGCTGAAGACGCTGCTTCTCGGGAAACGCCACTGTGGTGGCACACGTCTTCTTCGCGCACATGCCGTGGCAAGGCGAAGTGTGGCGCAACGTTCCAAGGCGTGCCTGTTTCGCCACGTTCGCGGCGCGGCTCCCATCCACCCACCAACATACTTATCGAGGCCTAATTTATGTACCCATTTTCCCAACCCATCACGCCTGCTGCACGCTCCCACATGGAAGCCCAATTGTCGTTCTTTAACGATGTGTCCAAATCGCTCTTCCGCTCGGTGCAGCAATATCAAGCGTTGAACCTGCAACTGGCGCAAACGCTGCTGGAAGAATCGACCACCACGGGTCAGGAAATGATCACGGCCGACCGGCCCACCGATATCCTGTCGGCCGCCGCGTCGCACGCGCAGCCGGCCGCCGGCAAGGTGCGCGCCTATCAGCAGCATGTGTCGCGCCTGGCCGCCGATGCCCAAGTCGATCTGGCCAAAGTGACGGAAGAGCATGTTTCCGAAACCACCCGCACCGCGCGCGCGCTGGCCGAGGAAGTGACCCGCCTGGCCACCGAAGAAACGGAAAAAAACGTGCGCAATCAACAGGACGCGATCAAGCGTTTCACCGATCCGTTCGACCGCATGGCTGACGGCGCCCAATATCGTCAAGGTCAGCAAGGCAACGAAGTGCGTGGCAGCGCCAACCTGCAAAGCGGCAGCCAAGGTAGCCAAGCCGGCAGCGAAGCGAGCCATATGCAAGGGGCCAGCCAGGCCGCCGCGCAAAGCGCGGCCGCGCAAAGCGGTCGTCAAGCCGGCACCGCGCGCAAGGAATAAACCCGGGGTCGGTCCAACCGTGTGAGTGGGGCCGGCCGATGCGGCGCGCAACGAGCGCCGCATCGATTCGGTTCCGCCGGCGCGGTATCGTGTCAAGCCTGCTGCATGTGCAGCAGGCTTTTTTACGTGGCGCGTCTGGCGCGGGGCCTGACATGCGCGATGGCTTGGAACGCGCGGGGCGCAGCGTGGTCTAACTTTCATCGTCCAGTCAGGAGGCATGTCCATGAAACATCCAATCGAGACGGCGCAGCCCGTGCGCGCGCCGGACGGCTCCGTGGTGGTGCCCGTGCTCAAGGAAGAGTTGCACATCGGAACCCGTATCGTGGGCACCGGCAAGGGCGTGCGCGTGCGCAAGGCCGTCTCTGAGCAGCCGCAGCAGGTGGACGAGACCCTGGTTCACGACGAGGTCGAGGTGCGTCATGTGCCGGTGGGGCGTATCGTTTCCCTGGACGAGGCGCCAGCGAGCCGCTACGAGGGCGACACCTTGATCGTTCCCGTGACCGAGGAAATCCTGGTGGTCGAACGCTGTTTGCGCATCAGGGAAGAACTGCATATCACCAAGCTCAAACGGGAAGAGCGCCATACCGAAACGGTGTGGCTGAAGTCTGAAGAGGTTTCTATCGAGCATTTTGATGAGCCGAACGACAGGCGCCATTCTTAGCGCCTGTCGTCCCGCAGCCACTTACATAGGGGGGTTATGATGCAACATACCATTGCAGCGGTATTTGAAAACCATGAGCAGGCCGAGCGCGCGAGCGACGACCTGGTCGCGGCCGGCTTCGCGCGCGACGCCGTGCGCCTGAGCCGTAGCGAGACGGGCCAATCGGGTTCGGGCACGGCGCCAAGCGGCGCGGGCGCCACTGACGATACGTCGTTCATATCCGGCATGCGCGATTTTTTCAGCGATCTGTTCGGTACCGGCAGCCACGGCGATGCGGCGCTGTATTCGGAGGCGGTGCGGCGCGGTAATTACGTGCTGACCGTTAATACGGACGATGACGCGCTGCTCGACAGCGCCAGCCAGATATTGGAACGGCACCATCCGGTCGACATCGATGATCAAGCTCAACAATGGCAGGGCGGCGCCATGCCGGGCGCCACGCTGGGCGGCGCCAGTTACATGACGAGCGGCGCCGGCGCGCAGCAATCGGCCAGCATGGCAGGCGGCTCCATGCAGACGGGCTCGGCAATGCAGGGCCCGTCCGCTTCGGGTTCCGCATCGGGTTCCGCATCGGGTCCGTACAGCGGCGCGCAGCAGTCGGGCATGCAGGGCGCGTCGCAGCAGCGGGCCGATATCGGCGAGAGCGCCATTCCCGTGCTGCCCGTGATCGAGGAAGAATTAAAAGTGGGCAAGCGAACGGTGCAGCGTGGGGGCGTGCGGGTCTTTAGCAGGGTGGTGGAAACCCCGGTTCAGGAAAGCATCGGTTTGCGCGAGGAGCGGGTGACGGTGGAACGGCAAGCTGTCGACCGGCCGGCCAGCGTGGAGGACCTGGGCGCTTTTCAAGAGGGTAGTTTCGAAGTGCGCGAATCGGTTGAGCAACCGGTGGTGGAAAAAGTCGCGCGCGTGGTCGAGCAGGTGGTGGTGGGCAAGGATGTGAGCGAACGGGAGGAACTGATCAGCGACACCGTGCGCAGCACTGAAGTGGAAGTCGAGCAACTGCCTGCCGGGGCGGCGACGGCGGGCACGCTGCGCGGCGAGGCCGACGACGCGCGCTACCGCAGCCATTGGCAAACCCATTTTGCCAATGAGGGCGGCAGTTATGAAGACTATGCGCCAGCCTATCGCTACGGCGCGACGCTGACGGAGCAATATGGCGGCCGTGACTGGAGTGACATCGAACCTGAAGCGCGCAGCACGTGGGAAGCCCAGCACAGCGGGCAGGCCTGGGAAAAGATGAAAAACGCCGTGCGTCGCGGCTGGGACAAGGTGACCGGGTGACCGGTGGCGCCAGCCGGTCACACGCATGCGGCGTCCGGGCGCGCCGTGGTGCTGGCGCGTTGGCGAGTGGGCATCAAGCTGGCGCTCAGTTGATGGCCGGTTGGATCGGACGACCCAGGCGGCGCCTGTCATCGGCTTGAACCGGCCCGGTTTTTTGAAGGAGCATGGTATGAAAATGCGATTTGGAGTATTGCTAACGTGTGGTGCGCTGTGCGCCGGTGCCTTGGCGCAAAGCACATCGGCTCCGGCAACCGTACAGGACGTGACCCCCGAGTCGGTCGCGTTGCTGCCGCAAGTCGAGAACGGCATTACCTATCTTTGCGGCGGCATTGGCTCGACCGAGGCGGCGCACATGAAACGGGAAGCCGCTCACTATAACTTGATGCTGACGTTTGCCGAAAACACGGGCGCCTATCTGGCCAATGTCAATGTGGAAATCGCCGACGCGAGCGGCAAACCTGTACTGCAAACGGCGTGTGACGCCCCTATCTTGCTGGTCAATTTTCCCAAGGCTGGCAGCTATCGCGTCAAAGCCGATGTGGACGGCTATCCCGTGAGCAAAAAAGTGCAGGTCGCCCGCAGCGGCCGCACCCATGCGGTGCCGATGGTGTGGCCTAGCCGTCTGATCGAAACCGAGCCGGAAAATTTACAGGGCGCTTTGAGCCGGTGAGCACAGACCGGCCCTGGCGGCGCTCGTGCATCTGATTCAAGCGCCGGCGGGTGGGTGTTTATTGCCGTGGCAGCGCCGGTGTGGCGCCCGAGACGGTGCCGAATTGGCCGGCGATGCGCCCGCCATCGTGCTCGACAAAGTGCACAATGGTATCGAGCGTGGGCGCGAGCATGCGCAGCGGACCGGCGAGCGAACCGATCAGGGAAGCGTGACTGACATTGCCAAAGTAATATTCGGTGACGGCGGCGCCCTTGCCGCGCAGTGCGGCCGCCATACCGCCGGTGTTGCGCACCGGATTAACCAATTTGTCGTTTTGCGCGGCGATCAGCAATGCCGGAGGCGCGGCGGCGCTCACGTGATTGATTGGCTGCGACTCCTTTGGGGTATTGGGAAAGTAAAACACGGGCCGCACCGTTTTGTTTTCAATCGGGATGAAATCGTAAGGTCCGGCCAAGCCGATCCAGCCGCGCAAGCTCGACGGCTTCAAACCGTGTTTGGCGAGCAGGGTTGGATCGAGCGCGACCATGGAAGCGTTGTAGGCGCCGGCGCTGTGTCCCATCACGAATAGGCGTGTCGGATCGCCGCCATAGCGACCGATCTCGCGCACGGTCCAGGCCACGGCGGCCGCCGAATCTTCCAGTACGCCGGGGTAATGCACTTCGGGATAGAGCCGGTAATCGGCGATCACGGCCACGATGCCGCGCGCGGCCAGGGCGTGGCCGACGAAGGCGTAATCGGCGCGCTTGCCTTCGGTCCAGTTGCCGCCGTAAAAAAACACCAGCACCGGCGCGCTCGCGGCATCGTTGCGGGGGGCGTAAATGTCGAGCCGTTGGCGCCGGTTGTCGCCGTAAGCGATGTCGCTGCTCACTTGCGAGGCCCGGCCCGATGCGAGCGCGTTGATGGTGCCGAGCGGCGAGCATGCCATCAGTGCCGCCATCAGCGGCAAGCAAACGAGTAGGCCGAGCGCGATTTTTTTCGTGGGTGTCATGCCGATTCCATCATCATTGGGGGTGGGGCCCGCTCCCGGCCGTTGGCCAGCGCCGCGCTGACCAGTTCAGTATATTTCTGCCAGTGTATGCGATCGCCTAAAATGGCTGCACACGCCAGGGTGGGCGTGCAAGAAATCGACCTTTTTTGAAAAGACGGCTATGGGAAATTGGTTTGACCTTCTGCAATGGCCGGCCATGGGCGTGACCGTGGTCGCGGCATGGCTGATCGGTTCGCGCCACGCGCTCAGGCGCACGATCGGGTTTTGGTGCTTTTTACTCAGCAATGCCTTGTGGATCGCATGGGGCTGGCACGATGGCGCCATCGCGCTGATCGTGCTGCAATTGTGCCTGGCGCTATTGAATATTCGCGGCGCGCTCAAAACGGAGCGCGAGGCGTCCAGCGACGCCAGCGAATCGACTGACCCGGCTCACCGCTAGACCGGCGCGCCCGGCTGGCGCAGCGCGCCGCGGGCGCCGGCCACGATGTGCTGCGTGAGCGCGCGCGTGAGCGGGGTTTGGATATCCCAGGCGTGCCATACCAGCGGCACGTCCAGGCCATCACCCGGCGTCAAGTCGAGCAGGCGGCCGCTGGCCAGCCCTGCTTGCGCTTGCAGTAGCGGCACCATGCCGTAAGCGAAACCGGCTTCGATAAAGCGCACGAACGCTTCCGACGAGCCCAGGCTATGGCGCGGGTGGCGTTCCGCCACGCCCAGCCTCTGCAACAAGTAGCGCTCGTGCAAGCGATCCTTGCGGTCGAAAATGATGGCCGGCGCCCGCATCGCGCCGCTCGCCGTGAAGCCTGTGCCAAACCAGTGCGCCGCGAAGTCGGGCGCGGCCACGCATACGTAGGGCATCACCCCCAGCGCCGTGGCGCTGGTGCCGGCCACGCTGTCGGTGGCGCTGGTCACGCAGGCGAATACGCGGCCCTGGCGCAATTGGCTCAAAGTATGGTCCTGGTCGTCCAGCCGGATATCAAGCAGGCACGAGGCAGGCTTGAGCAGAGGCGCCAGCGCCGCCGGCAGCCAGGTGGCGGCGCTGTCGGCATTCACGGCGATGGAAATCTGGGGCAACGGCGCGCTCTGGTCCGGGACCGCTTGCAAGGCCGCCTCCAGCAGACGCACCTGACGGTAATGGGCGATCAGGCGCTGGCCGGCCTCGGTCGCTCGCGGCGGCTGGCCACGCACGATCAGCAGCGTGCCCGCCACCTGCTCGAGCGTGCGAATGCGCTGCGACACCGCTGGTTGGCTGATCGACAAAAGCCGAGCCGCTTTGTCGAAACTGCCTTCGCCGATCACGGCGTCGAGCGCGGCCAAGCCGCGGTAATCCAAGGGCTTCATCAATTTTTCTTATATATCAGAAATAAAATTGATTATACTGATAAACGCCGTCCGGTTAACATCGCCCCATTGTCAAGGGAGAGTGCGATGGACGGGGTGGTGTTCTTAAAAGGTTTGGGCTTGGGTGGCGGCTTGATCGTGGCGATCGGCAGCCAAAACGCCTTCTTGCTCAAACAAGGTTTGCGGCGGCAATGCGTGCTCATGTGCGCCTGCATTTGCATCTTGTGCGATGTGGCGCTCATCGCGCTGGGCGTGGCCGGGATGGGCAGCCTGATCGCCGGCTGGCCGGGCTTACTGCTGCTGATGAAGCTGGGCGGCGCGCTATTTTTGTTCTGGTACGGACTGCGCGCCGCCCGCGCGGCCTGGCGTCCCGCCGCGCTGACGCTGACGGCCGACAGCGTCCCCGTTAGCCGCATGGCGATAGCCGGCATGGCGCTCGCTTTCAGCCTGCTCAATCCTCATGTCTATCTCGACACTGTGGTGCTGCTGGGCGCGATAGGCGGCCAGCAGCCGCCCGGCACGCGCGCCCAGTTCGCCGCCGGCGCCATGCTGGCCTCGGTGCTGTGGTTCCTCAGCCTGGGCTATGGGGCCCGGCTGCTGGCGCCCGTGTTCGCGCGGCCGATGGCGTGGCGGGTGCTCGACGGCTTCATCGCGCTGGTCATGTGGTCGATCGCGCTATCGCTGCTGATATAGCGCGGCCCCCGGCGGCGACCGGGCGACGGCGGCGCGGCCCTCCGGGAAAACGCGGTTTTCTGATACGCTGGCGAAAACCGGGCGCGATGGTCGCGCTCCGGACACCGCCATCTGGACAACGTCATGAGCACAAACGCTTCCTCCACCGCCGATGCGCTGCACGTGGTGTGCCCGCACTGCGATGTGGTCAACCGGGTCCCCTCGCCGCGCCTGGGACAGCGGCCCGCCTGCGGCGGCTGCCAAAAGCCCTTGTTTACGGGCCAGCCGCCGGACCTCGCGAGCGCCCGCTTTTTAAAGCATATCGCGCGCAGCGATCTGCCGGTGCTGGTCGATTTCTGGGCGCCCTGGTGCGGTCCGTGCCGCGCCATGGCGCCCGCCTACGGCCAGGCCGCGCAACAGCTCGAGCCGGCCTTTCGGGTAGTGAAGGTCAACACAGAAGTGGCGCAGGACTTGGCCAGCCGTTTCGCCATCCGCAGCATTCCCACCCTGGCCTTGTTTCAACAGGGCAGGGAAGTGGCGCGTCAGCCGGGCGCCATGGATGCCGCCTCCATCGTGGCCTGGGCGCGGCAGCACGGCCAGACCTGAACCTCGCCACCGACCGCTTGACGAGCGCGCCGACCGCGCGCGACGGCTAGTCGAGATGGCGCCCCAGCCACTGGCGTATCCCGTCGAGGGTACGAAAATCGGCCACCGAGCGGCAGGCGATGTGGGGCTGGCGCGCCGCCAGCATGCGCGATAGGGCGCCGCCGGGGCCCAGTTCCAGCGCCACCGTGATGCCCGCTTCGGCGCAGGCGTCCATGCAATCGGTCCAGATAATCTTCTCGGCCAGTTGCCGCGACAGGCAATCGACCGCCATCGCTTTGCCGACGCTGCCGTCGGCGCTCACCCCGGCCAGCACCGGCGCGCGCTGCGCCTGAAACGCCGTGGCGCGCAGGGCTTCGGCGAACGGCGCCACCGCCGCCGCCATATACGGCGTGTGCGCGGCCACGGCCACCGGCAGCGGCGCGCTGCTGCCACCGGCCAGGCGCACCCGCGCCGCCAGCGCCGCCAAGCCGGCCGCGGGCCCGCCCACGATGCAGCTCTCCGGCCCCGTCTCGATGGCGACATAAAACCCCGCCGGCTCCAGCAACGCGGCGCGGCGCCGCGCCGGCAGAGCGCCGATCGCGCTCAAGCACTGGCCCGGATGGCTGGCCGCACAAGCGTCCATCAAGGCCGCGCGCACGCCCGCCAGCCGCACCGCCTCATCCATGTCAAGCGCGCCGGCCACCGCGTACGCGGCCAGTTCGCCCACACTGTAGCCGGCCACCAGGGCCGGCGTCGCCACGGCTTGGCCAATCGCCCGCCACATGGCCAGGGTGGCGGCCACGATGGCCGGTTGCGCCACCCGGTTGTCAAACATGCTTGCCGGTTCCACCGAGGTGTCGACGCCGAGCCGGTCGAGCAGGGCGGCCGCGCCGGCATCGCCGCGCGCCAGCGCGAACATGGCCGCATGCTGGCCGCCCTGGCCGGGACACAGCAGCAGCAGCCGGCTCATGGCCCCGTCATGCCGGCCACCGCGTGCACCAGGCAGGTCGCCGCCAGCAGATCGGCGGCGCCGCCGGGGGAGAGCCGCTGCGCCATGAAGCGCCGGTGGCAAGCCAGGGCCGCATCCAGCCAGCGCGGATGGGCGCTACCGCCTTGCGCCAGAAACCGGCGCGCCTGGCGCTGCACGGTCAAGGCGCCGGCCCTGCCGCCCCGGTGCAGCACGTTACTGTCGCTGAGGTGGGCCATCAGGGCGAACAGGGCATCGATGCGCGCGTGGCGCAGGTCGCGCCCCGCGTCCAGGGTGCGCCGCAGGGCCGGCAGGGCCACCTCGAACACCGCTGGCAAGCCGCGCGCCGCTTGCTCGCGCGCGCCGCCGGCCGCAAACAGCGTGGCCACCCGCGCGCCATGGCTGGCGCTGCCGCCGGAGCGGGCGTGGCGCGCCAGATCCCGGCCCCAGCGCCGCAGCAGCGTGGCGCGCAAGGCGCCCGCCGACGTCGCCGCGCCTGCGCCCTCGGCCTGGTGGCGCCCGATCGCCGCGCACAACAGCCCCAGGCTGAAGATCGCGCCGCGATGGGTATTGATGCCACCGGTGGCGCGCAACATGCGCCGCTCCGCTTCCATTCCCAGTGCGCTCAAGCGGGCAAAGGACGCGTCTTCCAACCCGGCGCGGCAAATGCCGATGAAGTAGTGGCGCAGGGCGAATATGCTGCGCAAGAATGTGGCGGCGGTCATGTCGTGGTGGCTGCCATTGTCGTGCAGCGATACCAGTCCCGGTTTCGGATACAGCACCAGTTCGGCGTGCAAGCAGCGCACCGCCAGGCGGCCGATGGTCAGGCAAAAGGCGCGCCCGGCGCGGTGGGGGGCGGCCACGCGCGGCGGCGCGCGCAGGGTCCGGATCGGCGCGGCGCTTGGCGCGGCGCGGACGGCCGACAGGGTGGCCGCGCTCATGTCGGCCGCAGGCTGGCCAGCAGCAGATTGATGGGCGCCAGACGCACCGCGCCCTGTTCCTTGACCAGTACCTTGGCGCCGCTGGCCTCGGCCGCCAGCCATTCTTTCCAGGCCACCGCTTCGGCGCGCGGAAAGACGATTTCGCCGTCCAGCGGCAGCGCCGCCGCATGTCTGCTCAGCAGCGCCAGACCGGCCCGCAATTGCTGCTCGGTGAGCGGGTAAAACAGCAGGTCGATATCGGAGTCGGGGCCCAGGTAGGCCAGGCCGGTGAGCGCTTGCATGGCGACCGAGCCGTAGACGCGGAAGGTGAGGCCCACGCTTTCCTCGGCCAGCGCCAGGAGCGCCAGGCGCCATGCTTGCGGCAGCGCCGGCAGCACGGCGCGGATCGGCAAGGGGGCGCTGCTGCGCACGATATCGGCGGCGTCGGCGCGCAGGGCGATGCGCAGCTTGTCGCCCTTGTCGTCCGGTGGCAGCGCCACACCCAGGCTGACCTGATCGGGGCCGGCGTCGGCGTCGGCCCGGCGCACGATCAGGGGCCAGCGCGCCTGCTGCCAACGCAGTAACGCGGCCCGGTGGCGCGGCTCGGCGCGCGCCCCGGCGTCCGACCAGCCGGCCTGCGACAGCCATACCAGGTCATGGCGATGGTACATGCGGGTCCACAATGGCGTCGATCACCGCTTGCGCCAGCTGGCGTCCGCCGCGGGCAAAGGCCAGGGCGGCGCGCGTGTCGGCGCCGGCCGGCCCGCCGAGCGCTTGCAGCAGTTGCCCGGCCAGATCGTCCCGCCAGATCGCTTCCAGCGCGCCCATGCGCCAGTAGTTTTCCGGGCCGGGGGCGAACACCGGATTGCTTTGCGCCAGATCGCGCAGGCGCGCCTCGGGCACCTTGGTGATGCGCGCCATCGCCGCCAGCCCCATCACGCGGATGGTGGCGTCCGGCAGGGCGTAACAGGCGTCGGCCATCAAGCCGCTGGTGATGAAGCCGCCCGACAGCGCCTGGTCGTATACCAGGGCGATTACCCGGTGGCCGCGGCGGCGCGCCAGATCGACGCATTTGCCCAGGTGCGCCAGATAGCTGTGAATGCCGAGCATTTCGTCGCGGTGGCGCAGGCGCTGGCCCTGGGTGTCGATCAACAGCACGATGGCGCGGCCCGGGTGGGCGCGCATGGTGTCGAGCATGGCGGCGGCCTGCGCCAACGCCAGATCGACCCCGATGGCGGCGTGGTTGGCGCTGCCCACCACCGTCACGCTGGCGCCGCCCACCTGGGCGCTGCCCGCCAATAGGTCGCCCTGTTCGCCGATCGCGTGCCCTTGCGGAAAGAGGGCGGCCGCCAGTGTCTGCCATTGCATGCTGCTATTCTCCATTACGCCGGGTTGACGCGGTGGCGCTCGGCCAGCGCGACGAAGGGCGCGATCTCTTGCATCGGGATGGCGGCGGGGTCGGGCACGCCCAGCGCGCGCCACATCTCGAGCGGGTCGCGCATGGCGCCGAAACGCGCCAGGCGCGCGCTCAGCATGGCGTGTTCGCGTTCGAGCGCGTCCAGACTCAATTCTACCGCGCCCAGCGTGTTATCGAGCGCGCTCAAGGCGGCCTGGCGGAAGGCCTCGATACGGTCGGCCACGATGGCTTGGCAGTCGCCCAGCAGGTAACGGTGCTTGCCGCCGCTGGTGCGCCAGATCAGGGCGCGGTCCCGGGCGTCGTATTCTTCCACCCCGCTGGCGGTCTCGATCACTTCCGGTCCCGACAAGGCCAGCCGGCCCTCTTCGGACATGATGACGGCGTTGGCGCAGCGCGCCACGATGCCCATGCCGCCGAAGGCCCCGTTGGCGCCGCCGATCAGCGCCAGCACCGCCACGCCGGCGGCGCGCGCCGCGAGCAGGGCGCGCATCACTTCCGACACCGCGATCAGGCCGGCGTTGGCCTCGTGCAGGCGCACCCCGCCGCTGTCGATCAGCAGCAGCACCGCCTCGGGCCGCTCGCGCGCGGCCCGCAGCAGCAGGCCGGTCAGCTTGGCGCCATGCACCTCGCCCACCGATCCGCCCATGAAGCCACCCTCCTGGCTGGCCACGAACACGGCGCGTCCGCCCAGGCGCGCGCGGCCCACGGCGACGCCGTCGTCGAAGGACACCGGCGCGTCCAGCTGGGCCAGGTGGGGACTGACCACCCTCGCCGCCGGCGGCAAAAATTCGTCGAAACTGGCCGCGTCGACCAGGCCGTGCAAGCGCTGGCGGGCGCTGGCCTCCACGTAGCTGCCGGTCGGCCCGGCGCCCCCGGCGGCGCCGCGCGGCCCGCTCATGGCGCGCCCGGCGCGTGCGCCAGCATCGTTTCGACCGCCTGATCGAGGCGCAGGCTGACCACGGCCGGGGTGGCGCCCATGTCGTTGATGGCGATGCGGGTATCGGCCAGCTGCCAGCGCCGCTGGAAGTCGGCCATCACCGCTTGCCAGATGGCGCCGAAGCCGGCGGCCGCGGTGCTGACCTCGATGCAGCAGGCGCCTCCCAGCGCGGCGTGCTCGATCAGCACTTCCAGGTTGCCGGAGCCGACCACGCCAACCAGTTGCGCCGGCGCGCCCACAGTGCGGCTGCCGTGTTCGAAGCGGTAGTGTAAGGTTTCCATTCGATCTCCATGACTGCGGTGGCCGCGCGCGGCCCTACCAGTTGCGAAAGCGCTCGGGCGGCCGATACAGCCCGCCCGAAGCCCGCACCAGATCCTTCATGTTTTTGGCCGCCAGCAGGTCGCGCGTGGCCAGCCGTTTGTCCACCCCCAAGTCTTCCGGGCGGGCGATGATGCCGCGGTCGCGCAGGTTCTCGACCATGCGTTTGTCGCGCCCCAGGCCGACCGGGGTATAGCCGGCCACGCCGCGGATGGCTTGCTCGCGCTCTTCCTCGCCGCGGCACAGCAGCAAATTGGCGATCCCCTCCTCGGTCAGGATATGGGTCACATCCTCGCCATAAATCATCACGGGCGGGATCGCCATGCCGGCCTGCTCGGCCAGCTGCCAGGCGTCGAGCCGCTCGACGAAGGCCGGCTGCATATGCTCGCGGAAGGTCTCGACCATTTGCACCACCAGTTTTTGGCCGCGCGGGATCAGGTTGCGGCCGGCGCGCGCCTGCTGCCCGGCCTTGAGCCAGCCGGGGCTGGCGTGACGCCGCCCGCGCGCGTCCGCCCCCATGTTGGGCGCGCCGCCGAAGCCGGCGATGCGCCCCGCCGTGGCGGTCGAGGAATTGCCCTGCAAATCGATTTGCAGGGTCGAGCCGATGAACATGTCGCAGGCGTAGTGGCCGGCCGCCTGGCATAGCGCGCGGTTGCTGCGCATGCTGCCGTCGGGGCCGACGAAAAACACGTCGGGGCGGGCCCGGATATAGTCTTCCATGCCCAGTTCCGAGCCGAAGCAGTACACCGATTCGACCCAGCCCGCTTCGATCGCCGGGATCAGGGCCGGATGGGGATTGAGGGCCCAGTGGCGCGCGATTTTGCCCTGCAAGCCGAGCGAGGCGGCGTAAGTGGGCAGCAGCAGTTCGATGGCGGCGGTGTCGAAGCCGATGCCGTGGTTCAGGCGCTCGACCTGGTAGGGGGCGTACAGGCCCTTGATCGCCATCATCGCCATCAGCACCTGGATCTCGGAGATGCGGGCCGGGTCGCGGGTAAACAGCGGCTCGATGTAATACGGCTTGGGCGACTGCACCACGAAGTCGACCCAGTCGGCCGGAATGTCGACCCGCGGCAGCGTGTCCATGATGCGGTTGACCTGGACGATCACGATACCGTTTTTAAACGCGGTCGCTTCGGCGATGGCCGGACTGTCCTCGGTGTTGGGGCCGGTGTACAGATTGCCTTGGCGGTCGGCCGCTTCGGCCGCGATCAGGCACACGCGCGGCGTCAGGTCGATGAAGTAGCGCCCGAACAGTTCCAGATAAGTATGGATGGCGCCGATGTTGAGCTGGCCGGCCGCCACCAGCTTGGCGACCCGGCCGGCTTGTGGTCCGGAAAACGAAAAGTCGAGCCGGCAGGCGATGCCGCGCTCGAACACGTCCAGATGTTCGGGCAAGGCCAGCACCGATTGCAGCATGTGCAAACGGTTCACCCGGGCCGGCTCCAGCGCGGCCAGGGCGCGGGCCAGGAAATCGGCTTGCTTCTGGTTGTTTCCTTCCAGGCAGACCCGGTCGCCGCATTCGAGCACCGCGTGCAGCAGCGCGCCGATGCCGGCGGCGGCCACGGTCTTGCCCTCCAGCTGGCCGCCCAGGCTGTCGCGCGCGCGCGCCAAGCGCTCGGCCTTGTTGCGCTGTAAGCTGGTCCAGCGCCCCTCGGCAGGCATCACCGGCTTCCCATGATCAGATTAGGCAAGCCGGTGGCGATCTGTGGAAAGACGCACAACAACAGCACGGCCAGCAGCATCAGCCCCAGGAAAGGCAACACCCCGCGCACCACCTCGCCGAGCGCGATGTCGGGCGCGATGTTTTTGATGACAAACAGGTTCAAGCCCACCGGCGGGTGGATCAAGCCCATTTCCATCACCACCGTCATCACGATGCCGAACCAGATCAGGTCGAACCCGGCCGCCTTGAGCGGGGGCAAGATGATGGGCGCCGTCATCAAGATGATCGATACGGGCGGCAAGAAAAAGCCGAAGCCGACCACCATCAGCAAGATCACCGCCAGCAGTACCCATTTCGACAGATGCATCTCGACCACCCACTGGGCGGCCGCTTGGCTGATGTGCAGATAGCTCATCACATAGGAATAAAACAGCGACATGCCGATGATGAGCAGTAGCATGGTCGATTCGCGGATGGTGGCGCCCAGCATGGGCGCCAAATCCTTGGGCCGCCACATGCCGTACACCACCGCCAGCAACACCATGGCCAGCAGCGCGCCCAGGCCGGCGGTCTCGGAAGGGGTGGCCAGGCCGCCGTACAAGGCCACCATCACGCCGATCAACAGGACGATGAAAGGCAGCACCCGCGGCAGCATTTCGACTTTTTGCTTGAGCGTGAAATGCTCCTCGATCAGGTAGGCCGAGCGCGCGCCGCCGCCCTGGTACAGCGCCAGCGCGGCGCGGTATTCCTTGCGCGCCCGCACCATCGCATACGCGCCGAACAGCACCACCAGCAGGGTGCCCGGGCCTATTCCCGCCAAAAACAGGCGGCCCAGCGACTGTTCCGCCGCCACCGCGTACAAGATCATGGTGATCGAGGGCGGCAGCAAGATGCCCAGGGTGCCGCCGGCGGCGATCAGGCCGGCCGCGAAGGCGGGCGAATAACCGCGCCGGCGCATTTCCGGAATGCCGGCCGAGCCGATCGCCGAGCAAGTGGCCGGCGAGGAGCCGGCCATGGCGGCGAACAGGGCGCAAGCGAGCACGTTGGCGATGCCCAGTCCGCCCGGCACCTTGTGCAACCAGGTATGGATGGCCGAATACAGATCGCGCCCGGCCGGCGACTTGCCGATCGCCGCGCCCTTGAGCACGAACAATGGAATCGAGAGCAGGGTGATGGACGCCATTTCCTCGTACACGTTTTGTGTCACCGTGTCGAGCGCGGAGGTGGGCATGAAGAAATACATGAAGGTGGTGGCCACCACCCCCAGCGCGAAGGCGATCGGCATGCCGGAAAACATGACCACCAGGGTAACGGCGCCAAACAGGGCGCCCAGCGTCAATTCGCTCATGGCGCGCGCCGCCCGGCGCTCAGGTGGGTCAGCACTTGCAGCAGGATTTGCGCCGTCAAGATGGACATGCCGAGCGCCATCATGCCGTAGGGAATCCACAGTGGCGGCGCCAGCGTCGAGCTGGTGGTATGCCCTTCGCGCCAGGCTTCGTGAAACAAGGTCCACGATTTCCAGCTGAAAAAAGTGCAAAACGCCATCGAGATCGCGTCCACCAGAAAGCGGCGCGCCGCGTTGACGGCCGGCGGCAGGCAAGCGGCGATGGCGTCGATGCCGATATGGCCGCGCTCGGCCTGCACGTGGGCCGCGCAAAAAAACGTGACCCCGACCAGCATGAACACGGCCGCCTCGTCTTGCCAGTCGGTGGGCGTGCTGAAAAAATAGCGCGACACCACCGAGTAGGTCAAGATCGCTGCGGTCAACACCAGCGCCGCCATGCCCAGGCGCAGCAGCAAGGCGTTCAAGCCGTCGAGCCAGCGCACCAGGCGTGCCAGCCAAGGCGGCAGGGGTGCCGCCGGCCCGGTCTGCACGGCCCCTATCACAAAGTTTTCTCTGCCAATTTGAGCAATTTGGCGCAGCTCTCGCTGTGCTCGGCGTAATCTTTCCAGGCCGTGGTGCGCGCCAGCGCCTGCCACTTCCTGACCACGTGGGGGCTCAAATCGACCACCTTGGCGCCGGCCCGTTTGTAGATATTGGCCACCACCGCGTCGTCGAGCTGGGCCGCCATGCGGCCGAAGGTTTCGATTTCCTCGCCGATGGCCATGATGGCACTCTGGTGCTCCTTGCTCAATTTTTCAAACACGGTGCGCGAGATCATCAAGGGCTCGAACATGAACCAGTAGGCCTGGCCGCGGCCGGTGGTCAAGGCTTTCGACACTTCTTCCAGCCGGAACGAAATGAGCGAGGTCGATGAGGTCAGGGCCGCATCCATGGCGCCGGTTTGCATGGCGGCATAAATTTCATTGGACGGCAGCGAAATGACGGCGGCGCCGGCCGCCTTGAGCATCATGTCCATCTCGCGCGAGCCGCCGCGAATTTTCATGCCCTTGGCGTCTTCCGGCGAAACGATCGGCACGTTGCGCGAAGCGACCCCGCCCGCTTGCCAGATCCAGCTGACGATGATCACGCCCTTGTCGTAGAGCAGGCGCGTCAATTCCTTGCCGATTTCGGCGTTTTTCCAGCTATAACCCTGTTCATACGAGGTCACCAGCCCCGGCATCAAGCCGATATTGACCTCCGGCAGTTCATTGCCGGCGTAGGACAAGGGCACCAGCGACAAGTCCAGCGCGCCCTTGCGCATGGCGGCGAATTGGGAATTGGTCTTCATCAGAGAAGAGCCGGGATAGATCGTAAATTTCAGCGCCCCTTTGGTGCGTTCTTCCACCTTGGCGGCGAACATGCGCGTCATGCGGTCGCGAAAATCGCCTTCATTGACGGTACCGCCAGGGAATTGATGGGAAATTTTCAGCGTCGTCGTGTCTGCCATTGCCATGTTTTGCAACCACAGTGGACTGCTTGCTATTGCGCCAAGAATTGCCCTGCGTTTTGCTAACGTCATACTTCCTCCAAGGATTAGTTGAATCCATCAACCATGGTAATACTTCAAAGCGTAATAAGCGAGGTGCCGGCCTATCGAATGTATACAAGAATATCGTTTATAAATAGGTTGTCAAGAGGCAATCAAGTCCTATAATGCGGATCTTGGTTCCGT
The DNA here is from genome assembly GCA_040385995.1 of Pseudomonadota bacterium. GTDB lineage: Bacteria > Pseudomonadota > Gammaproteobacteria > Burkholderiales > Burkholderiaceae_D > Janthinobacterium. The sequence goes on from JAZKGI010000020.1 coordinate 46,985, forward strand.
ACATGTTCACATATTACTTGTTTAAGAGCAACGTCAAATGAAAAACCGATCGGAAACCTTGCGCGAGGCGATAGAGGAACTCATTCTGGTGGGCACTTTCCTGCCCGGTCAGCATCTGGACGAGACCGAATTGGCGCAACGGTTTGGCGTCTCGCGCACGCCCATCCGGGAAACTTTAATTCAATTGGCCTCGCTTGGAATTGTTGTGATTCGGCCACGACGCGGCGCGGTGGTGGCCGAATTCGGCGCGCAACAATTGGTGGAAATGTTCGAGGTGATGGCGGAATTGGAATCGTTATGCGCGCGCCTGGCGGCGCGGCGCATGAGCGCGCAAGAACACGCCGAATTGGTGGCGGCCCACCAGCAGTGCCGCAGCGCGCGCGACGCGCCGGAACCGGATCACTATTTTTACCAAAACGAGCAATTTCACGAGCTTATTTATCGTGGTAGCCATAATACGTTTTTATGTCAGCAGACTTCCGTCATGCATCGTCGCTTGCGCCCCTACCGCCGCTTGCAATTGCGGGTGCGCGACCGCATTCAGCGCTCCTATCTGGAGCATGAGGAGGTGGTGCAAGCGATCCTGCGCGGCGACGAACAGGCGGCCGCGGAATGCATGCGCGGGCATATTATTGTCCAGGGCGAGCGTTTTAGTGATCTGATCGCTTCATTGCCGCATCGCGCTTCCGAGGCCGCCTGAGCAAACAGCCGGCGCGTGGTATCGACCCAGCGTGCGGCAGCGTACCGACCGCGCGCCGGTTGCGCGGTACCGTGGCGCCATGATTGACGCAGACACGGAAACGACCATGCAAACCGACCAACGCCGCGAGTTCATCAACGAAGTGTGGCGCCGCTATGAAGAAGTGCAGCAATGGGCCATCGACCACTGGCCCGATCCCGAGCATCCCTTGTCGTCGGCCGATTTTGTCGAGGCGCGCAAGGAAATCCTGGCCCTGGGCACGCCGCCGACCGAGCACGCCGCCGACAGCGGCGCCTCGCCCGAGCAGGGCGGGGCCCAGTATGTCGATGTCACCCCCGCGCCGTGGCCATAAACCGCGCCGCGGCGGGCGCCGCCGCATAGCGCCGCCGCCGAATGACGCGGCTCAATACGATGCATTAGTGACGCGCCCTGCCGCTGCCGGCCTGGGCTAGCAGCCAGCACGCCAGACTGAGCACCAACCCGGCCATCACGCCGTAGGCAAGCTTGAGCGCGCTGTCGAACAACAGCGGCGCCACCAGCCCGGACACCAGCGCGAACAGCAACATTTGAATGAACGATTGCATGGAGGACGCCAGCCCGCTGTTGTTGGGAAAGTGGTTCAGCGCGATCAACGTCATCGGCGGCATGGCGATCGACAGCGCGAACGAATACAAAAACAGCGGTAGCACGGCCCACGGCACTGTCGCCGCGAAATAGCTGTTATACAAGATATTGACCAGCGCGGCGATTGTCATCAGTGCATAGCCGGTGCCGATCAAGCCGACCTGGGAATAACGGCTCGCCCATCTGGCGGACATGGCCGAGCCCAGCACCATGCCGCTGATGAGCGGAATGAACAGCCAGGCGAAGGCCGTTTCCGGCAAGTGCAAAATATCGATGACGAAATAGGCGGCCGAGCCGATGTACAGCGCGAAGCCCCCAAACGCCATGCCCACGGCGATGGACACCAGCACAAAATGGCGATGGCACAACACTTTCCAATAGTTCGATGCGATGGCGCCCAGGTGAAAGGCTTGGCGCTGGGCGGGCGGCAAGCTTTCCGGCAGCAAGCGCTGCATCGCCAGCGCCATCACCGCGCCGAAAGCGGCCAAAAACCAAAAAATCGCGCGCCAGCCGAACGACACTTGCAGCCAGCCGCCCAGCACGGGCGCGATGGCCGGCGCCAGCCCGAACACCATCATGATTTGGGACAGAATCTTTTGCGCCGCCGCCCCTTCGAAACGGTCTTGCACGATGGCCCGGCCCACCACCGAGCCGGCGCCGGCGGCCAAGCCTTGCACGATGCGGCAGGCCAGCAGCCAGCCGTACGACGGAGCGAGCGCGGCCCCGGCCGAGGCGGCGATATAGAGCAGCAGCGATACCAGGATCACGGGACGGCGCCCGAAGGAGTCGGACAAGGTGCCGTAAAATAGCATCATGAAAGCGTAGCAAAATAGAAACGCGCTCAAGGTTTGCTGGATCAGCAGCGGGCTCGCTTGAAAGCTGTGGGCAATCGCGGGAAACGAGGGCAGGTAAGTGTCGATGGCCAGCGGGCCGACCATGGTAAGGCCGGCCAAGATGAGTGTCAGCAGAATATTCATGAATCGATTATTGTTCGTCAGAGCATCATTTTACGTCAGGCCGGCTCGGGCTGCTGCCGCGCGCATGATCGGCGCGATCGATAGACGAATTTCAACTATCGATGGACCAAACGGTTCGTTGGCGTAGTGAATCGCAATTGCTAAACTTGCAATGCTCAGCGCAGGGGCGCGGGCGCTGCTTCGTCTATATGGAAAACACATGAAAATCGATACCTTCGATCAGTCCGGCGCCCGTGGCACGCACTGGAATCTGGGCCTGATCATCGATGAGCTGCGCGTGTCGCGCGAAGCCACCCACAACATCCGCCACCACGGCCGGGTGCGCGAATTGCCGACCCGCGAGGCGCTCACCGTGATCGTCAACGGGCTGGCCGCCGCCCTGTTTCCCACCCATTACGGGCGGCCCAACCTGACCGACGAGAGCATCGACTATTTTGTCGGCGATACCTTAAACACCACCCTCAACCGCTTGACCGAGCAAGTGCGGCGCGGCATGCTGTTTTCATCGCAACAAGAGGAGCTGGACGACACGCTCATGGCGCAGCAAGCCCATGGCGTTACGCGCGAGTTCGCCGCCGGGTTGCCGGCCATCCGCGCCCTGGTGGTGTCGGACGTGCAAGCGGCTTTTTCGGGCGACCCGGCCGCCACCTCCATCGCCGAAATCATGCTGTGCTATCCCGGCACCATCGCCATCCTGTATTACCGGCTCGCGCACCGCTTGCACCAGTTGGGCGCCACCTTCTTGGCGCGCATGATTTCCGATATCGGCCATTCGCTCACCGGGATCGACATCCACCCCGGCGCGCGCATCGGCCCCAGCTTTTTCATCGACCACGGCACCGGCGTGGTGATCGGCGAGACCGCCATCATCGGCCAGCGCGTACGCTTGTATCAGCACGTGACATTGGGTGCGAAACGGTTTCCGGCCGACGCCAGCGGCGCGCTGATCAAGGGCAATCCACGCCATCCCATTGTCGAGGACGACGTGGTGATTTACGCCGGCGCCACGGTGCTGGGCCGCATCACCATCGGCGCCGGCTCCACCATCGGCGGCAACGTTTGGTTGACCCAAAGCGTGCCCCCGAACAGCAACGTGTCGCAAGCGCAGATGCGCAACGATTGAGCCGGTCTGGCCGGACCCGGACGGTTGCAGCGCGAGGGCGGGCGACGCTTCGCGCCGAGCGCTTGCGCGTGGCGAACCCGCAATCCCTTTCCAGCCCCGGCAATAACCCGGCCGGCCCAAAAAACACATATCGAAGCGCGAAACGATTCGTTTTTATTTTTCCGCCACACCCGTAATCTTGACTGGAACGCAAAGCATCGCGAAACAGTTCGACAACGTGGGATGGCACAAAATGACTATTATATTGTTGGGCGGTAGCCCCGCGCTGGCCTCCAGTTCCAGCCGCCTTTTACTGCATGTGGGCGAACGACTGGCGCTGCGCGGCCACCGTCACACCGCGCTGCAAGTGCGTGATTTGCCGGCCCGGGCGCTGCTGCACGCCGACCACGCCGACGCGGCCATCGCCCGCGCTCTGACCGCCATCGCCGCGGCCGACGCCATCGTGATCGCCACCCCCATCTACAAGGCATCCTACACCGGCCTGCTCAAAGCGTTTCTCGATTTGCTGCCGCAGGACGGCCTGGCCGGCAAGCTGGTGCTGCCGCTGGCCACCGGCGGTGGCCAGTCCCACATGCTGGCGCTCGACTACGCCTTGCGCCCCGTGCTGCACGCGCTGGCCGCGCGTCACGTGCTAAGCAGTATTTACGCCACCAGCGAGCAGCTCGACTGGAACGGCCAGCGTTTGACGCTCAATCCGGCCATCGAGGCCAGAGTGGCGGCGGGCATCGACGACTTGTCGCACGCGCTGCTGGCGCCACACCGTGCACGCGACGAGCGCGTCACCGAAGCCGCGGCGGCCGATGCCGCGGCGGCCGATGCCGCGGCGGCCGATGCCGCGGCCGGCCGCCGCCCCCCGTCGCACAATTTGACCGACCAGTTTTATCAACCAAGCAGCCAAGCGGCGTGAAAGAGTAAGACATGAATCTGCAACGAGAAAAACGCCGGTCGCGCCGGCAAACCCTGGGCCTGCTGCTGGCGGGCCTGGCCGGCGCCCTGGCCAGCGGCACGCCGCTACCGGCCCAGGCGCAAACCCCCGCCGCGCAGGTGCTGCGGATCGGTTTTCAAAAATACGGCACCCTGACCCTGCTCAAAGGCAAGGGCACCCTGGAACAGCGTTTGGCGGCGCAAGGCATAGCGGTCAAGTGGACCGAATTTCCGGCCGGCCCGGTGCTGCTCGAAGGGCTTAATGTGGGTAGCATCGATTTCGGCAGCGTGGGCGAGGCGCCCCCCATCTTCGCCCAGGCCGCCGGCGCCAGCCTGGTCTATGTCGCCAACGAACCGCCGGCGCCCACCAGTGAGGCGATCGTGGTGCAGAAGGATTCCAAGATCCGCAGCGTGGCCGACCTGCGCGGCAAGAAGGTGGTGCTCAACAGAGGCTCGAACGTGCATTTCCTGCTGCTCAAGGCGCTTGAAAAGGCCGGCGTCGCTTACCAGGATGTGCAGACCGTATTCCTGCCCCCGGCCGACGCGCGCGCCGCCTTCGAGCGCGGCAGCGTTGACGCCTGGGTCATCTGGGACCCGTTTTTCGCCGCCGCCGAAAAGCAGCTGGGCGCGCGCGTGCTGGTCGATGGCACCGGGCTGGTGGCAAATCACCAGTTCTTCCTGGCGGCGCGCCCGTATGCCGAAAAACACCCGCAGGTGGTGCGCGCGGTGGTGGAGGAATTGGCCAAGATCGATGAGTGGGGCCGCGCCAATCCGAAGGAAGTGGCCACGCTGCTGGCGGCGCAAACCGGGCTCGATCCGGCCGTGGTGGCCTTGGCCGCCTCGCGCTATGCCTATGGCGTCACGCCGGTGTCGCCGCAGGTGATCAAGGAGCAGCAAAAAATAGCCGACGCGTTTTCCGATCTGCGCCTGATTCCCAAACCGATCGTCGTCAAGGACGCGCTGCTGGCGCCGTCATTGTGAGCGCCGCCGCCCGCCCGCCAATCTGAAAGGAACATCATGTCACTCAATGTATTCTGGTTCATTCCGACCCATGGCGACAGCCGCTACCTGGGCACCGCCCAGGGCGCCCGCACGGTCGATGCCGATTATCTCAAGCAGGTCGCGGTGGCGGCCGACACGCTCGGCTACGACGGCGTGCTGCTGCCAACCGGACGCTCGTGCGAAGACGCCTGGGTGGTGGCCGCGTCGCTGATCAGCGTGACGCAACGGCTCAAATTTCTGGTGGCGATCCGTCCCGGCTTGACCACGCCGGGGCTGGCGGTGCGCATGGCGGCCACCTTCGACCGGCTCTCCCAAGGCCGCTTGCTGATCAATGTGGTCACCGGCGGCGACCAGGGCGAGCTGGAGGCGGACGGCCTGTTCGCCGACCACGCCACCCGGTACCAGATCTCCGACGAGTTTATCCGGGTCTGGCGCGCCACGCTGGCCGGCGAGGGCGGCGCGGCCGGCTACGATTTCGAGGGCAAACATATCCGGGTCAAGGGCGCCAAGACCTTGTATCCGGCGCTGCAACGACCCTATCCGCCGCTGTATTTCGGCGGCTCGTCGGAGCCGGCCCATGAATTGGCGGCCGAGCAGATGGATGTCTACCTGACCTGGGGCGAGCCGCCGGCGGCGGTGGCCGAGAAAATCGCCGATATCCGCGCCCGCGCCGCCAAGCGGGGCCGCACGCTGCGCTTCGGCATCCGCCTGCATGTGATCGTGCGCGAGACCAATGAAGCGGCATGGCGCGCGGCCGACGAATTGATCAGCCATCTGGACGATGACATCATCGCCAAGGCGCAGGCGGCGTTTGGCAAAATGGATTCGGAAGGTCAGCGGCGCATGGCGGCGCTGCACGGCGGCCGGCGCGACAAGCTGGAAGTGTCGCCCAATCTCTGGGCCGGGGTCGGCCTGGTGCGGGGCGGGGCCGGCACGGCGCTGGTGGGCGACGCCGCAACGGTGGCCGCGCGCATGCACGAATACGCGGCCCTGGGCATCGACACGTTTATCTTGTCCGGTTACCCGCATCTGGAAGAGTCGTACCGCTTCGCCGAACTGGTGTTCCCCCTGCTGGGCAAGGGCAAGGCCGGCGCCGAGCAATCGCTCACGGGACCATTCGGCGAGATCATGGCCAGCGATATTGTGCCCAGGAAGGCGGCGTAAATGCGGGCGGCCGAGCCAACCGCATCGCCCTGGGCGGGCGCGCTGGCGCCGTGGGCGCTGCCGGCCGCGCTGATCGTGGCGTGGCAGGCGGCGTCCCAACTGGGCTGGCTGTCGAGCCGCATTTTGCCCGAGCCGTGGGCCGTGGCCAGGGCGTTTTGGACGCTGGCCGCGTCGGGCGAATTGTGGCTGCATCTGCGCACCAGTTTAGGCCGGGCGATCAGCGGCTTTGCCCTGGGCGCGGGATCGGGCCTGGTGCTCGGGCTGCTCACCGGCAGCTTCCGGCGCGCCGAAACGCTGCTCGACACCACGCTGCAAATGATCCGCAATATCCCCGCCCTGGCGCTGATCCCGCTGGTGATCCTGTGGTTCGGCATCGACGAGACGGCCAAGCTGTTTTTGCTGGCGGTGGGCGTATTTTTTCCGGTCTACCTGAACACCTTCCACGGCATCCGCTCGGCCGATCAAGGCTTGATCGAGATGGCCAAGAGCTACGGTCTGGCCGGCTGGCCGCTGTACCGCGACGTGATCCTGCCGGCGGCGCTGCCCTCCATTTTGGTCGGGGTGCGCTTTTCGCTCGGCCTGGTATGGGTGTTGCTGATCGTGGCCGAAACCATCTCGGCGCAGGCCGGCATCGGCTATATGACCATGAACGCGCGCGAATTTTTGCAAACCGACGTGGTCTTGGTCGGCATTTTGCTGTACGCCGCGCTGGGCAAGCTGGCCGACCTGTTGTCCCGCGCGCTGGAGCAGCATTTCCTGCGTTGGAATCCCGCCTACCATTAACCGACGAGTAAGCACATGATACTGGCCCCTATTGAAGTCGAATCCGATTTGCTGTCGCACCTGGCGCGCGCCGGCGTCCATGCGGCGCCGCCAACGGTGCCCGCGCCGGCGCCGCTCGAGCGCCAGGGTGTGCCGCTGACGCTGCGCGCGCTGTCCAAATCCTACGCCGCGCGGCCTGTCCTGAACGCGCTCGATTTACAGCTGGCGGCGGGCGAATTCGTGGCCGTGGTCGGGCGCAGCGGCTGCGGCAAAAGCACTTTACTGCGCGCCATCGCGGGTCTGGAGCGTGTCGATCGCGGCAGCGTGGCGATCGGCGCCGCCGGCGGCGCGCCCACCGTGCGGATCATGTTTCAGGAAGCCCGTCTGCTGCCGTGGAAAACAGTGCTGCAAAATGTCGCGCTGGGCTTGCCGCATGCCTTGAACGCGGCCGCGGCGGCCTTGTGGACGGTGGGGCTGGCGGAACGGGCCGACGACTGGCCGGCCATGCTGTCGGGTGGCCAGCGCCAGCGGGTGGCGCTGGCCAGGGCGCTGCTGCACCAGCCCCAATTGCTGCTGCTGGACGAACCATTGGGCGCGCTCGACGCCCTGACCCGGATCGAGATGCAGCAATTGATCGAATCGCTGTGGCAAACGCGCGGCTTCACCGCGCTGCTGGTCACCCACGATGTGCAAGAAGCGGTGGCGCTGGCGGACCGTGTGATCTTGATCGAGGAAGGCGCCATCACGCTCGACGTGCGGATCGACCTGCCGCGTCCGCGCGCGCGCGGCAGCCGCGCGTTTGCCGCCCTGGAGCAGCATATCTTGTCGCATGTGCTGCGCCATCCGGGGGCGGCGCCGGCTCAATCGCATCATGCCGGTTGAGCGCCCGCTTCAATTTTACCGTAGGTATCTATTTTGAACGGTCCGGGGGCCGAAGCGCCGCCCCCGTGCGTCCCGGATTCGTACGCCAGGAACGGCCATGGTGCGGCATCCCGTTCTTATATCGATTATTTCGATAATAAGCCGGTAAATTTTCCATTTTACTTATGGTTTTGACGCGCGCATAATCGCCGTCAGCTTAAATACGCGCCGCCACCGCGCGTATTTGATCGCCATTGTCACCTTTGTTTTCTACCTTTTCGGAGTCCTACATGAAAAATCTGCTCGCCTTTGTCGCCGCCGCCGGCATCTCGCTGGCCGCCGTTGCCGCCCCTGAAACCTATGTGATCGACAGCACCCACACCGCGCCGCGTTTCGAGTACAGCCATTTCGGCTATTCGAACCAGGTTAGCCGGTTCGACAATACCAGCGGCAAAATCGTGCTCGACCGCGCGGCCAAAACGGGCTCGGTCGATGTTGTCATCGATACCAAGTCGGTCAACACCGGCTACGCCACTTTCAATAGCCACATCCAGGGCGAAGATTTTCTCGATACCGCCAAGTTCCCAACCATCACCTACAAGTCGACCAAGTTCAACTTCTCCGGCGACAAATTGGCTTCGGTCGACGGCAATCTGACCATCAAGGGCGTGACCAAACCGGTCACCCTGACGGTGACCTCGTTCCAGTGCATGCCGCATCCGATGCTGAAAAAAGATGCATGCGGCGCCAACGCGGTGGCCAAGATCAAGCGCACCGAATTTAACGCCGGTAAGTACGCGCCTTACGTGGGCGACGACGTGACGCTGAGCTTTGCCATCGAATCGGTGAAGGAATAAGCACGCGCGCCCGCCGCCCGCCGCTTGCGAAGGCGCGGCGGCGGTGGGACAATGGTATCGGGTCGGAACCGGTTCGTCATGCGCGGGGAGAAAGTGATGCTCACAGGGGGCTGTTTGTGCGGCGCCATCCGCTACCAGGCGGGCGGGCAGGTCACGCATCGGACCGCTTGCCACTGTTCGCTATGCCGCCACGCGTGCGGCGCGCCGCTGGTGAGCTGGTTTACCGTGCCGCGCGCCCAATTCGTCTGGCTGCAAGGCAGCCCCGGCCGGTTTCAATCGAGCGTCAAGGCCTGCCGTTCGTTTTGTACCGCCTGCGGCACCCAACTCACGTTCGACGACAGTGATTGGCTGCTAGATGTCACCATGTGCAGTCTGGACGATCCGAACGCCATGGCGCCGGAGGATCACATCCATGTCGGCAGCAAGCTCGATTGGATCAAACTGGCCGACGGCTTGCCGCAATATCGCGCCAGCCGCGGAGAAGGCTGAGCTTACCCTGGAGCGCGTTCACCGACCCGCAAGATTGTCTGCCATGGTCGCCTGACGGGCCACCGGTTCTCAAAACAGTTGCAAGGCACCCAAGGCGGCGCCGATGGCCAACAGCCACAGCAAATGAATCTTACCGCGCCAGATCACCAGCGCGGTCCCGATGGAGAGCGCCCACAAGCGCCAGTCGGTGGCCGCATCGTGGTGGGCGCCGCCTAATATGATACCAACCGAAATAAGCAGCCCGATCACCACCGGCGCCATGCCTTGTTTAAACGCGCGCACCACGCGCAAGTGGCGATTGCGGTGTCCCCATTGGGCCGCCAGATAGGTGATGGTGGTACTGGGCAGCAAAATACCGACCATGGTGACCACTACGCCCAGGCAAGCGGCCGCATAACTACCCGCATTGATCCCCACATTCCAGCCCATCAAGGCCACAAACAGCACGTTCGGCCCGGGCGCGGCCTGGGCGATGGCAATCGATTCGTTGAACTGCGCTTGACTGAGCCATTGATGCTGCTCGACTAGAAAGCGATGCATTTCCGCCGTGGTGGAAATGGCGCCGCCGATCGACATCAGCGACAGCAGCAGATATTGGCTGAACAAATGCAGCCAATCGCTCCAGCTGAGCACAATATGCAGCGCGGGATTCACGGCGCCAGTTTGCGATAGGTGAGCACACAGCCCAGTCCGCCTAAGCCCAGCAAGACGTAGGGAAGCGGGCAGCGCAGTACCGCGACCAGTACCACGCTCGCCAGGCACAAGCCGTACTTGATGGGCTTTGGCAATGGATGACGGGCCAGCGCGCCGCTCATCTTCAGGCCGGTAGCGGCGATCAGACCGGCCGATACCGCCGCCATGCCGCGCAGGGCGCCGCTCACGGCTGGGTGATGGGAAAATTGGGCATAGCTCCAGGCCAGCAGCAAGGCGATCACAAGCGGCACGGCCAGCATCCCGGCCAGCGCCGCCAACGCGCCCCGCAAGCCGAAATAGCGCCCGCCTATCATCAAGGCCAGATTGACCACATTCGGTCCCGGCATGATTTGCGCGACCGCCCATTCCTCGACAAATTCGTCTTGTGTGAGCCAGCGCTTGCGCTCGACCATTTCGCGTTGCACCACCGCCAGCACGCCGCCAAAGCCTTGCAGCGCCAGAATCGTGAACGATACAAACAGGTCGCCCAAGGAAGCCGGCTGGCTGGGCGCGGCAACGGGTTCAGAAACGGGTTCGGAGATCATGCCCCATTATCGCGGGGCCAGTGCGAGATTGTCTACAAGCAATCGCGCGCCGGTCGCGCCAACCGGTCTGCTTCAACCGCCGCCTATCCCTTCGGTCACGGTGCCCGTGCCCTCGCACAGGGGGCAGCGCTGGCCGCCGTCCAACGTGCCGCGCCCTTGACAGCGACTGCAAACATTCTCGCCGCTGCCCGGTGTGCCAGGCGCGGCCTCATCCCCGGGACTGGTATCGGTGCCGCTGTTCGATGTGGTATTCATGCTGTTCTCCTGTGGCGCAAAGATGCAAACGGCGATGCTAGGCCGACTGGCCACCGCGGTTCTGATGCCGCGCAAGCGGGCGCGATACAAGCGCACTGATGCAGGCATATAAAGCTGCTTGCGATATAAAGCTGACATTGACTTTGACGCCGCTTCGCCGATACTCCTTGCTGTGAACCCAAGTTCACCTCCCTAGCAGCCTGTCGGACTTGGGGAGCCAAAGCGAAAAATGCGCTGGACGAGGTCGGATGTTGACGATTTCGCAGTGCCAATAGCGCGCTATTGACCGAGAAAGCGGCGAAATATGAACCGTTCCAGATCATTTTGCAGCCGACGATCCCAAGTCCGACAGGCTGCTAGCTCATGCTCTTATCAATCGTCTGAAGGAAAGCGATGAATGCGCCGACAGCTCTAGGTTCCGCCGTGTTAACCGAACTGTATCAACCTCGTGTTAATTCCCATTGTCAAGAAATCGTCAACCAGGGCATTGCCGTGCAATCGAGTTTTAATACCGTCTGCGCCATCGAATATCTGAAGTCCCACAACATCGACGTCGAGGTGATCAAGCGCGTCTTGCTGCACCCGCAACTGCGCCGTGCCACGCACTAGGCTAGAGCTGATCTTTAAGGCAATGTTGTGTTGTGACAGTGCACTTATGCACAAAAAATAAGGCCAAGAAAAATTTTCAACGATTTTTTCGCCGGAAACAGGCTCCCGATAACTTGTTGAATTTAAACAGTTATTTTTTTGCTCTTTGATTGAGCACTTTGTTGAAACCCGCATAGCCAGGGGCTCCGGGGGGTGTCAAGGGCTGTTTATCCACAAAGATATCCACAGTCAGTGTGGATATCTAAAAAAGCACTTAACAATCCGCCACTTAGCGTGCGACGGTCACAGCGAAACCGGCGTCCATGGCCGGTTGCGCTCACGAAGAAGGCGCTGGCATAGTATGCCATACTGTATGGGCGAACAGTGCTTTTTTTGGCGCTTTAGATTTCGGTGAGCAGTAACACCGCTGCGCTGCCGTGCTCGGCCTGCGCCGCCAGCGGCAGCAGTAGCGCGCGCAAGTCATGTTCCCTGCCGTCCCTGGCGCGCAAGGTCACGGCGCCGGCCCAGCGCTGGCCCTGCTCGATGGCTTGCGCCAGTTCACCGCATGGAATTGCGTGCTGACCGTTCCCTTGCCATTGCAGCCAATGCTGTCCCAACACATCGTCCCGACGCCAGCGCAGCAAGTGGCACAGGCGCGCGTCCACCGCGTCAACCGTGCCCAGGCGATTCAGACTGAGCGCCATGGTGGCGGCGCCGGGCGCGGCGCCGTCGGCCAGCGAAGCGGCGGCGACGTTTAATTCGCTCACCCGTTGCTGGCAATCGCGCAACACGGCATAGGTACGCAGTGAAGCGATCACCGTGGTAAACAGTTTCCGCGTCGTCAAATCGGTTTTACACCAAAAATCGCTGATATCGTTATCGACGATGACGCTTTTTTCCAGCGCTTGACCGGCCTGGCCGGTGCGCAGTACGATCCGCACCGTTTTATTGCCCAGTTCTGTACGGATGCGGTGCGCCAGACGCAAGCCCGCGTCGTCGCTTTCCATGATCACATCGAGCAAAATCAAGGCCACATCGGGCGTACCCTGCAAAACAGTCATCGCCTCGGCCGCGCTGTAGGCGTGCAGAAAACTGATGCGACGCCCCATGAAGGAGGTATTACTGAGAGAGAATTTGGTGACCACGTGCACGTCAACGTCATCATCGACGATCATCACGCGCCACGGCGTCGGGCGCGCGTCCGCTTCATCGTCGTCGCCGGGCTGATCGTCATCGATCAGCCAATTGCTGTCGGCTTCATGCTGCATATTCGCATTCATACGATACCGCCTTGTGCCAAGTCGCTGCTGCGTGTCCCTATTATCGCGCTACCGCGCCAAACTTGCTGGGCAAGTGAGATTCGCCCGTCGCCAATGTGCATAATCGGACTGTGGCGTGGCGGCTTGTACACATGAATATTTGTGGGAAAGCTGTAAAAAATAAATTTTCCGCTCCGTGCCTTGACTTTATAAGCTATTGATTTTAAAGGAATATTTAAATGCCTGTGGATTGAGCATTTTGTTGAAACCCGCATTAATGCTGGCGTTCCGCTGTGTCAAGGGCTGGTTATCAACAAAGTTATCCACAGTTGCTGTGGATATCTAAAAAGCGTTGTAAAACTGTCCGTTGCGCCTGGTTCACAAGCCGGTGCGAGGGCCCCTACGTCGGCCGCAACCTGACCGGCGAAGCATTCGCAATTGACGCTGGCGTCCGATGGCGCTAAGCTCGGCCCGTTTTTCACTATCGGGAGTGCGTGTGGGTTCCACTGATTTGGCGCCGCCGTGGCTGGCGTCCTTGCTGCCCGGGCTCAGCGCCCGCCCGCCTGCGGGCACCCGCATCATGCTCGGGCTGGTGGGCGCGCCAGGCGCCGGCAAGTCGACCGTCGCCCAGGCTTTACTGGAAGCGTTGGGCGAACGCGCGGTGGTGGTGCCGATGGACGGTTTTCACCTGGCCAATGTGCAGCTCGAGCGCCTGGGACGGCGCGCACGCAAGGGCGCCGAAGACACGTTCGACAGCGCCGGTTACGCGGCCTTGCTGCAACGCTTGCGCCGACGGGAGCCGGAGCAGGTGGTGTACGCGCCCGACTTCCGGCGCGAGATCGATGAGGCGGTGGCCGGCGCCATCGCGGTCGGACCGCAGGTCGAGCTGATCATCACAGAAGGCAATTATCTCTTGCTGGAACAGGGCGCCTGGGCCGGCGTGGCCGGCATGCTCGACCACATTTGGTATATCGATATCGACCCGCTGGAACGCCGCCGCCGGCTCGTCGAGCGGCATATGCGCTTTGGCCGCAGCGCCGCGCAAGCCGAGGCATGGGTGCGCGACACCGACGAGCCGAACGCCCGCCTGATCGAAGCGGGCCGCGCGCGCGCCGATTTGATCATCGGGTCCGATGGCGGCGTCACTCCGGGCATGCCGGCCGCGCGTCGGACGCGGTAGCGCCGCGTTGGCGCACTCAAGAATCGACGGCGAAAGAGCCTAGACCGCAATACATGATGCGGTTTGACGTGTGCAGCGGACGCAGTGAGTGCGTCCGGCCGCCAACATTCGATTTCATGCCGCGGCGCCGATGCAGGCTTCGGTCTGTTGAGCCTTAAATCCACGCGCCCGCAAGCGCGGGCCGATGGGAGATGTGTAACGGCCGATAGTCGTTTCGACCGACGGTAAGTGGGCATGCCATGGTAGGCGCCGTCGGCCGTCACTTTGACAACTTCCCGGTCGAGGCGACCAGCGTGGAGCTGTCAAGTTGCCAGGTATTGATCGAAGAATGTGCGGATTTCGCCATATGCCTCAACCGTCTCGGGCATCGATGGATCAAAAGACAGCTGGGCGTGCGAAATGCCTTCAAAAACATGAAGCTGTGAATCGATGCCCGCCCGGCGCATCTTGCGGTGCGCCCGCACCGCGTTACTGAGGAATATGTCGCGCGTGCCAGCGATGAAAAGTGCCGGCGGAAAACCGGAAAAGTCACCATTGATGGGCGACAGCAGCGGGTCGTGAAGGTCATGACCAGCGGCGTACAGGCGTGCGGCGCGACCGAGGAAGCCGGAGTAACTGACCAGCACGTTATCGATCCACTCGTTTGTCTGGTAGCTGTCGCCGGTTTCAGTCAGGTCGGCCCAAGGCGAGGACGGTGCGATAGCGCCGGGCATTGGTAGCCCCATCGCCTTGATTTTCAATAGCGCGGCAAGAATCAGTCCTCCACCGGCCGAGGTGCCCGTCATGGCCAGGCAGCGCGGATCGTTTTCAGCAGCCAGGCTACGCCAGACGGCGACCATATCGTCGACTGCGGCCGGGAAGGGTGCGTCGGGCGCCATCCGGTAGTCCACCGCGATAGTCCGGTAGCCGCCCAGCGCCGCCACGATGGCCGCCTCGCCCACCCCCGCCGGTCCTGGGGTGAAAACATAGCCTCCGCCATGGGCTACCACCACTTGCTGGTTGCGATGTGCTGCCGGGATCGATTTCGGGGTCAGAACGTAGCAGTTCACGCCACCGATCTCACGCTGCTCCATGGTGACCTCCAGCGCCTGGAGCATGCCCAGGATCAGCGGTTCCGATTGCGCCGCCGTGTTGGCGATGGCGTCTTTCCAGCCCTGGGGCGAACCTGGATCGAGATCCCAGTCCATCATCGAATTATAGGCGGCGCCGATCGCTGTCTGCGCCTTGTCGCTCACGTCAGCTGTCGGGGTCGGTATCTGTTTTGCCGGAACGCGACGTATGCCCGGTTCCAGATTGTCTTTGGTTTGCTGCGCTCGAGAGAAATTATTTTCCACACTATGCTCCTTATTGTGTCGCCCGCCAACCGCCCTGACGGCGCTGGCGTGGCTTTAGCGGTGGGGCGCGAGCCGGATTGGGGCCCGCGTTTGCTACGCTGCGGTGTAGCCGCCATCGATGACCAGTTCGGCACCAGTGGTGAATCTGGAGTCGTCTGACGCGAAATAGAGCGCGGCGGCGGCGATTTCCTCCGGCTGCCCCATCCTGTGAAGCAGGACCCGTTCCAGAAAGGCCGACGATTGCGCCTCCTGATCCGGTGTCGGCTCCGCCTTGGCACCGAGGTTGGTCTTGATGGGGCCGGGAATGAGCGTATTGACGCGGATTTTCCTGGAAGCGAGTTCCACCGCCAGGCTGCGCCCGAGCGAGTGCAGCGCGGCCTTGCTTGCCCCGTAGGCGCTCAGACCGGCAATGCCGCGTACCGCTGCCAGCGACGACGTCAGGATCACCGATCCCCCTTCTTTCATGGCGCCAGTGGCGTGCTTGAGAAAAAAGTAAGGCCCGCGAAAGTTTACGTTGAGGATCTGGTCGAAGGCCGCCTCGTCGGTTTCTGCGAGGGCGGCGGCACTTGCGATACCAGCATTGACGAACAACACGTCGATGCGGCCATAATCACCCATGACATGGTCGATGAGTGCCTTGGCTGCGCCGACGTCGGCAGCATCGGACTGAATAAACTCGATCCCCGGCATTTTCTTTCGCGCAGCGTCAACCGACTTGGCACTTGATCCGGTAGCGATTACCTGAGCCCCTGCGCTGTGAAAGAGGGCGGCCGTGGCAGCGCCAATCCCATTCGTACCGCCTGTAATGAGCGCGATTTTGCTATGAAGTCGATTCAACTTTATTTTCTCCTCATGTGATTGTGTTGGGTATTCCCAGCTCCTGATGGAAGGGCGGTTTGGCTATTGTCAGCCCCAGTAAGCCTTTGGCCTGTCGAAGCGCCATTTTGAAAGCGGCGCCCAACATCCGGCTCGTCTCGATGGCGATATCCCGGAAGCGGACCTGCCGATTTGGACCAACGCTCTGCCAGTGAGCCAGCGCATCCTCCGTGATGCACAATGTCAAGCTGCCGCGACGCCGCAGTCCGGCTTCATACTCCGGCTAATTCTGAACCTTGAACAGCATCTTCGGAACATGGTGACGGCGATTAGCATCGTGCTGGTTGGGCATGGACTGCTTTCAGAAAAACGAACTGGATCATAACATCAACCGCCTTTCGAACGCGGAGTGCACGAATGCCCCAGAGGACTCTTTTCCAGCGCCGCGATGGGCCCGCTGACGGCCGGCTGGTGCCGGATTCCTCGGCCACCAATGTGAAGTTCAAGTGGCGCACGGCCGACTCGAAAAAATCCAGGGTATGCAGCGATGCCGCACGAGTTGGATCTGCCATAACTTCCTCTTATGCTTCGATAATTTATTCCGCCCCCAAGCACTTGAAATGGCCAAGAAAATAGCGATTGCACATAAGTGGGCTTTATATTAATCGCATATGAATATACGAATTGATACGTTCATATATCGCTGTCCGCATTGCAAAATGCGAACACTGACACGTATCGAAACGCGCCCACCATGCCTCATTTTTTTTCCGCCAACGCAGCCGCCCGGCCCAATATCCTGATCCTGATGGCCGATCAACTCACGCCCGGCGCGCTGGCCGCCTATGGCAACCAGATCAGCCTCACGCCCCATATCGACGCCTTGGCGCGCACCGGGGTGGTGTTCGATTCGGCGTATTGCAATTCGCCTTTGTGCGCGCCGTCCCGCTATGCGCTGATGACCGGGCAGCTGCCCTCGGCCAACGGCGGCTACGACAACGCGGCCGGGCTCTCGTCCGAAGCGGTCACCTTCGCGCACTACCTGCGCCACGCCGGCTACCGCACCATTTTGTCGGGCAAAATGCACTTTTGCGGCGCCGACCAACTGCATGGCTTTGAAGAGCGCCTGACCACCGACATCTATCCGGCCGATTTTGGCTGGACTCCGGACTGGCAGCGCCCCGACCTGCGCCCCAGCTGGTATCACAATATGAGTTCGGTGATCGACGCCGGCCCCTGCGTGCGCAGCAATCAGCTCGATTTCGATGACGAAGTGGTGTTCGCCGCGCGCCAAAAACTGTTCGACCTGGCGCGCGCGCCCGAGGGTGCCCACGCCAGGCCGTTTTGCCTGACCGTCTCACTCACGCACCCGCACGACCCCTACGCCATCTCGGGCCAGTACTGGGAGCGCTATCGGGACCGTCAGATCGACATGCCGCGGGTGCCGTCCGCGCCGCGCGACGACGACCCGCACTCGCGTCGCCTGCGCGCCGTGATGGCCCTCGATGCCACGCCCGTCACGCCGGACCAGGTGCGCCAGGCGCGGCGTGCCTACTACGGCGCCATTTCATATGTGGACGACCAGATCGGCGTCTTGCTGGACACGCTGGCCCAAACCGGCCTGGCCGACAATACCGTGATCGTGCTCACCTCCGACCATGGCGACATGCTGGGCGAGCGCGGCCTCTGGTACAAGATGAATTTTTTCGAGCCGGCCAGCCGGGTGCCGCTCATCGTGCACGCGCCGCGCCGCTTCCAGGCGCGCAGGGTGGCGGCCTCGGTGTCGCTGGTCGACCTGTTGCCCACGCTGCTGGAGCTGGCGCACGGCGACGCGCCGCAAGCGGGCGCCGACTTCCCGCTCGATATCGCCGGGCGCAGCCTGCTGCCCCATCTGACCGGCGAAGGCGGGCACGACGCGGTGGCTGCGGAATATCTGGCTGAAGGCGCGCTGGCGCCCATCGTGATGCTGCGCCAGGGCGCCTACAAATTCATCCACTCGCCGGCCGACCCGGACCAGTTGTATTGCCTGGACAGCGATCCGGACGAATTGCATAACCTGGCCGGAGAGCCGGACAGCGCCGAGGTGCTGGCGCGTTTTCGCGCCGATGCGCGGCGCCGCTGGGATTTGCCGGCGCTGCACGCGCAAGTGGTGGCCAGCCAGGTGCGGCGCCGTTTCATTGGCGCGGCCAACGCGCTCGGCGCGCACCACGCCTGGGATTACGAGCCGCCGCGCGACGCCAGCCGCACTTACATTCGCAACCACCTGGACCTGGACGCCCTGGAAGCGCGCGCCCGTTTCCCCGCACCGCGATCGAGCGCGGCATGAGGCGCCCCTTGCATCGCTTGACCCGGCTGGCCGGCGCCACGCTGCTGACCGTATGGGGGTTCGGCGGGGCGGCCCATGCCGGGGCGGCCCATGCCGGGGCGGCCCATGCCGGGGCGGTCGACAACGACGCTTGCCGCGTGGTGCGCATGGCCGACCCGGGCTGGAGCGACATTGGCGCCACCAACGCGCTGGCCGGCATCGTGCTCGAGGCGCTCGGATACGAACAAAAAGTGCTGCCGCTGTCGGTGCCGATCATTTACGCCGGCCTGCAAAAAGGTCAGGTCGATGTCTTCCTCGGTAACTGGATGCCGGCCCAGCGCCAGCTGCTCGAACCGCTGGTCAAGGCCGGCGCGGTCGAACCGCTGCGCGCCAATCTGGCGCAGGCCAAGTTCACGCTGGCCGTGCCGGACTACGTGGCGCGGGCCGGCGTGCGCACTTTCGCCGACTTGGCCAAGTATGCCGACAAGTTCGAACACAAGATCTACGGCATCGAGTCGGGCGCGCCCGCCAACCAGACCATCAAGGCCATGCTGGGCGCCAAAAGCTATGGCCTGGAGGGCTGGTCGCTGGTCGAATCGAGCGAACAGGGCATGCTCAGTCAAGTGGCGCGCAAGAGCCGCGGCGCCGAATGGATCGTTTTCCTGGGGTGGGAGCCGCACCAGATGAACCAGCGCTACAAACTGGTGTACCTGGACGGCGACACCCGCTATTTCGGCCCCCAATTCGGCGGCGCCAGCGTCAGTACCGTCACCCGCCGCGGCTATCGCGCCGCCTGCCCCAATGTGGGACGGCTGTTCGCCCAGCTCGCGTTCGACGTGCCGCTGGAACAAGCCATCATGACCGCCACGCAGGACCAGAAACAGCCGGCCCGGCTGGCCGCGCTGGGCCAATTGCAGGCCAGGCCGGAGCTGATCGACGCTTGGCTGGCCGGGGTCGCCACGCGCGCCGGCCAGGATGGCGCGGCCGCCGTCAAGGCCAGTCTGGGCAAGCTGCCCAAGCGGTCCGCCACACCGTGACACGCATACATTTTTCATCAACACCTTGCCACTAGCCGGAGCACCGATGCGACACCCACTGCGTTTCAAGCCACTCACCCTCTGCGTGCTGCAAGCGCTGGCCTGCGCCGCCCACGCCGCGCCCGACGCGGCGCCGGCCGCCGCGCCGCAGGCGCCTATCGACACCGTGTTCGTGCAAGGCCAGGGGCGCCAGGTGCAAAACATCACGCGCAAGGATTTGACCGAAGCCACGCCCGGCACCAATCCTTTGAAAACGCTGGAGAAGCTGCCCGGCGTGTCGTTCCAGGCCGCCGACCCGTTCGGCGCCTACGAGTGGTCCGCCCACATCTCGATCCGGGGCTTTAGCCAGAACCAGCTGGGCTTCACGCTGGACGACATCCCGCTGGGCGACATGAGCTACCGCAATCACAACGGCTTGCACATCAGCCGCGCCATCTCGTCCGAAAACATCGGCAACGTCACCGTTTCGCAGGGCGCCGGCGCGCTCGCCACCGCCTCGACCAGCAACCTTGGCGGCACGGTCGGGTTCACCACGCGCGGTCCGGCCGACACCGCCGGCCTGGCCCTGGCCCAGACACTGGGCAGCGACCGCACCGCGCGCACGTTCGTGCGCTACGATAGCGGCCTGCTCGCTTCCGACACCAAGGCTTACCTGTCGTTGACCCGCCAGCGCGCCGACAAATGGAAGGGTGACGGCGGCCAGGATCAGGATCAGTTCAACGCCAAGGTGGTGCAGCGCTTCGGCGGCGGCGAGCTTGCCGGTTTCTTCAACTACTCGACCCGCGACGAAACCGACTACCAGGATCTGTCGTTCGACAGCGTGCGCCGGCTCGGCTACCGCTGGGACAATTACGCGCCCGACTGGCGGCGCGCGGTCGATGCCGCCAATGGCCGCTACAGCGGTGGCGTCACCAATCTGGACGACGCCTATTATCTGGGCCGCGGCTTGCGCAACGACTGGCTGGCCGGGCTGGCGCTGGACTGGCGCCCGGTCGATACGCTGCGCTGGAAGAGCACCGTCTACGCCCACCGCAACCATGGCGAGAGCCATTGGTACACGCCATATACGCCTTCCTCGGCCAGCGTGCCGATCTCGGTGCGGGCGCAAGAATATGCGATCGACCGCAGCGGTGTGGTGAGCGACCTGAGTTGGGACGTGGCCGGCCACACCATCGCGGCCGGGGTGTGGGGCGAGCGCAGCATCCATGGCTGGTCGCGCAATTTCTACGCGGTGGCCGGTCCGGAGAGCACCGACCACTTCCTGGAAGACCCGTTTTCCACCGTGATCGCGCAGCGCTTCACCAGCAAAACCACCCAGCTTTACCTGCAAGACAGCTTCGCCGCCTTGAACGAACGGCTGAAAATCAGCTACGGCGTCAAGAACACCAAAGCCAGAATAGCGGGCGACAATCTGGTCGGCCCGCGCGCGGCCGGCGCGCTGGAAGCGGCCAAAAAATGGCTGCCACAGGCCGGCGTGACGTTCGCCCTCAGCGAGCACGAGGAACTGTTTTCCTCGTGGGCCAGGAACATGCACGCCTATCAGGCCGGCGCCGACGGTCCGTTCTCGCAGACCCAGGTCGCCTTCGATGTAAGCGCGGCCCGCATCAAGCCGGAGACCTCCAGCACCGTGGACCTGGGCCTGCGCACGCGGCGCGGCCCGGTGCAAGGCTCGGTGGCGCTGTACCGCGCCGATTTCAAGAACCGTCAGCTCAACGTGGCCACCTGCGCCGGCATCGTCGGCTGCCCGACCACCTTGACCAACGTGGGCCAGGTCGCCACACGCGGCGTGGAAGCGGCACTGGACTGGAAGATCACGCGCGATTGGGCCTGGTTCAATTCCTTCACCTTCAACGATTCCACCTATCAGGACGCACCGCGCTACTTCGACGGTGGCGCGCCGGTCGACGTCAACGGCAAGCGCGTGGTCGATTCGCCCAAGCTGCTGTTCAACACCGAGCTGTCGTATCGCCAGGCCGGCTGGTTCGCGCGCGCCGACGCCAAATACACCGGCACCCGCTACTACACTTACCAGAACGATAGCCCGGTGCCCGCGTTTTGGCTGGCCAACCTGAGCGCCGGTTATCAGTTGGGCAAAATCGGACCGTTCAAGAGCGCCACGCTGCAATTGAACGTGACGAACCTGTTCGACAAACGCTACATCGGCGCCATCGGCACCAACGGTTTTACCAGCGCCGACGCGAACGGCGCATTCGCCACCATGTTGGCCGGCGCGCCGCGCGCCGCCTTCCTGACCCTGAGCGGCAAGCTCTAAGCACCGACCCTGAAAGCGAGCCATGCCCAACGTTAAAATCTCACTGCGCCGCGTGTGCAAAGTCTTCGACCCCGGCCAGGGCGCCGCGCTGGACGATGTGTCGCTCGATATCGCCGAGGGCGCCGTGTGCGTGCTGATGGGCTTATCCGGCTCCGGCAAATCAACCCTGCTGCGCACCATCAACGGCTTGACGCCGCCCTCGTCGGGCCAGGTGCTGATCGATGGCGTCGATCTGGCCGCGCTCGCGCCCCGCCGTTTGCAAGGCTTGCGGCGCGACGCGATGGGTATGGTGTTTCAGTCGAGCGCGCTGTTCGCGCACCGCAGCGTGATCGACAACGCCGCCTTCGGCCTGGAAATCGCCGGTGTGACGCGCGCCGAGCGCCACCGCCGCGCCGGCGCGGTGCTGGAACAGGTCGGGTTGGCCGCCCATGCCAAGCAGTATCCGCACCAATTGTCGGGCGGGATGCGGCAACGCGTCGGGCTGGCGCGGGCACTGGCGGTGGACCCGTCGCTGCTGCTGATGGACGAGGCTTTTTCGGCGCTCGACCCGCTCAAGCGGCGTGCAATGCAGGAGCTGCTGCTGGCGTTACAGCGCGAACGGCGCCGCACCATCGTATTCGTCTCGCATGATATCGACGAGGCTTTGCGCCTGGGCCAGCAGATCGCCATCCTGCATGGCGGCCGGCTGCTGCAACAGGGTACCCCGCGCCAGTTGCTGGCCAGTCCCGCCGACGCGCATGTGCGGGCGTTTTTCGACAGCGCCGACACGTCGGCCCATTTGCAGGCCGCCGACTTGATCGACCACGAGCATGCGCCGGGGCAGGGCGGCGTCGCCGCGGCCGGCCCGGCACATGCCAGCGTCGCGGCCGACACGCGGCTAAGCGAATTGATGCCGCGTCTGAGCGCCTACCGCTCGCCCTTGACGGTGCGCGACGCCACCGGCGCCGCGCTCGGTTGGATCACGGCCGCCAGCGCGCTGCGCATCATCTCGCGCGCCAGCGCCCGGGGCTGATATGGACATGATATGGAGCTAACGATGCTGCAAACGTTTTTCGATCATCCGCATGACTATCTGCCGCTGGGCAGCTGGGTCAATCAGGGCGTGCGCCTGCTGGTCGAGCATAGCGGCGGCCTGTTCGAGCGGGCCGGTCTTGCCATCGAGGCCCTGGCCGCCCTGATCGAGGCGGCGCTGCGCGGGGTGCCGGCATGGCTGCTCATCCTCGGCGTGGCGGTGCTGGCCTGGCGCCGCCTGTCCTGGCGTTTCGCCCTGTTTGCCGCGCTGGCGCTGACGCTGATCGCCGCGCTGGGCTACTGGCAGCACACTATCGCCACGCTGGGGCTGACCCTGTCGGCCACGGTCATCAGCCTGGCGCTGGGCGTCCCGCTGGGCATCCTGGCGGCCCGCCACCGGTGCCTGAACGGGGCCTTGCGGCCGCTGCTGGACTTCATGCAAACCATGCCCGCATTTGTTTACCTGATTCCGGCCGTGATGCTGTTCGGCCTGGGCCGGGTGCCCGGCATCATCGCCACCGTCATCTTCGCGATGCCGCCGGCGGTGCGTCTGACCACGTTGGGCATCTTGCAGGTGGACCGGGAACAGCTGGAGGCGGGCCAGGCCTTCGGCGCCAGCGGCTGGCAACTGCTGTTCAAGGTCCAGCTGCCGCTGGCGCTGCCGGCCCTGATGGGCGGCGTAAACCAAACCATCATGATGGCGCTGTCGATGGTGATCGTGACCTCGATGGTGGGGGCGGGCGGCTTGGGCGGCGAAGTGCTAAGCAGCATTCAACAGCTCGACGTGGGGCTGGGCTTTGAGAGCGGGCTGTGCGTGGTGCTGCTGGCCATTATTCTCGATCGCGTCACGCAAAGCTTCGGCGCGCGCCGTCATGCTTGAGCGGCGCGCGCGGGCAGGTGCCCCATGAACTGGCTGTATCTGGCGGTGGCGGTGCTGGCCGAGGTGATCGCCACTTCCGCCCTGAAAGCGTCCGACGGTTTTTCGCGCGCCGGGCCGGTGGCGGTGCTGGCGGTCGGCTACGCGCTGGCTTTTTTCATGCTGTCAAAGGCGCTGCGCACCATTCCGGTGGGGGTGGCTTACGCCATCTGGTCGGGCGCCGGCATCGTGTTGGTCAGTGTGGTGGGCTATGTGGCGTTCCGCCAGCGGCTCGATCCGACGGCGCTGGTTGGCATGGCTTTCATTGTCGTCGGTGTGGTGTTGATGCAGGCCGGCGCGCTGCGCTGAGCGGATCGTTTGGCTAAACGAGGGCGCGCCCGGCGTTTCACTGCTGTTGCTGCTGTTGGCGCGCGACGGCCGCTTGCAGCGCTTGCAGTTCGGTGTTGAAGCGTTCGGCGGCCAGGGCGGGCGGCCATGGCTCCCACGGGATGCCGCCATAACTGGCCAACAAAGGATCGTCGCTCAAGGGATCGAGTTCGATCTTGAGCACCTGACGCACTTCCTGCCTGGACCAGCCGGCCACGTGGACCGCTTCGCTGGCCGCCGCCAGGCGGTCCGCGTGTTTGTGCAGCGCGTGCTCGGACAAGCTCCAATCCGGCAACCCGTAGCGGGCAAAAATCGCTTTTTCCAGCCGCTCGCTCAAGGTGCGAAAGCGCTCGCCCAAAAACGGCTTCAAGACCGAGATGCAGTCGAAGCCGAGCAAACCTTCCTCCGCGTCATGCAGCAATTCGCGCAGCTCCACCAGCGGCGCCAGCGCGACCGGTGACGCGGCCCGGCGCAGCAGCATCACCGCGATCGAATGCTGGGCCACCGACAAGGGCAGCGGCCACGCCGAATGCCCGCCCCAGCGATAGGTGCGCGCCAGCCCGAGCGCCAGGTCATGGTCTTCCCAATCCCTGGGGGTGGGATGCAGCAAGTCCAACCGTTTTCCTGAAGGCATGCGCACCCAGGCCCGGGTTTCTTCCACTATCGGCACTGATCTTTCCGTCATTGTAATTATCGGCTAAGTATTGGGCTAGATGTTAGGACGCGCGCGGTGGCGGCGCCCAGAACGTTATCGTACACCGGGCCGGCCTTATGCTATGTTGTGCGTTTCACGGTCGAGGCTACTTATGTTCATCACTCCAGAGCAGTTGTTTGGCTTTCTCGCCGCCGCACTGTTGATCACGGCCACGCCCGGGCCGGACAATTTGATGGTGCTGGGCGTGGGCATGGCACGCGGGCGCAAGGCCGGCATGGTGTTCGGTCTTGGTTGCGCGCTCGGTTGCCTCACTCACACTTTGATGGCCGCCGTGGGAGTGGGCGCGTTAATCGCCGCCTCGCCGCACGCTTTCACCGCCCTGAAGGTGGGCGGCGGGCTGTATCTGGTTTGGCTGGGTATCGGCGCCTTGCGCAGCCGCGGCGGCGCCGAAGTCGGCCGCGCCGGGCCGCGCACCGAGTCGCTGCGCAAACTGTTTGGAAAGGGTTTGCTGGCCAATAGCATCAATCCAAAGGTGGTGCTGTTTTTTCTGTCCTTCCTGCCGCAGTTCGTCAACCCCGAACAGGGCCACGCCAGCTGGCAGACTGCTCAGCTGGGACTGGTGTTCACCGCGCAGGCATGCCTGTTGTTTGGACTGCTCGGCTACTTTTCAGGCGCGATCGGCAAATGGATCGGCAGCCATCCGGGCGCCGGCAAGTGGCTGGACCGGGTGGCCGGCACTATCTTCGTCGGTCTGGGGCTGCGCCTGATCGTGGCGCGCTAGCAGCCTGTCGGACTTGGCAAGTCGAAGCGCTCATTTGCAGATAACGTGAGCATGACCGCGCCCTGAGTTGCAGTTAATTCGAGCCGAAATCGGCTTCAAATGCGAGCACGGCCGGTTTGAAATGCGAGCCCCTACATATTGATATTCGCATGTTAATCTATTGGTATAGTGTCAGGATAATTGGCCGTAGGCACGGTGGACGGCATAGGTGCGGAAGGAAGTTTTACGTCTAATCCATATACAGCAACATTTTGCGAGTCAGTATCGGAACCAATCGACCAGGCCACATAATCTGTGCTGTTATCATGCCCAGTAATCATCAAATTTCCGTCGTCATATATTTGGAGCCAGGCACCAGCACTGTGAGTCTCGCTATTCCATAAAGGCTCTTTTCCGGAATATTCCACGAAATTTCCATCTGCTTGCATAGTGGCGTGGGTTCCGTGTTTTCCCATACGGTATCTAACGCTACCATTTTTCCGATACATAAGCAAACTACCATCGATTTGCATGATTAGCTGGTACTCACCGTTCCCAGAAATAATATACTGACCTCTCGATAATGTTTCGCCAGGATATAATATATTCTTGGCTAATGCTGAAGAAATTGGAAGTATGCTGAAAAAAAATGTACATACGAAAACGAATCGATTCATAAAAGACATTGCTGTTCCAAAATATTAAAGTGAATGGTTACGTTTCTTCGGTCTTACTTGAGTTCGTGCGCCGCGATGCCATTGTCTGCGAGCTGGTAGCTGAGCTGTAAAGTTTTTTAGTCAGGCTAACGTCAGCGGGCCACGATGCTAAATTGCAGATCGATTTGGTCTTCCACGGCGATGGCCCCGCCCAGCACGGAAAACGGCACCAGGCCGAAGTCGGTCTGCTTGACACTCACCGCGCCCGACACCGTCATGCTTGCCTGCGCGCCGCGCGTTATTTGCACCGGTATCGCCATGGTGCGCGTGACGCCGTGCAGCGTGATCGACACGCTCAGCGGGCCATCGATGGCGGCGCCACGCGCTTGCACACTAACGAAGGGATAACGTTCGGCATCGAGCACCTTGGTCAGCATATTGTTTCGGGTGCCGGCGATGGCTTCTTCCGACGGCTGTGTGGTGAAACCGGCCTGCTGTCGCAGCGCCTGCTCGTCCACGGTCATGTGATCGAGCCTGAAACGGAAGTCGGCGCGGCCCGCGTCCGGCGCCACCTGGCCCTGCACATGGCGGCTGGCCACCACGTGATCATGCCCGAGCCGGGCCAGCCGGCCGCCCCGGCGCACCAGCACGCGAATTACGGAAGCTTGGGAATCGATCTGGAGAATCCGCTCGCCCTTGGCGCGCGCCGCGCGGTAATAGTCGTCTTGCAAGTCGGGCGCGGCGTCACCGGCCGGCGCCATCGGTTTCGGCGCCGATGGCGCGCAGCCGACCAGCGTGGCGGCGAGCGCCACACATAACCCAAAACACAGCCCGGCGCGCCGCAATGTGTGGAAATCAATGGTCGGGCGCATGCCGGTTCCTTATTGGTGAAAACGGTTGCTAGCCGATATCGGGTGGCGGCGCCGGCTTTCCGCCTAATATATTAGCGACCATCCAGGCCGCCACGCAGGCGTAAAACAGCTTCGGCAGCCATTCGGCCAACTGTTCCTGGAACAGGTTGATCGCATCGCTTTCAAAAGCGGCGTGGCGCAACAGCATCTCGGGCAGAGTGCCGCTGGCCTCGCCCGTTTCGGTGAATGGCAGCAGACGCCGGGTGTCGATCAGGCGCAGTCCGTTTATCGCCTGCGCCAGCGTGGCGCCTTTTTTCATGGCGGGCAAAATGGCGGCCAAGTCGCGCCGCAGCAGGCTGTTGTTTACAGCCGCCAGCGCGCCCGGCAGGGCGTCGAACATGGGTACGCCCGCTTCGAGCAGCATCGCCAGGGTCTCGACGAAGTCGCGCCCGTTGCGCCGCATGTGGATCGTTCCGAAGAGCGGCAGGGCCAGCAGCGCACGCTCGATCAAGCCCCGGCCCGGCCAGGGCGCGCCAGATAAAAACCAGCGCGTGGCGCGCAGCGCCAGGGTGGTGAACAGGCCAAGCAGCAAAATCGGGCCGATCACGCCGCCCAGGTAAGCGCCGCCGCCAAGCTGGCCGCTGATCAGGCCGGGTAGCGGGCGGATGAACAGGGCCGCCGTCAGCATCGCCAGCGGCAGCGCCATGCGCGCCTTGATCTTGGCCAGTTGGGCCGCCTTCACGCCGTAGTGCTGGCCCAGTCGCCGGTAGGTGGCGGCCGGACTGCCGCCCTGGAAGGCGGCGCGCAGCAGGCTGTGTTCGAGCACTGTCAATAGCCCGGCGCGCAAGCCGGCCGTGGCCGGATCGGCGCCCCGCGCCAGCAAGGCGCGCGTGGCCTCGACTCGGCCCTGGGCCGCGCGCGGCAAGCGCAGCAAGGAAAAACTCTTGTCCGGTGCAAGACCGGCCTGTTCCATTGCCGCCAGATGGGTGAACAAGTCGGCGCGGATCTGGTAGGGCAAGCTGGAGGCGGCGGGTCGCGGCATGGACAAGGCGGTCACGGCGAAGAAGCGTTGTGGGAGGGTCTGCTTCAAGCTTACAGTAATATTTTAGGCAAGGGAAATAGTGACCGGCGCCGTCGCGCCGGCGCCGCTGTCATGACGGTGTCACATTGGGGTGCCATGATGCTGTCACTTCTTCAAGTCTCTCCCGATTTGAACTTTTGCCCGCGCCCGCAAGGTCGCGGGCATTTTTTTTCCTCATGACAGTGATATCATTTACAGTGTTTGTCAGCAACACAAGTTCGCTTTGCGGTTAGAATACCGCCATTGTCGATAACACGCCCCGTTTATTGGATTGTCAGCTTACCGTGATCGCGCGCCGCTCCCTTGTCCACGTCTTGCTCTCGCTGCTGTTGCTGCTGTCGCAGCAGCTGGGGGCGACGCATGTGTATTCGCATTGGGGCGACGCGACCGTTCAGGCGGTCTTGTCGCAGGCGGACGACGGGCGCGCCCAAGATCGCGGCGATGACGGCGCCGGCTCCACCACGCTGGCGCACCGCAGTTGCGCCCACTGCCTGTCCATCGCCCAGATCGCGGTGGCCGTCGGTAGCCCCATTCTCACCGTGGCGGCCCGCCCATTCACCTTCGGTCCGATCTCCGTGCCGGCCACCGTGTCGGCCTGCCTGCGCACCACCTGCGTGTTCCAGTCGCGCGCCCCGCCTCTCGCCTGATAGCCCGACCACCGTGTTTTGCCCGCCGCCGCCGCGACCCTGATCGCGCGGCGCGGCCTATCTTATTTCAGCTTGAGGTTTTTCATGAATATTGAACGTACGCTGCTGGCCAGCGCGATCCTGTCCGCCCTTTCCACCGTCGCCTATGCCCAATCGGACGATGCCGCCGTCACCAAGGTGATTGTCACCGCCACCCCGTTCGGCAATGCCGCCAACGACCAGATCCTGACGCCCGCCAAAGTGCTGTCCGGCGACGAGCTGCGCGACAAAGTCGGCAGCTCGCTGGGCGAGACCCTGTCCCAGGAATTGGGGGTATCGGCGTCGGCCTTCGGCGCCGGCGCTTCCCGGCCCATCATTCGCGGTCTGGAAGGGGCGCGCGTGAAGATGCTGGAAAACGGCATGACGGTGTCCGATGTCTCCGGTCTGTCGAACGATCACGCCGTCGCCGCCGAAGGCGCGCTGGCGCAGCAGATCGAAATTTTGCGCGGCCCCGCTTCGCTGCTGTACGGCTCGGGCGCCATCGGTGGCCTGGTCAATGTGGTCAACGAACGCATTCCCACCACGCTGGAGCCGAAAGCGACAGGCCAGGTGGAGGCCCGTTACAGTTCGGTGGACCAGGGCCGCAACCTGTCCGGCAGCGCCGACACGTCGGTTGGCAAGATAGCGCTGCATGTGGACGGCAATCTCCGCAACGCGGGCGACTACAAAATTCCCGGTTTCCGGGTGGCCGGCGATCCCGATTCGGCCTCGGGCAGGCTGCCGCATTCGGACACCAAAGAGCGCAACGGCGGCATCGGCGGCGCCTTCGTCGATCAATGGGGTTTTATCGGCGCCTCGGTTTCGCGTTTGACTAATATATACGGCATCCCCAGCGAGGAAGGCTCGAAGATCGACCAGAAGCAGACCCGCTACGACATCGACAGCCTGGTCAAGGCGCCGTTCGCCGGCTTCGAGTCGTTCAAGTTCAAGGCCGGCTATACCGATTATCAGCATGCGGAGCTCAATCAGGAAAACGCGCCGGAGGTGGTGTTTCGTAACAATTCGCTGGAGACGCGCTGGGAATTGACCCACAAGCCGCTGGCCGGCTGGCACGGCAGCCTCGGTGTGCAGACTGAAAACACGCGTTTTTCGGCACTGAGCGCGGAGGGTGGACCGGATACCGTGCCGGTGACCCGCTCCACCGCCAACGCCGCGTTCCTGGTCGAGGAGGGTGCCATCGGCGTGGTGCGCGTCAATGCCGGCGCGCGCCTGGAGCGGGTCGAGCGCGAGCCGGTCACGGGTCAGAACCGGAACTTCGATTTGAAGTCGGCTTCGGTCGGCGGCATGTGGCCGTTCCTGCCCGGATTCGGGCTGGGCGCCACCGTGTCGTACGCGCAGCGCGCGCCCGCCACCGAGGAACTGTATTCGAGCGGACCGCACGACGCCACCCTCACTTTCGACGTCGGCAATGCCGACTTCAAGAAGGAGACTTCGCGCAACCTGGAATTGACGGTGCAAAAAACGGCCGGTCTGGTGCGCTGGAAGGCCAATGTGTACCGCAACCAGATCAGCGATTTCATTTACGGCCATGTGACCGGCCGACTGCTCGACGAGGAAGGCAATCCGGGCGACGAGCTGCGCGAGCGTATCTTCGAGCAAGCCAATGCCACTATCCGCGGGGCCGAGGCTGAACTGGAATACAACCCGGTCGGCGCCGGCTGGTCGGGCCGGGTGTTCGCCGACACCTCGCGCGGACGGCTCGATGAAGGCGGCAGTCTGCCGCTGCAACCGGCCACTCGCTTCGGCGCCAGCGCCGCGTACAAGGTAGGCGCGTGGCGCACCGGTCTGTCGCTGGTACACGCGCGCGCGCAGGAGCGGCTGGCCGATTTTGAAAACAGCGCCACATCAGGCTACAACCAGCTCAACGCGAACTTGTCGTACACCCAAAAGCTGGGCGGTCGGGACGTGAGCTGGTTCTTGCTGGCGAAAAATCTCACCAACGACGAGATCCGCGTCTCGACCTCGGTGCTGAAAGACGTCTCGCCGCTGCCGGGTCGCAATGTCGTATTCGGGGTGCGCACCAAGTTCTAACGCGTGCGCCCGCGATCAGGCGCCGGTCATGCCCCTGTCATATGCCGGGGGTATGATTCGTCGTGCTGGCGCTAACGCGCCTCGCTCTGATCGCCGCGATCCAAGCTGACGCGGGATGCAGGAGGCGCGTTTCAGCAGGTTAGCCGGTGACCTCAAGCACCGGCACCAGATTTCAATCATCAGGGCGAGCGCGTTCCGCTCACGCCTTCATCCAAACCGCCATCGATCACGACGCCAAACGTTTGTGGACGCGCGCGCCGCTCCAAGCGGCGGCGCGAAAAAACGCGCGCTTAATGAAGTCCTAAGCCTGACGCGGGGATATCCAGGCATAGTGACTCCATCGCGCGTGGCGACAAGCTGCGGCAAGGCTGCCAGACACCTCGTGACTGGCACAAATTCCGGGGTCGCGCCAGGCGCGCCCCACTTGGTTATCCCTGCGCTCTCATACAGCGTTTTGGCCAGCGTTCGCGGCAAGCGAAGCTGGCCATTTTTTTGGCCGACATGTTAGCGCGCGGTGCGCGCCAGCCAACTGTCAATGGCCGGCAAGCGCTCGCGCCGCACCTGGACGCGGTAGGCGATATCGGCCGCCGCCGTTTCGGCATCGCCGCGCGCTCCTTGCGGCAAGTTGGCCTGCGCATAGACGCGCAGCTTGTCGATCATGGCCGGATCGGCCGATGCGGCGGCCAGGCTTGCGAAGTAGCGGCTGCGCGAGCTAAAGTCGATGCGGGCATTAACTTGTTCCAAGTGGGCGACGGCGAAGTCGAAAGCCAGGTCGGAATGCTCATGCGCGACGCGCGAGAGCATGGCCGGCGTGTTGGTGGCGCCCGGTTCGTCCGTCAAGGCCAGATCCAGCGCGCGCTGGGCCAGGGCCGGGTCGCGGCTCGACGCCAGCAAGTCGTACAGCTGGTTTTTCACCAGCGGCGTTTTTTCCGCCTTGGCCGCCGCATGCAATCGGTCCCATGTGGCCTGGTCCGCGTGCCGCGCCACCACCCGCAAAATCGTTTTGCGCAGCGCCGCCGGCATGGCCGAGGGGTCGCTCGCGTCGGCCGCGTAACGGCGCCGCGCCTGCGCGATCACATCCCGGTCGCCCAAGTCGCTCATGGTCTCGATCAGCTCCTCGCGCAAATTGGTCACTGGCGCGCTTTCGCCGGGCCGCGCTTGCCAGCCCACTTGCGCCAGCACCGGCCGCAGACGTGCGAGGCCGAAGTCGGCGAAGGCCTGGCGCCGCGTCGGCTCGCCCCGATACATCTGATTGATGGTGCCGAACACGCTACTGATCTTGCCCCACACTTGCGGGTTGGTGGCGCTGCCGGCGGCGCCGCTGAGTTCCAGAAAGTCGGACGCCGGTTGCAGGCCCGCCATGCCGAGCGACCAGCTGTCGGCCATCAGACCCAATTGGTCGATCGGCGCCAAGCGGCCGAAATGGCTGGCCAGGGCGGCGAAGTTTTTCGGCCCGTACAAGGTGCGGTAGTAGCCGGTTTGGCCGGCGTTGATCAGCACCGGCGCGCAGCCTGGCATGCTGAGCGTGGCTTGGCCCGATGCCACCAATGCGCGCACCGGAACCGGTTTGGCTTGACCTACCACCTGGGCGATCACCGGCACGCGCCAGGACAGCGCAGGCTTTTGCGGCCGGTCCTTGGTGAATTCGTCCTGGCTCAGCGCCACTTTTGTTTTGCCGCCGGCGCACACCGGCTCACCCACCCGTATCATCGGCACGCCCTGCTGCAAGGTGAAGTCGTGCGCGATGGCGGTGATCGGTTTGCCGGCCGCGTGCTCGATTTTGCTCCACAAGTCGTTCGATACCGTGTTGCCATAGGCGTGAGCCCGCATATAGGCGCGCACGCCGTCGCGCCAGGCGTGCGCCCCCACGTAGGCTTCCAGCATGCGGATCACCGATTCGCCTTTTTGGTAGGTGATGGTGTCGAACGCCTGGCTGGCCTGTTCCACCGTGGCGATGCGCTGTACCACCGGATGCGTGGTGGTGAGCGAGTCGCGGCCCATGGCCAGTTCGCGCACCTGGATCGCGCCCAATTCGGTGTGCCACTCCGGATGCAGGCGGGCCGTCATGCGGCTTTCCATCCAGGAGGCGAAGCCTTCGTTGAGCCACAGGTCGTCCCACCAGCGCATGGTCACCAGGTTGCCGAACCACTGGTGCGCCATTTCATGGGCCAGCGTTTCGTAGATGTTTTCGCGGTCGGTCTGGCTCGACATGGCCGGGTCGAGCAAAAGCACATGCTCGAAGCTGAAAATCGCGCCCCAGTTTTCCATCGCGCCGAAGAACTGGCTGCGCCCGGGCGCGGCGATGTTGTCGAGCTTGGGCAGCGGGTAGCGCACACCGAAATAGTCATTGTATTGGCGCAGCAGGTGAGTCGAGGCCTCCAGCGCGAAGCGGGCTTGTTCGAGCGCGCCGCGTTTGGCGATCACGCCCAGTTCGGTGCCATCGACCATGGTGGTGGCGCGTTCGAAGTCGCCCGCGCCCAGAAACAGCAGATAGGTCGACATGCGCGGCGAGGTGGCAAATTGCACCCGCTTGCGCCCGTCGCCCAGGTCGGTGCTGCTGGCGACCGGCATATTGCTCACGGCCGTATCGGCCCCCGGCACGGTCACGTCGAGCGCGAAGCTGGCTTTGTAGTCGGGTTCGTCCCAGGAAGGCACCACCCGGCGCGCGTCCGAGTTTTCAAACTGGGTGTAGAGCGCGCGCCGGCTGCCTTGCGGCGTGTCGTAGTCGAGCGCGAACAGCCCCTCGGCCTGGCTGCCGATCTTGCCCGTGTAGTCCAGTGTCAGCTGGTATTGGCCTTTGGCCAGCGGCGCGGCGAAACGAAAGGTGACGCTTTGTTTGGCCGGGTCGAGCGCGATTTCGGCCGCCTTCTGAAGCATCCGGCCGCCCGCGCCGCGCAGGGCCGCGCCGGTAAACACCAGGTCGGCCGCGTTCAGGGTCAGGCTGTCGCCCGGCTCGGTGACGGTGAGCGTGATGGTCACTTGGGCGGCGAAGCTGGCGGCCTTGGCGTCGGGGACGAGCGAGATGCGGTAGTGGCTGGGCCAGGCGTTGCGCGGCAGTTGGGTGGTGGTGCGGGCGCTGGCGGTCGGCGCGCCGGGACGGTCCGGCGCGGCCTGCGCGGCGTGGGCCGCGGTCAGTCCGATCATGGCGAAAATGGCTGCTGAAATCAGGCTGCGGTGCATGTGATACCTTTAGATGAGGGTCGTGCTGCGGCTCGAACGCAGGGCTTGGTTAGGGTACTGCGCGGTATGGGCGATGTTGAAGTTTCAGCAATTTAAAGTGAAAGGCGGGTGCTGTCAACGCGTCACCCGCAACGTGGCGCGCTAGCGGTGCGCCAGCTCTCCGCTAGGCGATCCGTTTATACCAAGGCCGCCGCGGATAGAGCGCCTGATAGTGGGCCGCCAGTGCCTCCTCGGGCGCGAAACAGCGGTCCAGTCCCAGCATGCCGAAGCGCGACAAGCTGTCGTGAAACAGCGTGAGCACGCGCTGGCGCAGCAGCGGTCCGTAGTCGGCCAGGGCGTGCCGGCACAGGATCAGCTGGAATTCGTTGAAGGAGGCGTCGGTCGGCAGATTGTACTGCGCCCAGGTGATGCGCGCGCGTAGCGCCGGCCGCAACATGGCGCGCCCGCGCACCACTTCGAAGTAGTCGGCCAAGGCCGCCGTGCCGCCGCTGGCGCGGTAGTCGGCTCCGCAGGCGGCCAACTGGGCGGCCGGCAGGCCCGCTTGGGCCGCCTGCGCCAGCAGCTGTTCGCTGGCGATGGTGGCGAAGATGTCGGTGCGCGCGCCCAGCGCCTCTTCGTGCAGCAGGATGGCCAGGGTCCAGGCTTCGCCGGCGCCGGCGCATTCGGCCAGCCAGACCTTGGGCAGGGCCGACCCGTGCAGGGCCGCCGCCAGCACCCGGCGCAGTTGGCGCAGCTGCGCCGGGTGCTCGAACAGGGTGGCCGGCGCCGGGCTCAGGGCGGCCAGCACGGCGTCGCGGGCGCCGCCCTGGTGCAGCACCCGCTCCTGTAGCGCCGACAGGCTGGCCAGACCGCGCGCGCGCATCACGCCACGCAGCTTGCGCCGCACGGCGGCCCGTTCGTGGCCGCGAAAGTCGAAGCCGAAGCGCTGTCGCAGCGCTTCGAGCAGCAAATCGAGTTCGAGTTCGTCCAGCTCGCGGGCCGGCGACGCCAGCGGGCCCGGGCCGGCGCGGCTCAATGCAGCCAGACCCGCATCAGCGACAGCAGCTGGGCCACATCGACCGGTTTGGTGATGTAGTCGGAGGCGCCGGCGGCGATGCATTTGTCGCGGTCGCCCTTCATGGCCTTGGCCGTCAAGGTGATGATCGGCAGCGACTTGAACTTGGGGATGCGGCGGATCGCGCGCATGGTGTCGTAACCGTCCATCTCGGGCATCATGATGTCCATCAGGACGATCTCGATGGTGGGGTCTTTTTCCAGCACCTCGATGCCGTCGCGCCCATTTTCGGCGAACGACACCGCCATTTGCTGGCGTTCGAGCAGGGAGCTGAGGGCAAAGATGTTGCGCAGGTCGTCGTCGACGATGAGCACCTTGTGTCCGGCCAGGCCGCCATCGGCGGCGTGGATCTCTTCGAGCATGCGGCGTTGCAGCTCCGGCAGGCTGGCCTGGGAGCGGTGCAGAAACAGGGCCGTCTCGTCGAGCAGGCGCTCGGGCGATCTGGCGTCCTTGATGACGATGGTCTTGGCGTAGCGTTTGAGCTTGGCCACTTCCTTGCGGCTCAATTCCTTGGCCGTGTAAATCACGATCGGCAGGTCGCGCAGGGCCGGGTCGCGGCCGATGATGTCGAGCAGGTCGAAGCCGTTGATGTCGGGCAGGGTCAAGTCGAGCACCATGCAGTCGAAACGGTCGGCGCGCAGCGCCTCCAGCGCCGCCTGGCCGCGCTCGACGGTGACGATGCGCAGGTCGGCGTCGCCGATCAGGGCCACGATGGCGTCGCGCTGCATGGGTTCGTCGTCCACCACCAGCAAGCTGCGTTTGCCGCCCAGCAGAAATTTTTGAATCCGGATGAACTGTTCTTGCAGCGCCTCGCGCGCCACCGGTTTGTTCAGATACGAGATCGCGCCCTGGCGCAGCGCCCGTTCCCGTTCGCGCGCGCCGGACATCACATGGACCGGGATATGACGCGTGCTGGGGTCGCGTTTGAGGCGGTCGAGCACGGTGAAGCCGTCGCTGCCGGCCAGGTCGAGGTCGAGCAGGATGGCCGACGGCAGATAGTCGCGCGCCAGGCTCAGGGCCGAGTCGCCCTGGTGGGTGAGGATGGCCTTGAAGTTCGCTTCCCTGGCCTGTTCCAGCACCGTCCGGGCCAGCGCCTCGTCGTCCTCGATGATGAGCACCGACGGGTCGCCCGGCGCGATCAGGGCGCGGTCGTCCTGGGTGGCGTCGGCTTCGGCCGACTCGGCCAAAGCCGGCGCGCTCAGCTGCATGGGCGCGTCCGGCAACATGGTGTCGATCTGAGCCGAGCTGGCGTAAATCACCTGGGGCGGCGGCGCGGCGGCGCGCAGTTGCGGCTGACGGCTTTGGTCGTAGTTGATGAAGCCGGCCCGGTTGTAGGGCAGGAAGAGGGTGAAGGTGCTGCCGGCGCCGACCACGCTCTCGACCCGGATTTCGCCGCCCAGAAGGCGGGCCAGCTCGCGCGAGATCGACAGACCCAGGCCGGTGCCGCCGTATTTGCGGGCGGTGCTGCCGTCGGCCTGCTGGAACGCTTCGAAGATCAGTTGCAGCTTGTCGGAGGCGATCCCGACCCCCGTGTCGCGCACCGCGAAGGCCAGCACCGCGTCGGCGTGCACCAGGTTGGGATGATCGTTGGTGAAGCCGCTGGTGACCAGACTGATATGCAGCGCCACCTGGCCGTGGTTGGTGAACTTGAAGGCGTTCGAGAGCAGGTTTTTAAGCACCTGCTGCAAGCGCGTGGTGTCGGTCATCAGGGCCGTGGGCAGGGCGTCGGCCAGCTCCACCGAAAAACTCAGGTGCTTGGCCTCGGCCATGTGGCGGAAGGTGCGGTCGACGTAGTTGCGCAGGTTCTGGAAGCGGTATTCCGACACGTCCAGCGTGACGGTGCCCGATTCGATCTTCGACAGGTCGAGGATGTCGTTGATCAGGGTGAGCAGATCGCTGCCCGAGCCGTGGATGGTCTTGGCGAATTCGACCTGTTTGCCCGACAGATTGCCCTCCGGGTTGTCGCCCAGCTGCTGGGCCAGGATCAGCAGGCTGTTGAGCGGGGTGCGCAGCTCGTGCGACATATTGGCCAAAAATTCGGATTTGTATTTCGACGACAGGGCCAGCTGGGTGGCTTTTTCCTCCAGCGCCAGTTTGGCTTGCTCCACTTCGCGGTTCTTGCGTTCGACCTCGATGTTTTGCTCGGACAGCAGGCGCGCCTTTTCAGCCAGTTCCTGGTTGGTTTGTTGCAGCTCCTGGGCCAGCGATTGCGACTGGGTCAGCAGCGACTCGGTGCGGCTGTTGGCCTCGATGGTGTTGAGCACCACGCCGATCGATTCCATCAGCTGGTCCAGGAACGACAGATGGGTTTCGGTGAAGCGGTCCAGCGAGGCGATCTCGATCACCGCCTTGACCTGCTGCTCGAACAGGATAGGCAGCACCACGATGTTGGTGGGCGGGGCCGCGCCCAGGCCGGACGAGACCACAATGTAATCGCGCGGCACGTCGGTGAGCCAGATGCGCGTTTTCTCCAGCGCGCACTGGCCCACCAGCCCCTCGCCCGGCAGGAAGGAAGTGGGCAGCTTGCGGCTGGAGCGGTAACCGTAGCTGGCGATCATGCGCAGGCGCGCGTCCAGCTCCACCGAGTCCATCATGTAAAACACGCCGTGGTGGGCCGACACCAGCGGCGCCAGTTCCGACAAAATCAGCTTGGTCACCGCGCCCAGGTCGCGCTGACCCTGGAGCAGGCGGGTAAAGCGCGCCAGATTGGTCTTGAGCCAATCCTGCTGGGCGTTTTTCTGCGTGGTCTCTTTCAGGTTGCGGATCATCTCGTTGATGTTGTCCTTCAGGTAGGACACCTCGCCGCGCGCTTCCACCTGGATCGAACGCGACAAGTCGCCCCGCGTCACCGCAGTGGCCACTTCGGCAATCGCGCGCACCTGGTTGGTCAGGTTGGCGGCCAGCTGGTTGACGTTCTCGGTCAAGTCTTTCCAGGTGCCGGCCACCCCGGACACATTGGCCTGGCCGCCCAGTTTGCCCTCGGTGCCCACCTCGCGCGCCACCCGCGTCACTTCCGAGGCGAAGGAAGAGAGCTGGTCCACCATGACGTTGATGGTGTCCTTCAATTCCAGGATCTCGCCCTTGACGTCGACCGTGATTTTCTTTGACAAATCGCCGCGCGCCACCGCCGTGGTCACGGCGGCGATGTTCCTCACCTGGCCGGTCAGGTTCGAGGCCATGAAATTGACGTTGTCGGTCAGGTCCTTCCAGGTGCCGCCCACCCCGGGCACGTAAGCCTGGCCGCCCAGCTTGCCCTCGGTGCCCACCTCGCGCGCCACCCGGGTCACCTCCGAGGCGAAGGAAGAGAGCTGGTCGACCATCACGTTGATGGTGTTTTTCAGTTCCAGGATCTCGCCCTTGACGTCGACCGTGATTTTTTTCGACAGGTCGCCATTGGCCACCGCCGTGGTCACGTCGGCGATGTTTCTCACCTGGCCGGTCAGATTGCCCGCCATCGAGTTCACGCCATCGGTCAAGTCCTTCCAGGTGCCGGCCACACCGGGCACATTGGCCTGGCCGCCCAGTTTGCCCTCGGTGCCGACCTCGCGCGCCACCCGCGTCACTTCCGAGGCAAAAGAGTTGAGCTGGTCGACCATCACGTTGATGGTGTTTTTCAGTTCCAGGATCTCGCCCTTGACGTCGACCGTGATCTTTTTCGACAGGTCGCCGTTGGCCACCGCGGTGGTCACGTCGGCGATGTTACGCACCTGGCCGGTCAAGTTGCCGGCCATCGAATTGACCGAGTCGGTCAAGTCCTTCCAGGTGCCGGCCACCCCCTTGACCTGGGCCTGGCCGCCCAGCTTGCCCTCGGTGCCCACCTCGCGCGCCACCCGCGTCACTTCCGAGGCGAACGACGAGAGCTGGTCCACCATCACGTTGATGGTGTTTTTCAGTTCCAGGATTTCGCCTTTCACGTCGACCGTGATTTTCTTCGACAGGTCGCCATTGGCCACCGCCGTGGTCACGGCGGCGATGTTGCGCACCTGGCCGGTCAGGTTCGAGGCCATGAAGTTGACGTTGTCGGTCAAGTCCTTCCAGGTGCCGCCCACGCCGGGCACATAGGCCTGGCCGCCCAGCTTGCCCTCGGTGCCCACCTCGCGCGCCACCCGCGTCACTTCCGAGGCGAACGAGCGTAACTGGTCGACCATCACGTTGATGGTGTCTTTCAGCTGCAAGATCTCGCCGCGCACGTCCACCGTGATCTTTTTCGACAGGTCGCCATTGGCCACGGCGGTGGTCACCTCGGCGATATTGCGCACCTGGGAGGTGAGGTTGCCGGCCATCGAGTTGACCGAATCGGTCAAGTCCTTCCAGGTCCCGGCCACGCCCTTGACCTGGGCCTGGCCACCGAGCTTGCCCTCGGTGCCGACCTCGCGCGCCACCCGCGTCACCTCGGAGGAAAACGAGGAGAGCTGCTCGACCATGGTGTTGGCGGTGGTGGCGGCGCGCAGATACTGGCCCTTGAGCGGATGGCCGTCCACTTCCAGCGCCATGGTTTGCGACAGGTCGCCCTTGGCCACGGCGCCGATCACGCGCGCCATTTCGGTGGTGGGGCGCACCAGATCGTCGATCAGGGTGTTGACCGAACTGATGATGGTGGCCCAGCCGCCCACCACGTTGGGCACCGTGGCGCGCTGGGTCAGGCGGCCTTCGCGTCCGACCACCCGGCTCACTTCGGTCACCGCGTCGACCATTTTTTCCTTGGTCTCGATGATGTCGTTGAGGGTGTCGGCCACCTTGCCGGACATGCCGGTCCAATCCGATGGCAGGCGGGCCTTGAAATCGCCCTTTTTGAGCGCCATCAGGGTCGAGAGCAAGAGCTTGATATCGAGCTGCTCGGCCATGTCGGTCATATTATTCATCGGCGTGATCCTCGATCAGTGAAGCTTGGGGTGACGGTGGAGCGGGGTGCGCAGCGGGCGGCGACTGCGGGGCGGGCCCGGCCAGGCCAAGGTGCGCCAGCACGGCGCCGGCGGCCATGGGCCGGCAAAACAGGTCGCCCTGATACTGGTCGCAGCCGAGCGCGCGCAGGGTGTCGAGCTGGGCCGCCGTGCGTACCCCCAGCGCCACCGCCTTGAGCGCCAGCGCGTGGGCCAGCAGCACGATGGCGCCGGCGATGCCGCCGCCGCCGTCGCCGCCCTCGCCGATGGCGCGCACGAAGGCGCGGTCGATCTTGAGCGCGGCCAGCGGCAGCACCTTGCACACCGCCAGCGACGACCCGGCGCTGCCGAAATGGTCGACACTGACCGGCACCCCGGCCGCGCGCAGCTCTTGCAGCACGGCGCCCACCCCGTCCAGGGCGGCCGACAGCAGCGGCTCCGGTAATTCGAGCTCGATGCTGCCGGCGCCCAGCTGATGCTGGCGCATGCGCGCGGCCAGCTTGTGCGCCAGATCCGGCGGCAGCTGGGCGGCCACCAGGTTGACGGCGATCGGCAGGGCCGGCGCGGGCGCGGCCGCGTCGCGCCACAGCGCGGCCTGGGCGCAGGCCGCGCCCAGGGTCCAGTCGTCGATCAGGTCGAGCAGGGCGCGGTCGGGCACCGCGGGCAGCCAGGCCGACGCCGCCAGCAAGCCGCGGCCCGGATGCCACCATTGCAGCTGGGCTTCCAGCGCGACCACCCGGCCGCCGGCCAGCTCCACCCGCGGTTGATAATACAGCTCGAACTGGCCCTCGGCGAGCGCCAGGTGCAGCTCGCGCCGCCACTGCTCGCGTTCGCGCTCGCGCGCGTTCAACTCTTCATGAAAGAACTTGATGCTGCCGCGCTGCTCCTGCTTGGCGTGGTACATCGCCACGTCGGCGTTTTTCATCAGGGCCCGCGCCGATTTGGCGTCGTGCGGATACAGGCCGATGCCGATCGAGGTGGAGGTCTTGACGCGGTGCGCGCCGATCTCGAACGGGCGGGTGTGGGCCAGGCCGATCTTGCGCGCCACCCGGGCCGCGTTGGCGGCCGCCGATTTGCCCTCGACCAGGACCACGAATTCGTCGCCGCCCAGGCGCGCCACCACGTCCGACACGCGCACCGACGCCGTCAGGCGCGCGGCCACCTGGCGCAGCAATTCGTCACCCACTTCGTGGCCGAGCGTGTCGTTGATGGACTTGAATCGGTCCAGGTCGAGAAACAGCAGCGCGAATTCGGAGCCGCTGCGGTCGGCCGAGGCGACCGCGTGCTCGAGTTGCTGGATCAGGGCGCGCCGGTTGACCAGGCCGGTCAAGGCGTCGCGGATCGACAGTTCGTTGGCGCGCTGCTCGGCCAGCTTGCGCTCGGCCACCTCCAGCTGCAACTCGGCGTTGATGCGTTCTAAGTCTTGCACGCGCTGCACCCGCAGATCCTGGTTCAGCTTGGCCAACTCGTCCGACTTCATTTGCAACTGGATGTTTTTCTTCGTCATTTCGACGAACACCGCCACCTTGGTTTGCAAAATTTGCGGTATCACCGGGGTAAACAGATAGTCGACCGCGCCGTTCTGGTAAGCCTTCAGGCGGTGCATCTCGTCGGCGAAATGGGCGGTGATGAAAATGATGGGCACCGCGTCGCTGCGCGGATGCGCGTGGATCGCCTCGGCCGTCTCGAAGCCGTCCATGCCGGGCATGCTGACATCGAGCAAAATGACGGCGAATTGGTGCCGCAGCACTTGGCGTAACGCTTCCTTGCCGGACGTGGCGGTCAGCAATTCATATTCGAAGCGCGACGCCGCCTCCGTCAGCAAGCTCTCGAGCGCGAACAGACTGGCGGGATCGTCGTTGACGAGGAGAACTTTTGGAATTTGCACTTCGATAACACACCCGTTTGTGTTGGCCTGGCGTGGAGTGGAACTGAAAAGATACTCCTGTGATAGGGCGAGTCAAGAAATAATTATTGACTTGTGTTCAAGCTTGCTGCTTTGGTTCAGGCAATTCTACAATAAATCGGCGCCATGCTTTTCGCGCGCGTGCTAACTAACGGTTGCGACCGGCCCCGCGCGGGGACCGGTCGCCACACGCGCCTCATTGCAGTTGAGATAACAGGAAAGTGTAAGTGAGGCTCCACATCTGTGCTTGTTGGTCGTTGTTGGCCGCGCCCGCGTGACCGCCTTCCATGTTTTCCCAATACAACACGTCATGCCCTTGCTCTTGCATTTTGGCTACCATCTTGCGCGCATGGGCCGGGTGCACGCGGTCGTCCCGGGTCGAGGTGGTAAACAGCACGCGCGGGTAGCGCCGGCCGGGCCACACATTGTGGTACGGCGAATAGCGGCCGATATAGGCCCACTCGGCCGCCAGATCGGGATTGCCGTATTCGCCCATCCAGGAAGCGCCGGCCAGCAAGCGGTGGTAGCGCCGCATGTCCAGCAACGGCACCTGGCACACCACCGCGTTGAACAAGTCGGGCCGCTGGCTCATGACGGCGCCCACCAGCAAGCCGCCATTGCTGCCGCCCATGATGCCCAGGTGGCGCGGGCTGCTCACGCCGCGCGCGATCAAGTCTTCGGCCACGGCGATGAAGTCGTCGAAGGCGTTCTGGCGCTGTGCTTTGAGCGCCTCCTGGTGCCAGCGCGGCCCGAATTCGCCGCCGCCGCGGATATTGGCCAGCACATATACCCCGCCCCGGCTCAGCCAGGCGGCCCCCATCATGCCGCTATAGTGCGGCTTCATGGAAATTTCAAAGCCGCCGTAGCCGTACAGCACGGTCGGATGTTTGCCGTCGAGCTTGCCGTCCCGGGCCATCACCACGAAGTACGGCACCCGGGTTCCGTCGGCCGAGGTCGCTTCAAACTGGCGCGTCTCGTAAGGCGCCGCATCGAAGTAGCCGGGCAGGGCCTTGAGCGCGGTGCGCGCGTCGCTGCCCACCTGGCACAGATATAAGGTGGTGGGATGGACAAAGTCGCTGGCGGTCATGAAGTATTGATCCGAATCGATGCTGTCGAGCGCGCCCACCCCGATGCTGCCGTGCTCGGGGGTGGCCACCTCGCGCCGCTGCCAGCGGCCGTCGACCAGGCGCAGTTCGAGCACCCGGTTGCGTACCTTGTCGAGGGTATTGAGCAGCAGCGCGTCGCGGGTGGCGCTCACAGCGTCCAGGGAGCAAGTGGGGGTGGGCGCGAACAGCACTTCGCAGCGCCGCTCGCCGTCCATGAAGCGGGCGAAGTCGCAGGCGATCAGGGCGCCCTGCGGATAGGTGATCGCGCCGTCCGGGGCCCAGTCCGAGCGCAGCTCGATGATCAGCTGACCGCGCACCAGGAAGGCGTTGGCGTCGTCCGGTTTGGCCACCTTGCTCAAGCGTTCGCCTTCGCGCAGCCATAGCTCGCTACTGTAAAAACCGATCTGGCGCGTGACGAATTGGTGCCTGAAACCGGGTCTGTGGTCCTGGTAGGCGGACACGCTCAAATCGTCCTGCCGTCCCTCGTACACCAGGGCCGCCTCGGCCAGGGCGGTGCCGCGCCGCCATTGCTTGACCAGGCGCGGATAGCCCGAGCTGGTCAGCGAGCCGGGACCGAAATCGGTCGACACGAAGACGGTGTCGCGGTCGATCCACGACATGCCGCCCTTCGCCTCCGGCAGCACGAAGCCGTCGGTCACGAAGCGGCCTGCGACGACATCGTATTCGCGCACCACCTTGGCGTCGCCGCCGCCGCGCGAGAGCGAGATGAGGCAGCGCTCGGCGTGCGGATACAGCCCGGTGGCGCCGGCCCAGACCCAGTTTTCGTTTTCCTCGGCGGCCAGGCGATCGAGGTCGATCACCGTTTCCCATGCCGGCTCGGCCAACTGAAACTGGGCCAGGGTGGTGCGGCGCCAGATGCCGCGCACATGCTCGGCGTCGCGCCAGAAGTTGTAAAAATGCGCGCCGCGCTTGACGACGAAGGCGATCCGCTCTTTCGAGTCGAGGATGGTTTTGACGCGCGCCTGCATGGCCGCGTAGCCGGGCTGGCCCTGCAATTGGGCTTCGCTTTCGGCGTTGCGTTGCCTGACCCAGTCGAGC
Organism: Pseudomonadota bacterium; assembly: GCA_040385995.1. GTDB lineage: Bacteria > Pseudomonadota > Gammaproteobacteria > Burkholderiales > Burkholderiaceae_D > Janthinobacterium. The sequence continues at coordinate 90,911 of JAZKGI010000020.1, forward strand.
GCGGCGTCGGCGTCCACCTCTTCTAACCACAGATAGGGATCGGCGGGCGTGTCGGCCGGCCCGGCGGCGCCGTCGTCTTGGGTGTCAAGTTGGTCGTGCAGTGACATAGAGGTCTTTCATGGTGAGGTGCGCGTGGGGTGGCGGCCGGCTTGCAGCGGCCGCAGCCGTAATGTGACATGAATCGCCGCCACGCACCAGGGGCGCCCGTCGGCCGGGCCGGGGCGCGCCGGCGTCAACTGCGTGGTCCGCGCCCTCAATCGGGCTGCGACTGTTCCCATAGCGTGGCCCAATCGCGCGCCCAGCAGCAGGTATGGCCATAGCCGGGCACCAGCCGCAGGGCGGGCCGGGCGGCGGCCGGGAAGCGCGCCGCGTAGGCTTGGGCAATCGCGGCCGGCACCACCTGGTCCAACTCGCCGATCCAATGCAGTTGCGGGGTGGTGGCCAGCGCGGCCCATGCGGACGCTGGGTTGAGCGAGCCGTCCAGCGGGGTGACGCGGTGCCAGCGGGTCCAGGCATCGGTGTCGAGATTGCCCGCCACCGTCACCAGACGGGCCACGTCGTCGCGCCGGGCGGCCACCAGGGCGGCGATGGCGCCGCCGCCGGAATAGCCCACCAGTACCAGGCGGCTGGCGCCGAAGCGCGCTTTCAAGGTCGACATGGCCGCGTCCATGGCCGTCACCACTTCGGGTGCCAAGCGCCGATTGGTCCACAGCGCGCGCTGGCAGGGCGCTTGGGTGGGCAGATACTGGCACGGCCGGCTGAGATAGGCGGCAGCGCCGCGCGGCTGGGCCAACGCCATGGCCAGGGCGACCGGCGCCAAGGGGGTCGGATCGGGCGAGGGCATGTCGCCACTCAGCCAGGCCAAGCCGTCGCCCTCGATATACACGGTGAGGGTGGCCTCGGCCGGCGGGCGCGGGGGGAGGTAGGCAAGCAGCGCGAAGCCGCCGGCCGCGATCACATCAGGCTGCCAGCGGCGTTGCGCGGCCAGCGTGTCGGCGTGCAGGCGCCGCTCGGCCGTCGCCGGCACGCCGGCGCAGGCGGCCAGCGTGGCCAGCATGGCCAGTAAGGCCAGCACGACGGCAAGCCGAGCGGGCGCCGGCGCGCGGCACGGCGCCCGGCGCGGCGAACCGGCGCCGCGGATGGGAAAAAAGGCCGGGGTGCCGGCCTTTTGTGTCACCTTGGTCGCCTTGGTCAACGGGACGGTGTCAGAATGGCATGCGCAGCCGTGCCGACAAGGTCTGGCCCAGGAAACCGCTGGTCCGTTTTTCCAAGTCATAACGCAGCGTCCACTCCTTGCCCGACGCGCTAGCCGACACCAGGCCCAGCCCGAGACGGCCCAGCCAAGGCGATGGCTTCATGCCGCTGGTGACGAACACCGGGCCGCCGCCCACGAAGGCCGAGCTCGACACTGCCTCCTTGTTGATGAAGTCATACGCCAGCGAGACATTGCTGACCAGCTTCAAGCCGCTTTGCAGGTCACGCGCCAGTTTCACGTCGCCCGAGATGAGCATTTCGCGGTAGGTGGAGTCGGCCACTTGCAAGTTGAGCGCGCCGGCGCCCGTTTCCGTGTAACCATCGGTCTTCACATGGGTATAGTCCAGCCGCAGTGAAGGGGTGACGTTGGTGGCGGCGTCGAGACCGATCAGGTGGCCGATACCGGCGCTGACATGCGCCGCCAGGCTGTCATAGTCGGATGCGGCCACCCGGTTCAAGCCGCCGAAATTGATACTGCGGCGCCCGGTGTTGGTGTTGCGGCCGACATCGATCTGGTAATTCAGATCGGTGCTCGGGTCCAGGTTGTAACTGGCATAGCCGACCAGTTCGAATGTTTTCACATCGGTCTGCTGAGCCGCCACCGGGTCGTTGCCGGTGACGTCGCTGTCGGCGTAGGTCAGCACGCCCCCCATCCTGACCTTGTCGTTGACCACATTGTCCACGCCTAAGGCCAGGCCGCCGGTGCGCAGTTTGAAACCTGCCACGGCATCGCGGTCGTGTTGTTTGGCGTGCGAGCCGAAGGGCTTGAGCCAGATTTGTCGATTGCCGTAAAACTCTTCCCCCGACGACAGGCCGCGATTGTTTTCGATGCGCGACTGGATGATGCGGTTCATGCTGTGCAAAACATTGTTGGTGGCCATGGCGCCGGCGCCTGTCATCAACGGTAGCGTTTGGCGCACCGCATCGGAGACTTGCTGGGCCGTCGACAGGCTGCCCAAGGCGGTGATGATGCTTTGCATGTCGCTATTGGTGGTGCCGCTGGCGATCAGGCCGTCGAACACCCGCGCCGCGCCCGTGCCGGGGCTGTTGGTGGTATCGGTGACGGCCTTGACCACCGAGTTGGGCGTGGGCGCCGGAGTCGGGGTTGGGGTTGGCGTCGGCGTCGGCGTTGGCGTCGGCGTGGGAGTCGGCGTCGGCGTTGGTGTCGGCGTCGGCGTTGGTGTCGGTGTCGGCGTCGGTGTCGGCGTCGGTGTCGGTGTCGGTGTCGGCGTTGGCGTTGGCGTCGGCGTTGGCGTCGGCGTCGGCGTCGGTGTTGGCGTTGGCGTTGGCGGTGGTGTCGCCGCCGCCATCACGATCAGGTCGACCGCTTTGGGATCGCGCGCCACGCTGCTCACAAAGTCGAACAGATAGCTGTTATCGGTGACGTTGATGGTGCCCGAAGTGAGCGTACCGCCCGCCGTGATGATGCTGGGCACCACCACATTGTTGGCCAGGACCGGGGTGCCGACCACATTCACATCGACCAGGGCGCCCGATGCCAGCGTGGCGTCGCCCGACACGACCAGCTTGCCATAGCTGCTGGCCGTGTCGGCCAAGTCCATGCGGTAGGTGGCGGCCGCGCCCTGCACGTAATTGCCGGTGATATTGGCAGTGGTGCCGGCCGCCACGGCCAGGATGCCATCGTTGTTGAAGTTGCCACCGCCCACAGTGACGCCATGCGCCATATGAAATGTGCCGCCGGAGGCGATGTGGAAAGCGTTGGCGTTAAAACTGCCTTCGCTGGTGAAGACACCGTTGACGTTGACCGTGCCGGCGCTGCCGTTCACATTGCCGATCACGCGCACGGCGTTGCCATCCAAGTTCAGCGTGTTGATGCCGATTTCAGCGTCGCCCTGCAAGGTGCCGCTGTTGGCGAGCGTGAACGCGCCTGTGCTGTTGAGTAGATTGACCGAGTGGGCGGCGCCGCCAATGGTGCCGGCGTTGCCGATGCCGCCAGTGAGGACGCTGTCGGCGCTGACGGCGATGCCGTCGCCCACGGTGCCGGTGATGACGCCGCTGTTGGTGATGCCGCTGCTGAGCGCGCCGATGGAATGCAAATTGATGCCGTTGGCGCCGGCAATGGTGCCGCCCGCCAGATTGTGAATGCCGCCCACCTGGGATGACGAGCGCACCGTGATGCCGTCACCGGCCACCCCGGAAACCATGCCGGCGTTGACGATGGCGCCCACCACGGTGGAGTCGTCATAGATGTCGATGCCGTGGTTGGCGCCGTGGATGGTGCCGCCCGCCAGATTGCTGATGCCACCCATGATGGTGGTGTCCGATTCCAGGAAGATGCCGGAGGCGCTGCCGGTGGTGCCGACAATGGCGCCGGCATTGGTAATGCCGCCGTCCAATACGGCGTATTCATACATGAAAATACCCGCTTCGCCGCCGCTGATCACGCCGCCATTGAGATTGTGAATGCTGCCAACCACGCTGGAACTGGTGGAGAATTCGATACCGTGATAATTGGCGCTACTGATCAAGCCGCTATTGGTGATGCTGAAATGAGAGCTGTCCTCGATATAGATGGCGTGGTCGCTCATGCCGATAATGCTGCCCTGATTGAGCACGCCGCCGGCGATATGGGCTTCGGTTAAATACAGGCCGATTTGCCCGGAAATGGTCGCGCCGGCCTCATTAATGAGTTGTCCGGTGATGGTCGAATTATTAACGGTGATGCCGTCATTGGTGCCTTGCAATAAACCACGGTTGATCACATCGCCCGTGATGGTCGATTGGCTACCCAGATACAGCGCGTCGCCCCCTGTAATGGTGCCGCTCGCTTCATTGACGATGCTGCCGCTGTGCCCATGATCGAGTTTCACGGCATCGCTAAAGCCCGAGCTGATATGGCCGCTATTGGTGATGCCGCCAGTGACGGTGGCGTTATTAATCAGCACGCCCTGTGCGGCACCGGCGATCACCCCGCCCAGCTGGTTTTGAATCGTGCCCGTGAGCACCGCGCCGTTCTCGATAAAGATGCCCAGGTTACCGGAGATGGTGCCGGTGGTATTGTTGATGATATCGCCGGTCATGTCCGAGCCGGTCAGCAGCACGCCGGCATGGCCGCCCGTGGTGCCGCCCTGGATCAAGCCACTGTTGACGATGGAGCCGGTGAAATTGCTGCGGATCACGCTCGGGGCGCTGGTGCTACCGCTCAAGCCAGGATTGATGACGATGCCGAAGGCCGGGCCGATGATCGAGCCGCTGTTGGCGATGTCGCCGCCCAGCACGCTTCCCGTGAGGGCGATCGCGTTACCGTTGCCACCGGTGGCCTGGATGGTGCCGGTGTTGGTCACGCCGCCGCTGACGGTGGCGGCGGCATGGACATAGACCGACGATGAGCTCCCAGTGGTGGTCGCGTAATAATGGCCGATGCGCAAGCCGCCGGCGTCGCCGGTCATCAAGCCGGCGTTATGAATGCCTTCGCTGACGTGGCCGGTGCCCAGGTCGACCCCGACCTTGCCGCTGAGCGTGCCGCCCGTCAAGTTATGGATGCCGCCGCTCACGGTGGCGTTATCGATCATGTTGATGGCCGCGCCGTCGCTGGCGTTGATGGTGCCGCTGTTGGTGACGCCTCCGGTGACCGCGCCGCCCCAGACGGCAATGCCGGCCGTGCCGCCCGGGCCCATATCGATGGTGCCGGAATTGCTGATGCCTTGCGCCACCGAGGCGCCCGTCATCAAGGCGATGCCGAATCCATAGCCGGCGTTGCTGTTAAGCAGGCCGCTGTTTTCGATCCGACCCGTGACGGCGGCGGCGTCGAAGGACATGCCGGCGCCGGTCACGGTGCCGCTGTTGATAAAGTTGCCATCGATGACGCTGCTTTGGCGTATGAGCAGGCCCAGGTCGTCGCCCGCGTCGAGCGCGCCCGTTTGGAGAAAATCACCATGAACGGTCGAGTTGCTCAGGCGTATGGCGGCCACGTTGTAGCTATTGGCAAGGTGGCTGACGGTGCTGGAAACGGTCACGCCGCCGACGCTGGAATCGACGATATCGACCGCCGGCGGCGCCGGCTGTCCGCTATCGGTATGGGTCAAGTCATGAATGCTCAGGGAGCTGGCCGTGTTTTGAGCGGAAAATAGGCAAGGCCCGGTGCCCGTGATATCGATCACATCGTCACATGCCGCCGTGGCGTAATTGGCGCCCAGGGCCAGCGCCGCGCCGACCACGGCTTGGGCCACGGTGGCGGCCCGGCCGCCGGATTTTCCCTGGCCCCGGCTATGTTCGCCCACCGCCACCAAAGCGCGGGCGCGCTTGTTCCATACCAGCTTATAAATACGGTTCATCGTTGTCCCTTCAGGTTCGCCTACCGCGCTGGCTCTCGTGCCAAGAGTGGAAATCGATACCAACGTCCGTAAATATTGTTGATCGCCGAAAAAAAATGGTCAATCGTATTTAATTCAGGACAGGAGAAACAAGGCAATAAACCATTTACCTGTTGTTTTTATAATCCCTGCTTATATTCGGAGAAATATTGGTAAATATATGGAGCGCACACGTTAATCAGGTAACTTGCATGATTTAAGCGAGCCATCGGTCTTCTTGATAAGCATACGGCCCCAAGCCATCCAGCAAGGGCGATAAAAACTTTTCATAATGGCGCCAACGTTCGACCGAGCTGGTATAAATCGGCTGGCGCACCTGGGTCAGGCTGGAGGTGCGCACCGGGCGCGCGTTGGTGTGGAAATCGAGGCAAGCGTCGTCCCATTCCAGACCGATCCACTCGATCAGGCGTCTGGCTTGGCCGGCCATGTCGGCCACGATATCTTCATATTGCACCTCCATGAAGGCGTGGGCCGGCATGACGCCGCGCCAATGTGCCATGAGCCTGGCGTATTGGGCATAGTGGCGGCCCAATTCGTGCAAGTCGTAAGTGGCGTCCTGGTGACGGTTAAACAGGCGGGTGAAGCACGACACGCAGGTGTCGATCGGGTTGCGCCGCACGTGGATGATGCGCGCTTGCGGCAGCAGCAGCGGAATCAAGCCCAGCGCGAGATAATTGGCCGGCATCTTGTCGCTGATGCGCGCCGCCTGCGGCGCCCGCGCGCGCAGCCGCGCCACATATTGTTGGCCCAGCAGAGTGGCGCGCCGCGGCGTGAGCGAGACCAGTTGTTCGGGGAAGGGCGGCGTGGCGGCTTGTCCGGGCGTCGGGCCGTTCAGTAAGGCCATCAAATCGTTCAGTTCGCCGGCTCCATGCACCTGCGGATGGCTGGCGATGATTTGCTCGGTCAGCGTGGTGCCCGAGCGCGGCATGCCCAGCACAAACACCGGCACCGTCGACGGGTCGCCGCCGCCGCGCAGGGCGTCCAGATAGGGCCGGTCGGCCAGCGCGATCAGGCGCCGTACCCGGGCCGCGTCGGCCTCGCCGTCGTAGCGCAAGGTGGCCCGTTTCAAGCGCGCCCCTTCCAGAAAATGGGGAAACGCGCGTTCCCATTGACGGGTATCGTCGTAAGCCTTGCCGAGCGCGTAGTGCAGGGACACGCATTGGTCGGTGGATAAATGGTCCGCCTCGCGCAGCTTGGCCTCGAGCGCGGCGAGGTTGGCGTCGCCCGGCTTGACCTTGCTGGCCTGGATCAAGTGCAGGCGCGCGCCCAGGTGGCCGTGATCGATGCCGATCGCTTGTTCGAGCAGTTGGCGAGCCTGGTCCAGCTTGCCCTGTTCCATCCGCAAATGGCCGATCCCTGCCAAGGCGTCGGCCAGGTCGGGTTGCGCCGCCAGGGCGCGCCGATACGCGGCCTCGGCCTGCTCGCTCTCGCCCCGTTCCATGTGCAGGGCGGCGATGCGGCAGCAGATGCGGGCCGTGTCGGCCTGGTCCGGGTCGTTTTCCAGACATTGGCGCAACAGCGTTTCGGCTTCGGCCAGGCGATGCTGTTCGCGATACACCCCGGCCAGTCCCAGTTGCGCCGCCAGGTAAGCCGGCCGCAGGTGCAGGGCGCGCGCGAGCAGCGCGCCCGCTTGGTCCACCCGGTCTTGTCGCAGGCGCAGCAAGCCCATATTGCACAGGCTTTCGGCGTGATGCGGGTTCAGCTGCAAGGCGCGTGTCAATGGCGTTTCGGCGGCGTCGGCCTGACCATCTTCGAGCAAGGCCGCGCCCAGGTTGGACAGCGTTTCCAGATAGTCCGGCTGGCTCTCCAGCGCGCGCCGGTAATGCACGGCGGCCGCCGCCAAATCCTGTTGCGCGCGGGCGATGCCGCCCAGATTGTTGTGCGCTTGCGCCAGGGTCGGCGCCAGCAGCAGCGCCTGCCGCTGGCAAGCGGCCGCGCGTGCGTAATCCTTGGCATCGAAATAGGCCACGCCCAGATTCGAATGGGCGGCCGCCAGTTGGGGGTCGAGCGCGATGGCGCGTTGGCCGTGCTCGATGGCGGCGCCCAGCCGGCCCGCTTGGCGATACATTTCCGCCACATTGCTGTGGAATAACGCCACCCCGTTGTCAAGCGCCAGGGCTTGCTCGATCAGTTGCAGGGCCTGTTGTGTCTGCCCATCGCTCCACAGCACCACGCCCAGCAGGTGCAATGCGTGCGCATGGTGCGGCGCGGTGCGCAATATTTGGCGCAGCAATTGCGCCGCTTGCTGCAAGCGACCGCCGGCTTGATATTGCTGGGCCAATTGCAGCGCCTGTTTAATGGCGGCGCCATGCATGCCACCGGCCGCCTTGGCGGAGGTGGCGGCGACGGCCGGGGCCTGGGCGGCGCGCCGCTTGGCCGGCTCGATGGCGCGCGGCGCGGGCAGGGCGCGCACGGCCTCGGCCACCTCGGTAAGCACACTGTCCCAGTGGCCAAACGCGCGCTGGCGGAAAATGCGCAGACTCGGATACCAGGGGCTGTCGGCGCGTTCATGGAACCAGCGCCATTCGCTGTCGTAGCGGTTCATCATCCAGACCGGCCGGCCCAGCGCGCCGGCCAGATGGACCATGGCGGAATCGATTGAAATGACCAGGTCGAGCGCCATGATCAAGGCGGCGGTGTCGGCGAAGTCGCTCAATTGCTCGGTCCAGTCGATCCAGTCGAGGTGGTCCGGGATGGCCGGCCGCGCGTCTTCCGGGGCCCATTTTTGCAGGCTGACCCAACTTACCCGGGTATCGGCCAGCAGGGGGTGCAGTTGGGTGAAAGCGAGGCTGCGGCGGGCGTCGCTCTGGTGCGCCTTGCGCCCGGCCCAGGCGATGCCGATGCGCAAACGGCCCGGCGCGCGCGCCGCCAAACGGGCGCGCCAGTGCGAAGCGGCCGGGGCCGGCACCCGCAGATAGGGGGGCGCGCCCGGAATCGTGTCGGGACGGGTGGCGAAGGCGCGCGGCAGGGAGAGCAAGGCCGCTTGCCGGTCCCAGCCGCAATAATCGGCCGGCAGACGGGTGAAGGTGACGACGCGCTCGCCCCAGGCCCATTCGATCAGGCGCTGGGTCGGCACCGAGCAGACGAAACCGACCCTGGCAAAGCGTTCCAGCGCCAGGGGCAGGTAGCGCGCGAATTGCAAGGTGTCGCCGAAACCTTGTTCGACGATGATCAGCAGGCTGAGCGCGCCGGTGCCGCGCTCGCCCTCCCAATGCGGCAAAGGGCAGGGCGGGCGGCCGAAGGTGCCCCTGCTAGCCTCGGCCGATCCGATCCAGCGTGCTTCATAGTTTTCCCAACCGGCTTCCCACATGCCCAATTTTAATTGCAGCATGCCCAGATTGAGGCGGGCCATGGCCAGTTGGGGCGCCAGCTCGACGGCGCGGCTGAAACAGGCGAGCGCCTCGTCGAGGCGGCCCTGGTCTTGCAACAGAAAACCCTGGCTGTTGAGCGCCTGGGCGAAGTCGGGCCGCAGCGCCAGCGCTTGTTGGTAGCACCGCGCGGCCAGATCGAAACGACCCTGGCGGTAGTGGGCGGTGCCTTCCAGATGGTGCGCATCGGCCGTGGCCCCGGCAGGCACCGCTTCGGCCGCCGCTTGATACGGCGCGGTGTCGTGGGCCCCGGCATCGGCCGCCGCGTCCGTTGCGCCGATCGGGTGCTGGCCGCCGACGATCTTGTGCAACGGCCCCAGGTGGCGGGCAAAACGTTTCCAGCGCGCCACCGAACTGGTATAAATCGGGCGCCGCACCTGGGCCACGCTGGCCGTCTTGACGGCGCGATCGTTGGTGTGAAAATCGAGGCATTGCGGATGCCACGGCAAACCGACGAAGTCGAGTAGCCGGCGGGCCTGGCCCTCGGTGTCGGCCACCATCGCTTCATATGACAGGTCGAGTATGGTCCCGGGCGGTAAAACCTGGTCCCAATGCCGCATCAGCGCCTGATACCGCAGGTAGTAACGCCCCAGTGTGCCCTGATCGTAGGCAAACGCCATGGTGTCGTTGAACAGGCGCGAAAAACAGGAAAAACAGGAATCCATGGGGTCGCGCGTGGCATGGATGATTTTGGCGTGCGGCAGGGCCAGGTGGATCAAGCCCAGGTAAAAGAAATTGGCGGGCATCTTGTCGCTGATGAAGGCGCTGCTCGGCGCCAGCTGCCAGACCCGCGTCAGGTAATCGTGGCCGATGCCGTGCAGGGCGGCCTCGTCCAGTTGCGCGATGCCTTCGGGGAAAGGTCGGCCGGCGCCCAGGGCCGTGACCACGCGATGCAGGTCCGGCAATTCGCCGGCGCCGTGCAAGGCGCCATGCGAGGATAAAATTTGTTCCAGCAAGGTGGTGCCCGAGCGGGGCATGCCGACAATGAAGACGGGTGTGCGGCCGGGCTCGGCGGCGCCGCGCCAGTGCTGGCGCCGCGTAAAAAAGTCGCGGTCGAAGGTGCGCACGATGGCCTCCAGCATGGCCTGGTCCTTGGCCTCGTCGACCGGCAGCAAGCTGTGTTGCAGCCGGTTGCCTTCGGCGTAGGCGGCGAACGCGCGGTCGTCGGCGCCGCTATCGTCGAGCGCCTTGGCCAAGGCGAAGTGGTAGCGGATGCTCGCTTGCGAGGCCAGCTGTTCCCGACCCGGGTGGCAACGCTCCAGCATGGTCAGATGCGGGTCGTCCTTGCGGTAAGTCTTGAGCGAGGACAGATTGTAGTGGGCGTCGATCAGATCGGGCCTGGCCGCGATGGCCGCCTCGAAGCTGGCGCGCGCCTGGTCGAGCCGGCCTTGTTCCAGATGGATGGCGCCCAGATTGTTGTGGGCTTCGGCGTGACGCGGGTCGAGCGCCACCGCGCGCGCGTAGGCATCCATGGCGCCGCCCTGGTCGCCGCCGCGCTCCAGGGCCGAGCCCAGGTTATTCCAGGACAAGCCATGACCCTCATCGATGGCCAGCGCGGCCCGGTAAGCGGCGATGGCGTCGGCATGGCGTTGGGCATCGGTGTAGGCCAGGCCCAGGTTGTAGTGCGCGTCGAGATCGCGCGGCGCCAGCGCGCACGCGCGGCGGCCGGCGGCGATGGCTTGCTCGAGCCGGCCCAGCCGGCGGTACATTTCGCCGATATTGCGGTGATACAGCATGTGGCCGCCGTCGATGGCGATCGCCGTTTCGATGCAGTGCAGCGCGCGCTGGGTGCCGCCGGCATGGTGGGCCAGCAGCCCCAGCGCATGCCAGGCGCGGTGAAACGCGGTGTCTTTTTCCAGTACTTTGCGGTAGGCCGCTTCGGCCTGCGCGGGCTGGCCGGCTTGCTCGGAACGGGCCGCCATGGCCATCAGGGCCGTCAATTCTTGCTCGTATGCTCTTTTCATCAAAGATCATTCCCTTTACAAAGAATTTCAATTTGGAAAGTAAAAAAGTACAAGCGAGCGAGGGCCTGGTTGGCCATCATTCTCTTTCGCATCGTCATTAGCAGAGTGGCGCAAAATGGCGCCGGGCGCAAGGCGAGATTGCGCGCGTGCGCCATGCGGACGCCCGAAACGTGGCGAGCGCGTCGTCTAGCAGCCGTCGGACTTTGACTGCCCAAGTCCGACAGGCCGCTAGCGCCGCCGGGCAGGGGCGCGCCCGGGCGCGCGCTGGCTCACCCACACCGGGGCCGACCAGAGCAGATTGCCGTCGTCCTGGGTCAGCTTGACGTAGTAGAAATGCTCGCCCGGGGCGGGGGTGAGCACCGTGCTGGCCGTGCTCGACAGGAGCGTGACCTGGCCGCGCCGCCCCGGCACCCCTTCGAACACTTCCACCGTGGCCACGGCGCGTCCGGTGCCGCTGGCGAAGTGGGCCAGCAGGGTGAGCGGCCCGCTGTTGGAAAAACGCTCGCCCATCAGGTGGCCGTTGGCCGTCAGCACCAGCTGCGCCTGCTTGTCCATGGTGGCGAACACGCGCCGCGCGCCGATCGCCTCGATAACACTGGCGCGCGAGAGCGCGCTGCCGTTCGGAATCAGCACGGCGGTGCGGTTGCCATAGGCGGCGCCCCAGTTGGCGCAGTGATTGTCCTGGTTGCTGCTAAAGGCCACGTGAAAGCCGGCCTCGAGCGCCAGGTCGCACGCGGCGCCGTAGTGGCTGCGGCGCGTCTCGGTGCCGTTCACGTTGGTGGAAAAGGCCGAAGTGTTGAGCACCTCGCACAGGGCCATGGCCTGGTCGCCATCGGCGCTGTACGCGAGCGGCACGCCATGGATGCGGAATTGGCCGCTGGTGGCCGGATGGTTGAACTGGCCCAGCCAGCCGCGCGCGCGCATCAAGCCATACAGGGCGGCGTAATCGCCCTTGGCCGTGAACTGGTCGGCCAGCAGTTGCCCTTTGGCATTCATTTCCCAGCCCAGCAGCGCGTCGCCGTTCAAGATATTGACGTGGCCGCCTTGTTTGATCACGCCCCATTCCTGGCCATACAGGGCGAGGAAGTCGGGATGGCTGGCGTTGAACGCGTCGGCGCTGGCCAGGCCGGCATGAAACAGGGCCTTGGCCGCCACCGGGTCCGCCCGCGGGTCGCTGCCGTCGGAGCCGTCATACATATGGTTGTGTTCCGACGTTAATAATATATCAAGTCCGTGGTCAAGTGCATATTGATATGCATCAATAGGACCGAAGTCGGCCGACTGCGGCGCCTGGGCGCCGCTACACTTGTCGAGTGCGCCACCCCCGTCGCTGTGATTGGTCTGGCTGTGCAGATTGCCGTAGTAAACAGTAAAAGGCAGGGCGCCGGGCGCCGGCGCCGCCGCCGCGATGCTCAGGCCTTTTGATGAGCGCGCCAGCGGGGTAAACGGCGCCAGCGGCTGGGCCGGCGGCTGACCGACGGCGATATCCCAGCGCTCGTCGATCAGGCCGGGGCCGCGCGGGACGGCGGCGCCGGCCCGGCGCGAGGCGGTCGCCGCCGGCGGCGCCGCGTCGCGCGCCACGGCCCGCAGGCGCAGCCGATAGCGTCCGTCCGGCAGCGCGCCGGCCGCGCGGCCACCCCAGGGGATGCGCACTTGCATGGGCCGGCCCGGCAGCGCCTGCACCGCCGACCAATGGCGCAGCGTGCGGCCGGACGGGGCCAGCAGGTCCAGGCGCCAGCGCACTTCCTGCGGCCGCGGCGCGCCGGGGTAGTCGAAGTGGAGCACGAAGGTGCGCGCCTGGGACGCGGCGGCGGACGGCGCGGCGCGGTAGGGCGCTTCCAGGAAAGCGGCGAATTCGCGGTGCTCGGCCGGCGGCGCGGCCACCCTGGCGCCAGCCTGGGCCGCTGGCGCCAGGGTGGCCAGGGCGCCGCACCAGCAGACCAAGCGGATGCCAAGGCGGACGCCGAAACGGACGCCGAAGCGGACGCCGAAGCGGACGCCGAAGCCGATGTCAAGCCGCGCGCCGAAGCGGGCGGTGGAGGGGCGCGGCCAGGGCGTCGGGCGCCGCGCCGGGCGCGCGCGCGCAGGGCGACCGGGAAATGATACGGAGCTGGGCATGGCATCTCCATCGATGCGGCAATGTGTTGATAATTTGATAGCTTGAGCGGCGCAAAGTTCAGTTATTGATGAGCTCGATGAAGGCCGGGTTTGACGTAGACCAGGAAGCGCGCGTGGCGCGCGCGCCGGTCGGCGCCATAGGTCGGTGTGGCGCCATCGCCCCGGCGCGGCACGCCGAGGGGCGGAAATCGTAGGTGTCGCGAAGCATTAATAGTATGCTGCTTGAATGAAATTCCTTTTCATGTGAGGCATTTGTCGAACCATATCGGCCGTGCCTTGTGCCAGACTAAAGCGATTACGATGCGCATCCTCGGCAAATTTGGCAAAAGCTGGCTCAGTTCAAGCGCCTTGTTGTGGGCGGCGGGCTGCTCGCTGGCGATGACGATAGGCTTGACCATGTTTGCCGCCGCCAACAAAACGGTGGAGGACGACGCCCGCCGGCGCTTCGACAATGTGGCCCGCAGCGCCCAATACAGCATGTCGGCCCGGGTCAAGGCGTATTCCGATCTGGTACGCGGGCTGGTGGCGCTGTTCGGCACGGTCGACGGCCTCAGTCGCGAGCAATTCCACGCCTATGTGAACAATCTTGACTTGCCGCTGCATTTCCCGGCCATCGAGGCGGTCACCTATGCGCAGGCGATCGGCGAGGCCGAGCGCGCCGCCTTCGTGGCCGCCGTGCGCGCCGACACCAGCTTGACGCCCGGCGGCTATCCCGATTTCAAGATCGTGCCGCCCGGCCGGCGCCCGCGCTATACCGTGCTCACCTATCTGGAACCGATGGCCAGCCTGAAGGACAAGTTCGGGGTCGATATCTCGGCCAATCCGGCCATCGGGCGCGCCCTCGATTTGTCGCGCGACACCGGCGAAATGAGCGCCTCCGGCCAGCCCATCGTGGTCAAGGGGCCGCCGCGCCATATCGCGCTGGGCATGCGCCTGCCGGTGTACCGCAAGGGGTGGCCGCTGACCGGCGTGGAGCAGCGCCGGGCCGCCTATCTGGGCTCGGTCGGGGTCGGTTTCAGCATTCCCAAGCTGGTGCAAAACGCGATCGATGAGATGGCGGTGCAGCAAGTTCACCTGACCTTGTACGCCGACGGCGCCACCGAGGTGGACAAGCGGCGCCTGGTGATCGAGGCCAGCGACCGGCTGCTATTTAACGATAACGGCTCGCTGGAGGCGCCGCCGCTGCGCTTGGCGGGCGAGGCCGACCTTTTCGAAGCCGTGTTGCCGATCGATTTCAACGGCAGTTTATGGAAGGCGCGTTTCAGCGTGCGCAAATCCGATCTGTACAGCCCGTTCGACCGCAGCTTTCCCCTGATCGCGCTCTTGACCGGCTGTATAGGCACCATCCTCATTTACGGTTACTTTTCCATTTTGTACCGCTCGCGCCGGCGCGCCCTGGAGCAGCAAGTCTTGCTCGACACGGTGCTCAACAACGTCGACGCCCATGTCTCGATGAAAGACCACGAGCGGCGCTACATCTATGCCAACGCCAAGATGGCCGAGGCGATGGGCTATTCGGCGTCCCATATGATCGGCAAGCTCGACAGTGAACTGCTGCCGCGCCAGCGGGCCGACGAAGCCTGGACCCAGGATCAGCAAGTGTTCGAGGAACGCATCAAGCTGGGCAGCGAGGAAGCTTATGTCGACAGCGCCGGCGCGCTGCGCCATCTGTGGACCGTGCGGGTGCCGCTCATCAACGACGGCGCCACCGGCGCCGTGATCGCGCTCTCGACCGACATCACCGAGTTGCACAACCTCAAGGAGCAAGCCGACGCGGCCAACCGCGCCAAGAGCGATTTCCTGTCCAATATGAGCCACGAGATCCGCACGCCGATGAACAGCATCATCGGCATGGCTCATCTGGCGCTGCGCTCGGTGGTCGATCCGCGCCAGCGCGACTATGTGCAAAAGATTTATCATTCCGGGCAGCATTTGCTGGGCATCATCAACGACATCCTCGACTTTTCCAAGATCGAGGCGGGCAAGCTCGACCTGGAGGTGCTGGACTTCGGCCTGGACACTTTGCTGAGCAATATTTCCAACCAGCTGGGCGACAGCGCCGGCAACAAGGGCTTGGCCCTGGTGTTTGAAATCTGGCCCGGCTTGTCGCACCAGTTGCGGGGCGACCCCTTGCGCCTGGAGCAGGTATTGCTCAATTTAACCAGCAACGCCATCAAGTTTTCCGAGAACGGCAAGATTTTCATCCGCGCCCGCCCGGTCGAAGACCGCGACGGCCACACCGTGGTGCGCTTCGAGGTGCAAGACAATGGCATCGGCATGAGCGGCGAACAGGTGGCGCAACTGTTCCAATCGTTCCATCAGGCCGACCCGTCCACCACCCGCAAATATGGCGGCACCGGCCTCGGCTTGGTGATCAGCAAGCAACTGGCCGAATTGATGGGCGGCGCGGTGGGGGTTGACAGCCGGCCCGGCGCCGGCAGCACCTTCTGGTTTACGGCCCGCCTGGAAAAAGGCATCAATCTGCTCGCGCCCAACGAGGAACTGGTGCAAGGGGCGGTGCTGGACGTGATCAAGGGCGCCGCGATCCTGCTGGTCGAAGACAATGTGTTTAGTCAGCAAGTGGGGCAAGAGTTGCTGGAAGACGCGGGCGCCACCGTGTGTGTGGCCAACAATGGCAAGGAAGCCATCGATTTGCTGCTCAAGAACCAATTCGATTGCGTGCTGATGGATGTGCAAATGCCCGTCATGGACGGTTTCGAGACCACCCGCATGATACGGGCCCACCCCAAGCTGGCCGCCACCCTGGTCATCGCCATGACCGCCAACGCCGGGCGCGAGGATCAGGCGCGCTGCCTGGAGGCCGGCATGGACGAATTCGTCACCAAGCCGATCGCGCCCAATTCTCTGTTTACCGTGCTGGCCAAATGGATGACACAACGCGGCGGCGGCGCCGTGCACGGCTTGCCGTTCGCCGCGCCCACCGTGCGCATGCCGGCGCCGGACGCGGGCGGTCTCGGCGCTGCGGCCGCGGTGGCGGACCTGGCCGGCGCGGCCAACGCCAGCGGCATGGTGAGTGCGGCCGACGCGGCCGGCTTGGCCGCCTTGGCGGTGGGCCGGGCGAGCGACCCCGGCCGGCGCCGCCCGGATCATGTGCGGCGCGCCCAGCCTGCGCCGGCGCGTCCGGCGGCGCGCGCGCCAAGCGAACCGTCCGGCATGGCCGAGCCGCCGCGGCCCCCCGCACCGGTGCCGGCGCCCTGGTCCAGCCAGGGCGCGGGCGACAGCGCCATCCTCGACCTGGGCGCCCTGGCGCAAACCTTTAACAACAAGCCCGACAAGATGCGCCGCTACGCCATGCTGTTTCTGGACACGGCGCGCGAATCACTGGCCGAGATGCAAGACGCGATGGACCGCGGCGACCTGGGCCAGCTGGCCGACCTGGGCCACCGCACCAAATCGTCGGCCCGGGCGATCGGCGCCACCAGCTTCGCCGGCATGTGCGAAACGCTGGAGAGTTTCCGGGATAGCCACGATCTGGTGCTGGCCAGACGCACCCTGGCCGGCATGGAGCCCCTGCTCGACCGCTTGAGCGAACATATCGCGCTTGAATTTAGCGCGCGCGACCCAGGCTGAGCCAGGACAAGCGATAATAGCGCGCTTGCGTGCGCTTGCCCCGCCCCGGCACCGGACTGGTCCGGGCGGGCGCCGTCCCGCATCCGGAAAGCCGTGCCGCACCCGTGGCGGCATGCGCTTGTTCCCGCCAACTTGCCCTGGGCGCCGTCCCGCGGCCCATTTCGGATCGACCCGCCCTTGAGTGTGACGCCCGGCCTTCTTATCTTGCATGGCAACCAACTGGAACAGTTGCGCGCGGCCGTGTTCGAGTGGCTGCGCGGCAATCCGCTGGCCCCGCTCGAATCGGAAACCTTCCTGGTGCAATCGAACGGCGTGGCCGAATGGCTCAAAATCGCCCTGGCCGAGGAAATCGGGATTTGCGCGGCCACCCGCATCGCGCTGCCGGCCCGCTTTCTGTGGGAAACCTACCGCACCATGCTGGGCCGCGAGCGGGTGCCGAGCCGCTCGGCGTTCGACAAGGCGCCGCTCACCTGGCGCCTGATGCGCCTGCTGCCCGCGCTGCTGGCCGAGCCGGTGTTCGCGCCGCTGCGCCACTTCCTGGCGGACGGCGACCCCGAGCGCCGCCTGCAACTGGCCGAGCGGCTGGCCGACCTGTTCGACCAATACCAGGTGTACCGGGCCGACTGGCTGGCCGACTGGGCCGCCGGGCGCGACCAGTTGCGCACGGCGCGCGGCGAGGCCGCCCTCTTGCGGGCGGATCAGCTTTGGCAGGCCCAGCTCTGGCGGGCCGTGATGGCCAGCGTGCCCGAGCATAACCGCGAACACGGCCGCGCCACCGTGCACCAAGCCTTCCTGCACGCGCTGGCCGCCGGCCAGGCCCCGGCCGGCGCGCTGCCGCGCCGGGTGGTCCTGTTCGGCATCTCGGCGCTGCCTTACCAAAGCTTGCAGGCGCTGGCGGCCCTGGCCGGTCACACCCAGGTGGTGCTGGCCGTGCCCAATCCCTGCCAGTTCTACTGGGGCGACATCATCGAGGGCCGCGATTTACTGCGCGCGGCCCACCGCCGCCAGCGCCAGCGCAAGGACCAGGACTTGAGCCAGATACCGCTCGAAGCGCTGCACGCGCACAGCCACCCGCTGCTGGCGAGCTGGGGCCGCCAAGGGCGCGACTTCATCCGCATGCTCGACGAATTCGACGCCCAGGGCGGGCAGGACAATTTGCGGGTGGACCTGTTCGGCAACGAAGAAGGCGACACCTTGCTGGCGCAAGTGCAAGCGGCGGTGCGCGACTTGCTGCCGCTGGGCGAGCACGCCGGCATCGCGCCGGCGCCAAGCGACCGTTCCATCGTGTTCCATCTGGCCCACAGCGTGCAGCGCGAAGTGGAAATCCTGCACGACCAGCTGCTGGCCATGTTCGCCGCCGGCGACGGCTTGCACCCGCGCGAGGTGGTGGTGATGGTGCCCGACATCGACACCTTCACCGCCGCCATCCACGCCGTGTTCGGCCAGCACAAGAGGAGCGACCCGCGCTTCATTCCATTTGAGATCGGCGACGTCAAGGACCGCAGCGTCAACCCGCTGTTGGTGGCGCTCGAATGGCTGCTGCGCCTGCCGCAGCAGCGCTGCCGCCAGAGCGAGGTGCGCGACCTGCTAGACGTGCCGGCCGTGGCGGCCCGCTTCGGCCTGGGGCCCGACGATTTGCCCACCCTGGGCCAGTGGATCGAGGGCGCCGGCGTGCGCTGGGGCCTGGACCAGGCGCACCGGCATGGCTTGGGACTAGGGGCGGCGGGCGAACAGAACGCCTGGATCTTCGGCATGCGGCGCATGCTGCTCGGTTACGCCAGCGGCGCCGGCGCCAGCTTCGAGGGTATCGAGCCGTATGCCGAAGTGGGCGGCCTGGACGCGGCGCTGGCCGGCTCCCTGGCGCAGCTGGTCGAAGCGCTGCTGCACTGGCGCGCCGCCCTGGCCCGCGCGCGCACCCCGGCCGAATGGGGCGGTCAGGCGCGCGCCCTGCTGGCCGCCTTTTTCCGGGCCGAGGAAGAGGGCGACCGCCTCACGCTGGCGCATCTGGAACAGGCGCTGCAAGGCTGGCTGGAACGCTGCGAGTATGCCGAGTACGACGAGGCGCTGCCGCTGGCGGTGCTGCGCGAAGCTTGGCTGGGCGCGCTCGACGAGCCCACCCTGAACCACCAGTTCGTCTCCGGCGGGGTGACCTTTTGCACCTTGATGCCGATGCGCGCGGTGCCGTTCCGGGTGGTCTGCCTGCTGGGCATGAACGACGGCGATTTTCCGCGCCGGGCGCGCCAGGCCGACTTCGATTTGCTGGTGCTGCCGGGCATGGCGCGCCCGGGCGACCGCTCGCGCCGCGACGACGACCGCTAC